>NZ_AP025497.1:2539316-3174145 GCF_024347535.1 Vibrio kanaloae | reverse complement strand
GGTGCCCCACTCTATTTAAGTTATGTGAAATGACCGTTGATTTTACCTGTTGATAAGTAAGATCGCCAGTGATTGATCACAAATTCAGTGAATAAGATCCAAGTTATTCACAGTAAGTTGGATGAAAAGAGTTAGATCCACACATATTGCCCCTAATTTACTCACACAATGATCTACTTATGCCCGGATCCTTGCGAGTTATCCCCAAATTAGAATACGATATAGTTATGGTTAATAACATCTGGTTATTTATTCTATTGAGCCATTTCACAGTAACATCCAATCCCATAAATATAAGGAGTTACCAAATGAATAACTGGGTTAAGGCTGCAATTGCGGCTATCGCACTCTCTGCTGCTACTGTTCAAGCTGCGACTGAAGTTAAAGTCGGCATGTCTGGTCGCTACTTCCCGTTCACTTTCGTTAAACAAGACCAGCTACAAGGTTTTGAAGTGGATTTATGGGATGAGATTGGTAAACGTAACGACTACAAGATCGAATACGTGACTGCAAACTTTTCAGGTCTGTTTGGTCTTCTTGAAACGGGTCGAATTGATACGATCTCAAACCAAATTACAATGACGGATGCACGTAAAGCGAAATATCTATTCGCAGATCCATACGTAGTAGATGGCGCACAGATTACCGTTCGTAAAGGTAACGACAGCATCAAAGGCATCGAAGACTTACATGGCAAGACGGTTGCGGTAAACCTGGGTTCAAACTTCGAACAACTGCTTCGTAGCTATGACAAAGATGGCAAAATCAATGTAAAAACCTACGATACAGGTATTGAACATGATGTAGCACTCGGCCGTGCCGATGCATTCGTAATGGATCGCCTTTCAGCACTAGAGCTTATTAAGAAGACAGGTCTACCATTGCAGCTAGCAGGTCAGCCATTCGAAACCATTGAAAACGCTTGGCCTTTCGTTGACAACGACAAGGGTAAAAAACTGCAAGCTGAAGTAAACCAAGCATTAGCAACAATGCGCGCCGATGGCACGCTAGAAGGTATCTCTCAGAAATGGTTTGGGGCGGATATTACCCAAAAGTAATAACTCACTCGTTCCATTTAAGGCCCACTGCTTTATACAGCGGTGGGCTTTTTGTTTTTGTATTACTGATTAAAAGCCTGATATAACAGTATTTCCAAATAGAACAACACTTCCAATAAAAATATGAGATAGATTATGGGATTTGATTTTAATTACATGCTAGAGCTGCTGCCAATACTGCTGAAGTATCTTGGCACGACCATGGAGATGGCAACTTGGGGTTTGTTCTTTGCTCTGATTCTCTCTTTGATACTGGCAAACATTCGTGTATTCAAAATCCCAGTACTCGATCAGTTGAGCCAACTGTACATCAGCTTCTTTCGCGGCACCCCACTGCTAGTACAGTTATTTCTTCTTTATTACGGCTTACCACAAGTGTTCCCGTGGATGGTTGGTCTAGATGCCTTCAGCGCTGCCGTCATAGGCTTAACTCTGCACTTTGCCGCCTACATGGCAGAAAGTATTCGTGCCGCGATTATCGGTATTGACCGTAGTCAAATGGAAGCCAGCCTATCTGTGGGCATGACAACCAGTCAAGCGATGCGCCGAATCATCTTACCTCAAGCAACCCGCGTCGCATTGCCGTCATTGATGAACTACTTCATTGACATGATTAAGTCGACTTCGCTTGCTTTCACTTTAGGTGTCGCTGAGATCATGGCTAAAGCTCAGATGGAAGCCTCTTCAAGTTTTCGCTTCTTCGAAGCTTTCTTAGCGGTAGCGCTGATTTATTGGGGCGTGGTGGTTATCCTTACTCGTATTCAAATTTGGGCCGAAGTGAAACTGAATAAGGCGTACGTACGATGATCAAATTACAAAATATCCACAAACAATTTGGTGACACTGAAGTATTGAAAGGGATCGACCTAGAAATCAAGCAAGGCGAGATCATTGTCATCATAGGTTCAAGTGGTACTGGTAAATCTACCTTACTGCGTTGTGTTAATTTTCTAGAGCAAGCCGATCAAGGTACGATTTCGATCGATGATATCAAGGTGGATGTTCAGAAACATACCAAATCAGAGGTGCTTGCACTGCGTCGTAAGACGGGGTTTGTGTTCCAAAATTATGCGCTATTTGCTCACCAAACGGCTAAGCAGAACATTGCTGAAGGTTTGATTACTGTTCGAGGTTGGAAAAGTAAACAAGCCCATGAAAAAGCACAACAAATACTCGATGACATTGGTTTAGGTGACAGATCGGACAGTTACCCAGCAGCGCTCTCTGGCGGCCAACAACAACGGGTTGGTATTGGCCGAGCGATGGCACTTCAGCCAGAGCTCTTGTTGTTTGATGAACCTACATCAGCGCTTGATCCTGAGTGGGTTGGCGAAGTACTTAACCTAATGAAAAAATTAGCAAATCAGCATCAAACCATGCTGGTGGTTACCCATGAAATGCAGTTCGCGAGAGAGGTCGCAGATAGAGTGATCTTCATGGCTGATGGCCACATTGTCGAACAGGGATCTCCACAGGATATTTTTGGTAATCCACAAGATCCTAAATTAAAGAAATTCTTAAACAAGGTTGGGATCGACTAAGGATCCTTGTGATTTTAGTTATTCTACGTATAATCCCCCGACCGGAATTTTAGTTAACCCAATCATTGACACTTTTTGTGACAGTGATTACAATTCCGCCTCTTTGTTGAGAGGCGTCGGTTTTCCTTTCTTATATAAAGAAGAGAAAAAATACCCACGCCGGGTTTAACAAAAACCTAAAACTACTGATCAGTAAGGTAATTACAATGAAACGCACTTTTCAACCTACAGTTCTAAAGCGTAAGCGTACACACGGTTTCCGTGCTCGCATGGCTACTAAGAACGGTCGCGCAACAATCAATGCACGTCGTGCAAAAGGCCGTAAGCGTCTTTCTAAGTAATCTTTGATTATTTTGAATAAGCTAGCCTTCGGTCGGGAGTTACGCTTGTTAACTCCCGAACATTATCAAAATGTCTTCAAGCAAGCTCATCGAGCTGGCTCCCCTCATTTCACCATCATTGCTCGAAATAACTCTCTTTCAAATCCTCGTCTTGGATTAGCCGTTCCGAAAAAGCAGATTAAAACCGCCGTGGGTCGTAATCGATTCAAGCGTCTTACTCGTGAAAGCTTTCGTAACACTCAACACAAACTCCCTAACAAAGATTTTGTTGTAATCGCTAAAAAGAGCGCGCAAGATTTAAGCAATGAAGAAATGTTCAAGCTACTCGACAAATTATGGCTTCGCCTGTCTCGCCCTTCGCGTGGATAGCGCTAATACCCATCTATTTTTATAGATGGTTTATTAGTCCACTCATCGGCCCACGCTGCCGATTTACTCCAACCTGCTCTTTATATGCGATAGAAGCGTTGAAAGCTCACGGTTTTGTAAAAGGGTGTTGGTTATCAGGCAAACGTCTATTAAAATGCCATCCTTTGAATGAAGGTGGCTTTGACCCCGTTCCACCAGTCCCAAAACAAGACAGAGATAAATAACGATGGATTCTCAACGTAATATCCTGTTAATCGCATTGGCTTTGGTTTCTTTCCTACTTTTCCAACAATGGAACGTAGCGAAGAACCCAGCTCCACAAGCGGTTGAGCAGGCACAATCTGGCAGCACACTACCAGCACCATCTTATGCAGATGATCTAGACCCAGCTCCAGGTCAAGTTGCTGCTGCAAAAGCTATCACAGTAACAACTGATGTACTGACGCTGTCAATTGATACGGTTGGTGGTGATGTCGTTAAAGCGAACCTTAATGATTACTCTGCTGAGTTCGATTCTGAAGACACTTTTGTTCTTCTTAAAAACGAACCTGGTCACCAATTTATCGCTCAAAGCGGTCTAGTGGGTCCTCAAGGTATCGATTTAAGCAGCACGAACCGCCCTAGCTATACGGTTTCAGCAGACAGCTTTACTCTAGCTGAAGGTCAAGATGAACTACGCATCCCAATGACTTACCAAGCGAACGGCCTTGATTACACAAAAACATTCGTACTTAAGCGCGGCAGCTACGCGATTGACGTTGAATACGATGTAATCAACAATTCTGGTAACAACGCGACATTCGGCATGTACGCTCACCTACGTCAAAACGTTATGGATGACGGCGGTAGCCTAACCATGCCAACGTACCGTGGTGGTGCTTACTCTACGGAAGATACGCGTTACAAAAAATACAGCTTCGACGACATGCAAGATCGCAACCTGTCTCTTAACCTAGCAAATGGTCAGGGTTGGGCTGCGATGATTCAACACTACTTTGCAAGTGCATGGATCCCACGCGACGAAGCAGGCAGCAACCTTTACACTCGTGTAATCGGAAACCTTGGTGACATCGGTGTGCGCATGCCGAACAAGACCATCGCGACTGGCGACGAAGCGAGCTTCAAAGCAACACTTTGGGTTGGTCCTAAACTTCAAGATCAAATGGCTGCTGTTGCACCAAGCCTAGACCTAGTAGTTGACTACGGTTGGTTGTGGTTCATTGCTAAACCACTTCATACTCTGCTTTCGTTCATTCAAGGCATCGTTGTGAACTGGGGTCTGGCAATCATCTGTCTAACATTTATCGTTCGTGGTGCTATGTACCCACTAACGAAAGCCCAGTACACATCTATGGCGAAAATGCGCATGCTTCAGCCTAAGCTGACTGCAATGCGTGAGCGTATTGGCGACGACCGTCAACGCATGAGCCAAGAAATGATGGAGTTGTACAAGAAAGAGAAAGTAAACCCACTAGGTGGCTGTTTACCTATCATCTTACAAATGCCTATATTTATTTCGCTATACTGGGCATTAATGGAGTCTGTAGAACTGCGTCACTCACCGTTTTTCGGTTGGATTACTGACCTTTCAGCGCAAGACCCATACTACATCTTGCCACTTCTGATGGGTGCTTCAATGTTCCTAATCCAGAAGATGAGCCCGACAACGGTAACGGATCCAATGCAGCAGAAGATCATGACCTTTATGCCGGTTATGTTCACATTCTTCTTCCTGTTCTTCCCTTCAGGTCTGGTTCTTTACTGGCTAGTATCGAACATCGTAACTCTGATTCAGCAAACGCTTATCTACCGCGCGCTGGAAAAGAAAGGCTTACATTCTAAGTAAGTTCGAGAATAGAAAGAGATAAAGAAAGGCGACCAAAAGGTCGCCTTTTTGTTTTTAGCTGATTACAATTCAGCTAATTGATTAATCGTGAACGCCCCTTTTTGGCCTTCACATGCTAGCAGGCACACCTATGACTACAGATACGATTGTTGCTCAAGCGACCGCGCCCGGACGTGGTGGCGTCGGTATTATCCGCGTTTCCGGCCCATTGGCGACTCAGGTTGCCCTAGAACTAACAGGAAAAACACTTAAGCCTCGCTACGCTGAGTACTTGCCTTTCAAATCTGCCGATGGCATCGAGCTCGACCAAGGTATCGCGCTTTACTTCCCTAACCCACATTCGTTCACTGGCGAAGACGTGTTAGAGCTGCAAGGCCACGGTGGCCCAGTGGTTATGGACATGCTAATCAAACGCATCCTAACTATCTCAGGTGTACGTGCCGCGCGTCCAGGTGAGTTCTCTGAGCGTGCCTTCTTGAACGACAAAATGGACTTAACGCAAGCCGAAGCGATTGCTGACTTAATTGATGCAAGTTCAGAAGAAGCAGCAAAATCGGCGCTTCAATCACTACAAGGTGAGTTCTCTAAGCGCATTAACACGCTGGTCGATTCACTGATTCATCTGCGAATCTATGTTGAAGCAGCGATCGACTTCCCTGAAGAAGAAATCGATTTCCTTGCTGACGGCAAAGTAAGTGCTGACTTACAGGCTATCATCGACAACCTCGAATCCGTACGCCAAGAAGCCAACCAAGGCGCAATCATGCGTGAAGGTATGAAGGTGGTGATAGCAGGCCGTCCAAACGCTGGGAAATCCAGTCTATTGAACGCACTATCAGGCAAAGAGTCTGCGATTGTGACCGATATTGCCGGTACCACACGAGATGTGCTTCGTGAACATATCCATATCGATGGCATGCCATTGCATATTATCGATACCGCAGGCCTACGTGATGCTTCCGATGAAGTAGAAAGAATCGGTATAGAACGCGCTTGGGAAGAAATTTCTCAGGCAGACCGTGTTTTATTTATGGTGGACGGAACGACTACAGGTGCCACTGATCCAAAAGATATTTGGCCAGATTTCGTTGATCGTTTACCAAATAACATAGGCATGACGGTGATTCGCAATAAAGCGGACCAAACCAGTGAAGAGCTAGGAATTTGTCACGTTAACGATCCGACCTTGATTCGCTTATCAGCTAAAACAGGCGAAGGTATCGATGCACTACGTAGCCATCTAAAAGAATGCATGGGCTTTGCTGGTGGCCATGAAGGTGGCTTCATGGCACGTCGCCGTCACTTGGACGCCTTAGAAAGAGCATCGGATCACCTAGATATCGGCAAACAACAGCTTGAAGGTTACATGGCAGGAGAGATCTTGGCGGAAGAGCTACGTATCACCCAACAGCATCTTAATGAGATTACTGGTGAGTTCAGCTCAGATGATCTTTTAGGTCGTATATTCTCTTCATTCTGTATTGGTAAATAACCTTTAAAAGCCGGCTTATGCTGGCTTTTTTTCTTAGTAAGGACAGCTTAATGATCCATATTATTACAGGCAGCACCTTGGGCGGTGCTGAATACGTTGGCGATCACCTTAATGATCTTCTTGAAGAACAAGGACATGAAATAACCCTGCATAATCAGCCAGATTACGATGATATTGCACAACAAGGCTTTTGGTTATTGGTGACTTCAACTCACGGTGCCGGTGAGTTCCCAGACAATATTAAGCCGTTTATCGACGCATTAACCCAGCATTCTCCAGACTTAAGCCAGGTTCGCTTTGCTGTCGTGGCACTAGGAGATTCAAGCTACGATACCTTTTGTTTAGCGGGAAAATCAGTCCACAGCCAACTGGAAAACCTCGGAGCACAGTCTATTTCAGACTGTTTTAGCATCGATGTATTGGAAACCCCTGTCCCTGAAGATGCAGCTGAAGCCTGGTTTAACGATCATATTGACCAGTTTTAACCGCTTCTTTCTTCCAAAAAGCGGCTTATGCCGCTTTTTTTACCTCCGAATATCGTGATTGTGAATAACTTTTTTTTCAAAAAAATGGAAAATCGACGGTTTATTTTCTATTTTCTCTGTGGATAAGATCATACATATACGGTGATTAACCTATAGTTATCCAAATAACAAGTTTTAGGATAATTTCCCCCTGTGAATAAGTAGCCATTTTGATCCCAGCTAATCCTCAACCTGATCAAAGTTAGATCACATCATTTGATCCAAAAAAGATCCATGATCTTGTTGATCATTTTTGACTTATCCACAGACACCCTCGATCCTAATAATAGATCTAATAAAAGATCTCTTTAAAGATCTTATCTATATTAATTAAAAACAGCTTTTTTGAAAAACTCCAAAAACGTTTTCTCAAGCAAGGAAAACAGGTAGTATATCGCTCCTTTTTATCTGTTTAGAAAACGTTTGAATACCTGAGGTCGGTTCATGCTTTATCACGAAAAATTTGACGTCATCGTTGTTGGTGGTGGCCATGCTGGAACGGAAGCCGCACTCGCATCTGCACGTACTGGTCAAAGTACGTTATTACTCACTCATAATATCGATACATTAGGACAAATGTCTTGTAACCCAGCTATCGGCGGGATCGGTAAAGGCCACTTGGTAAAAGAGGTCGATGCTATGGGTGGATTAATGGCGCAAGCTATTGATCATGCAGGTATTCAGTTCAGAACATTAAACGCATCAAAAGGTCCAGCAGTTCGTGCAACTCGTGCACAAGCTGACCGCATACTTTACAAATCCTTTGTTCGTAATGTGCTAGAAAACACACCGAATCTGACGTTGTTCCAACAATCGGTTGATGACTTGATCGTGGAACAGGATCAAGTGGTGGGCGTGGTGACACAGATGGGCCTTAAATTCCGTGCTAACGCAGTGGTACTGACGGTCGGCACATTCTTGGGTGGAAAGATCCATATTGGGATGGAAAGTTCATCGGGTGGTCGTGCGGGGGATCCACCATCGATCGCTCTTGCTGACCGACTTCGTGATCTTCCATTTAGAGTTGATCGCCTGAAAACAGGTACCCCTCCTCGTATCGATGCACGCAGTGTCGATTTTTCTGAGCTTGAGGTTCAACATGGTGATAACCCGACCCCTGTTTTCTCGTTCATGGGAAATCGAGCTCAACAGCCTCGCCAAATTCCATGTTACATCACACATACTAATGAAAATACGCATGATGTTATTCGTGCTAACCTAGACCGAAGCCCAATGTATGCAGGGGTGATTGAAGGCATTGGCCCTCGCTACTGTCCTTCGATTGAAGATAAAGTGATGCGTTTTGCTGACAAGAACAGCCATCAAATTTTCATTGAGCCTGAAGGTCTTACGACACACGAGCTATACCCTAATGGTATCTCAACCAGTCTGCCGTTTGACGTTCAAGTTAAAATCGTTCATTCAATGAAGGGGTTTGAAAATGCCCATATTGTTCGTCCTGGCTATGCGATTGAGTACGACTTCTTTGACCCTCGCGACCTAAAGCTGAGTTACGAAACTAAGTTTATTAAGGGGCTGTTTTTTGCGGGGCAGATTAACGGTACGACCGGTTATGAAGAAGCAGCTGCGCAAGGCTTGATGGCAGGTCTTAACGCGAGTTTATTTACGCAAGGCAAAGAAGCCTGGAGTCCACGTCGAGACCAAGCTTACATGGGCGTTCTTATTGATGACCTATCAACCATGGGCACTAAAGAACCTTACCGTATGTTTACGTCTCGTGCAGAATACCGTCTTTTGCTTCGTGAAGATAACGCTGATATTCGATTGACTGAGAAGTCTCGCGAGCTTGGCTTAGTGGACGATGCTCGTTGGGCTCGATTCAACGAGAAAGTGGAAAATATTGAGAAAGAGCGTCAACGTTTAAAAGAAACATGGATAAATCCAAAATCTGAAGATATCGGTGCGCTTAATCAGATCCTAAAAACACCAATGTCTCGAGAGGCAAGTGGTGAAGATCTTCTTCGTCGCCCTGAGATGACTTATTCACAGTTAACTGAATTGGATCGTTTTGCTCCAGCATTGGAAGATCAACAAGCATCTGAGCAAGTTGAGATCCAAGTGAAGTACGAAGGCTATATCCAACGCCAACAAGACGAAATTGCAAAATCACTTCGTCATGAAAATACCAAATTGCCTGCTGATATCGACTACAGCCAAATTAAAGGACTTTCTAACGAGGTGGTTCTCAAGCTCACAACCACTAAGCCAGACTCGATAGGTCTTGCTTCTCGTATTTCAGGGATTACGCCTGCGGCAATCTCAATTCTTTTGGTTTATCTGAAAAAGCATGGCCTGTTAAAAAAAGGTGAGGAGGCATAATGAGCGCATTACGCGAAAAACTGGATCACCTGATTGGTCAGACTGAACTTGAAGTCTCTGAAAAACAACGTGGCCAGTTGGTTAGTTATGTTGAATTACTCAACAAATGGAACAAAGCTTATAACTTAACATCGGTGCGTGACCCGTTAGAAATGATGGTGAAACATATCTTAGATAGCATCATTGTTAGTACCCACTTACAAGGCAAACGTTTTATTGATATAGGTACGGGGCCTGGATTGCCAGGGATTCCTCTCTCAATCATGAACCCAGACGGTGAGTTTTACTTGCTGGATAGCTTAGGTAAGCGTATTCGTTTTATTAAGCAGGTCGTTCATGAATTGGGTATCGATAACGTAGTACCGATTCAAAGCCGTGTTGAAGAATTTCAACCTGAAGAAAAGTTTGATGTCGTGCTCAGTCGCGCATTTGCGTCAATGACAGACATGGTAGAGTGGTGTCACCATTTACCTAAAGAGCAATCCGGTGTATTTTTGGCTCTTAAGGGACAACATCCTAAAGACGAAATCGACCTGTTACCTGAATGGTGTTCAGTGACAGACATTAAAGCTTTGCAAGTGCCAGAGCTTAATGGAGAGCGTCATCTAGTTACTTTATCGCGTCAGGGATAATCAGCGAGGCCATAGTGGGTAGAATTGTAGCAATTGCCAACCAGAAGGGCGGCGTAGGAAAAACAACAACTTGCATTAACTTAGCAGCATCAATGGCGGCAACAAAACGCAAGGTCTTGGTTGTTGACCTCGATCCTCAAGGTAATGCCACTATGGCAAGTGGTGTCGATAAATATCAAGTTGAAGCAACTGCTTACGATTTGTTAGTTGAAGACACCTCATTTGATGAGGTAGTTTGTCGAAGTACATCGGGCAATTACGATCTCATTGCTGCCAACGGTGATGTTACGGCGGCAGAAATTAAGTTAATGGAAGTGTTTGCCCGTGAAGTTCGCCTTAAGAGCGCACTGGCATCAGTTCGTGATAACTATGATTTCATCTTTATTGATTGCCCACCTTCTCTAAACCTTCTTACAATTAATGCAATGGCGGCAGCTGATTCCGTATTGGTTCCGATGCAATGTGAATATTTTGCTCTAGAAGGTTTAACGGCGTTGATGGATACCATCAGTAAGCTTGCAGCGGTCGTAAACGAGAACCTGAAGATCGAAGGTCTTCTGCGTACTATGTACGATCCTCGTAATCGCTTATCTAATGAAGTATCTGATCAGCTTAAAAAACATTTCGGTAATAAAGTTTATCGAACTGTCATCCCTAGAAATGTACGTTTGGCAGAAGCGCCGAGTCATGGCAAGCCAGCAATGTACTACGACAAATATTCTGCAGGCGCGAAGGCATACCTAGCTCTTGCTGGTGAAATGTTGCGTCGTGAAGAAGTCCCAGTATAGGTCTAACCAAAGGAATTCGCTCAATGTCTAAGCGTGGTTTAGGAAAGGGGCTAGATGCATTGCTTGCAACTAGCTCGTTGGCTCGTGAAAAACAGCACGTTGCTTCTCATAGTCAGGCTTTGTCGGCTGATGGGGAATTGACAGAGCTGGCTGTTGGTTGCTTAAAGCCAGGTGTTTATCAACCGCGTAAGGATATTGCGCCTGAAGCACTAGAAGAACTAGCAGCTTCAATCCAGTCTCAAGGCATTATTCAGCCAATCGTAGTACGCCCTTTAGCGCACGACCAGTTTGAGATTATCGCTGGTGAGCGTCGTTGGAGAGCGGCTCGTCAGGCTGGTTTGAAACAAGTGCCGTGTTTGATAAAGAGAGTGGAAGACAAGGCTGCTATTGCAATGGCATTGATCGAGAATATTCAACGTGAAGACTTGAATGTTATCGAAGAAGCACAAGCGCTAGAGCGCTTACAGAACGAATTTGAACTGACGCACCAAAAGGTTGCTGAGGTGATTGGTAAGTCACGTGCGACGGTCAGTAACTTACTGCGCTTGAATCAGTTGGCTGAACCTGTGAAGGCTTTAGTTGTATCAAAGCAACTTGAAATGGGGCACGCTCGAGCACTGCTTGCCCTTGAAGGTGATATCCAGGTTGAAGCGGCAAATACTGCGGTAAACAAGAAAATGACCGTGCGTCAAATTGAGCAGCTTGTTAAAAAATGCTTAAAACCAGAGGTTGAGACAGAATCGAAGCCTGAAGACACAGAAGCTATCGAACTTTCACGAAGACTTACGGAAAAATTGCAAGCAAACGTTTCAGTTACTCGTTCTGTTAGTGGTAAGTCAAAAGTGACGATTACTCTTGATGAGCCTCACAAATTAGAGCAACTTATTGCTAAACTAGAGTACTAAATGAGATAATTGATTTAGGTCAATTATGTAATAAATAAGTAATTTTGTACAAAAGTTGTAGGTTTGTATACAAAAATGTAAATGATTGCTGCATTGTTATTGCAATCGATTTGGCTGAACGTATAATTTTTGCCAATTTCTCAGCACGCTTTTAAGCGAGTGATTTAGTGGGCTTAAAAGAGGAACGAATACATGGTAGCGGCGTTAGCAAGACCAGGACGAGTGCTTGCAAAGCAAATGTTATTGATCGAGCTTAGCGCGGTTATATTAGTGGCAATAGGGTTAGGTTTAGCTGTTAATCCTGATTGGGGTTTTGCTGCATTGGTCGGTGGCGGTATTTTTGTCATTGCTAATGTGGTTTTTTGTGTGTGTGCTTTCCTATTTTGTGGAGCTCGCGCAACTAAGTTAGTTGCGGCGTCGTTCTATGCAGGCGAAGCTCTAAAAATCTTAATCACAGTTCTACTATTCTCTATTGTCTACATGTATATGCAGGTGGAATTAATTCCCCTCAAACTGACCTATTTACTGGTTCTAGGTATTAATATCTTTGCGCCAGTGCTTTTCATTAACAATAAAAAATAGGATGAGTTATGGCTGCGCCAACAGCATCCGGATACATTGAACACCATTTACAAAACCTTTCTTTAGCTAAGTTTGGTCTTGTAGAGGAAACAAGTTTCTGGAACGTACATATAGACAGTCTGTTTTTTTCGGTGTTGACAGGGATGTTATTCCTTTGGGTTTTTCGCTCAGTCGCTAAGAAAGCAACAGTAGGTGTACCTGGTAAGCTTCAGTGTTTTGTTGAAATGGTAGTGGAATTCGTTGGCGACAACGTTAAAGAAACTTTCCATGGTCGCAACCCTCTGATTGCCCCACTAGCACTGACTATATTCTGCTGGATTATCATTATGAACTTGATGGACTTAGTGCCAATCGATTTCTTACCATATCCAGCAGAGCATTGGTTAGGTATCCCTTACTTGAAAGTGGTTCCTACAGCTGATGTAAATATAACTATGGCAATGGCTTTGGGTGTTTTTGCTCTGATGATCTACTACAGCATCAAAGTGAAAGGCCTAGGCGGATTTGCTAAAGAATTGGCACTGCATCCATTTAATCACCCAATCATGATCCCATTTAACTTGGTACTTGAGGTAATTTCGTTATTAGCGAAGCCACTATCTCTAGGTATGCGTTTATTTGGTAATATGTTTGCGGGTGAGGTGGTGTTTATTCTTATCGCGGCAATGCTACCGTGGTACTTACAATGGGTAGGTGCACTACCTTGGGCTATCTTCCATATCTTAGTTATTTTGATTCAAGCGTTTGTTTTCATGATGTTGACAATCGTTTACTTATCAATGGCTCATGAAGATAGTGATCACTAAAAAATTTTTAAGCTTTATTCTAACTATTAATGTTAATCGGAGAACGTAAATGGAAACTGTACTAAGTTTTTCAGCAATCGCTGTTGCTATTATTGTTGGTCTTTGTGCCGTAGGTACTGCAATTGGTTTTGCTATTCTTGGTGGTAAATTCCTAGAAGGCGCTGCGCGTCAACCTGAAATGGCTCCAATGCTACAAGTTAAGATGTTCATCATCGCTGGTCTACTGGATGCTGTTCCAATGATCGGTATCGTAATCGCACTACTATTCACGTTTGCTAACCCATTTGTTGGTCAACTAGCAGGCTAATTAGCTTTTAATAGTTAATTAAATTTTTGTAGTTGATTCTTAACGAGGGGTAGCTGTTGTGAATATGAACGCAACTCTGCTGGGTCAAGCAATTGCTTTTACACTGTTTGTTTGGTTCTGCATGAAATATGTATGGCCGCCAATCATGCAAGCAATTGAAGAACGTCAGAAGAAAATTGCTGACGGTCTTGTAGCCGCTGAGCGCGCTGCTAAAGACTTGAACCTGGCACAAGCCAACGCTTCTGAGCAAATGAAGGAAGCGAAGCGCACTGCAACTGAGGTTATTGAACAGGCAAATAAACGTAAAGCTCAAATTATTGATGAAGCTCGCGAAGAGGCTCAGGCAGAACGCCAGAAAATCTTAGCGCACGCTGAAGCAGAACTTGAAGCTGAACGCACACGTGCCCGTGATGACCTGCGCAAACAAGTCGCAACTCTGGCTATAGCTGGTGCTGAGAAAATCCTTGAACGTACAATCGATAAAGATGTACACGATGATCTTCTTAACAACATTACTGCAAAACTTTAAAGCAAGGGGCTGTATATGTCTGATTTGACTACAATCGCACGCCCCTATGCTAAAGCAGCGTTTGACTTTGCGGTAGATAAAGGTGAGCTAGACCAATGGGGTCAGATGCTTACTTTTGCTGCCGAAGTGGCACAAAATGATGATGTTCATAATTTATTAAGCAGCTCTATGACTGCTGAAAAATTAGCTGAAATATTCATTGTAATTTGTGGCGAACAATTTGATGAATTCGGTCAAAACTTGATTAAAGTGATGGCTGAAAATGGTCGTTTAATGGCCTTTCCTGATGTGTGTAAACAGTTCTTATTGCTCAAACAAGAGCATGAAAAAGAGATCGACGTTGAAGTAACTTCAGCGGTTGAGCTTTCTAAAGAACAACGTGCAGATATCAGCAGCAAATTGGAACAGCGCTTAGCGCGCAAAGTTCAGCTGAATTGCAGTATAGATGAGACTCTACTTAGTGGAGTTATTATTCGAGCCGGAGACCTAGTCATCGATAACTCAGCGCGCAGTCGTCTAGACCGCCTGAGCGATGCATTGCAGTCTTAATGGGGATTGGAGCATGCAACTTAATTCCACTGAAATTAGCGATCTAATTAAACAACGTATTGAATCTTTCGACGTTGTTAGTGAAGCTCGCAATGAAGGTACTA
Source organism: Vibrio kanaloae (assembly GCF_024347535.1). NCBI lineage: Bacteria > Pseudomonadati > Pseudomonadota > Gammaproteobacteria > Vibrionales > Vibrionaceae > Vibrio > Vibrio kanaloae. The sequence continues at coordinate 3,159,432 of NZ_AP025497.1, read as the reverse complement.
TCGTTTCTGTAAGCGATGGCATCCTTAGCATCCACGGCCTAGCGGACGTGATGCAAGGTGAAATGATCGAACTACCGGGTGGCCGTTACGCTCTAGCACTAAACTTGAACCGTGATTCGGTTGGTGCTGTTGTAATGGGCCCGTATGCTGACCTACAGGAAGGCATGAAAGTTACAGGTACTGGTCGTATTCTAGAAGTACCAGTAGGTCCTGAAATGCTTGGTCGTGTTGTAAACACGCTAGGTGAGCCAATTGATGGTAAAGGTCCAATCGAAGCTAAATTGACTTCGCCTGTAGAAATTATCGCACCAGGTGTAATCGACCGTAAATCGGTAGATCAACCTGTTCAAACTGGTTACAAGTCAGTTGACTCAATGATCCCTATCGGTCGTGGTCAACGTGAACTAGTAATCGGTGACCGTCAGACTGGTAAAACAGCCATGGCGATCGATGCGATTATTAACCAAAAAGATTCTGGTATTTTCTCTATCTACGTAGCTATCGGCCAAAAAGCGTCGACTATTGCTAACGTAGTTCGCAAACTAGAAGAGCACGGCGCACTAGCAAACACTGTTGTTGTTGTTGCATCTGCTTCTGAATCTGCAGCGCTGCAATACCTTGCACCGTATGCTGGTTGTGCGATGGGCGAATACTTCCGTGATCGCGGTGAAGATGCTCTGATTGTTTATGATGATCTATCTAAGCAAGCGGTAGCTTACCGTCAAATCTCGCTACTACTTAAGCGTCCACCAGGTCGTGAAGCGTTCCCAGGTGATGTTTTCTACCTTCACTCTCGTCTACTAGAGCGTGCTGCTCGTGTAAGCGAAGCATACGTAGAAAAATTCACTAACGGTGAAGTGACAGGCAAGACTGGTTCTTTAACTGCTCTACCTATCATCGAAACGCAAGCTGGTGACGTATCTGCATTCGTACCAACGAACGTAATCTCGATTACTGATGGTCAGATCTTCCTACAAACTGAGCTATTCAACGCGGGCGTACGTCCAGCTGTTGACCCAGGTATCTCAGTTTCTCGTGTAGGTGGTTCGGCGCAGACTAAAATCATCAAGAAGCTATCTGGTGGTATCCGTACTGCTCTAGCTCAATACCGTGAACTTGCAGCATTTGCTCAGTTCTCTTCGGATCTTGATGAAGCGACTAAGAAGCAGCTAGACCACGGTCAAAAAGTTACAGAACTGATGAAGCAGAAGCAATACGCTCCTATGTCTGTATTTGACCAAGCTCTAGTAATCTTCGCTGCAGAGCGTGGATACCTTCAAGACGTTGAACTTTCTAAAGTTCTAGACTTTGAAGCTGCTTTACTGTCGTTTGCTCGTGGTCAATATGCCGATCTAGCAACACAGATCGACACAACGGGTGCTTTCAATAAAGAAATCGAAGCTGAGCTGAAGAAGCTTGTTGACGATTTCAAGGCAACCCAGACCTGGTAATTGGTAGGTGGTCTTAGGGCCACCTCATACCATTAACGGAGAGTAACGATGGCCGGCGCAAAAGAGATACGTAATAAAATCGGTAGTGTTAAAAGCACACAGAAGATTACGAAAGCAATGGAAATGGTAGCAGCTTCAAAAATGCGTCGTTCTCAAGACGCAATGGAAGCTACTCGTCCATATGCAGAAACAATGCGTAAAGTGATCGGTCATTTGGCTAATGGTAGCCTCGAGTATAAGCATCCTTATCTTGAGGAACGTGAAGCCAAACGTGTTGGTTACATCATCGTTTCTACAGACCGTGGTCTTTGTGGTGGTTTGAACATTAACTTGTTCAAGAAAGCCATGAACGACATGAAAGATTGGTCTGAGAAAGGTGCTGATGTGGAGCTTGCAATTGTAGGTTCTAAAGCAACAGCATTTTTCAACAACAGCGGCGCGAAAGTAGCAGCTCAAGTTTCTGGTCTGGGTGATCGCCCAAGCCTTGAAGATTTGATTGGCTCTGTAAGCGTTATGCTGAAGAAATATGATGAAGGCGAGTTAGACCGCCTGTTCGTAGTGTTCAATAAGTTTGAAAACACTATGGTACAAGAACCAACGATCGATCAATTACTTCCTTTGCCTAAATCAAATAGCGAAGAAATGAAACGCAGTCATTCTTGGGATTACATTTATGAGCCCGAGCCAAAACCACTACTAGATGCACTATTGGTTCGCTATGTCGAATCTCAAGTGTACCAAGGTGTGGTTGAGAACCTTGCTTGTGAGCAAGCGGCTCGAATGATTGCAATGAAATCAGCAACAGATAACGCTGGTGACATTATTGATGACTTAGAACTTGTGTATAACAAAGCGCGTCAAGCGGCGATTACACAAGAACTTTCTGAGATCGTTTCAGGCGCAGCTGCGGTTTAAGCTTAGGTAAAACTAAATAGTTAGAGGATTAACGATGGCTACAGGTAAGATCGTACAGATCATCGGTGCGGTAGTCGACGTAGAGTTCCCACAGGGTGAAGTACCTCGTGTATACGACGCTCTGAATGTTAATGAAGTACAAGAACGTCTAGTTCTTGAAGTTCAGCAACAACTTGGCGGTGGCGTAGTTCGCGCAATCGTAATGGGTAGCTCTGATGGTTTACGTCGTGGTTTGACAGTTGAAAATACTGGCGCTCCAATCTCAGTACCAGTAGGTACTAAGACATTGGGTCGTATCATGAACGTCCTAGGTGACGCGATTGATGAGTGTGGCGAGATTGGTGCTGAAGAGCATTACGCCATTCACCGTGAAGCTCCAAGCTACGAAGAGCAGTCTAACGAGACAGCTCTTCTAGAAACTGGTGTTAAAGTAATCGACTTGATTTGTCCATTCGCTAAGGGTGGTAAAATCGGTCTATTCGGTGGTGCTGGTGTAGGTAAGACCGTTAACATGATGGAACTTATCAACAACATCGCACTTCAACACTCAGGCCTATCTGTATTTGCAGGTGTAGGTGAGCGTACTCGTGAAGGTAACGATTTCTACTTTGAGATGCAGGAAGCAGGTGTTGTAAACATCGAAAAACCTGAAGAATCAAAAGTAGCGATGGTTTACGGTCAGATGAACGAGCCACCAGGTAACCGTCTACGTGTTGCACTGACTGGTCTAACAATGGCAGAGCGCTTCCGTGACGAAGGTCGTGACGTTCTACTGTTCGTTGATAACATCTACCGTTACACACTAGCAGGTACTGAAGTATCAGCACTTCTAGGTCGTATGCCTTCTGCGGTAGGTTACCAACCTACACTAGCTGAAGAAATGGGTGTTCTACAAGAGCGTATCACGTCAACTAAATCTGGTTCTATCACGTCTGTACAGGCGGTATACGTACCAGCGGATGACTTGACTGACCCGTCTCCAGCAACAACGTTCGCTCACTTGGATGCAACGGTTGTACTTAACCGTAACATCGCATCTATGGGTCTATACCCAGCGATCGACCCGCTAGATTCTACTTCACGTCAACTGGATCCATTGGTAGTTGGACAAGAGCACTACGACATCGCTCGTGGCGTTCAGTCTACTCTTCAGCGCTATAAAGAGCTGAAAGATATCATTGCTATCCTAGGTATGGACGAGCTATCTGAAGAAGATAAGCAAGTTGTATCTCGTGCTCGTAAGATTGAGAAGTTCCTAACTCAGCCTTACCACGTAGCGGAAGTATTTACAGGTGACCCAGGCGTTTACGTACCTCTTAAAGAGACTCTACGTGGCTTCCAAGGTCTTCTATCTGGTGAATACGATGACATTCCAGAGCAAGCGTTCATGTACTGTGGTGCAATTGACGAAGCTATCGAGAATGCTAAGAAGCTATAAGGCTAACTAGGAGGCGATATGGCAGCAATAACCTTTCACCTAGACGTTGTAAGTGCAGAGAAACAAATTTTCTCAGGCCTTGTTGAGACGTTTCAGGTGACCGGTAGTGAGGGTGAACTTGGTATTTTCCATGGTCATACTCCACTGCTGACCGCTATCAAGCCTGGTATGGTGCGTATTGTTAAGCAACACGGCCACGAAGAAATTATTTATGTTTCTGGTGGTATGGTAGAAGTTCAGCCTGGTACAGCGACTGTACTAGCTGATACAGCTATCCGTGGTGAAGAGCTAGACGCAGCAAAGGCGGAAGAAGCTAAACGCAAGGCTGTGGAGAATATCCAAAATCAGCATGGCGACATAGACTTCGCACAAGCGGCCGGTGAACTGGCTAAAGCCATTGCTCAGTTACGAGTTATCGAACTGACAAAAAGGCGTCGTTAATCTTTTATAAGATTATCGATTCTGAGATAAAGGCGACCTAAGGGTCGCCTTTTTGTATTTTGGATATCTCAAAAATGCTCCGTTTACGTATAAGTACTGGTTAAATTGCTATTGCGATTTAATTCGTAAGCCAAAAACGGTTACAATATCGGCTTAATAAAAAAAATGTTGGATAGGTTTACAATGAAGTTTAGCGCAGTAATTCTCGCAGCGGGCAAAGGTACTCGCATGTATTCAAATACACCAAAGGTTCTGCATACACTTGCGGGCAAGCCAATGGTGAAACATGTTATCGATACCTGTAATGGTTTAGGTGCTCAAAACATCCATTTGGTCTACGGTCATGGTGGTGAGCAGATGCAGGCGACTCTAGCTGAAGAGTCTGTGAATTGGGCTCTGCAAGCCGAGCAGTTGGGTACTGGCCACGCTGTGGATCAGGCATCTGCACATTTCGCTGATGATGAAAAAGTACTAGTGCTATACGGTGATGTTCCATTGATTTCACCTCAAACCATTGAAAACCTATTAGACGCTCAACCAAACGGTGGCATCGCGCTACTTACGGTCGTGTTAGACAACCCAGTGGGCTACGGTCGCATTATTCGTCGTAATGGCCCTGTTGTCGCTATCGTTGAACAAAAAGACGCAACCGATGAACAGAAGCTTATCAAAGAGATTAATACCGGAGTGATGGTTGCTACTGGCGGTGATCTGAAGCGTTGGTTATCTGGCCTAAGCAACGACAACGCCCAAGGTGAATACTACCTGACTGACGTTATTGCAGCAGCTCACGATGAAGGTCGTGCGGTTGAAGCCGTGCATCCGATAAGTCCAATTGAAGTTGAAGGCGTTAACGACCGTTCTCAATTGGCTCGTCTAGAGCGAGCTTATCAAGCTGAGCAGGCTGATAAACTATTGAAACAAGGTGTTATGTTACGCGATCCAAGCCGCTTTGACCTACGCGGTGAACTGCAGTGCGGTATGGATGTTGAAATCGACACCAACGTTATTATTGAAGGCAGCGTAAGCATTGGCGACAACGTGATTATTGGTACGGGCTGTGTATTGAAAGACTGTGAAATTGATGACAACACCGTAATTCGTCCATACAGCGTAATTGAAGGTGCGACCGTTGGTGAAGACTGCACAGTTGGTCCTTTCACTCGTCTGCGTCCTGGTGCTGACATGCGTAACGATTCGCATGTAGGTAACTTTGTTGAAGTGAAGAACACTCGTCTTGGTGAGGGTTCTAAAGCTAATCACCTTACTTACCTAGGTGATGCGGAAATCGGTCAACGTGTCAATGTTGGTGCGGGCGCTATCACTTGTAATTATGATGGTGCAAATAAGTTTAAGACCATCATTGGCGATGACGTGTTTGTTGGTTCTGATAGTCAGTTGATCGCACCTGTGATTATTGGAAACGGCGCCACTGTTGGTGCAGGCTCGACGGTAACACGTGATGTTTCTGAAAATGAACTTGTTATCAGCCGCGCTAAAGAACGTAAGATAGCTAACTGGCAGCGTCCGGTTAAGAAAAAATAGTCGCTCAGTTTTGTTATTAGTGAAGTAATGAGAGCCAGTAGCTTAGCTACTGGCTTTTTTGTACCAGGTACTCATAGTTAATGAAACAATCTATTTGATGATTGTGTTTTTTAAACTGGTTGTTAATCTTCGAATATTACTCGGTGTGTTTAAGGTTGGTTTTTTGTGAGGCTGGTTGAAAAGAAATGGCAAACGTTGCCGATAATTATTTTATCTTTTTCAATGTTAATAGGCCTGTATGGTTTTTATATAACCTTGGAAAAGCTGGTGGTTGAGAATGAGCGTGACCATTTGGTTTCTCTAATGTCAGATGTTATTTATGAAATTCGCGAAGACAGCGAGCTATTTACGTCTGATATGGATGTCGATGATTACATTGGCAACCTGACTCAAGCCAATACACGATTAAGAATTCAGGTTATTAATCTTGATGGTGTCGTGATTGGTGATACGGATCTGTCTGACCATGCATTGGCTAGAGTTGAAAATCATGGTAACCGTCCTGAATTCAAGCAAGCACTTCAACAAGGCACGGGCAGTGATGTGCGCTTTAGTACCGTAACCTCAGTAGACCGAATTTATTATTCAATGAAAGAGAGCGTTAACGGGCAAGATTTCGTTGTGATAATTTCTTTGCCAATGCACCAACTTAAGCAGATGAATTTCCAATTAATGGGAATTCTAATTGGTATGGTATTGCTGAGCTTGAGTTTTTTGATTGGTACGTCTTATGTGAGCAACCGTCAAATCGTTCATAAAGTGGAAGAAGAGCAAAAGAAACAAGACGAGCGTATTCGCCAAAGAACCCATGAAATCGAACTGATGCACCGTCTAGCGAATATGCTTGCAGCGTGTAATAACATGGTGGAAGCCCAGCAGATTGTCTCTGATATTTTGCCGAGAATTTTAGGTAACGTGAACGGCAGTGTTTCTTTGATGAGGGCATCTCGAAATCAACTGATTACGCAACTTGATTGGGGAGATATATGGCCAGGAAGCGCAAGCTTTGCCCCTGAAGAATGCTGGTCGTTACGTAAAGGACGGGCTCACTTGTCTAATAATGATTTCCACTCATTGAGCTGTGGCCATATGCATGAAATGGACAACAACCAAACCCTCTGTATCCCGTTGACTGCCCACGGTAATACTATTGGTATAATGCATCTTTACTTTGGTCAGGGCGACATCAAAATTGACCCGATTACCGAACAGTTAGCTTTTAGTGTTTCAGAACATCTCGGTTTAGCGTTGGCTAATCTGAGCCTGCAAGAGAAGTTGCGTTCACAAGCCTTAAGCGACCCATTAACCGGCTTATTCAATCGTCGTTTCTTTGATCAGAAGTTAGAAGAGCACTCAATGAATTCTGCCACCAGCGATCAACCTTTGTCGCTATTGATGCTCGATTTAGATCACTTCAAACGTTTCAATGATAATTTTGGTCATGATGCGGGTGATTTCGTCTTAAAAGAGATCAGCACGCTGCTCAAACAAAGTGTGAGTGACGATGAGATAGCCTGCAGGTTGGGGGGGGAGGAGCTCGCAGTATTGCTTCCGCACTATTCAATGCAACAAGCGACGGAATTTGGTCAGACACTGTGTGATGCCGTGCGTTCTATGCACCTTGAACATAAAGGGCTTTCACTAGGTCAGTTAGGTGTTTCAATTGGTGTCGCTATGTACCCTAAGCCTGCATCTAATACCGAGTCTTTGGTGAAGATGGCAGATAAAGCGCTCTACATGGCGAAAGATATGGGACGTAGTCGAGTGGTTAACTATGATGAATACAGTCGTCATAAAGCGCCAGCTCTAGAAGTTGCCGATGGTGAAGAGGTTTCGACGTCGTTACCAAAACAGTAAGTTGATATTAAGCGCAGGTATAAAAAAGAGCGACTAATCTCGCTCTTTTTGGTTTTTATTAAGCTAGAAGCTAGTCTTGCTTCTCTTCTGTGACGACGCGAGAGTTATCCGGAGTTGCAAAGTGTTCTGATAGCTCTTTGTTCGAAACAATATAGCCAATCCACAGTGCACCCAAACAGATCACAACTGCGATACCTGTTGCGCTTAACGCTTGGCTAGCCATTGCTGCAACTAGTGCGCTTGAGAGGCCACTAATAGTAATTTGCAGGCTGTTTTGTAGACCCGCCGCTGTTGCCGGGCTTTGCTTAGCACTTGATAGCGCACGGTTTACTACGATTGGGTAAAGTGCACCATTTGCTACAGCAATCAAACAGAAAGGTGCTAATAGAGGCCAGATGGACGTCAGTTCCCACTGTGATGCGATAAAGATTAGCATCGCAGCAACACTGAACAAGCCAATAAGGTTTCTTAGTACCAAACCATCGCCGTATTTCTTCACAGCTTGTTTGCCGAAATAACCACCCGCCATGAATGCGATTGTCTGTGGAATAAAGCTAAGACCGATGTCTTTTGCTTCATAACCTAGTTGAGCCATGATCTCTGGCATACCAGTTAGATAAGCGAAGAACGCCGCCGAAGCCGAAGCAAACATCAGCACATTACCCATGTAAGGCTTTGATTTAAGCAACATCTTGATGTCTGTTTTGATCGATGTTTGTTTTACCTCAGGTGCTTCTTTTGGTTGAGCTATTGTCGTTACTGCTAACAATGCACCCATCAAGGTTAATGTGATGAAGATACTGTGCCAACCAAAGTTGTTCGCGAGTAATACACCTAATTGAGGTGCTAATGCTGGAGATAGCGCCACTAAAGGCATGATGGTCGCAAAAATTTGTTGGCTACTGCTCTGAGAGTAGCGCTTGATAACCATCGCTTGCCAAATTACTGCGGGAGCGCACACCCCGATCGCTTGAATGAAGCGCAGTGTCAGTAGGTGCCAGACCTCAGTACTGAACGCTAAGCCGAATGAGGCAATAGTGAATAGCATTAAGCCAACGGCTAACGTATTGCGGTGACCGTACTTGTCACTCGCGAGTCCCCAAAGAAGCTGACCCATTGCCATACCGCCAAGAAACACGGTTAACGACAATGCGATTTGTTCTGGGCCTGTTGCGAAATCGATCTCCATCGCCTTAAATGCAGGAAGGTACATATCGGTCGCAATAAAACCAAGCATTGAGAGAACTGCAAGGTAGACCAATTGAAATTTAGAAATATTCATAAAATGCCATTAAACTAAAAGTAGTGGTGTTTTTATCATCAAAAAAATTGTTTGATATAAAGGACTGAAAGCCCCTGTTTATTAATCATTACATTCTATTTTTCAAAACTGATAAAATAAAACGCTAAAATATGTAGTTATCAATCAAAAAATTTGAAGGCTTATGTTCTCTAAATCCTCTTTAGAAATGCTCGATACGGTTGCCCGCTTAGGCAGTTTTACTGCTGCGGCACAGCAACTGCACAAAGTGCCATCAGCGATCAGTTATGGGGTTAGACAGGTCGAACAAGAATTGGATGTTTTACTTTTCAGACGCTTACCGAGAAAGGTTGAACTGACGCCTGCTGGTGAACTGTTCATTGAAGAGGCTCGTGCGTTGCTGAGGCAGATGGAAGAGATTAGTGCTCAAACTCGACGAGCTGCTCGTGGCTGGAAGAAGACCCTGCGCCTAACGCTTGATAATGTGGTTAAGCTCGACAAAATGAAGCCGATGATTGAAGCGTTTTATCAAACGTTTGAGTTTGCCGAACTTCAGATCAACATGGAGGTATTCAATGGCTCTTGGGAAGCGATAGCACAGGGCAGGGCAGATATCGTGATTGGTGCCACTTCCGCGATTCCTGTCGGTGGTGACTTTGAGGTCAAAGATATGGGGAGATTAGACTGGGCATTTGTGATGTCACCAAGTCACCCGTGTGTCAGAGAGCAAAACCTCAATGAAGAATTCGTTAGCCAGTATCCAGCAATATGTTTGGATGATACCTCTAGTGTGTTACCTAAGCGACACACCGGGCACTATGCGAGTCAGAGACGTCTTCTATTACCTAATTGGTACAGTGCGATTGAGTGCCTTAAGAACGGTGTTGGAGTGGGCTACATGCCAAGACATATCGCTGCGCCTATTATTGAGCAGGGTTTGCTGGTGGAGAAGATCTTGCCAGAACCAAGCCCACAGAGCCATTGCTGTTTGGTTTGGCGAAAAGACGACAACCATAAATTGATCGAATGGATGGTCAAATATCTAGGATCAAGTGAACAGCTTCACCAAGATTGGTTGGATCATCGTAAGGCGATCTAATGATCTGTTTACAAGAAGATCCTTTTCAAGCTTGAGCTGAGTCAGCACCAATAAAAAGAGCGAGTAAATACTCGCTCTTTTTTGATTCGGTCGTTAACTCTTAAGACAAGAAGAACTTGTAGGAAGGGTTATCGGTTTCATCTTTACACTGATAACCAAGCTCTCGGAGGTGTGTCGAGAACTGAGCTAAATCATTATCACCTAGTTCAAAGCCACACAATACACGACCGTAATCGGCACCGTGGTTACGATAGTTGAACAAGCTGATGTTCCAGTGGGTACCTAAGGTATCAAGGAACTTAATTAAGGCACCTGGGTATTCCGGGAACTCAAAACTGTATAGGCGCTCTTTCAATGGTTTTGATGGTTTACCGCCAATCATATAACGAATGTGCAGTTTTGCCATCTCATCATCAGATAGATCGACAACTGGGTAGCCACCTTCTCGTAGGTCATTGATGATGTGTTCGAGTTCTTCTTGGCCACCTTGCAGACGTACACCAACGAAGATATTCGCGAGGCTTTCGTCGTTGTGGCGGTAGTTAAACTCAGTCACCGCTCGACCACCAATAATATTACAGAACTCTAGGAATGCCCCTTGTCGCTCTGGAATCGTCACAGCAAGTAGACCTTCTCGCTTCTCACCCAGCTCACAACGTTCAGAGACATAACGCAGACCGTGGAAGTTGGTGTTAGCACCAGACAGTACCGTTGCCAATTGCTTGTCTTGCAGTTGGTTCTGCTCAGCAAACTTCTTCAAGCCAGCCAGAGCAAGCGCTCCTGAAGGTTCAGCAATCGCACGAGTGTCTTCAAAGATGTCTTTCACCGCCGAGCAGATCTCATCACTAGAGACGGCAATGTGGCCATCGATGTACTGCTGACATAGGCGGAAGGTCTCTTCACCAATGCGTTTAACCGCAACGCCATCGGCAAACATGCTGACCTGATCCAGTACTACAGGTTCACCAGCATCGAGAGCCGCTTTCAAGCAAGCCGAATCTTCTGGTTCTACTGCAATGACTTTAATCTCTGGCATTAGCTGTTTTACCAATACAGCAACACCCGCAGCTAAGCCACCACCACCAACCGGCACAAAGATGTAATCCATGTGACCATTCTGTTGAAGCATTTCCATGCCCATGGTGCCTTGGCCTGCAATCACCAGCGGGTGATCGAAAGGAGGTACAAAGGTAAAGCCATGTTCAGCAGAAAGACGCTCGGCTTCTGCCTTGGCTTCATCAAAGTTGCTGCCGTGCAGAACCACGTTACCGCCAAAGCCACGTACCGCATCAACCTTGATATCTGGCGTGGTTTTTGGCATCACAATCGTGGTCTGAATACCCAGTTTAGAACCAGACAGCGCCATACCTTGAGCGTGATTACCCGCTGATGCAGCAATTACTCCAGCAGCTTTTTGTTGATCTGAAAGACTTGATACCATGTTGTAGGCACCACGCAGCTTGAACGAGTGGACTGGTTGACGGTCTTCTCGCTTTAGCTGAACCTGATTACCGATACGAGCGCTTAGACGTGGCATATCTTGTAGAGGTGTTACGATTGCCGCTTCGTAAACGGGGGCTCTCAAGATCTGACGCAGGTAATCTGCGCCAGTTTGTTGTTGGGGGCTGACCGAGTCATCACTCATAGATTAGCCCTCAAGCTTAGACTTATCACGAACAGCGCCTTTGTCGGCACTGGTCGCCATGCTTGCGTAAGCCTTCAGTGCGAAAGACACTTCACGCTGACGGTTTTCTGGTTTCCAGCCTAGTTCGTCTTGTTTAACACGACGCGCTTCAAGTTCAGCTTCAGGTACATCAAGTGTGATTGAACGGCTTGGGATGTCGATAGTGATGATGTCGCCAGTATTCACTAGGCCAATCACACCGCCACTGGCTGCTTCTGGAGAAGCGTGGCCGATAGACAGACCCGATGTACCACCAGAGAAACGACCATCTGTTAGCAGTGCACAAGACTTGCCTAGGCCCATCGATTTTAGGTAAGTGGTTGGGTAAAGCATTTCTTGCATGCCCGGACCACCTTTAGGACCTTCGTAACGAATAACAACCACTTCGCCCGCTTTTACTTTGCCGCCTAAGATGCCATCAACGGCACTGTCTTGGCTTTCAAATACGATAGCAGGGCCTTGGAATTTAAGGTTTTCTTCATCAACACCCGCAGTTTTAACGATACAACCATCAACGGCGATGTTACCTGAAAGTACCGCTAGGCCACCTTCTTGGCTGAATGCGTTCTCTTTGGTACGAATACAACCATCGACGCGGTCATCATCAAGGCGATCCCAACGGCAATCTTGTGAGAATGCCTTGGTAGTACGGATACCAGCAGGGCCAGCGCGGAAGAACTTAAGCACGGCTTCGTCTTCTGTCTGCATGATGTCGTATTGAGCAAGTTGCTCTTGCATGCTTAGACCAAGAACGGTGCGAGTTTGGTTGTTCAATAGACCGGCACGATCAAGCTCACCTAAGATAGCCATTACGCCACCAGCACGGTGAACGTCTTCCATGTGGTATTTAGGTGTTGAAGGCGCAACCTTACATAGGTGTGGAACGCGGCGAGACATCTCGTCGATATCACCCATATCAAAATCAATCTCACCTTCTTGAGCTGAAGCCAATAGGTGAAGAACGGTGTTACTAGAACCGCCCATTGCGATATCCAGTGCCATCGCGTTTTCAAATGCTGCGCGGTTAGCAATATTGCGCGGCAGTGCTGATTCGTCATCTTGCTCGTAATAACGCTTAGTTAGCTCAACAATGCGCTTACCTGCATTGATGAATAGCGCTTCACGATCGGCGTGCGTTGCTAGCATAGAACCGTTACCAGGTTGAGATAGGCCAAGTGCTTCGGTTAGACAGTTCATTGAGTTTGCCGTGAACATGCCTGAACAAGAGCCACAGGTAGGACACGCAGAGCGTTCTACTTGTTCACTTTGCTCATCAGAAATCGTTGGATCGGCACCTTGGATCATTGCGTCAACAAGGTCTAGCTTGATGATCTGATCTGAAAGTTTGGTTTTACCCGCTTCCATTGGACCGCCAGATACAAAGATCACTGGGATGTTAAGACGCATTGCAGCCATCATCATTCCCGGAGTGATTTTGTCACAGTTAGAGATACACACCATCGCATCGGCACAGTGCGCATTGACCATGTATTCTACTGAGTCTGCGATAAGCTCACGTGATGGCAGTGAGTACAGCATGCCGCCGTGACCCATTGCGATACCATCATCAACTGCGATGGTGTTGAATTCTTTAGCGATACCGCCCGCTTTCTCGATTTCACCCGCAACCAGTTGCCCCATGTCTTTAAGATGAACGTGGCCTGGTACGAATTGAGTGAAAGAGTTTACAACCGCGATGATTGGCTTACCGAAGTCATCATCTTTAACGCCAGTTGCACGCCATAAAGCGCGCGCACCAGCCATGTTGCGTCCGTGGGTAGTTGTTGCTGAACGATAGATTGGCATTGCTTAAATCCTTATAAAATATTTGGCTGTTGCTTACTGATTTGCTTGTGTTTGGTTTGCTGAAGTGTGGTCTGCTGGATAAACGTAATCTAACCAGCCCCACTTATCTTCAGTGGTGCCATTGAATAGACCAAAGTAAGCCGCTTGAACTTTTTCAGTGATAGGACCGCGTTTGCCTTCACCTACTGTAATTTTGTCTACGCTGCGAACCGGAACGATTTCTGCTGCTGTACCTGTCATGAATACTTCATCGGCAAGGTATAGCGCTTCACGAGCAATGTTCTCTTCACGGATCTCATACCCCATGTCTTTTGCTAGTGTCATGATCGAATCACGAGTGATACCCGGCAGAATTGCGCTGGTCGCTGGTGGCGTTGATAGCACGCCGTTACGTACCACAAAGATGTTCTCACCTGCGCCTTCAGAAAGATAACCATCGACACTTAGCGCGATACCTTCATCGTAACCATGACGACGCGCTTCACCACCAACCAGTAGTGAAGATAGGTAGTTACCACCGGCTTTTGCTGCGGTTGGGATGGTGTTTGGCGCTGCACGGTTCCAGCTAGAAATCATCGCATCAACGCCATTTTCTAGCGCTTCTTCGCCTAGATAAGAACCCCAAGGGAAAGCAGCGATGATCAGTTCCATCTCAGTGTTTTCTGGTGGGCATACGCCCAAGCCCACGTTACCGACAAAACCGAGAGGGCGGATGTACGCTGACTCTAGTTTATTTTGACGTAGCGTTTCGCGAGTCGCTTCCATAATTTCTTCCTCAGTAAAAGGAATAGGGAAGCGGTAGATTTTCGCTGAGTCTTTTAGTCGTCTTGCATGCTCTGGGTGACGGAAGATAACCGGCCCCTTTGGCGTGTTGTAACAACGAACACCTTCAAACACAGAAGTACCGTAGTGCATTGCGTGAGTCAGGACGTGAACGTTCGCCTCTGCCCAAGGAACCATCTCACCGTTAAACCAAATATAGTCTGCTGTTTTAGCTGTCATGTTTGCGGTTCCTTATGCGTTTATCTTTTGTTGTAAGTTGTTGTTTGGCAGTTCATTACGGCTGATCGAGATAACGTCAACGGTACGCACATCCCACAGCTTTTCGATTTGATTGACTAAGAAAGATATCGGACGGTCACTGTCGACAATGATCTCAACACTCGCCACTTTGCTTTCGTGGTTTTGAGTGCCCGCGACTTGCTTAACTATAAAGCCACGGTGGCGGATAACACGAAGAACACGCTCTAGTAGTACAGGCTTATCATCGGCTTTGATGTCTAATAGGTATCTTTTCATGTTATGTGTTCTCCAACATCTCACTGTTCGAAGCACCTGGCGGTACTAGTGGCCATACGTTTTCTTCTTCATCGATAAGAACATGAAGTAGGTAAGCGGTTTTGCTCTCTAGCATCTCTTTCAGTGCTGGCTCTACTTCTTCTTTACGCGTGATGGTTTTGCCTGGGATATCGAATGCTTTTGCGAGCATTACGAAATCTGGGTTGTCATCCAAGATGGTTTCACTGTGGCGGCCATCAAAGAACAGTGATTGCCATTGGCGAACCATGCCCAAGCGAGAGTTATTTAGAAGCACCATCTTTACTGGGATCTGACGGCGTTTCAGCGTGCCAAGCTCTTGCACGTTCATCATGAACGAGCCATCGCCAGAGATAAGAATTGATTGGTCATCAGGACGGCCAACCGATGCACCCATTGCAGCGGGCAAGCCAAAGCCCATGGTGCCTAAACCGGCAGAGGTGATGAAGTTTTGTGGATCGCGAGGCTGAATGTGTTGAGCTGCCCACATTTGGTGTTGGCCCACATCGGTTGAAACGATAGAGCTTGCTGGCATCATGTCTGACAGTTGTTTTAACAGTAGTGGAGCAAATATCAGATCGCCTGGGTGATCGTAGCGCCACTTGAATGAACTGCGTAGCCCTTCAGAGTGGTGGACCCAAGATGAGATGTCTTGGCTTAGTTCCAACTGAGGCATGATTTTGTTGATGTCACCACGAATTGGTGCATCGGCCAGACGCAGTTTACTGAACTCTGCCGCATCGATATCGATATGAATAACCTTCGCGTGCGGTGCAAAGGTATCAAGTTTTCCGGTTACCCGATCATCGAAACGAGCGCCAACAACAATCAGCAGATCGCTCTCTTGAACCACTAGGTTAGCAGCTTTGGTGCCGTGCATACCTAGCATACCAAGATAGTGTGGGTCGTCACGTTCGATGGTACCCAGGCCTTTCAGTGTGCTTACTGCTGGCATTGGGTTAAGGCGTAAGAACTCACGAACAGAGTCCGTCGCTTTAGCCAGTTGAACACCACCACCTACGTATAAAACAGGACGGGTCGCTTGAGACAAAAAGTACTGTGCCTGTTCAATGGCATCGGTTGTCGCAACAGGAATGGCTGGTGGAGTAAATTCAGGGAGAGTGTTAACAGGTGCTTCTGCCAATTGAACATCTTTAGCGATATCGACAATAACCGGACCGGGACGTCCTGCTTTTGCAACGATGAATGCTTCAGTTAATGTTGGCGCAAGATCTTCAATGTCGGTAACGAGGTAGCTGTGTTTAGTGCATGACAAAGACATACCAATCACATCCATTTCTTGGAATGCATCGGTGCCTATGTGGGAGCTAGCAACTTGGCCTGTTATAGCAACGAGTGGGATGGAATCCATAAAGGCGTCAGCAAGGCCAGTAACTAAGTTAGTTGCGCCTGGGCCTGAGGTTGCCATGCAAACCGCGACGTCTTGTGTTGCTCGAGCCATGCCGATCGCGGCCATAGCAGCGCCTTGCTCATGGCGACATAGGATATGTTCAACCCCGCCGTCATAGAGAGCATCGTAGATTGGCATGATGGCACCACCTGGGTAACCAAATACGGTCTCAATGCCTTGTTGCTTGAGTGCGGATACGACTAGTTCTGCGCCTTTCATCGTAGTTCCTCCGTATTACCTTTATTTTGGTAACTGTTTCCATTGTCTCTGCACATCTTGTGCTCCCATTCTTCCTGTAAATCGGCAAAGCCGAAAATAATAAAATTATAAAAATTGAGCCGTTAAATTAGAAAAAACCCCCGAACTTTTCAGTGCGGGGGTTTTTTCTAATTCGTGGTTACTTTTTTCCCACTCGCCCCCGCGCAGTCTCAATAATGACTACGATAATCAGGTTAATCAGTGCGTAAATGCGAGCGTTAAAAATCATAAAATTCGAGTTTTCTCGTTTATTGTCTTCAGTAAATGTCTACATCTCTAGTGTTATCACACAAATCTGTTGTATGACAAGGAAAATGTCATTCTTTTTTCACATTAAAACACCATTCCACCAAGCTATATAACAACTTGATAGCTTTGGTGTACAACGAATATCCAGAGCGAATACTTTTAAATCAAAGACAAAGGAAAGTTATGGGACTCGCGATAATTCATAGCCGAGCTAGTGTGGGTGTAGAAGCGCCAGAGGTGACCGTTGAGGTCCATATAAGCAATGGAATGCCCGGTTTTACGTTGGTGGGTCTGCCTGAAACAACGGTCAAGGAATCCAAAGACCGAGTCAGAAGCGCCATCATCAATTCTCGTTTTGAATTCCCATCAAAAAGAATCACGGTCAACCTCGCTCCCGCCGATTTACCTAAAGAAGGGGGCCGTTTCGACCTGCCCATCGCGCTTGGGATTTTGGTGGCATCGGATCAGCTTCCGACATCAAAAATAGCGCAACATGAATTCATCGGTGAGTTAGCGTTGTCAGGAGAGTTACGTTCAGTCAAAGGAGTGTTGCCAGCCACATTGGCGGCCGACAGTGTTGAGCGATGTTTGGTGGTTCCACACCACAACGGTGACCAGGCGGCCTTGGTCGGCAAAGGAGCACATAAATCGGCACAAACGTTATTGGAGGTTTGTTCGGATATGTGTGGGCAGGCTCAGCTTGGGTTGTATCGAACGGAGCATCATCACGTTGACGTGTCTGATAATCGTGATTTACAAGATATTATTGGCCAACAACAAGGCAAGCGCGCCTTAGAGATAGCAGCAGCTGGAAACCATAACTTGCTTTTCCTTGGTCCTCCTGGGACGGGGAAAACCATGCTCGCTTCTCGACTGCGTGACTTGCTACCTGAAATGAGTGATGACGAGGCAATGGAAACCGCTTCGGTGGCCTCGTTAACGCAACAAGAGATTAATCAATACAACTGGAAGCAACGACCTTTTCGATCTCCTCACCATTCAAGCTCAATGGCGGCATTGGTGGGTGGTGGCTCAGTGCCACGCCCCGGAGAGATTTCTTTGGCGCATAACGGTTTATTGTTCTTGGATGAGATGCCGGAGTTTGAGCGCAAAGTGCTTGATTCATTGCGAGAGCCACTAGAGTCGGGCGAGATAATCATTTCGCGCGCGGCGGGTAAGACTCGTTTTCCTGCGCGCTTTCAATTAGTCGGTGCACTCAACCCAAGCCCTACGGGTTACTACGAGGGAAATCAAGCGCGGGCTAACCCACAGATCATCCTGCGTTATCTCAATCGCTTGTCGGGACCATTACTTGATCGATTTGATATGTCATTAGAGATCCCTTTGTTACCTAAAGGAATGCTTGCTGAAGGAGGGGAGCGTGGAGAAACGACCCAAGTGGTTAAACTCCGAGTTAAACAAGCTCGTCAGTTGATGCTATCTAGGAATCATAAATCGAATGCGCTACTAGGTAGCCGAGAAATTGAAAAGTATTGCCCACTTCGACGTGAAGATGCGGAGTTTCTGGAAACCGCGCTGCATCGGTTGGGTTTATCGATTCGTGCTTATCACCGAATCATTAAGGTGGCACGAACCATTGCCGACCTTGACGGTAACGAGCAGATTGAAAAGAAGCATTTATCTGAGGCGCTGGGCTATCGAGCGATGGACCGCTTGTTGAAGCAACTCACGGCTCAAGCTGTGTAGTCGTAAATAGAAAGCCTGCTTGTGTGCAGGCTTTCGTTATTCAGGTTGGTTGCTATGAGTTAGCCGTGATTAGAACTTGTAGTTCAAGCCAACTGAAGCGATGTATTGTGACTCATCGTAGAAGGTAATGTTTGATTCGCTAGTACCGTAACCTGCAAGAGCAATAAACGACCAGTTTTCCCAGTCCATGAACTGTTCATATTCATACGCGGCGAATAGATTGATGTTGTCGTCGTTACGCTTCTTGTCGTAGATCGGGTTGCTTGCATCGTAAGAGCGTTGGCTGTAACCCGCTGTTAGCGCGTACTGGTGACGGCCCGTGCCACCAAATAAACTGACTTCTCCCCCGAATTGCTCGAATGAGTCTGCACCGCCTTCAGCGTCTGTTGATTGATAAATCAAAGACGGAACCAGCATCATGGTGCGGTTAATCGGTTGGCGGTACTGACCTTTTAGGTAGAAGGTATCTGCATCACGCTTTAGTTCTTCATATTCAACTAGGTCGTTATCCACATCTCTGGTCGCGAAAGCCATATCGACAGAGAACGCAGAGCCAGCAATACTATCCAGCTTTAGACGGAACGCATTACCGGTTTCGTCTGTTTTGCTACGAGCTTCTCCAACTTTGTATGGGTTAGCCCAAGTCTCATCAGACATAATGGTTGGCAGAATAGAAGCATCGATCACCATGCCAGATTCAAGTTGGTATTTATAACCCACTTCAAGCACCACGGTACCTGTTGCTACGTCATCACGTGCCGTACCCGTGTAAACTTGATGGTTCAACTTTTCACCAAAGGTGTAAGCAAGGTTACCTAAAGGAGCAATCAGAAATGAGCTTTCCGAAGAAGCCTTCTGATCTATGGATGAAAGATTGCTATCAGCATCGGTATTAAAGTTTGAGGTGGAAGAGGCAACCCCGGTATTGATAGAGATTTCACCACTGAAACCTTGTTGGTCTGCAAGCTTGGCAAAAGCGGGAGAAGCCGCAATACTCAATGCCAAGAGAGTTATTTTTATTTTCATTCAAGGGCTCCTTGCCCACCGGTTCTTAGGACGGGTTATTAATAGCAGTAAAGCTTTAAATTTCTAGGTTAATTATTTATCAATGATGATTTTTGAACAAGCATAAAAAAGGAAGCCGAAGCTTCCTTTATTAAACCTTATTTCTTCAATAAGAAGTTCACTAACTCGAAGTACTCATCGAGAGAACTGATACCTTGAGCGTCTATTAGGTAACGGTTGTTAACCACGACTGCTGGTACGCCTGAAAGGCCGCTATCTTTGAATGCTTTATCGAAACGGCGAACCATTGAATCAACTGCAAAGCCGTTGTACGCCGCGTCAAATTTCTTCGCGTTGATACCTTCATCTAAAAAGATTTGACGCAGTTCCGCTTCATCACGTGGTGGCTTGTTCATGTTGTGGATGCGGTTAAACATCACGGGTACCATTTTGTCTTCCACTTTCAGTGCAATCATCGTCGCGTAAGCTTTGCTCATTGGCATACCCATGTTGCCACCCATGAATGAAACATGGTTCTTCTGCAGTTTAGCGTTTGCAGGTAGCTGTTGTTTTAGCTGCTGGATGATAGGCTCAAAGCTATTACAATGTGGGCAGTAAAAAGAGAAGAACTCTGTCACCATTGGTTTTTTTGATGCTTCTAGATCGAGAACTTTGTAGTGTTCACCTTCGTTAAATTTCGCCGCGTGAGCGGAAAGGCTCAACATGATCAATGAGAAAAATGCGAATAGCTTTTTCATTTATCCAATCTCCATTATGTTTGAATTTTTATCTAGTTGTATGTTGCGATTGCGGTTACCACTGAGGCATTAACGAAAGTGGTGGCTCTTGCAGGGTAGCAATTTGCTCTTTACAAGCAAGTACTTGTTGCTCCCAATATTTCGGGTCATTAAACCACGGGAAGGCCAGAGGAAACGCCGGATCGTGCCATCGTTTTGCCAACCATGCCATGTAATGCACCATACGTAGACCACGTAGTGGTTCGATTAGTTTCAGTTGCGCGGTATTAAAATCGCAAAATTCTTGATAACTCTCTAGCAGAATATCCAGTTGCATTAGCTTATCTTGGCGTTCACCATTAAGCAGCATCCACAGATCTTGTATCGCAGGGCCGTTTCGTGCGTCATCAAGATCGACGAACATTGGCCCGTCACGCCACAGAATATTACCTGGGTGGCAGTCACCATGTAGGCGGATATTCTCAATATTGCTCGGCCATTGGCTCTCCAACTCTTTAATTAGAAGATCGACGTCATTGAAGAACGCGTTCTCCAGGTGTGTCGGGATAAACTGAGAGTTCTCTAGAATCTTACGAGGCTGATAAAGATACTCATCTAAGCTGATGGTCGGACGATGCTGGAATGCTCTTCCGGCACTCGCTTTATGAATACGACCAAGAAAACGTCCTACGCCTTCCAATTGATCTAGATTGTCGACTTCATATTGTCTGCCACCGACACTTTCAAATAGTGCGAATAGATAGCCTTGATATTCATGTAAGGTTGCGCCGTTGATCCGTATCGGTGGAGCAACCGGTAACTCTTGTTCGATCAGCTCTAACGCGAAATCGTGCTCTTCTTGGATCTGCGCTGTGTTCCAGCGCTGCGGGCGATAAAATTTAACCACGTAGCGTTTACGGTCTTCATCGATGAATTGATATACCCGGTTTTCGTAACTGTTGAGAGCGAGAAGCCCGGATTCAGCGCGAACTCCGATGCTCTCCAGTGCGTACCACATGAAGTCAGGAGTCAGGTTATCAAAGTTAAAGGCTTGCATCGTCATAGAATAAAAAAGGCTCATTACTGAGCCTTTTTCCATTTATTGGGGTGTTATACCAAGCACTAGGTGGCTGGTATCAGAGCTTCTTGATAAAGCGGCTTTCGACTTCCATCGTAAACTCTTCATTATCCGAGAGTATAAACTGAATTGTCGAAACTGGTGAGCTCAGTTTTTCTGGATCGACGCCTAAGCTGATAGGAAGGTTTAAAACTTCACCTGGCTCTACGGTAATGGTTTGTTTACCGTACCAGATAGAGTCTGGTAGCCCACTAACATCGAGCTTGTACTCTTGCTCTTGCTGAGTTTTGTTGATTACTTTCAAGTTGTAAGTATTTTCGACAAGCCCTTGGCTATTGATTTTAAATAGCTGGTTTCTATCTCGCAGAACGCTTAGGCCGGCAGGGTCAACACTCGCTATCTGTGCAAAGAACAAACCCAGCATAAGTATCAATATGGCTCCGTAGCCTAGCAGCTTAGGACGCATGACTTTGGTTGAGTGTCCTTCCAACCTGTGTTCTGTGGTGTAGCTGATCAGGCCTTTCTCGTAACCCATACGCTCCATGGTGTTGTCACAGGCATCAATACACGCGCCGCAGTTAATACATTCGTATTGCAGGCCATCACGGATATCGATACCCGTCGGGCAGACTTGAACACACAGGTTACAGTCAATACAGTCGCCTAGACCAAGCTCTTTTGGATCGGCTTTACGAGAGCGAGGGCCACGGCTTTCACCGCGCTCGGTGTTGTAACCAACGATGAAGGTGTCTTTATCGAACATTGCCGATTGGAAACGCGCGTAAGGACACATGTGCAGACAAACAATTGAACGCATCCAACCTGCATTGGCATAAGTACACCCAGCAAAGAACAGTACCCAAAACACCGGCCAGAAAGACGAGTTAAAGGTAAAGAAGCCAACCACTAGCTCTTTGATTGGGATGAAGTAACCAACAAAGGTTAAGCCCGTCGCAATGGCAATCGCCCACCATGCAATGTGTTTGAGGGTTTTTCTGAGAATTAAGTTGCTCGTCAGTTTACCCGAGTCTTGTTTTCTCCGCTTATTGGCAGCACCTTCCAGTTTCTCTTCAAACCAGATATACATAAAGGTCCAGACGGTTTGAGGGCAAAGGTAGCCACACCAAACCCGGCCTAAAAAGGTGGTGATAAAGAACAGACCAAATGCAGCAATCATGAAGAGGATCGCCAGTAGGGTGAGATCTTGTGGGTATAGCGTGGTGCCAAAGAAGTTGAACTGTTGGCTGCCGATATCGAGCAAGATCGCTTGTCGCTCACCAAATGAAATCCATGGGATAAGCGTAAAAAGTAAAAGTAAGAACCAACCGCCGTAACGACGCAACTGTTGGAATTTACCTTTGCTTTCTCGCACATAGATTCGGTTACTTGGGTTAAATCGATCTCCATTACCTTTATGTGTTTTTGGATTAAAGGTTTTAGGAGTCACATCTTTGATATCGATTTTATCCTGACTCATGGAATATCCTTTTTGTGGCATGTATACCCGGTTAAATCGGGTATTGACGACATTACTTTAAAGTATGGTTTAGAGAACCTGTAGAAATTGAGTTTGGTGCATTTGTTGTTATCACACTCACTCTTATTATTTTAGAAGATTCTTATGGGGGCGATTATAGCGACAATCTTGTTCTCATTTCTTTAACGCTATCAACCTTTAACAACAAAAGTCATAACAGTTGTGACGAAAAAATAGCGAACAGAAATAAAAAAGCGGCCAAGTGATCGCTTTTTTCATTGAGTTTTTTATCTGTAAGGTAGTTATAAAACTAAAGCAATAGAGATAATTAAAGGAGGCCGCGTGCTTTTAGAATGGCGGTTTTGAAATCATCTTCTTGGTCTTTTTTTAGGCCTGGGATCATTTCATCTTTTCCGCTGTTGCGCATTTTTAGATGGTAGATAAGAACATCGTCAGTCAGTTCTTCAAGCTTGCCTTGATAGCCCGCTTCTTTTGATAGCTTAATGATGAACTCTAATAGGTTAAGCTCTTGATCTTTCTGCCACTCAGGCTCCATCAGTTCAAGCAGTTCTTCAATGCGGTGACACTTCATACTTTATTTCTCCACAAATTTTATAATGATTTATGGGTAAAGTATCAAATTGAATCGGGAATACCAATGTGTAAACACATTTCAAGATGGGACTGGATAATAAAAAAGCGCAGTAAAAACTGCGCTTTTTGTTAAGCGGCTTTAATCACTTTTGTTGTAGTCGGTGCTAATAAAGCAGTCTTCTCAACTAGAGTCATTGTTGGAGCCATTTTTTTTGCCGTTGGAGCAGCAGCAAAGCCACTACGACGACGCATCGCACTGCGGTTGGTCTGCGAGAACCTGACAGCTGTTGGGCGCATTAAGTTACCTAACGGTCAGGCATATCCATTGCCAATCTAATGGCCTGATTTACCATGAGATCCGCCTCAATTGCTTGAAGAGTCACTCGTCTGGCTTTCGCCAATCCGAATAATAAATCAGGATAATGATATGCATGCATATCAGAGCCTAGACTATCACTATCTAAGTTATCGATCGACGCCTGTGTGATAAATAGACAATATTAGAGCTAAAATAGTGTGAGCAGTATATTTGAGTTTGAACCTCTTTCAGGCTTAAGATGATGTTTTAAAGGAGGTGCATATGTCGTTCTTAAAGAAAACGTTAGCAAGTTTTGGTATTGGGTCTGCCAAGGTGGATTCTGTATTGCAGCAGGAAGTGCTTTATCCAGGGCAAAAGGCGAGCATTATTGTGCATGTGTATGGTGGCGCTCAGCCACAGGAGATAGACAATATTGATCTTAGCTTATGCTGCCGTTACGTTAAAGAGGTCACCATGAACTCGCAAAAGCAAGAAGGTGGTCATAAACGCCGAATGCACCATACGTACTCGTTGGCCAAATGGAGCCTGCCGTATGCCTTTGTTATTCAGCCGGGTGAAACCCGTGACTTTGAATGTGAGTTTGATGTACCGCTTAATACACCGGTCACGATTGGTGATTCAAAGGTGTGGCTGGAAACCGGGCTCGATATTGCGATGGCGATTGACCCATCGGATAAAGACACCTTAACGGTTCGCCCAGATGCACTCCTTGATGGCATTTTTAACGAACTTGAAGCTCATGGGCTGCGCATTCGCCAAGTGGAGTGTGAAGCGGTAGAAGGCTTTGAATTGCCTTTTGTTCAAGAGTTCGAGTTTGTTCCGACGACGGGTCCTTATCATGGTCGTTGGCGTGAGCTTGAAGTGGTTGCTCATCGTGGTGACTCCGAGCTTAAGTTGTGGTTTGAGATAGACCGCAATCGCGACGGTGCCAAAGGCATGTTGGCGAGTTTATTAGGAGTGGGCCAGCTACAGCGTCAATTGAGTGTGCCATTGGATACCTCACCGGAAGAAGCCGGCAAGATGGTGCTTGAGTATTTAGATAGCGCCTCTTAGTCAGCTCTTTGGTTCTTTAGCTATAGAGAGCCAACCCTCATCACACAGTTTAGGCGTTATTAATGTCATAAAAGATGTCATAAAAATTTAAGCTTACACGTGTAAGCTTAATGTGCAATACTAGGCAAATCGAACATTTACTCTAGTAGGATAGTCATGTCTGCATCATCGGTGAGCGAATACTGTGACATCGAAGAACGTGCCAATGCAATAACTCATGGTCTGGGGGTTGTGCTTGGCGTGGTTGGTCTGATCTTGCTCCTGATTCGTGCGTTTGATTACCAAGCCGACATGTTGACGGTTGCCAGTATGGCAATCTATGGCAGCAGCATTATCCTGCTATTTCTTGCTTCCACGCTTTATCACTCGATCACCACAGAAAAAACCAAGCGTTTATTAAAAACCCTCGATCACTGTGCAATTTACTTACTCATCGCAGGTAGTTACACCCCGTTTTTATTGGTTGGCTTAAGAACCCCATTAGCGATGGGCTTGATGGCGGTTATCTGGGGAATTGCGCTGGTGGGTATCATCATGAAGATTGCTTTCGTCTACCGATTTAAGCGTCTATCGCTGTTCATTTACTTAGCGATGGGTTGGTTGTCGTTGATTGTGGTGTATCAACTGGCGATGAATATCGAGATGGGTGGTTTGGTGTTATTGGCGCTCGGCGGCGTGATCTACTCGTTGGGTGTTATTTTCTATGTGGCCAAACGCATCCCTTACAACCACGCCATCTGGCACTTGTTTGTTTTGGCGGGCTGCGCTTGCCATTTCTTCGCTATCTATCTGTATGTGACTCCGGTTTAGCGAGCCAGTACCTCGGTAATCTCAGCTTTGATCTGATATTCAGGGTGTTGTTCTAGGTCGAGCTTGATTAGCTCACCTTCTTCCCCCGTCTTTGGTCGCAGGTATGTGTCGGCCATTCGTTTGATTGATTTCCACACAGCAACCTCTTCTTCTGCCAACAACTCACCTTGTGCAGTAAACACGCTGATGTTAAGTGATACCAAAATGACCGCTTGAGTGCCTTGGTTAGTGATGGCTGTCGGAATGATAAGCTCACCATCTTCATAGCGACTGGCACCCAGTACAACATCCACTCCTGATTGAGAGAGCTGTAAGCTTGGCTTCTTACTATTAACCACAATCGTAGTGCCACGCGTGTTCGTTGCAACAGGTACGGCTACGACAGGGGCTGCTGCAATAGGCGCTGCTGAAACAGGCACTGCGATCTCTGATGTTGTCGCTGCTGCTTCCGTTTGCTTCGGTGCCACGTATTGCCAAGTAAAATCATCTTTGAGTAACACTTGTTTGCCATCAGGCAATGTGACCATTTGCTCAGCAAAGGCAGAACTTACGAATACTGAGTTTGCGAGCAATGCGCCAGCGAGAAGTGCGTATGATTTCATCTGTGTTTCCTTGATTTTGTGCTTGGTTAACGTCGCCAAAAGGCTGGGAAAAATAGAACAATGAGCGTCAATATCTCAAGTCGCCCCATCAGCATTCCTAAGCTTAGCAACCATTTAGCGGCGTCGGGCAGTGGAGCAAAGTTCCCGGTTGGACCGATCACGCTGCCCATGCCTGGACCAACGTTGGCAACGGCTGTGATAGCGCCAGATATACTGGTCACAGGATCAAGCCCCATGGCGCTCAAGCCGCCTGCAATTAAGATAATCGTAATAAAGAACATCAAACCAAATGCCACGAGTGAACGCACAATGTCGTCATTTACGGGGCGTTGGTTGTAGCGTTGAACAAATACCCCCGATGGGTGGATCAGCTTCATCATTTGTTTGTGAAGCATAGTCATCGCGATCTGGAAGCGGAAGATTTTAATACCACCTGAGGTCGATCCCGAGCAGGCTCCCGCCATCATTAGGAAGGCAAACAGTGTGGTTGGCAGTGCTCCCCAAGCAGTGAAGTCTTCTAAGCCAAAACCGGTTGTGGTGACGACTGATACAATATTGAACATTGAGACACGCATTGCATCCAATACCGTGTAGCCATCTCTCATGACCAACCATGTGGAGATCACGGCACTGGCAACCAAGAATAGGTAAGCGAAACCTCTTACTTGAGCATCTTTATAGATCGGTGCGAGTTTTCTACTGCGCAGCGCACTGACAAAGAGTAGGAAAGGCAGACCACCAAGAAACATGAACGCCGTTCCTACCCAATGGGCGCTGTTAGAGAAGTGGTTCATTGAGCCATCGGAAGTCGAGTAACCGCCAGTCGAGAGTGTTGTGAATGCGTGATTGATGGCATCAAAGACGCTCATGCCAGCAAACAAGTAACTCACTAAGCACAAGCCTGTCAGTACCAGATAAACCGCCACGATGTTCTTCGCGACCGTTTTTGCTCGTGGGCTACTTTTATCTGACCAATCGGATGATTCGGTTTGGAACAGGCGCATACCACCGACGTTGAGCATTGGTAGAACCGCTACCGCCATAACGATGAAGCCGATACCACCTAACCATTGCAGTATAGAACGCCACAACAGAATGCTTGGTGCCATGCTGTCTAAGCCGCTTAATACGGTTGAGCCTGTCGTGGTGATACCCGACATGGTTTCGAAGTAGGCGTCAGTGAAGCTGATGTGGTTGATGAAGACAAACGGCAGTGCAGCAAAGGCACTGGCTATCGTCCATACCAGAGAGGTGATCAGGAACATGTCCCGCACCCCAAGTCGGAACTTAGCTGAACGGCCCAAACTCAAGCAGATGAACGCGACTATGTGCGTGATCACTACCGACTGACCAAACTCGAGGAAGCCACCGGTGCCTGTGAAAAAGGCAACCAATGTAGGGATGTACATGAAAAGGGCGAGTTTTGATAACACTAACCCTATCACTAATAATATCGGACGAAAGTTGACCATAGCTTAATAGACCATCGCTTTGAGCCGGAGCGTCGTTCTCACAAGAAGAAAGTTGCGAGAACAAGCTTACGAGAACAAGGCTATAAGAAGAACGGGCTCGGTTGGAATAGAGACTCAACATCTGGTACGTATTTCTTGTCCACTAGGAACATCACTACGTGGTCATCCTGTTCGATTACGGTTCTATCGTGCGCGATAAGTACTTCTTCTCCGCGAACAATCGCACCAATAGTGGTGCCCGGTGGTAGTTTAATGTCGCCAATCGCTCGGCCAACCACTTTAGATGTGGTTTCGTCGCCGTGAGCAATGGCTTCGATCGCTTCAGCAGCGCCGCGACGTAGAGAGGATACGTTGACAATATCAGCACGACGAACGTGAGTAAGCAGCGCAGAAATGGTCGCTTGTTGTGGAGAGATAGCAATATCAATCACACCACCCTGAACAAGGTCTACGTAAGCACCACGCTGAATCAGTACCATTACTTTCTTGGCACCCATTCGCTTAGCCAGCATTGCTGACATGATGTTGGTTTCATCTTCATTGGTTAGGGCAATGAACACGTCCACCTGATCGATGTTCTCTTCTGTTAGCAGCTCTTGGTCTGCTGCATCGCCACAGAATACAATGGTGTTTTCTAACTCTTCAGATAGCTTCTCCGCTCGTGTGGGACTGCGTTCTATCAGCTTGATGCTGTAGCTTTGCTCAAGGCGTTTTGCCAAACTTGCGCCAATGTTACCACCACCGACAATCATGATGCGGCGGTAAGGCTTTTCTAGGCGCTGTAGTTCACTCATTACTGAGCGAATATGATTACTTGCCGCGACGAAGAAAACCTCATCATCGGCTTCGATGATGGTGGTGCCTTGTGGACGAATAGGGCGACCTTGTCGGAAAATAGCGGCAACACGAGTATCGATGTGCGGCATGTGTTCACGCAAAGCAGAAAGTGCATTACCGACCAGTGGGCCACCGTAGTAAGCTTTTACTGCTACTAGGCTAACTTTCTGTTCAGCAAAGCTCACAACCTGCAGTGCACCTGGGTATTGAATTAGGCGCTCGATGTAGCTGGTCACTAGCTCTTCGGGGGCAATCAGGTGATCGACTGGGATAGCCCCTGATTTGAATAGCGCTTCTTTCTCTTCTAGGTATTGAGGAGAGCGGATACGGGCAATACGATTTGGCGTGTTGAACAGAGAGAAGGCAACCTGACATGCCGCCATGTTGGTTTCATCCATGTTGGTTACCGCAACCAACATGTCGGCATCTTGCGCACCCGCTTCACGTAATGTTCTTGGGTGGCTGGCATAACCGTTTACAACCCGAAGGTCGTATTTATCCTGAAGTTCACGTAGTCGGTTAGCGTTACGATCGACAATGGTGATGTCGTTGTTTTCGCCAACTAGGTTTTCAGCAAGGGTACCGCCAACTTGTCCAGCACCTAGGATAATGATCTTCATAGCCTTTCTCTTATTTTTGCCGTTGTAATTCTAATGATCTCATTTTGCTTCGATAATGCACTAGAAAGAAACAGCGGCTAAGAATCCAATTCTTAGCCGCTGTTAGTGTTATGCCTGTTTTACTAGAACTGCATAGTAGAAGCCATCCATATCTTCTTCTCCAGGCAGTATTTGACGACCCGGGTTTTCGATATCAGAGCCAACCAGCGTTGCGTTCTCGGTACGCTCTAAGAATGCTTTCACTTGCAGCACGTTTTCTTGCGGCGTGATAGAACATGTCGCATAAACCATGGTGCCGCCTTCTTTGAGCTGGCGCCACATTGCATCCAAAATCTCACTTTGCAGTTCCGCTAGCGCATCAATATCAGAGGCACGACGTAGCCACTTGATGTCAGGATGACGGCGAATTACCCCCGTCGCTGAACATGGAGCATCAAGTAGGATGCGGTCGAACTGGCTGCCTGTCCACCACTCTTCAGGATAGCGAGCATCACCACAGATCACGTCGGCACGCAGTTGTAGGCGTTCAAGGTTATCGTAAACACGGTCTAGGCGTTTAATATCACTGTCAATCGCAACCACTTCAGTGTCTTGAGTATGTTCAAGAATGTGTGCAGTTTTACCGCCAGGAGCAGCACAGCAATCAAGGATTAGCTCACCATCTTTTGGTGTTAGGTAATCAACAGAAAGCTGAGCGGCAGCGTCTTGCACTGATACCCAGCCTCGGTCGAAACCAGGAAGCAAAGTAACATCACAAGGTGACGCTAATTTTATGGCATCAGCCGCTTCAGGGTGCAGTGTGTATTCAATGTTTTCGTTTTTAAGCAGTTCAACATACTCGTCACGAGTGTGGTGTTGGCGGTTTACGCGCAGCCACATTGGTGCCTTGCTGTTGTTTGCTTCAACTAATTGCTCCCACTGATCTGGGTAGCTTTCTTGAAGCATTTTTAGGATCCAGCTTGGATGGCTGTATTTGCCCGCATTGTGGCTAACGGCTTTCTCGTCTAGTTCTTCTTGATCGCGCAGATAGCTGCGAAGTACGGCATTGATCAAACCACTGAGGCTTGGGCCGCGTAGTGTTTTGGTTGCTTCAACTGTTTCAGCAACGGCGGCATGCGAAGGAATTCGCATAAAGCTCAACTGATAAATGCCTACTAAGATCAGGTGATGGAAGACGCGCTTTTTACCTTTAAGCGAGTTTTCCATCAGTTCGTTAGCGATTGACTCTAAGCGAGGCAGGTAACGAAGTGCGCCGTAGCAAATCTCTTGCAGTAGAGCATGGTCTCGCGGACGGATCGTTTTTTGAGCCGCAGGGAGAGCGTGTGAAAGAGAGTGGCCTTTATCGACAACTTGGAATAGGACATTTGCAGCAGCAGCGCGAACATTCATGAGGGGTACCGAATATTTATTTGAATACATGAGGGCATCTCTGCCCTCGTAAAGGTTTTCTAAACTGTGTTTTTACAAGCTACACATTTTTAAGTGCATATTGAGTAGCTTTAAAGCGGTTAAGAAAGTTGAGTACCAACTTCAAACCAGCTTGCACGTGAGTTCAATATGTCTTGAACTGACATGGCTTTTTTACCTGGAACTTGCAGTTGTTCAAGAACAAGTACGCCTTGCCCTGTCGCTACATAGATACCAGTTTTATCCGCTTGCAGAATGGTACCTGCAGGCTTATCAGAAGTTTGCTCTGCCACACGGCTTTGCCATACTTTAATGCTGTTCTCAGCAGCTTCAAAGTGGCTCATTGGCCATGGGTTGAAGGCACGAACGCAGCGCTCAATATGCGCAGCTTCATCACTCCAGTTGATACGAGCTTCTTCTTTGCTTAGCTTCTTCGCGTAGTTAGCAAGCTCATCGTCTTGCTTCTCTGCAACCGCTTTGCTAGAAGCGATGTCAGCTAAACACTCAACAAGAGCGTCAGGGCCAAGACCCGCTAACTTCTCGTACATTGATGCGCTGGTATCTGTCGCTTCGATAGGCAGCGTCGCTATACTTAGCATGTCGCCAGTATCTAGGCCGATATCCATCTGCATGATCGTTACGCCTGTCTCTTTATCACCCGCCCAGATAGAGCGTTGAATCGGAGCAGCACCACGCCAGCGCGGTAGGATAGAGCCATGTACGTTGATACAACCTAAGCGAGGCGTATCTAATACAACCTGCGGAAGCAATAAGCCGTAAGCGACAACAACCATGATGTCAGCGTTCAATTCAGCTAGCTCTTGCTTAGCCTCATCTGACTTGAAGTTTTCTGGTTGGTAAACCGGAATGTTATTTTCAAGTGCGATGTTTTTTACTGGGCTCGCAGTGAGTTTTTTACCGCGGCCTGCTGGGCGATCTGGCTGTGTGTAAACAGCAACAACTTCATGCTCCGAAGACAACAACGCCGCCAAGTGACGGGCGGCGAAATCCGGAGTACCTGCAAAGACAATTCTTAAAGACTGACGCAAGGTAGGCTTCCTTCTAATTTAGTAATAGCAGCGGTTATTAACCTTGTTTCTCGTTGAAACGCTTAATTTTCGCTAGCTTATCTTGGATACGTTTACGCTTTAGTGGCGATAGGTAATCAACAAACAACTTGCCTTCTAGGTGGTCAAGCTCGTGTTGAACACAAATAGCCAGAAGGTCGTCAGCGTCGAATGTGAATTCATTGCCTTCACGGTCTAATGCTTTAACTGTTACTTCTGCTGCGCGAGGTACTAGAGCTCGAGCGCCAGGTACAGATAGGCAGCCTTCTTCGATGCCGTCTTCGCCACGTTTGTCGGTAATTTCAGGGTTGATCAGAACCATAGGCTCGTCACGTGTTTCTGAAATATCGATAACAACGATGCGCTGGTGGAAATCTACTTGCGTTGCAGCAAGGCCGATACCTTCTTCGTCGTACATGGTTTCAATCATGTCATCAACGAACTTTTGAATCTCTGGGGTAACTTCTTTTACCGGTTTCGCCACGGTACGTAGACGATCATCTGGTAATGTTAATACTTGTAATACAGACATATACACTCGAAATATTGAACTGTGCCGAAACAGCTTAAACCTTGTTGGCTCAATTCTAGACATTTTAGAGGCCAAATGACAGCATCCTGAAGGTAATTCTCTAGTCAGATGTCATATATTGAGACCGAGGAACCTAGGTCATGCGTCATTTTTTACCCACTTTTTCTCTTATTTGTGCTTCGTTTTCGTTCGCCGCTACGGCTGAAAATAGTGAGCAACCTTTAACCATTAAACAAGGCGCACCCGAGGCGTATGTGGTGGTTAAGGGGGATACCTTATGGGATATCTCCGCGATGTATCTCGATAGCCCTTGGTTGTGGCCAAGGCTATGGCAGGTAAACCCTGAAATAGAAAACCCTCACCTTATTTATCCAGGAGATAAATTGTCTTTGGTTTGGATTAATGGTGAACCGGTATTGAGTCTTAAACCTGTTATCAAGTTGAGTCCTAAGATTCGCGTCTCTGAGAAGAAAGCGGTGCCTACCGTCAATGAGGGACTGGTTCTGCCGTATTTACAGTCTGATCGCTTGGTAGATCAGCAAGATATCGAATCGGCTCAACGAGTTCTAGGGACCAGTGATGGCAAGCGATTCCTGTCTGGCGAAGATAGGTTGTTCATCTCGGGGAACCAGCAACATCAAAAATGGGGTATCTACCGTTCTGTCGAAACGTACCAACGACAAAAACCTCAAGCGAGTATGACCTCTTTGCGTTTGGTCGCCACGGCGCGTTTGAAAGAGGTGGATGCTGAATATAGTAGCTTGCAGATAGAGACGCAGCTACAAGAGGTGTTGCTTAATGATCTTGTTCTGCCTGAGCTTGGTGTTGATCAAATGAAGCTTTCAACTACGTTTTATCCTGCGCCTAGTTATGCGGGTCAGTTTGCCAATATTTTAGGCTCGTTAGAGGGTAATCAATACAGCGCTAAGAATCAGGTTGTCGTTATTAATAAAGGCTCAAAGGATAACCTTCGTCAGGGAACTATGTTTACCCTCAGCGAAAGCGGAGCTATGGTGTTTGGTAAGCAAGGTGAATACAGCTATAACGAGTCTGTTGCAAGTAACAAAGTGCAGTTGCCAAGTACCTCGCTCGGTAGTTTGATGGTCATTCGCCCTTATGAGTATTTTAGTCTAGCCTTGATCACTCAGAGCACTAAACCAGTTAGCAATGAGATTCTAGCGGTATCCCCTTTGGATCTTGCTGTGGCTGAAGAGGGTTATTCTCAAGAGGTTAATATTGCCGAGTGAATGAGCAACAACTGAGCGCTTGGCTAACTCTGAGTTTTGTTCCGCAACTGGGAGGCAAGCGCCTTTCTCGCCTGCTGAGTATTGACTCTCCTTCCAATATTGTTGGTTACTCCAGCCAGCAGCTACAAGCTATTGGGTTGTCAGCTAAGCAAACCTCCTATTTAAGAGAGCAAGCCCCAAGAGAAGTGGAGGCTTGCTTAGTATGGCAAGCAAGGCAGCCTAATCATCACATCATTACCCCAAATTGCCCTCATTACCCTAAACTGCTGAATGAGACCGCCTCTGCGCCAAGCGTGCTTTTCGTTAAAGGTCACGTTGAAAAACTGATTGAGCCTCAAATCGCTATGGTCGGCAGTCGCAATGCCAGTATCGAAGGGCTGCAAACCGCGAAGTCTTTCGCCAAAGAGTTCGTTCAAAACGGTTTGATTGTCACCAGTGGCTTAGCGCTCGGTATTGATGGTTATGCTCATGATGGTGCTCTAGATAAAGGAGGGGAAACTTTTGCTGTGTTGGGATCAGGCTTGGGCTCCATTTACCCTGCACGTCACCGAAATCTAGCGGATAGAATTTGTGAGAATGGCGCGCTGATCTCAGAATTCCGCCCAAGCGCTAAACCTCGACCTGAACATTTCCCTCGGCGTAACCGTATTATAAGTGGGTTGTCTTTGGGGACTCTCGTTGTTGAGGCTGCTGAGAAAAGCGGTTCTTTGATTACAGCTCGCTATGCTATGGAGCAAGGCCGAGAAGTGTTTGCGCTTCCTGGCTCAATTCATAGCCCAACCAGCCGCGGAGGCAATAGCTTAATCAAAACTGGCGCATGTTTGGTACAGAGCGCTCAAGATGTTCTGATTGAAATAAAGAGTCTGTTAGACTGGTCTATAGAGCAGCAGCCCAGCTTATTCGAACTTACGCCGAATGAGGATGAAAATGAACAATTGCCATTTCCACAGCTGTTAGCTAACGTAGGGTTAGAAGCGACACCCGTTGATATTTTGGCACAGAGAACCCATATACCTGTGCATGAGGTCATGATGCAGCTTTTGGAGCTTGAGCTCTCAGGGCATGTTGTTGCAGTTTCCGGTGGCTATATTCGAAAGGGGAGAGGCTAAGCTATGATGATGGACATACTGATGTACTTGTTTGAAACCTACATCCATAGCGATTCTGAATTGCAGGTGGATCAAGATGAGCTGGAAGATGAGCTTATTCGAGCAGGGTTTCGCCAAGATGATATTTATAAGGCCCTCCATTGGTTAGAAGATCTTGCGGCATTGCAAGATACCGAGAACCAAGCGGCGATTAGTGTGTGCTCCAATACCTCGATGCGTATTTATACCAGTCGAGAGATTTCACGTATTAATATGGAGTGTCGAGGTTTCTTACTGTTCCTTGAACAGATCAACGTGCTCACGACAGAAATTCGTGAAATGGTGATTGATCGTGTTATGGGGCTTGAGACCAACGAATTTGAATTGGATGATCTGAAATGGATTATCTTAATGGTGCTATTTAATGTGCCGGGTAATGAAAGTGCTTACACGCAAATGGAAGAGCTGTTGTACACCAAAGAGCAAGGTATCTTGCATTAATACAGGCTTGTCATGAGTAGTAAGATTGATAATCAGCTTTTTTCAGCACATGAACATGCGTTAGAGCATGAACCATGTCCACAGTGTGGTGGGGAGCTTCAGCTTCGCCATGGTAAGCACGGCCCATTTTTAGGCTGTAAGCAGTATCCGAGCTGTGGTTACATCAAGCCTCTTCATCAAAATGATGGTCATGTGGTGAAAGAGCTGGGCGTGCCGTGTCCTAAATGCCAAAACGAATTGGTATTAAGGCAAGGTCGCTTTGGGATGTTCATTGGTTGTAGTAGTTACCCAACGTGTAATCACATCGAATCTTTGGACCAACCAAAAGAACAACCTGAAGAGCAGCCACTTGTAGCCTGCCCTGAGTGTAGTCGAGGCCATTTGGTTGAGCGTAAATCTCGCTACGGCAAAACCTTCTATGCGTGCGATAACTACCCTAAGTGTAAGTTTGCCGTTAATCAGCCACCTGTTATAGGTCGTTGTGAACAGTGCCAGTTCCCGCTGTTGCTGGAAAAGAGAACGGCCAGTGGCACTAAGAAGCAATGTGCTGATCGCAAGTGTCATCACATTCAATCTCAGTAGTAATACCAATCACAGTAAGTGAATGATCAGAAATAAAAAACGGCGCTCAATGAGCGCCGTTTCTACATCCAATGAACTTTTTATATCAATAAGCCAATGTAGGCTTATTTCATCTGCTCAGCAAACTCATGCACAGCAGGGTAAGCTTGCTTATCAAGAATGTCTGCCAGTGAGCACAACGCTCTTTGCAGCTCTGCGTTGTAGTCAGCGCTCACGTTAATGTGGCCCATCTTTCGACCCGCACGCTTCTCTTTGCCATACCAATGAACATGACAGCCATCTTGAGCCAGAATATCTTCAGGTAGGGTATCTTCACCAAGAATGTTGATCATTGCGGTTGGGCGAATCAGTTTGGTGCTGCCTAGTGGCATACCACATACGGCACGTAGGTGGTTCTCAAACTGACAAGTCTCTGCGCCTTGTTGCGTCCAGTGGCCAGAGTTATGAACACGTGGTGCAATCTCATTAACCAGCAGTGAACCTTGAACATCAAAGAACTCAAGTGCAAGCACGCCAATGTAGTCCAAACGTTCTGCAACTGCGGTGAACATGGTTTTCGCTTGCTCTTGCAGTTCAATGTCATCAATGGCTGTTGATAAGCTCAACACGCCATCGGTGTGAACATTCTCAGCCAGTGGATACACTTGAATCTCGCCATTGGTACCACGAGCACCAACCAGTGATACTTCGCGGTCAAACGGAACAAACTCTTCAGCCACAATGGCTTGGTTGTTGGTTGCGGCAATGCACTCGGCCATTTCTGTCCAAGTCGCGTCAACATTGTCTAATGTCTTTAAGCGCCATTGACCTTTGCCATCGTAGCCGCCAAGTGTGCTCTTCAAGACCATTGGCAAGCCTACGTGAGCAATCGCAGCGTCAAAGTCTTCGCGAGAGTTAATCACGTAGTATTTGGCATTTTTCACATTTGCTTCGTCTAACAGTGCTTTTTCAAGGCGACGATCACCGCCAGCTTTGATTGCTTCTGTTGTCGGTAAGAACTTACCACTGCGTTCACACACCTCAAGTACATCGTGAGGGATATGTTCGAATTCAGCAGTAATGACGTCCGCACGCTCAATCGCGGTGTCTAAGCCGTTGCCTAGAATCGCTTGCGTTAATGGGTGAACAATATTTTTGCTGCCAACATCAAAAGCAGAAATTTCAATATTCAGCGGTGCCCCCGCTAGGGACATCATGCGAGCAAGTTGGCCCGCGCCTAACACAAGAACATGCATGGGAATTAGTCCTCTGCAGGGTTTGGATTAGCCAGAACCGTTTCTGTTTGCTCAGAGCGGAACGCTTCGACTTTCGCCATCACTTCTTCATTGTGTGTACCAATGATTTGAGCTGCTAGTATACCTGCATTGGCAGCGCCAGCTTCACCGATAGCCAAAGTACCTACTGCGATACCTTTTGGCATCTGCACGATAGAAAGCAGCGAGTCCATGCCCTTCAGTGCTTTAGACTGAACGGGAACACCCAAAACAGGTACGCTTGTGAAAGCAGCAGCCATACCTGGAAGGTGTGCAGCGCCGCCAGCACCTGCAATAATCACTTTAATACCGCGCTCTTTCGCACTGGTTGCGTAGTCTGCAAGCAACTGAGGTGTGCGGTGAGCAGAAACCACTTTTGTTTCGTACGCCACGCCAAACTGATCCAACATTTCTGCAGCTAGCTTCATTGTTGGCCAATCAGATTTAGAACCCATGATAATACCGACAGTCATCTCAAACTCCTTCAGGTACGATTTAATTAGTGATTAGATATTTTGCGCGCATTATACGGGGAAAATTGCTTAAGGAAAACGTTTGCGTAAGTCTAAGTTGTTAATTGATACATTTTATAAACAAATAGCTTTAGTCACAGTGAATGATAATTTGTACACTTAGCGAGTTCGATAACAGAATTAATGAGGCAACCCTTGGATAACTTTCAACATACTTTGCAGGCATTACAACAAGGTGAAGTCATTGCTTACCCGACCGAAGGCGTTTTTGGGGTCGGTTGTGATCCCGATAATCCACAAGCCATTAAGAAATTGCTCGATTTAAAACAGCGGCCGATGGAGAAAGGGTTGATCCTAATTGCTGCGAGTTACGAGCAGTTGCTGCCCTATATTGACGAAAGCCAGTTGACGGAAGCGCAGTTAGCGACCGTAAAAGCAACATGGCCAGGACCTGTGACTTGGATAATGCCAACCAGCAGTAAAGTGACGGACTGGGTCAGTGGCCAATTTGAATCCATCGCGGTGCGAGTGACTGATCACCCTTTAGTTCAAAGAATGTGTAATGAATTCGGTAAGCCGTTAACCTCGACCAGTGCTAACCTGACAGGTGAACCGCCTTGTATGACGACTGAAGAAGTTCAACAGCAACTGGGTCAACATTTGGTGGCTATTTTAGAAGGTCAAACGGGTGGTCGTGAGAAGCCAAGCGAAATTAGAGATGCAAAAACGTCGAAAATATTAAGACAGGGTTAAACCCTGCAGAGGAAGAAAGATGTCAGCAATTGATAAAGAAGCAGTAAAACAGTTTTTACTGAGTCTACAAGATTCGATTTGCCAGCAGCTTGAGCAAGCTGATGGCACAGCACTGTTTGAAGAAGATGCATGGGAGCGTGAACCTGGCGAACGCCTTGGTGGCGGTGGTCGAACTCGTGTGATGACCAATGGTGCGGTATTTGAGCAAGGTGGGGTTAACTTTTCTCATGTCGCTGGTAAGGCTATGCCTGCCTCAGCCACAGCTCACCGTCCTGAATTAGCCGGACGTAAGTTTGAAGCTATGGGTGTCTCATTAGTTATCCACCCTAAAAACCCATATGTCCCAACCTCACACGCGAACGTTCGATTCTTCATTGCGGAAAAAGAAGGGGAAGACCCAATTTGGTGGTTTGGTGGTGGTTTTGACTTAACGCCATTTTATCCTTTCGATGAAGACTGCCAATCTTGGCATCAAACCGCTAAAGACCTGTGTGCGCCGTTTGGTGATGACGTTTATCAAGAACACAAGGAATGGTGTGATAAGTACTTCTATCTGCCTCACCGTGATGAAACACGTGGTGTGGGTGGGCTGTTCTTTGATGATCTGAATGAGTGGGGCTTTGAAAAGAGCTTTGCTTATATGCAGGCGGTCGGTGAAGGTTTTGCAGCCGCATACTTACCAATTGTAGAACGACGCAAACAGACGCCTTATGGTGAGCGCGAGCGTGATTTCCAACTTTATCGTCGTGGTCGCTATGTTGAATTTAACTTAGTGTATGACCGTGGCACCCTATTTGGTTTGCAAAGCGGTGGTCGTACAGAATCAATATTAATGTCGATGCCGCCATTGGCTCGCTGGGAATATCGCTACGAACCTCAAGCGGGTTCACCAGAAGATCTGCTTTATAGCGACTACCTAAAGCCTCGAGTTTGGTAGTTCTTCCTTCCTTATAGGGATAGTGATAGGGTCATCTATATAGATGACCTTTTTTATTTCTGTTAGGTAAGGATATGACACAGCAAGTAGATCGTTATGCCGTTTTCGGTAACCCTATTGGGCAAAGCAAATCGCCATTCATTCACACATTATTTGCTCGCCAAACCAGCCAACAACTTACCTATACAGCATTACAGCCAGAGCATGGTGAATTTATCACTGCTGCGAAAGCCTTTTTCAGTGAAGGTGGTCGAGGATGTAATGTCACAGCGCCTTTTAAAGAAGATGCCTATCAGTTTGCCAATCGCCTAACTGAGAGGGCTGAATTGGCTGGTGCCGTAAACACACTTAAGAAGCTCGATGACGGAGAAATCATTGGTGATAACACCGATGGCGAGGGTTTAGTTCAAGACCTGCTTCAACATCAAGTTGCGTTAAAAGGAGCTCGCGTTCTTCTTCTTGGCGCTGGTGGTGCTGCGAGAGGGGTGATTCAACCTCTTCTCGACCAAAAGCCACAACAGCTGGTGGTCGCTAATCGAACCAGCTCCAAGGCTGAACTTCTGGCTGAGATGTTTTCTTCGCATGGCAATATCAAGGGGATGGGGCTAAGTGATGTTAATGAAGGCTTTGATGTCATTATTAACTCTACTTCGTCTGGTCTAAGCGGACAGATTCCTGAAGTGTCTGATGCTATTTTCAATTCTAATAGCGCCGTTTATGACATGGTTTACGGATCTGGAACCACAGTATTTAATCAATGGGCATTAGATAACGGTGTTCATGCTGCTTATGATGGTTTGGGTATGCTAGTGGGGCAGGCAGCAGAGAGCTTTATGCTGTGGCGTGGCCTTCGTCCTGGAACAAAACAGATTTTAAGAGAATTACGTAAAAACCTAGAGATGTAATGAGGTATTTATAAAAAATGAATCAATCAATTCTATTTCCGGATATCCAAGATTGGGATGAAGCAAGTCAATCTATCACCTTCCCAGCACAACAGTCGGGTGCATTGATCGAATGTGTCTTATCTATTGAAGAATTATCACGATTGGCAGGTAAAGTGATAGAAGAGGGCGATCAAGCTTTAGCTATCTTTTCAGAGTTACGTTTCGATATTGAAGAGCTAGCGGAAGAGTTAATAGAAGAAGAGGAGTATGACTCCTCTAATCGAATTCAGATTAAAGTGCTTTAAACAGGAAGCACAGAGTCTAGATAGTCATTTTTATTCTGAACATAGTTGTCAGCCGACTTCTGCAAGAAAGCACGTTCTTTATCATTTAATGGACGTGCTTGCTTAACTGGGCTTCCTACATAGAGATAACCACTCTCAAGTACCTTGTTAGGTGGAACCAAACTTCCCGCACCAATCATTACTTCTTGTTCGATAACCACACCATCCAGCACAATAGCTCCCATACCAACAAGTACACGATCTTCAATCGTGCAGCCATGCAGCATTACTTTATGCCCGATAGTGACATCATTACCTATTAATAGAGGATAACCGTCAGGGTTTTCAGCATTCTTATGGGTGACGTGCAAGACACTACCATCTTGGATGTTCGTTCTCTCTCCAATATGAATGTGGTTCACATCCCCTCGAGCAGCAACCAAAGGCCACACGCTAGAGTCGTTACCGATTTTGATATCACCAACCAGTACCGAACTTGTATCTATATAGACACCTTGTCCAATCTGAGGGGATATTCCTTTATAACTGCGTATTGAACTCATAAATCCTCCTTTATATAGGCACCTTAAGCCCTTAATTAAGGGGAATACTAGTGAAAATGGAGTGTTTTGAACAAAAAATGCTCGAACAATCAAAAAAGTAAGAAAAACTTCAAAAAGGGCTTGCCAGTGTGATCGAAATCCCTATAATCCCACCTCGCTGACACGGGATGGCTTCAATAGAAACCATCCCGTGTCAGCAGGTCAAATTAGCCAAGCTAAACGCTTGAAAAAAAGTTTTGAAAATAGTGGTTGACACTAAAACTTAAATCGCTAGAATGGCCGTCCGATTTGAGCGAAGCTCAAAAAGGAAAAGCTCTTTAACAATTTAAACCTATCAATCTGTGTGGGCACTCGTTGATGAATATCAAAA
This sequence comes from Vibrio kanaloae, assembly GCF_024347535.1. Classification (NCBI taxonomy): domain Bacteria; kingdom Pseudomonadati; phylum Pseudomonadota; class Gammaproteobacteria; order Vibrionales; family Vibrionaceae; genus Vibrio; species Vibrio kanaloae. Next base: position 3,118,445 of record NZ_AP025497.1, on the reverse strand, counting down.
CGTTATTGGTTCTTTTTCGAAAGAGCGTAATAGCAGTTACTTCGGTAACACAATGATTTCAATGAACTGAGTGACCAATACGAATAACTTCGGTTATTTGGCACAGTCAATTCATTACCATTCTGTTGGAATGGTAATAGCTTTAGAATTACATGTTCATTTTCGAATGAATATTAGTTTTGAAGTCAGTATTCGTTGAGTCACAAAATCTTAAATTGAAGAGTTTGATCATGGCTCAGATTGAACGCTGGCGGCAGGCCTAACACATGCAAGTCGAGCGGAAACGACACTAACAATCCTTCGGGTGCGTTAATGGGCGTCGAGCGGCGGACGGGTGAGTAATGCCTAGGAAATTGCCTTGATGTGGGGGATAACCATTGGAAACGATGGCTAATACCGCATGATGCCTACGGGCCAAAGAGGGGGACCTTCGGGCCTCTCGCGTCAAGATATGCCTAGGTGGGATTAGCTAGTTGGTGAGGTAATGGCTCACCAAGGCGACGATCCCTAGCTGGTCTGAGAGGATGATCAGCCACACTGGAACTGAGACACGGTCCAGACTCCTACGGGAGGCAGCAGTGGGGAATATTGCACAATGGGCGCAAGCCTGATGCAGCCATGCCGCGTGTATGAAGAAGGCCTTCGGGTTGTAAAGTACTTTCAGTTGTGAGGAAGGGGGTGTTGTTAATAGCAACATCTCTTGACGTTAGCAACAGAAGAAGCACCGGCTAACTCCGTGCCAGCAGCCGCGGTAATACGGAGGGTGCGAGCGTTAATCGGAATTACTGGGCGTAAAGCGCATGCAGGTGGTTCATTAAGTCAGATGTGAAAGCCCGGGGCTCAACCTCGGAACTGCATTTGAAACTGGTGAACTAGAGTACTGTAGAGGGGGGTAGAATTTCAGGTGTAGCGGTGAAATGCGTAGAGATCTGAAGGAATACCAGTGGCGAAGGCGGCCCCCTGGACAGATACTGACACTCAGATGCGAAAGCGTGGGGAGCAAACAGGATTAGATACCCTGGTAGTCCACGCCGTAAACGATGTCTACTTGGAGGTTGTGGCCTTGAGCCGTGGCTTTCGGAGCTAACGCGTTAAGTAGACCGCCTGGGGAGTACGGTCGCAAGATTAAAACTCAAATGAATTGACGGGGGCCCGCACAAGCGGTGGAGCATGTGGTTTAATTCGATGCAACGCGAAGAACCTTACCTACTCTTGACATCCAGAGAATCCAGCGGAGACGCAGGAGTGCCTTCGGGAGCTCTGAGACAGGTGCTGCATGGCTGTCGTCAGCTCGTGTTGTGAAATGTTGGGTTAAGTCCCGCAACGAGCGCAACCCTTATCCTTGTTTGCCAGCGAGTCATGTCGGGAACTCCAGGGAGACTGCCGGTGATAAACCGGAGGAAGGTGGGGACGACGTCAAGTCATCATGGCCCTTACGAGTAGGGCTACACACGTGCTACAATGGCGCATACAGAGGGCAGCGAGCCAGCGATGGTAAGCGAATCCCAAAAAGTGCGTCGTAGTCCGGATTGGAGTCTGCAACTCGACTCCATGAAGTCGGAATCGCTAGTAATCGTGAATCAGAATGTCACGGTGAATACGTTCCCGGGCCTTGTACACACCGCCCGTCACACCATGGGAGTGGGCTGCAAAAGAAGTAGGTAGTCTAACCTTCGGGAGGACGCTTACCACTTTGTGGTTCATGACTGGGGTGAAGTCGTAACAAGGTAGCCCTAGGGGAACCTGGGGCTGGATCACCTCCTTATACGAAGATATTGACGATGAGTGTCCACACAGATTGATTAGGTTTAGAAAAGCAAAGAGACGAAGAACTCCCAAGTTCTTCAAAGTTTGTTTCTACTTTTGAAAGTGGAGATGAATTAGCAGTGTCCCGTTCGTCTAGAGGCCTAGGACACCGCCCTTTCACGGCGGTAACAGGGGTTCGACTCCCCTACGGGATACCATTGGGTCGTTAGCTCAGTTGGTAGAGCAGTTGACTTTTAATCAATTGGTCGCAGGTTCGAATCCTGCACGACCCACCATTTCCTCCCAAGGAAATAAAATATTGGGGCTATAGCTCAGCTGGGAGAGCGCCTGCCTTGCACGCAGGAGGTCTGCGGTTCGATCCCGCATAGCTCCACCATTCTTTCTCACGAAGGAATTAAAACTTTCGTGGGCGATTAGCTCAGTTGGGAGAGCACCTGCCTTACAAGCAGGGGGTCACTGGTTCGAGCCCGGTATCGCCCACCATCTTTAAGCGTTCTTTGATGACAATGGTCTGATGAGAGCTTTTAAAAATGGTTTCGAAAGCTTTATGTTTAGAAACTCTTGCTCTTTAACAATTTGGAAAGCTGACTGATTACTTAATTGGTTTTCACTTTAAAAAGTGAAATCAAACAGCTCAAGGCTGTGATTAAGTTAATCAAATTTAAAAGTTCTCAATGTTTATCTTTTATTAGATAAACACAACAAACACATTCAAGTGTCTTGTATTCGATTCAAACTTAGTTTGAATCACAATTGAGTCCGGCAAACAGTCGTTGAGAATTAACCCTTCTTGATGACAACCAAAAACCTTGGTTGCTTTTTGTCTTCACTCCCGCTTTGTCTTCACTTTTAAAAGTGAAAATAAAAAGGAAAGTGAAAGCAAATTTGTATCATACACAAGACCCTTTCGGGTTGTATGGTTAAGTGACTAAGCGTACACGGTGGATGCCTTGGCAGTCAGAGGCGATGAAAGGCGTAATAACTTGCGATAAGCCCAGATTAGGTAGTAATAACCTTTTGAGTCTGGGATTCCTGAATGGGGAAACCCACGTGCACAAGCACGTATCCTGTTGTGAATACATAGCAGCAGGAGGCAAACCGGGGGAACTGAAACATCTAAGTACCCCGAGGAAGAGAAATCAACCGAGATTCCGAAAGTAGCGGCGAGCGAAATTGGATTAGCCCTTAAGCTTTTAATGATGCAGGTGAAGCCTCTGGAAAGTGGCGCAGTAAAGGGTGATAGCCCCGTAACCGACACATCATCATCAGTGAAATCGAGTAAGGCGGGACACGTGATATCCTGTCTGAATATGGGGGGACCATCCTCCAAGGCTAAATACTACTGACTGACCGATAGTGAACCAGTACCGTGAGGGAAAGGCGAAAAGAACCCCTGTGAGGGGAGTGAAATAGAACCTGAAACCGTGTACGTACAAGCAGTAGGAGCACCTTCGTGGTGTGACTGCGTACCTTTTGTATAATGGGTCAGCGACTTAATTTTAGTAGCAAGGTTAACCGTTTAGGGGAGCCGTAGGGAAACCGAGTCTTAACTGGGCGTACAGTTGCTAGGATTAGACCCGAAACCAGGTGATCTAGCCATGGGCAGGTTGAAGGTTGAGTAACATCAACTGGAGGACCGAACCGACTAATGTTGAAAAATTAGCGGATGACTTGTGGCTAGGGGTGAAAGGCCAATCAAACCTGGAGATAGCTGGTTCTCCCCGAAAGCTATTTAGGTAGCGCCTCGGACGAATACTACTGGGGGTAGAGCACTGTTAAGGCTAGGGGGTCATCCCGACTTACCAACCCTTTGCAAACTCCGAATACCAGTAAGTACTATCCGGGAGACACACGGCGGGTGCTAACGTCCGTCGTGGAGAGGGAAACAACCCAGACCGCCAGCTAAGGTCCCAAAGTATAGCTAAGTGGGAAACGATGTGGGAAGGCTCAGACAGCCAGGATGTTGGCTTAGAAGCAGCCATCATTTAAAGAAAGCGTAATAGCTCACTGGTCGAGTCGGCCTGCGCGGAAGATGTAACGGGGCTAAGCTATACACCGAAGCTGCGGCTACGTACCTTAGGGTATGTGGGGTAGGGGAGCGTTCTGTAAGCCGTTGAAGGTGGTCTGTAAGGGCTGCTGGAGGTATCAGAAGTGCGAATGCTGACATGAGTAACGATAAAGGGAGTGAAAAACTCCCTCGCCGGAAGACCAAGGGTTCCTGTCCAACGTTAATCGGGGCAGGGTAAGTCGACTCCTAAGGCGAGGCCGAAAGGCGTAGTCGATGGGAAACGGGTTAATATTCCCGTACTTCTTACAATTGCGATGGGGGGACGGAGAAGGCTAGGTGGGCCTGGCGACGGTTGTCCAGGTTCAAGTATGTAGGCGGAAAGTTTAGGTAAATCCGGACTTTCTTAACGCTGAGATACGATGTCGAGCACCTACGGGTGTGAAGTCATTGATGCCATGCTTCCAGGAAAAGCCTCTAAGCTTCAGATTGTAAGGAATCGTACCCCAAACCGACACAGGTGGTCGGGTAGAGAATACCAAGGCGCTTGAGAGAACTCGGGTGAAGGAACTAGGCAAAATGGTACCGTAACTTCGGGAGAAGGTACGCTCTTATCAGTGAAGTCCCTTGCGGATGGAGCAGACGAGAGTCGCAGATACCAGGTGGCTGCAACTGTTTATTAAAAACACAGCACTGTGCAAAATCGTAAGATGACGTATACGGTGTGACGCCTGCCCGGTGCCGGAAGGTTAATTGATGGGGTTAGACTTCGGTCGAAGCTCTTGATCGAAGCCCCGGTAAACGGCGGCCGTAACTATAACGGTCCTAAGGTAGCGAAATTCCTTGTCGGGTAAGTTCCGACCTGCACGAATGGCGTAATGATGGCCACGCTGTCTCCACCCGAGACTCAGTGAAATTGAAATCGCTGTGAAGATGCAGTGTACCCGCGGCTAGACGGAAAGACCCCGTGAACCTTTACTACAGCTTGGCACTGAACATTGAACCTACATGTGTAGGATAGGTGGGAGACTATGAAATTGCGTCGCTAGATGTGATGGAGTCGTCCTTGAAATACCACCCTTGTAGTTTTGATGTTCTAACGTTGGTCCCTGAATCGGGATTACGGACAGTGCCTGGTGGGTAGTTTGACTGGGGCGGTCTCCTCCCAAAGAGTAACGGAGGAGCACGAAGGTGGGCTAAACACGGTTGGACATCGTGTGGTTAGTGCAATGGCATAAGCCCGCTTGACTGCGAGAATGACAATTCGAGCAGGTGCGAAAGCAGGTCATAGTGATCCGGTGGTTCTGAATGGAAGGGCCATCGCTCAACGGATAAAAGGTACTCCGGGGATAACAGGCTGATACCGCCCAAGAGTTCATATCGACGGCGGTGTTTGGCACCTCGATGTCGGCTCATCACATCCTGGGGCTGAAGTCGGTCCCAAGGGTATGGCTGTTCGCCATTTAAAGTGGTACGCGAGCTGGGTTTAGAACGTCGTGAGACAGTTCGGTCCCTATCTGCCGTGGGCGTTGGAAAATTGAAAGGGGCTGCTCCTAGTACGAGAGGACCGGAGTGGACGAACCTCTGGTGTTCGGGTTGTCATGCCAATGGCATTGCCCGGTAGCTACGTTCGGAATCGATAAGCGCTGAAAGCATCTAAGCGCGAAGCGAGCCTTGAGATGAGTTTTCCCTGGCACTATAAGTGTCCTAAAGGGTTGTCGTAGACTACGACGTTGATAGGCAGGGTGTGTAAGTGCTGCGAGGCATTGAGCTAACCTGTACTAATTGCCCGTGAGGCTTAACCATACAACACCCAAGGGGTTTTGTGGACTCAAAGAAACAGACCTTGAATGCGTTTGAAGAGACTTTTATTACTCTATTGAATAGAGAAACAGCTTTCCGAATTATTAATTGTCGCAGAGGCGTCAATTAAACAGAATTTGCTTGGCGACCATAGCATTGTGGACCCACCTGACTCCATGCCGAACTCAGTAGTGAAACACAATAGCGCCGATGGTAGTGTGGGGCTTCCCCATGTGAGAGTAGGACATCGCCAGGCTCTTATTTATTTTCACTTTTTTGAAAGTGAAGACAAAAAGGTATCGTTACCTGTGTATACATGTAACAACATCTACAGTGTACTAATCTGTTGATGACAATTTTTTGGAGGGATGGCTGAGTGGTCGAAAGCACCGGTCTTGAAAACCGGCAACCGTTAATAGCGGTTCTAGGGTTCAAATCCCTATCCCTCCACCACCATTAAAAAGCCCGCTGAGAAATCAGCGGGCTTTTTTCATATCTGTCGTTTAGCAAAACAAAAAGAGCACTAACGTGCTCTTTACCTGTGACTCCACACCAGCTTGTTATCACTTATAGATAACTAGTCTGCAGGTATTTTCCTTCGGCGACCTGCCAAAATGCTCTAATTAATGGGTTTTCTAATTGCGCGCGCTTACAGCACACCCCTAGTTCAAATGGTTTGATTGGCTCTATCTTTAAGCGGTCTACTTTGTCACGTACAGGACTGTTGTTGATGACGACATCTGGAGCAATACCGACTCCACAACCTAGTGCAACCATACTTACAATCGCCTCATGGCCTGACACCTGAGCGTAAATATTGGGCTTTATCTTCATTTTTTTGAACCATGTATTGGCTCGGTCACGCGCTGTACCAGCTTCAGGGATTATAAAAGGTATTGCATTCCATTTGGGTTTGTCAGATTGCAATTGTTGGCTAAAGCTACTGACACCGGATGGAATAATAACTGATAGTGGAATATCACTGATGGTTTCGAATTCTAATCTTGAAGGAAGGATGTCTGGCTTCGCAGAGATCGCAATATCCGCCTCATCATTCAATATCTTATCGATGGATTGAGCTGGATCACCAGTAGATAGCTTGAATTCAATATAGGGATGAATTGCCCTGAATTCAGTTATTAGCTCAGGAAGATGACTATAACTAGCCGTTACTGAGCAAAATATGCGAATTTCCCCTTTAAGTTCCTGCTCTCCACCTTTTAGATGAAGGTTATATTGCTGCCACTCTCCAACAATGCTCAATGCAACAGGCAATAGGTGTTTGCCTGCTGGGGTGAGATCAACACTGCGGTTGTCTCTGATAAGCAATTCTTGCCCCGTCTCCTCTTCAAGTTTTTGTACCTGACGACTCAGCGCTGAAGGACTGACGTGCATAGCAGCAGCGGTTTTGCTGAAACTCTTGCTGTCACATAAATGTATAAATAATTGTAGAGACTTTATGTTCATGTTCTGCGATCGTTTCCATGTTGCATTTATTGCAATAACTAATTGTGAATATATCACTTTCAGCAACGGAGTGTCTGTTTTAGTATGAAGTCATTCGATAGAGAGATATCGACCTTACGGACTTATTTTTAAAGGAGTGCCCTACAATGGCTAACTATTTCAATACATTAAACCTTCGTGAGCAACTAGACCAATTAGGTCGCTGCCGTTTCATGGATCGTGAAGAATTTACGACTGAAGTTGAATACCTTGAAGGTAAGAAGATCGTCATTGTTGGCTGTGGTGCTCAAGGCCTGAACCAAGGTCTAAACATGCGTGATTCTGGTCTAGATGTATCTTACGCTCTACGCCAAGCGGCAATTGATGAGAAGCGTCAATCATTCAAGAACGCTGACGAAAACGGCTTTGCAGTTGGTAGCTACGAAACGTTAATCCCTCAAGCAGACCTAGTGATTAACCTTACTCCTGATAAGCAACACACTAATGTTGTTGAGACAGTAATGCCTCTAATGAAACAAGGTGCTGCTCTTGGTTACTCTCATGGTTTCAACGTTGTTGAAGAAGGCATGCAATTACGTGCTGACCTTACCGTTGTAATGGTTGCACCTAAGTGCCCAGGCTCTGAAGTACGTGAAGAGTACAAGCGTGGCTTCGGTGTTCCAACATTGATCGCGGTTCACCCAGAAAATGACCCTAAGGGCGAAGGCTGGGATATCGCTAAAGCTTGGGCTGCTGGTACAGGTGGTCACCGTGCAGGTTGTCTAGAATCTTCATTCGTAGCGGAAGTTAAATCTGACCTTATGGGTGAGCAAACCATTCTATGTGGCATGCTACAAGCAGGTTCTATCGTATCTTACGAGAAGATGATTGCCGATGGTATCGAACCAGGCTATGCAGGGAAACTTCTACAATACGGTTGGGAAACGATTACCGAAGCACTTAAGTTCGGTGGTGTCACTCACATGATGGATCGTCTATCTAACCCTGCTAAAGTTAAAGCGTTTGAGCTTTCTGAAGAGCTGAAAGATCTAATGCGTCCGCTTTACAACAAGCACATGGATGACATCATTTCTGGTCACTTCTCTAGCACTATGATGGCTGACTGGGCGAACGATGATGTGAACCTACTAGGCTGGCGTGAAGAGACAGGCGAAACGGCATTCGAAAACTACCCAGCTTCTGACGTAGAAATCTCAGAGCAAGAGTACTTCGACAACGGTATCCTAATGGTTGCTATGGTTCGTGCCGGTGTTGAGCTCGCATTCGAAGCTATGACGGCATCAGGTATCATTGATGAGTCTGCTTACTACGAATCTCTACATGAGCTTCCACTAATCGCAAACACAGTTGCTCGTAAGCGTCTTTACGAAATGAACGTAGTAATCTCTGATACAGCTGAGTACGGTAACTACCTATTCGCTAACGTAGCAACACCGCTACTGCGTGAGAAGTTCATGCCTTCAGTAGCAACGGACGTGATCGGCCGTGGTCTAGGTGAAGCATCTAACCAAGTAGACAACGCTAAGCTAATTGAAGTAAACGAAGCTATCCGTAACCACCCTGTAGAGTACATTGGTGAAGAGCTACGTAGCTACATGAGCGACATGAAGCGTATCGCTGTAGGCGGTTAATTAGTCGCTTAGATACTGAAATATGTTGAAAAAGCAAAGCAGTATCACTAGCTCCTTACAGGTTGGAGTTATAAATAAGTAACACAACATCTAATAGAAAGGCTTGGTCGCCGTTGACCAAGCCTTTTTGCTTTTCAAGGGGCGGTATCGAGAATGCTTCGCGTCTCAGAGGATGATGGTTTTCAAGCTAAGTCATTCCCGAAAGTGACGAAGGAACGTGGTCAGGAAACTATTCATTATTAGAGTTCTCGTCCGCATAAAAAAGGGCTGACGTTCTCACGTCAACCCTTCATATATCTTCTCGCTTGAATGCTTACTTGTCAGCAAGCTTAGCTTCTAGTTCAGCTAGCTTCTGTTCCATTTCCGTCAGCTTTTGACGAGTGCGCAGCAGCACCTGTGTTTGAACATCAAACTCTTCACGGCTGACAACGTCTAGCTTATTCAATTGGCCTTGGATAACTTGGCGAACCTTTTGGTCTACGTCTGAACCCAGTTCTTTCACTGGCTGAGGCATAGAGTCGTGGATCTGCTTAGCAATTTGCTCTAGTTTTTTTGGATCAAACATATCAATTAAACTCCTGACTATTTATCACTATTCTATTTAATCACACCTGAGATGTCGCCTATCGCGTATAAAAAAAGGCCACCGAAGTAGCCTTTTTCATTGTTTTACGACTTAGCGATTACTTATTGTCAGCTAATCCTCTCTGCGCAGCCTTTGCTTCATCGACACGAGCTAGCTTTTCTAGATCTTTGTCTTCAACAAATACAGGTAGAGGTTTGTGCTTCTCTGCTAGGTAGCTGTAGATTACTGGCAGTACAAACAAGGTAAACAATGTACCGATTGCTAGACCAGCAACGATTACAATACCGATACTGAAACGTTGAGCCGCACCTGCACCCGTTGCATACATCAGTGGGATTAGACCCGCAATCATCGCAGCAGTAGTCATTAGGATTGGACGAAGACGAACCTTCGCCGCTTCCATAACGGCTTCAATACGCGTCTTGCCATTGTGTAGTTGCTCTTCTTTTGCTACTTCACAGATCAAGATACCGTGTTTGGTGATCAAGCCGACCAAGGTGATTAAACCAACTTGTGAGTATATGTTCATCGTGGCTGCACCCCAAGCCAGAGCTATTAGGGCACCACAAATAGCAAGTGGTACAGACACCATGATAACCAATGGATCTTTCAGAGATTCGAACTGAATCGCCAATACCAAGAAGATGATAGCCAAAGCTAAACCAAAGGTTGCGTAAAGTGCGCTACCTTCTGTTACGTATTGACGTGCTTCACCCATGTAATCGTGGTTGTAGCCACTTGGAAGCTTATTCGCCGCCGTGTCTTCAAACCATGCAATTGCATCACCCATTGCTGCTCCTGGAGCAGGTACTGCACCAATCGTAGCTGAGTTCAATTGGTTGAAGTGAGGAAGAGAACGAGGCTCTGCCACAACATCAATCGTAATCAAACTGCCTAGTGGTACAGCATTACCGTCCGCAGCACGTACGTAGTAGTTGTTCATTGATTCAGGGTTTAAACGGAACTTACGTTCAACTTGAGGGATAACCTCGTAAGAACGACCATTCAAGTCGATACGGTTTACGTAACCATCAGACATCATAGTACCTAAAGTGATACCAATGTCTTGCATGGTCACGCCGTAAGCCCCTGCTTTGTCTTTGTCGATATGGATCTTCATCGTTGCTGAGTCGTAGTTCAAATCAAGATCTGAATAAACGAACAACGGGTTAGTAGATACTTCGGCTAAGATCTCTGTCGTAATTTGGAATAGGCTCTCGAAGCTGTTCGGTGTGGTAATAACAAACTGAATAGGAAGGCCTGAACCTGCCCCTGGAAGTTCTGGCATTTGGAAGGCTGTTACGGCCATACCAGGGACATCTTTCACCAAGTTACCAACACGGTTTGTTACTTCAGACTGGCTTGCTTCTCGCTCGCTCCAAGGAACCATAGACGCAATACCAAACGCTTGGTTTGCATTTGGTACACCTGTAAACACTTGTGCGTAAGCTACTTCTGGCTGATCAGACAGAATCTTGTTTACGTCGTTCATGGTGTTTTGCATGAAGTCTAAGTTCGCATTCGACGGTGCTGTACCCATCAACATGATTACACCTTTATCTTCTGAAGGTGCTAACTCACTAGGGATGAACTTGAACAACAACGGTAAACTTGCAAATACGATGATAGCAAAGCCAATGAATACTGGACGATGCTGCATTACCGCACCAAGTATACGCTCGTAGCGGTTAGTCATACCATCCAATACACTATGTACTTTTAGTTCAAACTTGCTTGGTTCTGCATGAGCTTTTAGCATTTTTGAGCACATCATAGGCGATAGCGTCAGTGCCACGATACCCGATACAAAAACTGAACCTGCCAGGGTTAATGCGAACTCTTTAAACAACGAGCCTGTAATACCACCCATCATAGCGATAGGAGCGTATACCGCACCTAGCGTTAGTGTCATCGCGATAACGGGTACCGCAATTTCACGGGTACCGATAATGGCAGCTCGGAAAGGAGATTCCCCGAGCTTGATATGTCGGTCAACGTTTTCGAGTACCACGATCGCATCATCTACCACTAGACCTATGGCGAGTACCATTGCCAGTAGTGTCATCAGGTTCCACGAGAAGCCCATTGCTTGCATTACCATTGCCACACCAATAAGTGATAGTGGGATAGTAACGATAGGAATAAGAACTGCACGGAATGAACCAAGGAACAAGGTAATAACGATCAATACAATTAAGGCAGCCTCAAGAATGGTTTTGATAACTTCTTGAATAGACTCATTAATCGCAATGGTCGAGTCATACATCACGTTCATTGATATGTTGCTTGGGAGGTTCTTCTCTAACTGAGGAAGAAGCTCAAGTACATCGGCTGCAATATTGATTGGGTTAGCACTTGGCGCCGCGTTAATCGCTGCAACAACTGCTTCTCGACCATTGGCGCTTGCTCGGTAAATATCGTGGCTTTTCTCTAAAGAGACCTTAGCGATGTCGGATAGACGAATGATTTCACCTTCACCGCTCTTCACCACTAGGTTCTCTAATTCTTCAGTGTTTGATACCTGAGTATCTGCACTGCCGTTATAAAGCACGAACTCACCAGTCGCTTGACCCGTAGCTGATTGGTAGTTGTTAGCGTTCAGTACCGTCATCACATCAGATGCAGTTAGGCTAACCGCTGCCATTTTTGAGGGGTCTAGCCATACGCGTAGTGCGTATTTCATACCACCATAAAGGTCGACTTTAGATACACCGTTTACCGTAAATAGCTGCGGGTTGATGACACGCTCTAGATAGTCGGTAATTTGGCTCGATACCAACTCATCACTGGTAAAACCGATGTAGAGGACCGCTGTTGTTGAACCGGTAGACATAGTTACAGTTGGGTCTTCGGCTTCTTTTGGAAGCTGCGAACGAACCGAGTTTGTCTTGGCCAGTATGTCAGACAGCGCTGCATTCGGGTCGGTGTTCAGCTTCATGTTCACGGTAATCGTTGAACTACCGAGAACAGAAGAAGAAGTCATATAGTCGATATTATCCGCTTGAGCTACAGCCTGTTCGAGGGGCTGGGTTATAAAGCCTTGGATAAGATCGGCACTTGCACCGTAGTAACTCGTAGTAACGGTTACGACGGTATTCGTCATTTCAGGGTATTCACGCACCTGCATTTTGAAGATTGCTTGTAAGCCAAGCAGCGCAATCAAAAAGCTGATGGATACCGCTAGAACTGGACGTTTAATAAAAACATCAGTAAAGCGCATTGTGCCTCCAGTTACAGCTTAGGTGTTTCAGATGGTGGAGTGATGGCATCACTTTCAACAATCTTAACTTTGGCACCATTACTTAGACGTACTTGGCCTGAAGTGACAACCGTATCACCGGCTTTCACACCCTCAAGAATATGAGCGATATCAGCGGTACGTTCGCCTACTTTTACAACATGTTGAGCAACACGTTGAACCCCATCTTCTTCAGTTATGATATAAACATTGTCGCCGTATAGAGTAAAAGTAATGGCTGTTTGAGGCAGAGTTACTTGGTTCTCTAATTTAGGTAAAATGATGTTAGCGCGAGCGAACATGCCGCTACGAAGCTTGCCATCATTGTTTGGAATGTCTGCCTGAACTTGAATAAGACCACTTTGGATACTTACTGCAGGTTCAATAGCACTGATAGAGCCTTCAAAAGGTGTTTCAGGGTAAGCATCAACAAAGATGTCGATCGCTTGGCCAACGTTGATGCGAGATATATCAGTTTGAGAAACCGTGAAGCGCAGGCGCATTACACTGGTGTCTTCTAAGCGAACAATATCCGTACCCGATTGCAGGTATTGACCTAAGTACACATTACGGATACCGACAGTGCCATCAAACGGTGCGCGGATTTCACGACGCTCAATCGATGCTTTTAGGCTTTCAATATCAGCAGATAGAGAGAAGTAGTTCGCTTCTGCTTCATCGTATGCTTCTTTAGAGATAGAGCCTTTTTTGAATAGACCTTGGTAGCGCTTGTATTTTGCTTTAGCAGCAGGCAAACGAGCTTCAGAGCTCTTTAGATTTGCTTTTTCCACACCTGAGTCAAGGCGAACCAGTTGTTGACCATTCTTAACTTCAGTACCTGACTCGAAGGAAATTTGATCAATAACACCACTGGTTTCGTTTGCTAGAGTGACACCTTGGTTTGGTTCAATGAAGCCGATTGCCTCAATCACCGGAACCCAGTCGATCGGCTGAACTTCAGTTACCGTTACTGGAAACTCTGGCTCAGGACGGTTGGCCATAAACTCAGCAATTTTTTGTTGTTTGAACATGTTAAACCCAATAACGCTGCCGAAAAGAAGTACAGCGATGAGTAACATGAAGAAAGTCCACTTTTTCATTATGGTCAAAACTCCAATCTAGTGTTTAATTATTGCATCCCAACAGGCTTCTATTGCCGCTTCTAGTGCAGCCTCGTCAAGTTGGTAAAATCCTAAAGAATGCTTACGTGCTAGCGAGACACTAGCTGCTAAGCTCAAGCCACTTAATACTTCATTATCAAGTGGTTTAAATAACCCTCGCTCTTTGCCCTCATTAAATAGCAGCTCAACTTGGGCAAACATTTTACGTTCTAGTTCCCTGAAGTCTTGGCTATTTGTCACGGGTAAAGAGTCATATTGAACCTGATTTTTAATCGCGGCTAAATTCGTTCCCGATAAGCTCCATATGTTTAACCACATGGTTCTATAGCGTTGCTTTATTGGATCCGAATCATTAACCCCTTTTTGAACAGCATCCGCTACTCGTTGAGTTACGAGCACTCGAACATCATCTATCAAGTGGTCTTTATCATCGAAGTAGCGGTAGATAGTGCCTGCAGCTACTCCTGCTTCTTTCGCTAATTTTTGCATTGAGAGGCCTTGAAAGCCGACCTCTGCAATTAGCTTTTCAGCGGCAGAAAGTATTTGTTGGCGTTTATCCTGAGGTGTATGAGCTGTCATTTTCCATCACCGATGAATGAACGTTCATTCATTGTAGCCTGATAACTATACACATGTGCAACAAAATTTTGCACAAATAACGTAAAAATCTTATATAAGAGAGCATAGCAATCATGCTATTGCAGGATTATTATAGACGCGCAATTTAATTCGCACCTCTAGACCAAATTGAGAACCAAATGAAACTGAACCCAAGACAAGATGAAGCCGTGAAGTATGTTTCAGGCCCCTGCTTAGTATTAGCGGGGGCTGGATCAGGCAAAACACGTGTTATCACCAATAAAATTGCTTATCTGGTTCAGGAGTGTGGTTACAAGGCGCGTAATATTGCGGCGGTGACCTTTACTAATAAAGCAGCTCGCGAGATGAAAGAACGTGTTGGGCAAACGCTGGGTAAGGGCGAATCGAAAGGGCTGATTGTTTCGACCTTTCATACCATGGGCTTAACCATCATTCGTCGTGAATACAAAGCACTGGGTCTAAAAGCGGGCTTTTCTCTGTTTGATGACCAAGACCAGCTAGCTTTGTTAAAAGAGCTAACAGAGAGGCAGATCGATGGTGATAAGGATCTGCTGCGCGCATTGATGAGTACCATTTCGAACTGGAAAAACGACATGCTAACGCCAGATCAGGCGAAAGCGCGCGCTCAAGGCGAACAGGAGCAGTTGTTTGCTTTCTGCTTTGAGATGTACCAAAAACAGATGAAGGCCTATAACGCACTTGATTTTGATGATTTGATCGCGATGCCTGTACTGTTGTTAAAAACCAATCAAGAAGTTCGTGAGCGTTGGCAGTCACGTATCCGCTATTTACTTGTTGATGAATATCAAGATACCAATACCAGCCAATATGAATTGGTACGATTGTTGGTTGGTGAAAGAGGACGTCTTACGGTAGTAGGTGATGACGACCAATCCATTTACTCGTGGCGTGGCGCAAAACCGCAAAACTTGGTGCTGCTTGGTGAGGATTACCCTAATCTGCGTTTGATCAAGCTAGAGCAAAACTACCGCTCAACCAGCCGAATCTTGCGTGCGGCGAACATCTTGATCGCCAATAACCCGCACGTGTATGAGAAGTCACTGTTCTCTGAGATCCCTGATGGTGAAAAGCTCAAGGTATTGAATGCCAAGAATGAAGAGCACGAAGCCGAACGTATTACCGGTGAGATCATTGCACACAAATTTTTGAACCGCACAGAATACAAAGATTATGCGGTGCTTTACCGGGGTAACCACCAATCTCGCCTGATTGAAAAAGCCTTGATGCAAAACCGTGTGCCTTACAAGATCTCTGGAGGCACCTCTTTCTTCGCTAGAGCAGAGATAAAAGACATCATGGCTTATCTGCGTGTGTTGGTGAACCCAGATGATGACAACGCCTTCCTACGTATTGTAAACACGCCGCGTCGCGAAATTGGCCCGGTTACGCTTGAGAAATTAGGCAGCTACGCCAACATGCGTGGCAAAAGCCTATTTGAAGCCAGCTTTGAGATGGGCTTGGAGCAAACATTGACTGGCCGTGGTTTAGAAAATCTGCGTCGTTTCAGTGATTGGATCGTTCGTATCTCGGATAACGCCGAGCGTGGTAACACCGTGGAAGCGGTTCGTTCTTTGGTGCGCGATATTAATTACGAAGATTGGTTATACGAAACCTCGGCAAGCCCTAAAGCCGCGGAAATGAGAATGAAAAACGTCTCTGACCTTTATAGTTGGATTGTGGCTGACTTAGAAGGTGACAATTATGATAAAGAAGAAAAAACGCTAAGAGAAGTCGTTCAGCGCTTAACGTTGCGCGACATGATGGAACGTGGAGAAGATGACGATGATGCTGACCAAGTACAGTTAATGACACTTCACGCATCGAAAGGCTTGGAGTTTCCATATGTATTTTTAATGGGAGCGGAAGAGGGCATTTTACCTCACCAAACCAGTGTTGATGAAGGCAATGTAGAAGAAGAGCGTCGTCTTATGTATGTAGGCATTACTCGAGCACAAAAAGAGCTAACTTTTACTAAGTGTCGTGAACGCCGTCAGTATGGTGAATTGATAAAGCCAACCCAAAGCCGCTTTCTTGATGAGTTGCCGTATGATGATGTTGAGTGGGAAAGCGTCAAGAAACCTCAATCTGCTGAAGAAAGGATGGAAAAAGGGCAGGCGCACATTGCCAATATTCGTGCGATGTTCAACAAGAAGTAAAGCTCTGCTTTAATCGCGCTATATAGAAGCCAATAAAAAAGGTGACCATCAGATCAGGTCACCTTTTTTGAATTTGGCATTTTTAATTACAGATCGGTAAATTACAGACCGGCAATCATGTGCTCGATAGCATCTTTGATTTCGTCGTCTGAACAATCCATACATGAACCTTTCGCTGGCATTGCATTAAAGCCGTTGATTGCATGGTCTGCTAGAATGTCGCGACCCTGAGCAATTCTAGGCCCCCAGTCTCCCGCATCACCTTTCTTAGGTGCGCCACTTACGCCAGATGCGTGACAAGCGATACAAAAAGTACCATAAACGGTTGCGCCGTCGCGAGGGCCTGTTGGTTCTGCGGCTACTGGCTCACTGCCGACTAGGTATACTTGACCAACTGGCTTGATGCGTTCTGCAATTATATCTTGCTCTGCTTCGCTTAGGCCTGAAGCCATTGCGCCAGTTGAAAAGGTTAAAACTGCGATGACAACGCTTAAAATTCGACGAGACATATCCATTAAACTCACTTTACATTCCCAAGGTAAGTACATGCTTACCAATTTATAGTGTTGGAAGGGTGTTTTGATTTGAGCAGCAAAGAGCGACTGTTAAACCAATGTAAATAATGGGTGATTATATCCCGATAAGTTGTTGCAATAAACAACAACTTATAAGCTGTGACAGGTTGTAGTACTCAAATAAGGGGTTTATCACATATTAACTGTCGAAAAAGAGACCAAACAGAAAAAAAAGTTAAAAAAGTACTAGACGGCATTGGGTGATCTACGTATTATTCCACTCCGCCGACAGGGCATGCGCCTGTAGCTCAGCTGGATAGAGCGTTGGCCTCCGGAGCCAAAGGCCGAAGGTTCGAATCCTTTCAGGCGCGCCATCCGGTCACTTACTTAGGTAAGTGAAAATTGGCACAAAGAAACAATGGTGGCTATAGCTCAGTTGGTAGAGCCCTGGATTGTGATTCCGGTGGTCGCGAGTTCGAATCTCGTTAGCCACCCCATTCTTTCTTTTAAAAAATAATGGTAGCCTAGGCTTCCTGTATTGACTTAATATTCCCTGAGTCGAGACAAAACTAGTCGGTGAATAGCGCAGCTTGGTAGCGCATCTGGTTTGGGACCAGAGGGTCGGGGGTTCGAATCCCTCTTCACCGACCACTATTTCAATAATTGCTGTTAAGCGGTTATATAAAAAGTTAGTGGTGGCTATAGCTCAGTTGGTAGAGCCCTGGATTGTGATTCCGGTGGTCGCGAGTTCGAATCTCGTTAGCCACCCCATTAATTTTGGTAGCTTTTTGAAGCTCCCTGTTTGAGAAATCAAACGAAACGTCTCGGTGAATAGCGCAGCTTGGTAGCGCATCTGGTTTGGGACCAGAGGGTCGGGGGTTCGAATCCCTCTTCACCGACCATTTTTAAGAAAGCTCATCAGAAATGATGAGCTTTTTTTTCATCTGTAGCTCATTAGATTGGAACCCAAGTGGGGTTCGCCTGGTGTTCAAAGAATGTCTCTTCACCGATCACCTTTAAGAAGCCTCAGTCGAAAGACTGGGGCTTTTTTACATCTGTCGCATGGGTATTTTCCAATTATTGTTTCTGATGGCAGGAGCGAATCGAGTTAGGCTACTCTCCTGGTACCTCTTCAGTAAGATCCCCCTCATATACAGGTATCCCACCTTCGACTTTCTCAATTATTGCGTTTTCATAGAGAGGAGCGCTTTATTAAGCTCAAAGATCTATATCTAGTTTTATCTAAAATAACCGCTCAATAATTCGACAAATTAATGTGTTTGGTCTACGGATTTTGTGAAAAGAGAAACTTGGCCCCGGATTTGGTCACTAAGGGCTATATCTGACAACTTTCTTTCGGTCAAATACCTCAAAATCTCATCTAATTTATCAAGATTTTAGGTTTATTGTTTTATATTTACTGTAGCTATGTGAGTGGTTAAATATCTGGCTTATATATTCCTATCTAGTTGTTTTGTTTGCTTAAAGTGTAAAATGTAGAGTTTGTTTCTATAGTGTTAATTGTTTTTTGGAATAATTATTTGTTTTTAGTGACTAATAGTGAGATCTGCTTTTAGCCATAAGCTTAGCTCTACAAGTAAGTAGTTGTATGGGATTTGTGAGAATTTATCGCCGATAATATAATGTTGATTTTTATTACTATATGCTTCTTATGTGAATATTTATGTGCTACTTTTGCCTGTTAAGCGTTTGACGTCGACTTTTTATCCTATTTTTGTTGCTTTTCTGTGAATTATTTGCCAAATTGTCAACCGTATAAAATATCAGAACAATATTCTGGTAAGAATGGATTCAATTTTGCAGACAGGGCAGAAAGCTGCCAAAGCAGTAGAGGTCTGGTAATGTCACTTTTAGAAGTAAAAAATCTTCGTATCGAATACCCATCTCGTCATGGAGTTCACGCCGCAGTTAAATCACTCTCGTTCAGTATTGAACGTGGTGAGATTGTTGGTGTTGTAGGCGAGTCAGGTGCAGGTAAATCAACAGTAGGTAATGCTGTGATCGATTTGCTGAGCCCTCCCGGCCGCATTGCTAGCGGCGAGGTATTTCTGGATGGCGAAAAAGTCTCAGGTCTATCTCCTGAACAGATGCGTTCTGTTCGCGGCTCAAAGATTGGTTTTATCTTCCAAGATCCAATGACGTCTCTAAACCCTCTATTCACCGTAGAGCAGCAGTTAAAAGAGACGATTCATGCCAACATGAAGGTTTCAGATCAAGAAGCCTACCAGCGCTCATTAGACTTGATGAACCAAGTGGGTATCCCGCAACCAGAAAATCGTTTAAAGCAATACCCACACCAATTCTCTGGTGGTATGCGTCAGCGTGTGGTTATCGCGATCGCCTTGGCAGGTGAACCTGACCTTATCATCGCAGATGAACCAACAACGGCACTGGATGTGTCAATCCAAGACCAAATCTTGGGCTTGATTCGCGAGCTATGTATTAAGAAAAACGTGGGTTGCATGTTAGTCACGCACGACATGGGCGTAGTATCTAACGTTACTGATCGCGTAGCCGTCATGTATCGTGGTGATTTAGTTGAGTTTGGCCCAACAGCGAAAGTTCTGGGTACTCCTGAGCACCCCTACACACACAGTCTTATTTCAGCGGTTCCGCGTTCAGATCGTAAACTCGATCGTTTCCCCACAGTGAGTTACATCGAAGAAGCGCAAGAGATGGCACCACTTGATGTGAAAAACCACTGGTTAGGTCAAAGCCAAGATCATCGTGATTACACTGGTCCACTGCTGAACGTTGAAAACGTAAACTTGCGCTTCACCACCAAAGACTCATTCTTTGAGAGCCGTCGTGAGTACGTTCAAGCGTCAAACAACGTCAGCTTTGAAGTACATGAAGGTGAAACGTTTGGTCTAGTAGGTGAATCAGGTTCAGGTAAATCAACGATTGCTCGTGTTATTGCCGGTTTGTACGCACCAAACTCAGGTAAAGTGACTTTTGAAGGGATTGATCTGACAGGACTTAAGTCTGAGAAAGAGCGTCGTCCAATGCGTCGCCAAATGCAGATGGTTTTCCAAAACCCATACACATCAATGAACCCTCGAATGAAAATATTCGACATCATTGCGGAACCTATCCGATTCCATAAGCTGACTCGTAACGAGAATGAAACTCGTCAGATCGTGAACGACCTGCTTGATCACGTTGGTTTAGGCAGGATGTCAGGGGTGAAGTACCCGCACGAATTCTCAGGTGGCCAACGTCAGCGTATCTCTATTGCTCGCGCTCTGGCAACTCGTCCTCGTCTATTAATTTGTGATGAACCTACCTCTGCGCTGGATGTGTCAGTACAGGCTCAGATCCTTAATCTATTGAAAGACCTGCAAGACGAGCTCAACCTAACCATGCTGTTCATCAGTCACGATTTACCAGTTATTCGCCAAATGTGTGATCGTGTTGGCGTGATGCAAATGGGGGAATTACTGGAAGTGGCGCCAACAGAGCAGCTGTTCCAATCGCCTCAACATGAATACAGCAAACACCTAATTTCTTTAATGCCTGAATTTACGGGTTTAAGAGAAGAAAAAGCAGTGGCACAAGCCGCAACATAAAATCAGCAGGCTGGAGTTTAGCTTGCTAACAAAAATAAACAGACGCACATACAACAACTAGGGATCTGGATTCCCGCATGAAGGAGTTATGCAATGAAAACCATGAAAAGCAAATTAGCAGTAGCTTTGATGGCAGCTGGCCTAAGCTTTAGTGTAGCAGCCGCAGATATTACTGTTGGCTACGCAGCTGACCCAGTATCACTTGACCCGCACGAGCAGTTGTCTGGTGGTACACTGCAAATGTCTCACATGGTGTTTGACCCTCTAGTACGTTTCACACAAGAGATGGATTTTGAAGGCCGCCTAGCATCGAGCTGGGAGCGTATTGATGAAACGACTTTCCGCTTCAACCTACGTAAAGGTGTGAAATTCCACTCTGGTAACGAACTGACTGCTGATGATGTTGTGTGGACTTTTGATCGTCTACAAGCCTCTCCAGACTTTAAGTCTATCTTCACGCCATACGAAAAAATGGTAAAAGTGGATGACTACACAGTTGAGCTAGTATCAAAAGCGGCTTACCCACTAGTACTACAAACAGCAACTTACATCTTCCCAATGGACAGCAAGTTCTACTCTGGTCAAACCGCGGAAGGGAAAGACAAGTCTGAACTAGTTAAGCACGGTAACTCGTACGCTTCGACTAACGTTTCAGGTACAGGCCCATTCATCGTAACGCAGCGTGAGCAAGGCGTAAAAGTAACGTTTGAGCGTTTCAACGATTACTGGGACACAGAGTCTGACGGCAACGTAGACAAGCTAACACTTGTGCCAATCAAAGAAGACGCAACGCGTGTAGCCGCGCTTCTTTCTGGTGACGTTGATATGATTCACCCAGTTGCACCAAACGATCATAAGCGTGTTAAGAATGCTAAGAACATCGATTTAGTAACGCTGCCTGGTACTCGTATCATTACGCTTCAAATGAACCAAAACAGCAACGAAGCGTTGAAAGACGTACGTGTTCGTCAAGCAATCGTTCATGCGATTAACAATGAAGGTATTGTTAAGAAAATCATGAAAGGTTTCGCGACAGCGGCTGGTCAGCAAAGTCCAACAGGTTACGCGGGTCACAACGAAGAGCTAGTGCCTCGTTACGACTTGAAAAAAGCGAAAGAGCTGATGAAAGAAGCGGGCTACGAAGATGGCTTTACACTAACTATGGCAGCACCAAACAACCGTTACGTGAACGATGCGAAAGTAGCGCAAGCGTCTGCGGCAATGCTGTCTAAGATTGGTATCAAAGTTGATCTTAAAACGATGCCTAAAGCACAGTACTGGCCTGAGTTTGACCTATGTTCAGCAGACATGATGATGATCGGTTGGCACTCAGATACCGAAGATTCAGCGAACTTCAACGAATTCCTAACAATGACTCGTAACGAAGAGACTGGTCGTGGTCAATACAACTGTTCTGGCTACTCAAACCCTGAAATGGATGCAATTGTAGAAGCTTCTAACACTGAAACTGACCCGGTTAAACGCTCTAAGATGTTGAAAGGTGTTGAAGCAACACTTTACAACGATGCGGTATTCGTACCTCTACACTGGCAGAGTGAAGCGTGGGGCGCGAAGTCTAACGTAGGTGCCGCTGATATAGTAAACCCAATGGTTATGCCTTACTTTGGCGACCTAGTTGTAAAATAATCTAGCTTGCTAGAATCGAGAGCCTGAAGCTTTTCAGGCTCTCAAATTATTAAGAAATAGATTTAAGTTTTGGTATTTGGTTTTCCTTCAGTCTGGCTAAATACTTTTTTAAGACTGAATTTTTTGTTGTCTAGTCGCGGAGTTCGATTAGATAGTCATGGATAGATAAGGGGCAAGGAATGGTTACGTTTCTGGTCAAGCGCCTGTTTCAGGCACTGATAGTGATGTTTGTGATCAGTTTGGTGGCGTTTGCCATTCAGGATAACCTGGGCGACCCGTTGCGTGAGTTAGTCGGTCAATCTGTTTCAGAATCGGAGCGTCAAGCGCTGCGTGATGAACTCGGCTTAAATGATCCCTTCGTTACAAAATACACTCGCTTTATAGGCGCTGCTCTACAAGGCGATCTTGGTACTTCATATTTCTTTAAACGTCCTGCAGTGGATGTGATTTTAGATAAACTGGTCGCGACACTGGAACTGGTGTTGGGCGCTTCTCTGATCATTGTTTGTCTGTCGATCCCACTTGGTGTTTATTCTGCAATACATCCAAAAAGTTTCTTCACCAAACTCGTGATGGCGGGCAGTAGTATCGGCATCTCTGTGCCGGTTTTCTTAACCGCAATCATGCTGATGTATGTGTTCTCTATCGAACTCGGTTGGCTACCGTCATTCGGGCGGGGTGATACCGCAAACTGGTTTGGGTGGGAATCTGGCTTCTTAACGCTAGATGGCCTTGCGCACTTAGTGCTGCCGAGTATTGCTCTGGCATCTATCATGCTGCCGCTGTTCATTCGTCTAGTACGTTCTGAAATGCTCGAGGTTCTGAGCTCTGAATACATCAAGTTTGGTAAAGCAAAAGGCCTAGCGCTGAACAAGATTTACTACCAACACGCTTTGAAAAACACAATGCTGCCAGTACTAACAGTAGGTGGTGTTCAAATCGGTACCATGGTGGCTTACACCATTCTAACTGAAACTGTATTCCAATGGCCGGGTACCGGCTTCCTATTCCTTGAAGCGATTAACCGAGTGGATACTCCACTGATTACCGCATACGTTATCTTCGTTGGTCTGATCTTCGTAGTAACGAACACCATTGTTGACCTGCTTTACGGCATCATTAACCCAACCGTGAATATTACAGGGAAAGGAGCATAATCATGGAACACACAACAACAGCTCCATCTCGTTGGGAGCGATTCAAGCAGTCAGACATTCTGTACTACTTCTTGCGCGACAAAGTTGCAATGTTCAGCTTTGCGGTCTTTGCAGCTTTCCTAGTGATGGCTCTAGCGGCGCCGATTTTAGCGCCAATGGATCCATATGACGTGACCTCAATCGACATCATGGATTCTGAGTTACCACCATCTTGGATGGAAGACGGCGAAGAGCGTTTCTTATTGGGCACCGATGAGCAAGGTCGTGACATTCTATCGACCATGCTTTACGGCTCGCGTCTTTCATTGACGATTGGTTTCTTAGCGGTTGGCCTTCAGCTAACACTCGGTATCATCATTGGTCTTTCTGCGGGTTACTTCGGTGGTCGTATCGATAGCTTCCTGATGCGTTTTGCTGATGTTCAGCTTTCGTTCTCAACCATGATGGTCGCGATCATTGTCTCGGCTATCTTTAAGGCAAGTTTCGGTAGTGACTTCTATGCACAATATGCGGTTGTAATGCTAGTGGTGATCATTGGTATTGCTGAATGGCCTCAGTATGCACGAACCATTCGAGCATCAGTATTGGCAGAGAAGAAGAAAGAGTACGTAGAGGCGGCGCGTGTGATGGGCTTCAGAGCACCTCGCATCATGTTCCGTCATATTCTACCGAACTGTTTATCACCGATCTTGGTTATCTCTACGGTACAGGTGGCAAATGCCATTATGTCAGAAGCGGCACTTTCTTTCCTAGGCTTAGGCCTTCCGGTAGACCAACCGTCACTGGGTGCTCTGATCAGTACTGGTTTTAACTATATCTTCTCAGGAGCATGGTGGATCACAGCATTCCCAGGTGTGCTTTTGGTAACATTAGTTCTAGTAATTAACTTATTGGGTGACTGGTTACGTGATGTGTTTAACCCTAAAATTTATAAAGGGTGATAGCACAGATTGATTTTTGACAAAAAAAGTCACTAAACTAAGAGCCGTAAGCAATTACGGCTCTTTTTTTGCTTAATGACTCTGGAACTATAGATTATTGGTATGGTCAATAATACTTAAAATGGAATTCATGTTTTATCGATATAGAGTCGGTAACAATTAGCCCGAAAGGGTTTAAGTGGTGGTTATGAAGTTGACAATGAATGCTGTACGCTGTGTTGTGAGTGAAAATTATCGTATGGGGCTTATCGCGGTATCCCTTTTAGTATCGAGCCAGGTTAATGCGGAATCGGTCCTATGTGATGCGACTCAAGCCAGTACTAATCAATTACCACAGTTAGAACAATCATGTCCTATCGGTAAGGGTGTGTGGGGAAAAAAAGCCCCTAAACGTCATTCAGAAAACGAGTTGTTTTGGGTTCAATGTGGCTTGTTAAATGAGCCTTTATCATTAGGCAGAGCGAAACCTCTTTATGAAAAAATTTCGACTAACGTTTGGATGAAGCCAGAAAGTGGCGACTATCGTTGCTTAATTGGCCCATACTCTACCTTCTCTGATGCGAGAAAAGACCTAGCTCAGGTGCGTAAGGTCCCTGGTTACGGTGAAGCTTTTATTCGCATGGTCGATAAGTCGAAAACCTCATCACAACCTATCGTTGCGAAAGCGGCACAATCAAAAGCGGTTAAGCCTGCAACTCCGGCAAAGCCAAAACCAGCAGCTAAGCCAGCACCGAAACCTGTGGTTGCAACTCAAGCGGCAACGAATGTCGCTGCAATTCAAGCTTTCCCAAGCAGTGGCACAAGCCCTGACAATGACCTTGATATCGAAATCCGAGTGACAGCAAACGTTGCGGGTAGCAAATATGCCATTCCTTATTTAGTTGATCATAAGCAACAGTTTTACATGGAACAAGGTAAACCTTGGAGCCGTTTAGATTTTGGAAGTGCTGAGCTAGTGTGTAAGCAAATTGGCATGAAATTGATGAGTGATCAGCAATGGCAGAGCATTCTTGGTTCATCGGTTATGGAAAACCAGAATT
This sequence comes from Vibrio kanaloae, assembly GCF_024347535.1. NCBI lineage: Bacteria > Pseudomonadati > Pseudomonadota > Gammaproteobacteria > Vibrionales > Vibrionaceae > Vibrio > Vibrio kanaloae. The sequence goes on along the minus strand of NZ_AP025497.1, from coordinate 3,093,160 downwards.
GGCCAATGCATCTACCTTATTGGGGCGCAGATAAGAAAGGTCTGTTTACTAACGGGAACGTGAATCAGCTAAAAGGTTCTTCACTGCTAAACGTGATGTGCGTTAAGTGATTTTTTGTTCTTAATAGATAAAAGAAACCCCAAAGATAGAAAATTTCATAGGGTGCAGTCTTGGATTAATGACTTTTTCTCCCCAACGGTTTGGTAAGACAAGCAGATTCTGCTTTCAAATGAATTCAAGGAGTAGAGTCATCTTAAACTCCAAGTTGTTCTCGATAAGTTGATACCTGAGTTATGTCGAATCTATAACTCAGGTTCTGAGTGGACATAAAAAAGCAGGCTCAAGGCCTGCTTCTAAAAGTTATCAACGGAAGGCGTTGATTATCTCATGGTAATACGTTACCAACACAGGTGGTTTCTGAAATAAATCTGGAAAGGTACAAAGGAAGAGGCATTTGAGCCTTTTCCAGAAAAATCGACTTTTGGAGTGATTTTTCCTAAAAACGTTAGATTCACTATACCACTTTCCAGAAAATTCACTATAGCCAAGAACTCGATTTTTACCTGTCCCTAAAACGTTTTATTTTGAATTCTCTTTGCCATAAAGCGAGCTAATGCTTTTCAATAGGGCAACGTGCATTTTTTGCACATTGCTTATAGGCAAGGGTTATTAATTGATGGTTTTCTGTTAGTGAGCGCGTTAATTAATCAACAAGCGAGAATTCCTCGGTAGTTGTTGCAAATTCTGCAACAGCCGATAGCCAAATTTACTCGCCTAATTTGTCCAACAGCTTGTTGGATAAATCAACCCGGTGCGTTTTTGCCTCAAAGTTTGTTCGCAAAAACGAATAACTCACCTCAGTAAATTGTCATTTAACCAAGATTTCCTAATGGTTGTGGTTTCCTAGTGTGCATGGGGCGAATAATTTGCGTGGTAGCCTATCACAAGATAAGTCTAAACTTGATAAACAATTTAAATAACAATCGCTTGAAGTGAAACTCGTGATCTGTGGTAAATTAATCCCTAGTAAAAAGTGTAGTTCTGGTACATATATTCCTAGCAAAAAGTGTTGTTCCAGCCTATTTATTCCTAGTGAAAAGTGTAAAACTGCCAGTGCGCTACTACTGTTTCCCTGAAGACCTCATTAGAAAAATTAATGAGAATGATTTGACTTTAAAGATGATTTTTTAGCTGGCAATTGTCCCTCAACGTGCAACATATTAGGTTGGTACGGTTTAACCGATTTTGCACCGAAATCTCTTGTAAAGCTAAGCTCTTATAATTCCAAACCTTTAAGGGGCATTAGCCGCTTTCTCTATTTGCATTTCATACAACTTAACATTCTTTTATTTTAATATGTCCTTGTTCAATCAATAAAATGAACCGTTCAAAATCATGCTGATAGGCATAGATAGGATGTGGTGCAGATGAGCCAGCTAAAAACTCTTCGAAAGCCAATCTATAGGTGGCAGGTAGTTCATTTGGGTTAATGACTTTGAATGGAACATTGGGCAAATTAAAAGGGGTTAGTGTTGGGTATAACGTTGATTTGTTTGTTGTCATAGAGTTCTCCTTTCCTTTCGTTAGGCTATTATGTTACGTAGCACGAATCAAAGTCATGCATCAACATTTAGGTGACTATTTGTTGTTCTAAATGATAGACGGGACTTAACGTAATCTTAGGAGTTTGTTATGAACCAGAAAACTAGACTGCGCAGTTTAGGCGGTGGGCTCAACATTATTTCCGATTTTTCGCGGCAAGAAATTGATGTTAGTTTTTGGCAGGAGTGCTGTGCTGAATTAAAAGTTTATGCCGTTTTACGAACGAAAGGTGGGAGTGGTGAGCGTCATACTGTGCGAGTTCTACAGAAAGAACTAATGCAGCGTGGAGAGCGTCCTCTCGTTGTAAGAATCTTTGGAACTCGCAAGGACGAATATGGACCATACTTTGACTCATTGGCTCGACTAGAGAGTTCTGAGGAGTTGACGGGGTCTATCATGTGGGATTGGAGCGCGTGTCACAGCAACCATCAGCTGGCTCAGGCTCTATTCAAGTCATCATTTACGAGCGTAATTCTAACTCAAGGGGGGAGCTCTGGAGTAGGCTATAAAGATGTCATGAATGCTGCAGAATTGGCTCGCCATACATATCTAAGCGTCAATATTGACTGTGATTTGTCTGTAGAATCTCAAAAAACCGTAGTAGAAGAACTGAAAAACTCGATGCTAAATGTGGAATGTGTCTCCTCTGTATTATGGAGGGGAAATCGATGGGATGAGCCAAATTATGAGCTTATGAACCTGTCGAATGTAAGTATCGAGCACCCTTTGTCATCTCAATACTAAGTTTTCAATCTTTTCTCTGACTTCTTGCAAATCGGATAAGCGTCCTGAAGCGATGATACTAGTTGGGCTTCGCCCATTGAAGAAGGTGTTGTTGTTTGCATGACTCATAAAGCCATATACATTGTCTTCATTGCTAAATATTGTCCTTAAAGTGGAATGGATATTTAAAATGTGGCTGATTCTAACTTCGAGACTATCCTCTTTAGTTGGTAGAATAACTTGTATCTGTTTATGGGTAGCTCCCCATTTTAACAATAATGTTTCGGCGGATTTCAGCCCAGAGGCTAGCCTTTGATTCATCAATACTTCCCCTTAATTTATTATCGTTATATTAAATATTAACGTATCTCCGACAGTTTTCTACACCTAACCAAGCCTTAATGTGCAAAGCATTGGTGGTAGTATGTTTTGGTTTAATATTTGAGAGGGTATATCTCCAATATATGGTTTCATTTTCAACAGAACTGCGACGTAGAATCGACAAAATGTCGATTCTATGTCTATTGGAATCCTCGACAGTTGTTGCAAATTTTGAAACAACTAAGTTATGACAGTATTCCTTAAGTCTGGTTGGATTGACTTGTTTTTGCCCCATTCGGTGTTACGCCTAGTTGATATATTATTCACCTAGCGGTGATTTGACATACTTTTGGTCATACTAGAAGTGGCTACTATATTGGTGGCTATTCAGTACTTGTTTAGAGCCCACCTCAATACAAGAACAGGAATAAGCACTTTTATCAGTAGATGATAAAATTCTGGGAACATGGATATGGAAACGAATATGGAAACAATGAGAATTGATAATAAAAGTAAAAGAACACGAAGATAGGTAATGTCCCGTTTGCTAAAGGGGTGATCCCCGGGGACAGCTTCAGACTGATTGGTATATCTCAATACAGATTTAATCTTGAGACTCCCCTGCGGGCCATCTATAGGACGATACTCAATACCAACATACATGCTCCCCTCATTGCCAGAGCTAGAATTATCAACATAATCAATCAGACCTTCATTCAACTCATATGAGTTTGAAAATGGATACTTAAGCTCAATGGATATACATCTTCCTCCCAATGCTCCAATAGCATTGAAGCCAACGATTTGATTACCTTCCTCAATTTCTCGATGAAGTACATCCCAAATCTTAGGGTGCATTTGGGACATAGCCAAGAATTGAAAACAAACTGGGCAAATTCCACCTTTTGAAGCCAGTATATTTGGACTGACAAACTTCCTACACTTGTTACAAGTAAATATCCCCATTTGAGAATACCTAAGTTCATGAATATAGTACCTACATCTATTTTAGCTCTACTAATGGGAATGTAACGGTCAACTAGATTTTACTACTTAATTGGAGGTTACCCGTACCTAGACTAATCAGTTAGTCGCCAATTTAGTCAAGTTACTAAAACACATTTGTCCACCAACATTTCAGATCTTTCTGAGCCCTATTAAATGTGACAGCCAAACTTCATGTTGACCAAAAACACTGAGAGGAGGTCATCATGAGAAAGTCATCTTCTGGAAAATGCAGTGGTATCAAAAGGCCATTTAAGCTTGAAGAGATCTGGCGGATCAGAACTAGGCTGGAGATTGAAAACGATTTGATGCAGATCGCGTTACTGAACCTAGCTATAGATAGCAAGTTAAGAGCGAGTGATTTGCTAAAGTTACACGTCTACGATGTTTCTTCGCAAGGAGTTATCTATGACAGGGTTCAGTGCATCCAGCAAAAAACGGGAACCGATGTCCACTATGAGATTACACCAAGAACACAGCAAAGTATTAGCCGATGGATTTTTGCAGCATCCCTAGAGGCAAGCAGTTTTCTATTTCCGAGTAGCCGCCGCTCCGGGCAACCTATCAGCTACTCATTCTATCGAGCAATTATCAGGAACTGGGCTGTAAAGCTTGGATTGAATGCTGACTATTACGGTACTCACTCCATGCGTCGCACCAAAGCAACTTTAATCTGTGCCAGAACGAAAAACATCAGGGCTGTACAGATCTTACTTGGACACTCGAAGCTTGATAACACAATTCGATACCTTGGCGTTGAGCTAGAGGACGCTCTGAGGTTGTCTGAAAAAACAGACTGCTGACAGATAGAAGCTGTTACAGGCTTTTCTCCTGAAAAGCCTGTGCCCCATAGCGCGTTAGTGCGATTATTCAGCAATGGTTCACGCTGTTGAGTTTGCAATACTTTTAGTTATAGCTGGGCATAGTACAGTTTAGTGCTGCTCACAACCTCCAAGTTTCTTTCGCTTTTAACAATTTCTTCTGTGATTAGTTTTTGCATATCTATTCCAATACAACTTTATCCACTACACCTTCTTTTTTAAATTAGGTAGTCAAGACTTTATCGGAGTATAAAATCCTATGTTGTCGATTTGTGTGAAACTAATATCCCCGATTGGTATGTCACTTTGCCAGCAGACACTGAGAGCTCCCCAACCAAGACAAATGGTTTTTGTCTTGTAGCTCTTTTCTTGCCAGCGTAGTTTATACGGTTGGTCCTCTAAACTCGCTGCACAGTTTATGGTGTTTAGCCTATCACCTAGCCCACAGCCAACGGCTTTAAGTAGGGACTCTTTAGCTGTCCATATTTTAAGAAAGCCCTGATTTATATTAGGAGTGGTAATTAAGTGATTCCTTTCTGCCGGGTGCAATATGGCCTCTGCGAGCTCCGATATATCCTCCCTATTTTTATAGACCTCAATATCTATGCCTACCTCAAGTTGGCTTTTCCCCTTTAGAACAGCTAAGGCGACTGCTCCCGAACTATGACTTAAGTTAAATGATAATGGTTCTTTTACAAATGGTTTACCGTTCTTATTTGTAAAGAACTGCCAGGCCATTTTTCCGTTCTTTGGGTAATTTTGACTTAGTATGTGGCGTTTCAAGCTATGTGAAAAAGCGTATTCGATCCGTTCTTTTTCAAACTGAAATCGATTGAAGCGCTGGTATTCAGTGGCATCTAAACACTTCTCCAGATCGAAAGGACTTCTGGTGAAAACAATTTGTAGTTGCATTGAGGTTACCCCCTTCTCATGATCAGTTGTTGGTTCGCTTTGGAGTTGACTTCTAACGTAACCAGAGAATCAACTAAGGTTAGTGAGATGCCAGGTGTTGATTATGTCATTGTACCGAGAGCCTCTTTCAGATCGTCGATAACGGTTTTCCAGAAGCGAACCAAGTTTTTGATATTGGACAAAAAGTTGTTTAATTTCGCGTTAATCTTGGTCAAGAAGAGGCCTTGTCACTAGAGCTAAGTGATATTTTAGATAGAGTACTCTTGAGTTCTGCTTGGCTGAGGGAGCGGAAAGTACGTTTACAAATCTGATTCAAGCCCTCGTGATATTGAAGTGTTCGCTCCTGACCTTTCTCGGTTAACTGAACTCTGATGCTTCGACGGTCAACCGGATCAGAGTAACGTAAAGTGAGTTCTTTGCGCTCTAGCGAGTCCAAGCGTCCCGTAATCGTCCCGGTAGTGACTCCTGTGTAGTAAGCAAGCTCAGAGGGTGTGAGATCCCCCTTGGTGCTATGCTGTTGTAAAACGTCAAGAATCGTAAACTCGTTAAGGGAGATTCGATGATGTTTGAGCTCTGTCCGTTGTAGATCGTTGATGTAGTTAGTAAGTTTCCTAAACTGATGATAAAGGTGCACCGCGTAATTGTCTCCAGTACGGGCAGGTTCTTTCGTTATCACAGCACATTTTCCTTGTCGATGTGTTTTGATGTTTCTGTGGCCTGAAGGTCATATAGCAATCTTTCATTGATAAGTGACTTCAGGCCGAATGGCGTCAGAAGGGAATCTGAGCAGGGTTATTTCTGTGAATAATGACGGTGGTGTGCTACTGCGAGTTCTCCTGCTACCCGAGCCGTATTAATCAGCACTGCTTGATTTGCTTCAGCAGAACGCCCCTCAGTGGCTTTTTCGATCGCTTTCATAATGAACTTGGTCACCGAATTTCCTGTTACTCCCTCTCGTTTTGCTCTCGCTACAGCGTCTTGAACCAACAGCTGGATATCCTGACTATCGATAGCATCTTCATCTCGGGTTGGCGTTGTAATCACTAAGCCACCTGATCCAGGTAGAGATCGGTTGATTTCAATGGCTCTGGCTATCTCATCTGCATGATCCATTCTCACTGGGCTTTTGTGTCCACTGCTCTGACAGTAAAACGCTGGAAAATCGTCAGATCGGTATGACACTACTGGTACGCATTGGGTTTCTAAATATTCCAGAGTTAGACCGATATCGAGAATATTTTTTGCTCCGGCACAGACGATAGCCACTTTGGAGCGCGTAAACTGAATCAAATCCGAAGATATATCCATCGAGGTTTCAGCTCCGCGGTGAACACCTCCTATTCCTGCAGAACTGAAAAACAAGATGCCGGCGAGTTCTGCTATAACAAGGGAGGACGCGACGGTTGTTGCCCCCATTTTTCCTGAAGCCAAAATAAAAGGTAGGTCTCTGCTCGAGACTTTCGGAATATTTGGGGTTGATGCAAAGCGCTCGATATGTTCGCGATTCATACCTACTAACACCACGCCATTGTCGATGCCGATTGTTGCGGGTATGGCACCAGATTCACGCACGGCTTCTTCTACTTTGAGGGCCGTGTTAACGTTGTCAGGATAGTCTAACCCATGAGTAATCACATTAGATTCCAGTGCTACGACGGGTTGACCTGTTTTAAGTGCAGCTTTTACTTCTGGGTGAAATTCAAGTGTAATCATTTCCTTCATCCTACTTTTGTTGTTCTTGGTTGTTGGCCCACAGTTTTTGTTTGAGCTCCTGCACTCCGAGGGGTTTTAGGACCTGATAGTGGTCGGCATCTAGCTCAACATAGGTTGGACTTTCTCTGCTAAAGGTTGTTGCTTTTTCAAGGAATGAATAATGATCATCTTGTGCCTTAACAATGGTAACTGGTGCATTTAAGCAGCGATTTTTTAACTCCTCGAACTGATAGCTAAAGCCATACGTCATGGTGACGATACGAATAATGCGTTTGACTAAATCGGGATCCAACATAGGGAATCGTTCACAGATGAATGCGACAAAGTCTTGTTCTGAGTGACACAGTTCCAGACAGCGCTCCATCAGGCGACCGTCCACTTTGTGAGCAAACACAGAGAACAAAATGGCCAGAAATACTGGATTTTTGAAGCTGGCGTTATGCTCAAATTTTTGCTCTCTTTCCATCTGTATGATCGGAGCACCGGGGGCTAGCAGGTAGAGTGCTTCAACAGTTTCGCCCATGCTTTCCAATTGTGCAGCGGCTTCGAACGCTACTCGCGCACCAAAGGAGTATCCCCAAAGTGTATAGGGACCTTCAGGTTGGACCTTTTTCATTTGTTGGATGTCTGCTTTAGCCATGTCACTGATCGACGCGAGTGGTGTTTCATCGGCATTAATTCCTTTAGCCTGAACGCCATAGAAGGCTCGCTCGGTGAACAACTCATTGGCAAGGTGCTTAAGATTAAGCGGATAGCCACCAAGACCAGGCCAGCAGAATACTGGACTGTGAAGGCTTTGGTTTAGATGGACTAATCTTGAATATGGGGCTTGTGCTGATGAGTTATTATCAATCCAATGAGCCAAACCGCTGACGCTTGGTGTATGGAACAAAACCTGCAGCGGCATTTTGATCCCAAAATGACTATTTATACGGTTGACGAGAGCCACTGCTGTTAGAGAGTTTCCGCCAGACTCAAAGAAGTTGTCTGTGGCAGAAACAGACTCCCATTTCATTATACGGCACCAAATCTCACCAATTTTGTGTTCCGTCTCTGTAGTGAGTGGCTCGAGTGGTCGATTAGCATTAATCTGCTTGAGTTCGTCTAACTGGGATAGAGCAATATAGTCGATCTTTCCATTGGCTGTTTGCGGCAATTTATTCAGCAGCAGAACTTTGTTCGGAATCATGTACTGTGGCAATAATAAGGCCAGTTCGTCTTTGAGTATTTCAGTTGGCCCTTGCATATGGACTCGATCTTCATTCATGCCTTCACTCGTATACTGAGCTTCGCTAATCGGTCCGCCGACACCAAAGTAAAGACACTTCATCGGTTGGCCATGCTCGGCTAGGATGGTCCGCATTTTGATAGCGGCTGAAAGATCATTATTGGTTTTAGAGCTGTATCCCGAAGACATGACCCCAATTCGTGATGTGTTGCTTTGCAGGCGGTGAAGTGCACGACCTAGGTTGATATAGTGGTCATCTATGTTTTCGTCATTACACACAAGACCGATACCAAAACTTGAGCGTTCGAAGACTTTCTGGTTGATAGCAATGACATCATTTTTTTGTAACATCTGGTCAGTTAACCAATGTAGGTCACCATCTTGATATTGATAAAGGCCAGGTAGCAGTCCCGCTACTTTATCGTCATGTATTTGTACAAGGCATTGCGGACTGGTTGGTTGATGAGTGACTCGGTAGGGTTCAAATCGGTAGTTACCGAGGTAAACGTCTTCACTTTCCCCATCATACCAAGTCGGTAACTTGTCGCGTTCAATTGAGCGGTCTTGAAGTAGCGAGAGGCCATGTTCGGGCAGTAATTCATCAAATAGACCCAGCATATGACCAGTTTCCATCTCCAGTACTTCTAACAGATTGTTTTTATATACAGGCTCGATAGCATTCCATTTTCCGATGAAGTGGACATTCAGCGTAGGAACATGTGATGTTGGCAGGGTGTGGATTTTTATCAAGCAGTGTTCTGCAGGATGATAATAGTAAATCCCTGGTGTAATCCCGAGCAGCCCACGGATCTCAAAATACATTTGTGTCGCGTATAAGGCACCTGGCGATGCATAGGCGTATTTTGGAAGCAGACGCTCCTCACTGATGAACTGGCCAAAGTTTCTTATGAGGAGACCAAATGTAGATAAGGAAAGAGTCTCAACATCACGTGAAGGTTGTGCGGACATAGGCTGGCGTTTTAATACACTTAGCAGTATTGCTTTTGACATGGGAGTTTCGCCTTCGAAAAAACGGTACGTTTTTCGGCCAAAGGCGTTCACTCGTTGAGTGGCTGTTGCGGTTTTTCCCGGTAATGGAAGAACATCAATGGCGTCACAGTGGTTCAGATCGCGGCATCCGGAGTTCGATAGCTGTGCTTTTACCTGAAGCTTATTGGATTTTGATTGATGATGGCTGTTATGAATGCCTTGATCCATCAGCGCAGCTTGTCTTTCATCGAGCTCTACGCAAGCGATTAAGTTCTGGTGACCAGTACGTGGATCATTGTTGACCACCATAGCGGCCGTTTTAACCCATTGATGATTCTCTATCGCCAAGCGTATTTCATCGAGTTCAACGCGGTAACCACGGAGTTTTATTTGGTTATCGGCTCTGCCGACAAAGTGTGTATAGCCATGAACATCTTGTTTCACAAGATCTCCGGTCTTATACATCACTTCATGACCTAATAAATAGGGCCTTGGATTAGCAATGAACTTTTCATCAGTAATATCAGGGCGTTGATAGTAGCCTTTCGCAACTTGTACGCCGGAAATATGCAATTCACCGATTTCACCGACTCGTGCTGGCTCACCATCTTCTCGCAATACATGGTACAAGGTGTTCGCGACAGGCTTACCAATCGAAATGGCGTCTGGGTAATTAGCCAACGCATCGCGAGATAGAGTAAATGTAGAAGAGTTAATCGTACATTCAGTTGGCCCGTACAAGTTGGTCAATTCAGCATGAGGTAAACATTGCAAGAATTCACTTGCCAGCTTGCGAGTTAATGTTTCACCACCACTAAATACCTTGTTCAAGCGAAGGCAATCAGTAAATAGCGGGTGATCCACCAATGCCTGAAGGAGCGTCGGTACACACTGTAGTATAGAAATATTATGATTTAGTAAAGTCTCAATCATGGCATCTGGATCGCGGTAGCAATCTTTCGGGCCGATCACGACTTGGCTACCAAATGCTGGCGCGAGAATTTCCCACTGAGCGGCATCAAAACTGGCTGGCGTCTTCTGAAGGATCCGATCATGTTGATTGAAATTAAACTGTTCTTTCATAAAGGCGATTTGATGAGAGATATTGGCGTAGGTCACCATCACACCCTTAGGTTTACCTGAACTGCCTGAGGTATAGATGATGTAGGCCAGCTGATGGTCATCGGAAACACTGCGCTCAACCGTGTGTATAGTGTCACTCTTGTCTAAGCCCTGCAGCTCAGCTTGTGTCAATACAGTGATATTTCTCGGAACAATAGACTCTAACTGGGATTTTAGATGTGGTTGAGTGAGGATCACTCGAACACCAGAGTCGACAACCATATACCTTATTCGCTCTTCTGGGTATTCAGGTGCCAGAGGCAGGTACGCGTGCTCGGATGCGAGAATACTCCATGCGCCCGTAATCATATCTAGTGAGGGGTCACAGTAAAGACCAATACATGGCTCATCGGCTTTGATATGTTGACTGATAAGCTGTGCATTGTGTGTCACCAATGCCTTAAATGTCGCGTAATCAATAGATGAATCACCATCTTGAACCGCAATATGCTCAGGATACATCTTTACTTGAACGTCAAGCATAGTGAATAAGCATGGTTGATGGATGGTGGTGAGGAGCTCTGAATCTAGCGCCGACAGAGTCTCAAGTTGATCTAATGAAGTACTCATAGCAAGTTAATTTCCCTATATGCAATTAGTGTGTTGGAAGGTAAGATACCAGCATGTTGCATTCTGTCAAGTATCTTCTTGGGAAGATACTTTGTTTCAAGCTATTGAGTTGAAGTAAAAAAACCTGCAAAATTGCAGGCTTGAGAAATTAAGATTCGTTGGTCAACATCCAGGTTCTAAGTAGGCTGGCCAATTGCTCACGTTGTTCATCAGTAAGTGGGTCAAGGATGGCTTTTTCATTGACAACATGCTCAGAAATAACCTTGTCTATCAATGTATTACCTTCTTTAGTTAGTACGACACTACAGCTTCTTCTGTCTTCTGGGCTTGCGATGCGTTCAATCAACTCCCGTTTCACTAACTGTTCAATACGCGTACTCATTGCGCCGGAGGATAGCATCAGTGTCTGGTACAGTTCTGTGGGGGTCATCGGTTCGTTAAAGCGTCTCAAAGTGGCTAGTATATCGAATTCAACTGAACTTAAATTGTTGTTTTTAAATGTCTTATTTAGTTTCTTATCAACGATTCTACTCATTCGACTTAAGCGGCCAATGACCCCCATCGGTGAGCAGTCTAGATCTGGTCGTTGATGTTGCCACTGTACCAACAACCGGTCTACATGATCGTAATGCATTTTCACTCCTTAAAATATTTTTTTGAAAAGATACTTGAAAAAAAGATTCTTGATCGGTATCGTCTGCAATGTATCTTTTGGTAAAGATACTCACTTAAAAGTTATAAGTATTCTACCACCAATCTTGTCAGTAACAAGCATTAAAAGGAAAAGTATTATGCGTCTTCAAGGAAATGTTCATGTTTTACCCCACACCTCCTATTTGGCCTATCTGCATACTAAAATCCGCGACAAGCACGCTGACTTAAGTACATTCATGCATTTCAGTGATCAGGTGATTCGTCAGTTGCTGATTAAAGCATCAGAATTGCTGGATTATTCAGAGCAGCATGTCACGACACCGATTGGTGATGTGTATCAGGGAAAAGTGCTATCAAAAGGTCTCTGTGGCGTATCCGTTATTCGTGCAGGCGAAAGTATGGAGCGTGAGTTTAAGCAGATGTTTCCAGAACAACCTATCGGCAAGATCCTGATTCAAAGAGATAAAGTCACCAAACTACCAGAATATTTCTATTCTCACTTTCCTTCAGACATCGCGCAAAAAACCGTGTTCTTGTTTGAACCTATGCTTGCAACGGGTGGTTCGATGCTTAAAGCGATCGATGTACTTCTGGGTCAGGGCGTTTCTATCGAAAATATTATTGTGGTGAATTTTCTGGCGTCTCCCGTAGGGCTGGATCGGTTAATGACCGCACATCCTTCCGTTCAACTGATCACCGCATCTATCGAAGAGACCATGAATGATGAAGCCTTCATGCGACCTGGCATTGGAGATTTTGGAGACCGTTATTTCGGTACATACCCGGTACAAAGTTATGAATAAATATCAAACTTTGATGAATGTGGCTCTGACAGCAATGGCTCCCATTGTATGGGGTAGTACGTATATCGTCACAACAGAGCTGCTGCCTGCAGACTTGCCTTTATTAGCCTCTGTTATTCGGGCACTTGGTGCAGGATTGGTTCTATTGTTGTTTTGCAAAATCCGGCCAAGTGGCATTTGGTGGGGGAAAATCGCAGTGCTTGGGCTGCTTAATATTGGGTTGTTCTTTTATTGCTTGTTTGCAGCGGCGTACTACTTGCCTGGTGGACTAGCAGCTCTGGTTATGTCGATTCAACCGCTCATTGTTATGGGATTGGGGGTGATTTTCTTTCAAAACAAACTCAGCGTAACTCATGTCGCCTCTGCCGTGGTGGGTGTCGCTGGTATTAGCCTCTTAGTTCTGAACAGCGCGGTCGAACTGAATTGGTGGGGAGTTTTAATCGGCTTAATCGGTACATGCAGTATGGCACTGGGCATTTTACTAACGAAGCATTGGGAACGCCCAAAAGGCATGTCTTTACTTGGTTTTACTGGCTGGCAGTTGACGCTGGGTGGTTTGATGCTGTTACCGATAGCCCTTTGGTATGAGGATTTCCCTCAAACCCTGACGGTTCTAAATATTACTGGTTATGCCTATTTAAGTCTGATCGGTGGGGTATTTGGTTACTTTGTTTGGTTCCGTGGTATTGAAAAGTTAAATCCGGTTACGACGTCGTTTCTTGGTTTTCTCAGTTCAGTCTCCGCCTGTTTGCTGGGGTATATCTTCCTTGGTCAGTCGTTTACTCAGCTACAGATTGTTGGTTCGGTTGCCATTATTGTCTCTGTATATATGGCTCGTCCGAAAGCCGAAAAACAACCTAGCACGTTAACTCAAGCGCCAGTGACATCTTTACACCGATAGGAGAATGAACCATGAAAATTAGTATTATTTCAGGAAGCCACCGAAGCAACTCATACAGCTTAAAGGCTGCTACCTATTTACAGAGCCTGGCCCTGCTGGAAGAGTTTCAAGAGACACAAATCATGGATTTGAGTGTCCTAGATTTTCCTTTTTGGAATGAAGGCGTTTGGGATGGCAGCGAACAGTGGAACGATTGGAGAGCTATCTCTCAAGAGTTGCAGCAATCAGATGCCATCGTACTGGTTACGCCAGAATGGCATGGCATGGTGACACCGGCTCTGAAGAACTTTCTTTTGCTTTGTACCAATCAAGAGTTGGGTCATAAGCCCGTACTACTTGTCAGTGTGTCTGCAAGCGTTAATGGCGTTTATCCCATCAGTGAGTTGAGGATGACTGGTAGTAAAAATAATCATGCTTGTTTTATCCCGGATCATTTGATTTTCCGTAACTGCGAGAGCCTTCTTCTATCTGACAAAGCGGTCAGTGATGAGCAATTCGATCACCGAGCCAAATACACGATGAAGTCACTAAAGGCTTACGCGAAAGCTCTCGGTACGGTTCGAGCAACGCTGCAACAAGACATGCAGAAATTCCCATTTGGTATGTAACAAGGAGAGCCCCATGCCACACATATCTATTAAGCATTTTCCTGCCGAGTTGACTCTGCAGGAGAGAAAAGACTTATCTGACGTTATCTCTTCTTCTATTCAAAGCGCACTTAAATGCAGTGAAGACGTGATTTCAGTTTCGATGGAGGAAGTTGTGCCAGAGGACTGGACGGCTGAGGTTTATCAACCAGAGATCGAAGCTAAACGCCAGTACTTAATCAAACAACCGAACTACTAGTCATCTCGAGCCCCAATGGACTCGGGGCTCCTGAGTTAAGGAAGGAATAGTAAATGAAACACAGCTCCCTAGTCATTATGTTCGATCTAGATGGCACATTGTTCGACACTGCCCAAGCTATTGCTACCGCATTTAACGCTACGTTTGCATCTAAGCAATTGCCAGCCAAGGAGAGTAAGGATATCTGCGATACGATAGGGTTACCGCTAGAAAAAGCGTTTTCCCACCTTCTCAATCAACCGGAGCACACTCCGATTGTGGCGGAGTGCGTAACTGAATATCAGCGTCAGTTTCAGGAGGTAATCCTTCCTGCCGCAAAACAGCTGTTATTTCCTGGTGTGCTCGATGGGTTAAGTTACCTAAAAAATCATCAGTATAAACTTGCTGTTACCACCAATAAGTTTTCACGCAGTGCAAACGCGTTACTTGCAGCAGCGGGGATCGCAGATTTTTTTGATGTCGTTGTTTGCGCGGATGAAGTTAAAGAGAAAAAGCCAGCACCTGAATCTGGTCAGAAGATTCTAGCTTACTTCCAAGCCTCAAAAGAACAAGCGTTGATGGTCGGGGATACCACACATGACATCTTTATGGCGAATAATCTCGGATGCAAAGCCATTGCTGTGAATTACGGCATTCATTCTGAAACGGAACTTAATAAAGCTAGCCCAACTTGGATGGCAGCGAACTTTCGCAGTGTAGTCGATATATGCGAACGACATTTTAGCTGAGTCAACATTTTGTTATCAGCCGGCTAAGCCCAAATAGCCAAGCCTGATAAGAACTACGGTGAATAAGTCATCTTTAAAGGAAATTTAATATGGAACATGTCTATACTTTTGTAACGCTAACCTATTTGACTTTAGGTTACCTAGCGACAATCTACACTATCATATTTTTTGTTTGTACAGGGTCGACGATTTTCGACCAAGGACGTAAGCAAACAATGCCCTTGCGATACAAATTTAGTTTTGTACTTGTATCTGCGGTGCTGATGCCCTACCTATACATTTTGTTTTTCAACGAAATTCTGACTCTTCACCGAAGAAAAATGCGACTATAGCTGAGTTTTCTAGCGCAAAAAGTAGTTACGAGTCGTAACGGTATTATTCGTGAAGCATCAAAGCCGTATGAATACGCTGAAGTCGGGTGTCCTACGTCTATTCAACATCTTTGGTTTATACTGTAATAGATAAATGAATTTGGCTACTTAACTAGAGGTTTTGCAGAATTTAAAATAATCCATTAAATACTAATTTAGTAAAGGTACTGACAAACAAATGTCCAAAGGTGTGCTGACGGGACATGTAACACGAAATTGCCCCAAGACGTGTTTAGAGCGCATGAAACCAACATGAGATTTATTTGTGCAGCAAGCTGCTGCACAATTAGGAAATCGCCTGCTTCATCGAATGTCCAACAGGCTGTTGGACAAACTCCAACCCCAATTTTGCAACAGCCTGTTGCAAAAATCACTATGAAGCACTTCTGCCCCAAGACGTGTTTAGTGCGCATGAAACCAACATGAGATTTATTTGTGCAACAAGCTGCTGCACAATTAGTAAATTGCCTGCTTCATCGAATGTCCAACAGGCTGCTGGACAAACTCCAACCCCAATTTTGCAACAGCCTGTTGCAAAATTCATTATGAAGCACTTCTGCCCCTTTCCGCGTTATAAACCAATCACGCAAGTTGCGTCACGCACACTGCGTGATGAACTCATTTCAGCCCCGAAATGAGTTAGAATGATTCACCCTCATTTTAACAATCTCAATATGCACAGTTTCAGTTGACCACTACAAAAACGACTACCCTTAAGTAGAAGGTTAGCGATGCTTTGCATTGCCATGTGTTCATACAACTCGGGACGGTTGAAATTAGTGGTACTTCTATCCCCCCTCAAGGGAAATCATGAAAAAAGCTAACATAATCCATATTCTATTGGTGCTAAACTTCCTTTTCCTCACTGCGGCCTGTTCTCAGTTAGAGCCGTATCGAGTCATGACCGATGAACCTCCTGGTAAAGATGGTGTTCTACCAGAGCAGCCCGTTTATCGTGCCGATGTTTCTATATTGCCGGACAAAAAACCATTATCTAGAGTCTGTGATAACTCCAAAACGAATTGTATCCAAATAGTCGAGTTCGATGAGTTTGGGAATGCCCAAAGCCGAAAACAATTAGAAACAAGTATTTCCGAATCTAAAAAAGTGGCGGAAGCAGGAGGAACTGTCCTTGTCTATGTGCACGGATGGCATCACTCAGCCAAGCCTGGTGATAAAGATATCGAAGCCTTTTTAGACTCAGTGACCTATGCGTCAAATTCTAACTCCAAGCCAGCGATGGGTATATATATCGCTTGGCGAGGGGACTCTATACCATCAGATAATTGGTTCACGTCTCCATTTAGCTACATGCTCACTTTTTGGGATCGAAAATCAACAGCTCACTCAGTTGGTAGTGGTGGAGGGGTGTCTGAGTTACTTCGCAAAGTTTCGGATGTTCGTAAGAACACATCATCTCGCCTAGTCATCATAGGGCATAGTTTTGGCGGGGCCATACTGTACTCATCAGTTTCGCAACTTATGGCTGAGCAGATAAGGTTAGATATGAGGTGTATCCGAGGTAAAGATGGTCAGCCGGAAAACGGAATAGCTGAGTTCAATGAGATTGCTGATTTAGTTGTTCTGGTAAATCCTGCCTTTGAAGCAATGCAAATGTCTCCGCTCTATGCATTAGCGAGAGATGCGACCTACAAGTGCAATTTACCCCCTAGAATAGTGGTAGTTACCACAGAGGCCGATTGGGCAACAGGACTTACATTTCCAATTGGCCGCTTTTTTGGTACTCAATTTCAAGCCTACCCTCGGGGGCAATATAAGGCGCTAGATCGAACCACAATTGGGCATTATGACCGGTACATTACTCACCAGTTAAAAGTGAGTAAGCGCTGTAGTTCATCCATACAGAAAAATACCCCTCAAGTGCAGATTCTGAGCGACACGAAAGGAAATAATTGTATTCCAGTTACAAGTAATAATGAGATAAATGCCAAGCCTGTTTTGCTAACAAGGTGCGATCAAGCAGGAGTGTGTGATCTTCTACCTGATGATATTTACATAAAACGCCGATTACCGGATGCGGATGGTAACAAGGATACGGTTCCAGAAAGATTTCCAATTATGAATATCCGAACAGACAAGAGTGTCATGAGTGGTCACAATGATATTTGGAGTCCAACTTTAAAGAGTTTTCTGAAGCAGTTACTGACGACAATTCAAACGAAGCCAGAAGACCTTAATTTCAATCCGATTTAGCGCAGGGTGAAGAGAATGGCTCCATAAAAGTGATGGAGTGTGTTGAGAAGTGAGCCGTGATAACTCATTTATGTCCAGAAACGTGCCAGAAAGCACCCCATTTGAGTTAGTCTCAAATGGGTATGTTGATTATTTGATTGCTACAATCTTACTTCGTTTTAGATCGGAAAGTTTCTCTTTCAACTCTTCATTCTCATACTCCAACTCATCAATGCGGGCCAATGCCTGAACTAGCTTGTCGTTGAGGTGATGCTGGGCTGCTGCGAATAAAGCTAGTTTTTCTTTTTCAGATTCGTACTTTTCCTTGAAGTTTTGCTTGATACGTTTTTGTTCATTGAGCTTAGTTTGAGCTGATTGAATTTCAGGTTGGACATACTCACCTTTAGCTTTTGCGATATCAGCCTTAACTTGCTTAACCTTCTCAACAAACTCAGGGTAGTAGTAGCCACTGCCGTTACCCAAGTTAGCCTCTTCTTCCACAGCACGCACACTGAGTTTACGATGAGTAGGGATGCGCTTAGGATTCCCTTGAGCGATTCGGTTTAATGCAGCCTCAAGAGCAATTAATGTGTTTTCACTCTTTCCCATGTTTAAATCTCCGTAACAGTTAACTCTGCTTCAAAAGGGATAAAGTCCATATCAAAGTCCTTCATTACATTTTCGGCGGCCCTTACCTGAGTGACATAATGGCTATGCTCACTCACCGAAATATCTTCTCCAGATTCCATGTAAGCAACCAAGCTTCGATGCTTTTTCTGCCACCACTTAGCCTGTTGTTCATCAATAATGCTGCTGCCAGAGCCACAATCGACACAGAATTGCGGAGCAACGATACCATCCATATCGCAGTCATAGCCACTTTTGCAATAGCTGTGTAGTGAGCCGTGAAGAGTGAGTTTTCCCTCTTTAACTGACTTATAAATAACATCCCAAGAACTGTAGATGGTTGGTACATCACCCCGCATTTTCACAATGGTTTTACCGTATGAGCCCGATAAATTTTCATCAGAGTGCCACTGATTAAAGATTTTATTTGTTGTGGTCTCAGCGTTTATTTCATCGAGCGCTTTTTGTACTTTTTCATCCACTTTCAAGTTTCGTAGACTCGCCAGTTTGCCACCATTGGAGTACCACTCGGTCATTGCAAGATAGAGGTGCTTAAACTGTTGTTTAAGCGCAACCAGTGTTCCTAAGCGATTTTTAATGCAATAAAACGCCAAGGTGCGCCTAAATTGGTGGGTTGACATAGGCCAAGGCTTTCCAATTTTTACGTCTTTTCTTATACGCTCTAAAGAGCGTGGATTAGCCTCAAGGCATTCCAGGTAATCCTCTTCTGTCACAGTGAAATTAAACTGCTTACAAAAACGCTTTAATCGTTGATTCCAGTCGGTAATGAGTACAGGGGGTCTAGAGCGGTATATTTGACTTACCCATAGGGAATTACTGTATTTTTCATCGGGATAATTTGTTTTTTTTCGCCATCGAACTGTTAACGAGTTCATTAACTCTATGGCTTTTTTTGATGAGGAGGCTGTAATCCAAGTTTCACGCTTTTCACCCAACTTAAAGGTGTGTGATTGCAGCATATGGTAATCACGTCCCTCAAACGTATCTTTGTAGTAGCTGTCAGGGGTTAGTTTATCGAGTTCGGAATCTCGCATCCCACTAAATCCGCCACAAACAATATAGCTGGCAATGGTTAATTGCCCTAAATAGCGCTTAAAATCACTTCCGTTGTTAAGTGGAATATCAGGAAGTTTTTTTTCTAATAGTGCAATAATAGTTTTGTTTTCTTGTGGAGATATATCATTGATTGTCGCTGCATATTTATGGGTGTCGACACTTCCATCTCCATTCAGAAAGCTATAGGTATAGCCCTGCTTTACTTTCTTATCGAGAATGCGTTTTCCCTCAAGGTAGTTGGCTTGCATGGCGTTCTCGGTATCTGCAATTAACTGTCTGTGAGGGTAAGCGTAATCAACTAGGGCTATCGCTTTGGCGTAAATGGCATCACATAAACGCTCTGGTATAACAAGGAATTGCTGACCCTCTTTATTGCTCAATCTTTTAGCTTCTTTTCTTGAATTAATGGGGGATATGCCTAGTTCAAGTTTGTGCCATGATGCATCGCTTATTGCGCTATTGATGGAGACAAAGGTCTTCTCTATTGTGCTTTGAGAGTAGTTCCGAGTTTGCAGGTAGTTTTCAAACTCAGTCCACACGACAGGAGATAATAGCGCTTTTAGAGAGTTGTAATTATTTTCCGCTAAGAATCGATAAACCCTTTTGATATTAGTTAACCGAGAATAAACTCCTGAGAACCTCAGTGCCTTTTTCCTTTTTGGGCTTTTATTAAATAGCGAGCCAAAGGTAATTAGCTTAAGTTCTCGTTGTAGCTCTGGAGTGACGTTAAACTCCTTAACTGTAAGGTTATTTCCTTCTTTTTTTCGAGAAAAAGGTAGGCAATCCCAGTTGTTTTGACCAAAGGTTGCGGTGACGTTTCCCTCTTTGTCTTTACAGACAACCGCCGCATCTAATTCTTCAAATTTTCCCTCGTGGTACAGCGTGACTACATCAACGTCTTTGACTTTGTGTTGTTCGGGGAAGACAGGTAAATAGAGTTTAGATGTGTCCATTACTGCACCTCATTAGTTGATTCAGGTATAAGGCCAAGGATAGATTCGCTATCATCCCACAAGGGGTGACGGGCATCATCGTCCAGTTTGGCTTCAGCTTGTTTTAAGGTGCGTTTATTAATATTGGGGAGTATCTTTAACTCGATAAACTTCACGACATTTTCAAAGTTTTTTCGATAATGGCTGGCATCTAAGTGAAGGTATAAAGATTCTTCGATACAAGCTTTAAATGAGAGCAGACACCAGATATCAGCAACCGATTGAACAACCACTTGGTCTGGACAACCAAAGCATCCTAAAAGGTCAGCACATGCTAATCGCTCACCTTCTTCAGCAAGTCCTCTTTTTTGAGCTTTCTTTGTATATTTTTTTGATTTTCCACCAAATGGGTCAGCGCAACTGGCTCCGTTAGGAGTTCGACTTAAATTAGGGATGTTGCTTTTATTTTCGGCCTCAACCACCAAGACATCTATCCCTAAATTCTCCTGTGCTTGCTTGGTTTTTACACCAGTTTTAACTTGCTCCTCTCTAATCGACATCACATCTTGCATCATGCCTTTATTTGCGAGTTCATTGCCTTTACTGTAATGCTTCTTGCGAGTATTAGGTGCATTATTTAACATGATATCGTTAACCATTTCACCCTGATGATACGTGGTTAACTGAGAGCCCGTTTCACGGAAGCGGCTGATTGCAGGGCGTAAACGCCTCCCTGTTTGGTCTGTGAAGGTAAAATGCTTTTCTACCCAACGTTGCAAGAAGCTATGTAGGGTTCTACTCTTTAACGGTTGCACCTTTTTAGAGGCAATGGTTTGAAGTAAAGTGGCGTTCTCATCTATGCTAAGCCTCTGTGAGGCATTGAGTAATTTATCGAAAAATTTCATGGCATATTTTGGAATTTCTAGTTCATGCCCTCCCATTTCAACTTGAATCGTTTTGAAAGCTCGACGCTTAAAAGCGGGCATTGTGTACCAGGTTTCACCTAATGAAGTGGATGCATTTTTAGGTTGTTGCAGTTTGAATAAATCACTTGTGTTAGCGTAAGTGTAATAAGCCAGCAAGTAGGTTGCCGCACACATCATCTTTGTGATTCCACCACAAAGTAGATAATCCTCACCTTTCCACTTAAAGGTCATGGTTGGTATGCTTTTATGCGCTTGAATATGCTTGTCAGGGCCTTTAATAAATTGTTCGTAGGTTTGATTAAACAAACGTCTTAAAAATGGAAGGATTTGGTTTAAGTCGCTACGAGCATAGGCTTCAAAAGGCTCTCTATCGGCATCATCCATAATGACTACGTTATCAAAATAGTGGTGTGGTAAATCTAGATATCGAGTAAATAGTGTGACCATTCTAGAACACCTTAATTTATAAGAACTACTTTTTATCTCTCCTAGCATGACCCTAGTTTGCAGGTGTGTCATAAAACCCTCTAATGAGCTTTGACTGAAAGCTTGAGAGCTTTGCCCATCACACCATCGAAGATATAAAGAAGTTTCACTAAAGTTATCGTAGAGCGAATTATGGCTACCTCCTTCCTCAATGACTTCATCAAACATATCTTTCAATTGAAGGGCAAATCTTTCACGGTCTGCATCTTCAAATTGAACACCTTGTTGTAATTGTTGTGTAGGTGGAATGCCTTTAACCAAAAAGCGGTTAAAGTCAGCAAGGTGGTTATCTTCCGTATTTAGTTGAATGCAAAGCTTAGGGTCCCAGCGACTTAGATAGGAGAGATTACTCATCGTTACCTCCAAGCGCTTCGTGCATGATGCTATCAAGAATGCCAAACTTTACCTTAAAGGCTTCTTTGCGCTCTAAAAAGCGTAGGTATTTCCAAGTGGTTGATTCGTTTTTATGTCCCATCCAGCCCATTAGAAGATCCATACATTCAGAAACGGGTAATTTAGCCTCTAGTAAGTCGCTGAGGCGGTAGGTGCCATAGGTGGCGCGTAAATCATGGAAACGATGAGAGAATGAAGGCTCTGTCTTTTTTATTTCGGCTCTGAACTCAACCCACCGAGCTTCAATGGATTTCCCTGTAGTAGGGTTGCTTTGCTGGCTAACAAATAGTGGTTCGTGACGTTTACAGCGCTCCAGTATTTCAATGGTCTTCTGGACGAAAGAAGGGGCGTCGCAATCCAACTGCTCAATTTTCTCACTCAGTTTGGCGATACGCTTCAGGCGGCGCTCTGAAGTTCGGTATTCATTCAATGATTGAAGCAAATCCGATGAAATTTCGACAGACCGGGTTTTTAGAAACTTGGTTTGCACCCCTGTTGAGCGGGGGCATAATTGAATTTCTAGGCGATGCTCGCTCTCAGCAAGTGGGGTTGCGGTATCTAGCGCATCTAGCGTTAGTGTTGCTACTTCTTCAACTCGCATGCCTGTATCAATCGCGAGCAAGGCTTGTAAGCGCAGCTCTTCAGATGTTTGCAGGAGATATTTAGTCAAAATGCTCAGGGCATCTCGACTTAACGGGGAAAGCGGTCTGATGTTTTTGCTATCCGCATCTCTGGGTACCTTTATGCGTAGATCACTGGTCTCAACAATGAAGGTTGGGGATATATGAGCAAGCATCCCAGTATTCTGAACAGAGACAAACTCCATTTTGAATGGGGCTTCCTTCTCATTTTTAATGTGTAGATAACCATCGTGCATCAGCCATTTATAGTAATTGACGATTTGGTGCATACGAACGCTGGCTGTGCTGTGGGCAAGCTCGCCTTGCTTAATTTGCTTGAGTAGGTGGGAGCGGAACAGATAGGTCGGTTTGAGCCGTTTGATAGGTGGGAATTTATCCCAATCTAGCCCCTTGTCTTCAAGAAACTGGTAGTAGGCACGCAGGGCCTGCGCGCAAGGGGATAGGTCTTCCGCTTTCTTTACGGCCTTGAGATGAACAGATAGCTGTTGGCTTCGTGATTGAATATGCCATCTTGCGAAAAGAGTGTGTGCAGCGAACCGATATTGTCATTTGTGGGTTGGCAATGGAATGAGCCATCATCCAGTTTTTGTAGCTCAGTCTCTTTGGAGACATCGCTGGAATGTACAAGGTATGTCATAAAATATCCTGAAAAAGATCACTGTCCATGTATGCAGTATGGACAGTGATTAATTATTTTCCAGATTTACTTACCTGTGTAAGATGCTTTTCCTACACTAACCCCTCATGGTAACAAACTCTTCAGAGCCCGTTGGGTGAATCGCTACAACAGAGTCGAAGTCTGCTTTGGTTGCGCCCATCTTCATTGCAACGCCGAAGCCTTGAATCATTTCGTCAACCGTGAAACCGATGCCGTGTAGGCCAACGACTGTCTCTTCTTCACCAGCACATACTAGCTTCATCTTACAAGGTTGACGGTGCTTGGTTACTGCTGTGTACATAGCAGTGAAGCCAGACGTGTATACCTTGATGTTGTCTTTGCCGTATTGCTCTTCAGCTTCTTGAGTCGTTAGACCAATTGTGCCGATAGGTGGGTGGCTGAATACAACAGTAGGAACGAGCTTGTAGTCCATCTTAGCGTTGGTTTGACCGTTGAATAGACGCTCAGAAAGCTGACGACCTGCTTTAACGGCTACAGGTGTTAGCTCGATACCGCCTTCCATGATATCGCCAACACAGTAGATGCCAGGAACATTCGTTGCTTGGAACTCGTCTACTTTGATGTAGCCACGGTCGTTAGTTTCAACGCCAGTTGACGCTAGGTTGATAGCGTCAGTCGCTGGGTGACGGCCGATAGCCCAGATTAGGTGGTCAACGTTTTGAGTGTTGCCGTTCTCTAGGTGTAGAGTCAGCGTGCCGTCTGCTTCTTTCACAACTTCTTTAGGTACTGAGTGTGTGTGAAGTGTTGGGCCTTCCGCTTCCATTACTTCAACCAATGTTTCGATGATCATTGGGTCGAAGCTACGTAGTGGAGACTCTTTACGGCAGAACAGGTGTGTTTCTGTGCCAAGTGCACTTAGTACGCCTGCGATTTCTACTGCGATGTAACCTGCACCGATAACAGCAACACGTTTTGGTTGCTCCATTAGATCGAAGAAACCGTTTGAGTCGATGCCGTATTCTGCGCCTGGGATGTTTGGAATCGTTGGACGACCACCTACTGCGATCAGGATGTGATCTGCAGTGTAGTGTTCGCCGTTTACTTCAACAGTCTTCTCGTCAACGAACTTAGCGAAGCCCTTGATTACGTTTATTTTGTTGTTACCCAAAACGCGATCGTAAGATTGGTGGATACGACCAATGTACGCTTGGCGGTTTTCAACCAACTTACTCCAGTTGAAGCCTTTTACCTCAACGTCGAAGCCGTAATCTTCCGAATATAGGTTGATCGCTTCAGCAACCTGAGCACCGTGCCACATTACTTTTTTAGGAACACAACCAACGTTTACACATGTACCACCAAGGTCTTGTGCCTCGATAAGTGCAACTTTTGCACCGTGCATAGCTGCGCGGTTAGCTGATGCGATGCCGCCTGAACCGCCGCCGATACAGATGTAATCAAAATGAGTTGCCATTACTTTCTCCATTTATTGAAGGCTGTAGTTACAGTGAGCGCACTGGATACCTACGTCCTATAGATTCTTAAATTGTCTAATTATTATATTGAGGGCAGATCGGTTGAACTCAATCACCCTGTTTGAAATTTATTCGTGTACGTCACAATCTGCTGAATATTCGTTAGATTATGACGTTAAGTTCGAGATTACTCGGGTACGATCCACTCTACTTTGAAGTGACCGGTCGCCGGCGCAATTGCTTCCTTCAAGAATGGAAGAATCTCGTTCATTTGGCTTTCTAGCTTCCAAGGCGGGTTGATAACAATCATGCCTGATGCTGTCATGCCACGCTCGTTGGTATCTGGTGATACGCCCAGTTCGATTTGTAGAATCTTGTTGATGCCTAATCCTTCCAGTCCTTCGATCATATCTTCTATATCACAGCGGTTTACTACCGGGTACCAAATTGCGTAGATACCGGTTGCCCAGCGCTTATGACTTTGAGCAATCGCAGTCACCACATCGCGATACTCTTTTGCCAGCTCGTAAGGTGGGTCGATAAGTACCAAACCACGACGTTCTTTAGGTGGCAGGCTGCCTTTTAGGCGTTGGAAGCCATCTTCTTTGTAGATAGATACCTGACGATCGCGGTGGAACTCTTGCTCAAGCAGAGGGTGATCGGCTGGGTGAAGCTCAGTCAGTACCATGCGGTCTTGGTCGCGCAGGTGCGCGCGGGCAACACGTGGAGAGCCCGGGTAGAAACGCAGTTTTTCGCCATTGTTGAGTGCTGAGATAGACTCAAGGTAGCTTTGAATGTCTTCAGGAAGTTCTGTTTGTTCCCAGACGCGTGCAATACCTTGCTTGTATTCACCGGTTTTTTCAGACCATTCATGCGTTAAGTCGTAACGACCTACACCAGAGTGAGTGTCATGATAAACAAAAGGCTTATCTTTCTGTTTCAAAGAATTAAGAATAAGGCTCTGTACGATATGCTTTACTACGTCGGCATGGTTGCCCGCGTGGAAGCTGTGGCGATAACTTAACAAATTAAACTCTCGTAACACTCTCGATTTAGAGTGTGGTTAGTGTAGGTGGGGTGAATCTGACTATTATAACCCTCAATGGACTATAAATTCTCGAACAATTCAGGAACAGTCGTTCGCAATATGCAGTTAGTTATTGGTTCTACTATTGAAATTTGCCTTGTTGGGCACTATTTAATAACTATTCGCAGGTGATTTTTTTAGGCGACCCTTAGCCTGATGACTGTAAGACGACCTCATTACAAAAAAGACGAAAGTCTCTAAAGCCAAAGGAATGTTTATATGTCTAATCCGCTATTAACCTTCACGGACTTACCTCCGTTTTCACAAATCAAGCCTGAGCACGTTAAGCCAGCAGTTGAGCAAGTGATTGAAGCGTGTCGCAACAAGATAGAACAAGTACTTGAAGGTAATACTTCACCAAGCTGGGACAACCTCGTTGCTCCGATTGAAGAAGTGGACGATCGTTTAAGCCGCATTTGGTCACCTGTAAGCCATATGAATTCTGTCGTGAACAGTGATGAGCTACGTGACGCGTATGAGAGCTGTTTGCCTGCTCTATCTGAATACGGTACTTGGGTGGGTCAACACAAAGGTTTGTTTGAAGCGTACAAAGCGATCAAGGCGAGTGAAGCATTCTCGGCACTGAATCGAGCTCAGCAAAAAACCATTACTGACGCACTGCGCGACTTCGAACTGTCGGGCATTGGCTTACCTGCAGACGAACAGCATCGTTACGGCGAGATCAGCAAGCGCATGTCTGAGCTAGGTTCTCAATTCTCGAATAATGTACTTGATGCAACCATGGGTTGGAGCAAGCAGATCACAGACGTGGCTGAACTGGCGGGCATGCCTGAATCTGCGTTAGCTGCAGCGAAAGCAGCGGCGGAGTCTAAAGAGCAAGAAGGTTACCTACTGACTCTAGATATCCCATCATACCTACCTGTGATGACTTACTGTGATAACCAAGAACTGCGTAAAGAGCTTTATGAAGCGTACGTAACGCGTGCTTCTGATCGTGGTCCAAATGCAGGTAAGTGGGACAACACAGAGATCATCACCGAGCAACTTAAACTGCGTCACGAAGTTGCACGCATGCTTGGCTTCAACACCTACAGCGAAAAATCACTGTCGACCAAAATGGCTGAAACGCCGGATCAAGTGCTCGGTTTCCTCAATGACCTAGCCGTAAAAGCGAAACCACAAGGTGAGCGCGAAGTCGAAGAGCTACGTCAGTTTGCTGAGAAAGAGTTTGGTGTGTCTGAGCTAAACCTATGGGACATTGCTTACTACAGCGAAAAACAGAAGCAGAATCTATTTGAGATCTCTGATGAAGAGCTTCGCCCTTACTTCCCTGAATCCAATGTTGTATCAGGCCTGTTTGAGGTACTAAACCGTGTGTTTGGTATGTCGGTAACAGAGCGTGAAGGTGTCGACACATGGCATGACTCAGTGCGCTTCTTTGATATCTTTGACGCGACTGGCGCACTGCGCGGTAGCTTCTATCTAGACCTATACGCACGTGAGCACAAACGTGGTGGTGCTTGGATGGATGACTGTCGTGGTCGTCGTATTACCGAATCTGGCGAGCTACAAACGCCAGTTGCTTACCTAACGTGTAACTTCAACAAGCCAGTTGGTGATAAGCCAGCACTGTTTACTCACGATGAAGTAGTGACCTTATTCCACGAATTCGGTCACGGTATCCACCACATGCTGACGCAAGTAGAAGCGGGTGCAGTTTCGGGTATTAATGGTGTGCCTTGGGATGCCGTTGAGCTGCCAAGTCAATTCCTAGAGAACTGGTGTTGGGAAGAAGAGGCGCTGTCGTTTATCTCTGGTCATTTCGAAACGGGTGAAGCCTTACCAAAAGAGATGCTCGAGAAGATGCTAGCGGCGAAGAACTTCCAATCTGCAATGTTTATCCTGCGTCAGCTAGAGTTTGGTTTGTTCGATTTCACGCTACACACAGAATACGATCCAGAAGTGGGGGCTCGCGTATTAGAGACGCTAGCCGATGTGAAATCTAAGGTATCGGTACTACCAAGCCTTGATTGGAACCGTTTCTCGCATAGCTTTGGCCACATCTTTGCTGGTGGCTACAGTGCAGGTTACTACAGCTATCTATGGGCAGAAGTGCTTTCAGCCGATGCGTTCTCTGCATTTGAAGAAGAAGGCATCTTCAATACAGAAACCGGTAATCGCTTTCTGAGTAACATCCTTGAAATGGGTGGCAGTGAAGAGCCAATGGAGCTATTCAAACGCTTCCGAGGTCGTGAGCCAAACATTGATGCAATGTTGCGTCATGCGGGAATCAACGCGTAATTGCTATCATTTCCGTAACGGTGGTAGTTGCTTAGTTCTATTGCGAGTTAATTAGCTTTCATTACGAGTTAATAGCGAAAAGAGCCTCTACGTTAGAGGCTCTTTTTTTGTCTACATTAAGCTGAATCAATGCTATGGATTCACATTGCGATTGATAGGGTTCTGCAATGAAATCAGGGTCTCGGTCGACTGAACTTCATCGATCGCTTGCAGCTTATCGATCAATACAAACTGCAGTTCTTCGATCGATTTACACATCAATTTGACAAAAATATTATAGGCGCCTGTGGTGTAGTACGCCTCTACCACTTCCTCTAAAGCATTGAGCTTGTCGATGGCTGAATGGTAATCGCGGGCGGCATTGAGATTGATGCCAATAAAGCAGCATACGTCGTAACCTAATTTTTTGGTGTTTACCACAACCTCGGTACGCTCAATAATGTCAGCCGCTCTCATCTTTTCGATACGAACATGAATCGTGGCTGGGCTGACATCAAACTGCTTTGCCATTTCAGCATAAGGCGTTCGCGCATCTTCCATTAAAGTTTTGAGAATGGCACGGTCTAGGTCATCTAGACGAGCGGTTGTTGTGGACATGCGTAATCCTTAGATTGAATGAAAACATACCGGCTAGAGTACACATCATAGCCAAGGGTGATAATATTAGCAGTAACTATAGTGTTAGGGTGAATACAGTGCGATTTTCGTTGTTATTAGTTTTGATGTGTTGGAGTGTTTTTACTTCAGCACAGACAAAAGATGTATTGGTCATTCACTCTTATCATCAAGGTTTTGTCTGGACAGATGATTTCCATGAAGGGTTGGCTGAAGAACTCGACCGTGACGGCCTGTCTTATCGTGTCGTTTATCTCGATAGCAAGCGTACTCAAAACACGGAATACTTAGAGCGAATTTATCAGCTATACCGTACCAAGTTGTCGCATGAAGAGTTTACCGCTGTGGTGGTCAGTGATAACAACGCCCTTAACCTGATGAAGCGCTTAGCGCCTGAGCTCAATGGCACGCCTGTTATTTTTGGTGGCATCAACAACTTCTCTCCACAAATGATAGAAGGTTTGAATGCGACGGGTATCACCGAAGATATTGATATAGCAAGCAATGTAGAGCTGATCAAGCGACTTCAATCGACAGTGGAAAAAATATATGTGGTCACTGATCATTCGGTAACGGGTGAAGCTATTCGCGCTCAAGTGGATCTATTCCTAGAAAAGCGTCCTGAGTTTTCTAGGTTGGTAGAGCAATATAAGCCCGACTCTTATCAAGAACTGATGACGTTCGCTCAACGCGCTGATATTACAAAAAGCCTGCTGTTTTGGGCTTACTACCGAGATATCAACGGCCGAGTCAGCAGTAATGAGGACTGGCGCCAGCTTAACAAAAAAGCTCAGATACCATTGTATATCGTGCATGATTTGGGGCTTGGGTATGGTGCTATTGGCGGTGTCATTCACCGTGGTAAGACACAAGGGCGAGGTACGGGGCAAGTGTTGCTGAATGTGCTCGATAACCCGGATCAACCTTTGCCGAAAGTGGTTGCTGGCGCCCCAGAAATCAAACTTGATTACCAACAAATCTCACGCTGGAATTTGGGTGCTGAGAATGAAGCCTCGGTGTCCTTCTTCAATAAGCCCAAACCATTCCTGACTCGTTACCGCGATGAAATTCAGACCATAGGTTTGCTGTTCCTAACGATGTCGAGCGTCATCGCGATCTTGGTTTATTACCTTAATCGTCTCAAGAAAAGTGAGAGAACGAGCCGTCAGAGCCAACGGCTACTTGAGTCGATATTCGACCAGAGTTTACAGTTTATGGGGATTATCGATGAGGCTGGTGTGCTGTTGTCTAGTAATAGTAAATTGCATGAACTTCTTTACAACCAAGGCTATAAATTGGGGACGCCTCTTCAAAACCATCAACACTGGGAAGATTCTGCAAAGCAGCGGCTAAAGGAATATTTTATCTCTAAAGACGAACATCAGGCTTTGCGATTTGAAGCCGAAGTGTGGTGTCGTGATCGTGGCGCAATGGTATTGGACATCTCATTAAAGCCAATGCCGATAAGCGAAGGGGATGATATTCAGTTCTTATTTGAAGCTCGTGACGTTACGTCGGGTAAGCTTGTTGAGAATAAGCTGTTCCAGCGTGAAGCAAACCTAAAGCTGTATTATGACAAACAACCGGTAATGATGATTACGCTGGATGGTCACAACCGCATCCAACAAGTGAATCAGTTTGCTGAAAAGTTGTTGGGTTATTCATTGAAACAGTTATTGGGCCATCGCCCTCGAGAGTTCTACGTTGATGAGAATGCGATGACTCCACGTAATATCTTGTTGCAACCGCAGCATAAAATCCGCGGTGTGTGGCGTCGTGATATTGAATATCGTCATGCAGATGGCAGTGCAATCTGGATTAGAGAAAATATTCGCCCGTTGGTGGAGTCTGATCAGCTGTTGATTGTGGGTGAAGACATTACTGAAACACACGAGCTGTCAGAAAAGTTAGAGTATCAAGCACAGTACGACTTGTTGACTGACACTTTTAACCGCAACCACTTTGAGCAAGAGCTGAAAAAGGCGCTTAAAGAGGTCGAAAGCCACATGCGAACTCATGCGATGTTGTTCCTAGATTTAGACCAACTGAAGGTGTTGAATGATACCGCAGGGCATGAAGCGGGCGATGCTGCGATCTTGTTTAGTGCAAAACTGTTAGAAGATGTGCTGCCCTATAATGCGTTATTGGCGCGCATGGGTGGTGACGAATTTGCTGTGTTAATCAAAGACTGCACCGAGCGAGATGCGCTCAATGTGTGTCGTAGCATTATCTCTATGATGAGTGAAAATTCATTTGTGTGGAGGGATATTCGCCTCAACCTCACTTGCTCTATCGGTCTTCGATTGATTGACCATACTGCCTCCTCACCGCAGATGGTGCATGCTCAGGCTGATGCTGCTTGTCATGTGGCCAAAGAGGAGGGACGTAACCGCTACCACCTTTATCATCAAGATGATGAAGACCTACGTCGCCGTCATTTGGAGATGGAGAGCGTGAACTTGGTGCATGAAGCATTGGCCAATGATCGCTTAGAGCTATTTGCACAGCGTATTCTAGGCTTAGATATAGATTGCGAGAAAATGCATTTCGAGATCTTGGTTCGGATTAAGAATGTTGATGGGGAGTACATCTCTCCGGGTATCTTCATGCCCGCTTCAGAGCGATACAACATTGCACACCTGATTGACCGAAAAGTGGTAAGCCTGACATTGAGTTGGTTGGAGCAACGGCCCCAGGTTATTGATGAGCTTGGAATGTGCTCAATCAATTTGTCTGGTCATTCGATGGGTAATCGAGAGTTTGTCGAGTTCTTGATTGATAACCTCAAAAACTCGTCAATACCGAGCCATAAAATTTGTTTAGAGATCACTGAAACGGCCTCAATGAGTAACATGAAACAGGCGATCAAGTTCTTTACGAGAATTAAAGAGCTGGGCTGTATGATTGCACTGGATGATTTCGGTTCAGGGTTATCGTCGTTTGGGTATCTGAAGAAGCTACCGGTCGATATTGTGAAAATCGATGGTTTGTTTGTACGTGATATTGATGTCAACGAGATGGACCACGTGATGGTTCGTTCTATCAACGACCTAGCTAAGCAGATGGGCAAATATACGGTGGCTGAATTTGTTGAAAACACTCAGGTGATCGACAAACTGCTCGAGCTTGGTGTTAACTATGCGCAGGGTTACATCATAGGTAAGCCTAAGCCGCTTGAAGAATTAGTCGAAGAGTTACAGCAAGAGCGCTTTCTATAACATTTGGACTTAGTGAATATAGCTTTGTGATGAACGCTAAGCATCATGAGTGTTTTTCCTTACTCATCGTTTCTACGTATTCATCCTTTTTACACCGTTAATATGTATTGTTGAGGCAATCAGGTAAACTGGTTGCCTCTTTTATTTGAATACTACAGTCTGTTGGAGACGACCTTGCAACTACAACTGATTTGCGAAGATGCTACCCAAATCGATCATTTGAATGACTTAGCGACCCGCTGGAACTTATCTCATGATGAAAGCAGCGATTTTGCGTTGGTATTAACGAGCGAGCGACTTGAGTTACGCAAAGTAAACGAACCGAAGTTGGGCGCTATCTTTGTGGATTTAGTAGGAGGTGCCGTTGGTCACAGACGTAAGTTTGGGGGCGGTAAAGGCCAGGCGATTGCCAAGGCGGCAGGTTTAAACAAAGGAGCAACACCGACTATCCTCGATGGCACGGCCGGTTTAGGACGTGACGCGTTTGTGTTGGCCTCGTTGGGCTGTAAAGTGCAAATGGTAGAGCGTCATCCTGTCGTGGCCGCGTTGCTTGATGATGGCTTACAACGCGCGCAGCAAGATCCGGATATTGGTGGTTGGGTAAGCGAACGTATGACGTTGATTCACGCTTCAAGCCATGACGCCTTAAATAAGCTCTGTGATGATCCTAATTTCAAGCAGCCAGATGTGGTTTACCTCGACCCTATGTACCCACACCCTGAAAACAAAAAGAAATCGGCTTTGGTTAAAAAAGAGATGCGCGTATTCCAATCTTTGGTCGGCGCTGATATGGATGCTGATGCTTTATTACAACCTGCTCTTAAGCTCGCATCAAAACGCGTTGTGGTTAAAAGGCCGGATTACGCCGCATGGTTAGACGAGCAAAAACCAAGCATGGCGATCGAAACCAAAAAGAACCGTTTTGATGTGTATGTGAAAGCATCAATGACCTAGGTAAAGTATCAATTACTCAGTTAAAGCATCAATAACTTAGCGACATGCTAAGAAAATTCCCCGTCATAAATACGATAAATCACCATTTAACACTTGCGATAGTCGCGTTACGGATGTATATCTAACTAAGAATCATTATTATTCTTAGCTGGAGTTGTAGCATGGCTAAACGCTTTTGTAAGTTAAACCGTCGAGATATTACCGAACATCTAGGTGAGATCCACAGCTTGGTCACTGAACCCAAGTTTGTGTGTCGTTCTTGTGCGCGTTCTTCGGCAGATCAAGCGAACCTATGCAAACCGACTGCAATTCCACCGCTTGGTTGTCAAAGCAAACCCATCGAAGAGAAAGTGGTGTGTGGCCTGTTAGCTGAAACGCTGCCTAAGCCTGAAATAACGCTTGTTGAGGTTGTAGATTCGCCTGATTCTGCCGTACAAATGTTTGATCCTAGCGTTGCTAAGAAACCATCATTGAAAAAAGCCAAGCTGAAAAAAATCATGGCGAGCAACGGTCAGAAAAAAGAGCTTAAGCGAGCGAAAAAAGCCGCGAAGAAGCAAGAGAAGTACAATAAGAAATTGGCGAAGATGATTAAGAAGCAGCAAAAGCTGTTTAAGAAAAGTCAGAAGATGGAAAGCAAACTGGAACGCATCAACCTACAACTTGATGACGTTGTTTTCACAGAAAGCCAATCGTTGGTAGCAAACCATATTCACTAATACTGAAGATGATAAGTTTATTTAAAAAGAGCGACCTTAGGTCGCTCTTTTGCTTTCTGGGGTAGCCACAATCTGTTCAATCCAATCGTTCGGTTAAACGTTGCTTGCGGATCTCGCTGCGCGCTTCTTCACCCAGGTCTCATTGAGGAATAGAGAAAACAAGATAACGCAGCCACCAATGGCAAGTCGAACCAGGTCAACATCCCTATTCCAAATCAGGATGTTCACTACAAGGCCGGTTGGAACTAAGGCATTATTCATTACGGCCAGTGCGCCTGCATTCACCATACATGCGCCTTTATTCCACATAAAGTAACCCAGCCCCGAGGCTATCAAGCCTAGGTAAATCAGGATTCCCCATTGAAGTGTGGTCGTTGGCAACTTCTCAGCGTTGCCCAGTAGCATGAAAGCAACCGAAGCGACGCATAACGCACCTAAGTAAAAGTAACCAAAGACCGTTCTTTGCGGTAGTTCAGTCGATTCCTTCTCCATCACCACTTTATAGCCTACTTGTCCGATAGCAAAGCACAGGTTAGCGCCTTGCACGACTAAGAAACCGACTAAAAAATTGTCGTTGATCCCTGCAAACTTAATAAAAATGGCTCCAAGCACTGCCGTCGCTGCTGTTACCAAATACCACGGTGAAAACTGCCCTTTTAGGAAGTCATAAATAAGTGTGACGTAAATCGGCGTGAAAACCGTAAACAAAAGGACTTCAGGCACAGATAGTAGCAAGAAAGATTGATAGTAGAAGCAGTACATCAGACCAAGCTGGATACCACCAATTGCCATCAATTTAGCGATCAACTTACGCGAGACGCCACGGAACTTAAGGAAAGGAATAAATACGATGCCAGCAAGGGCGACGCGCATTAAAACAGAAAACCAAGAATCAACCTGACCAGCAAGGTAGACGCCAATCAGGCTAAATGAGAAGGCCCACAGGAGGGTAACACCAGCTAAATAGCTCATACAAAAACTTCGTTAATAAGATATGAGCTGTATGTTACCTAACCTTAAATCATTAGTCTTCTGAATCTCTTAGAGGCACGACCAGCATATCAACCGGTGATGCGTTGATCAGTTGTCGTGTTGAAGAAAGCAGCTTGCTCCAAAAATCTTGGTGATGTCCGCAGACCACTAGATCAACATTAAACTCGTTGATGGTGTCACACAGTTCATGACTCAAGTCACCGCTGCCTACTAAAGTATGAGCGATTGGGTACTGAGCGTGTTCAGCAAAACTTTGTAATTGAACTCGTGATGCTTCCATCGCATTGTGCTGAGTTTCTGCCATGTTGATATCAATCAGCCCAGTATAAAGCTCGGCATAATTAATATCGATGTGGATAAAAGAGACTTTTGCACCCAATGGTTTAGCCAATACAACCGCTTTATCGACGAGTCGTTTACTGTCTTCAGATAAATCGACCGCAACCAAAATATGTTTGTAACTCATATCGCTACCTCCCTATTCATTGTCTAGTTAAAGATTAGCACTATGTGATACCTTTTTTTGCCAGAGTGATCTCATATCCATCGTCTTGCGTAGTAAGAGGTAAGTATTGGTTAACTAATGGCCTGCGAGATATTCATTAAATAGTGATATGATAGAGAAAATAACGGATGTAATTAGGAGACCGAAATGCTGTCTAAAACAATGGTTGAGCAACTGAACGATCAAATTAACCTCGAATTTTTCTCATCCAATCTATACTTACAAATGAGTGCTTGGTGTGAAGACAAAGGATTTGAAGGTGCAGCAGAGTTTCTGCGTGTTCATGCAGTAGAAGAAATGGGACACATGCAACGTCTTTTCACTTACGTAAGTGAAACGGGTGCGATGCCAATTCTAGGTGCGATTGAAGCGCCAAAACATGAATTTGATAGCCTTGGTGCAGTGTTCCGTGAAACTTATGAACATGAGCAAATGATTACTCAAAAAATCAACAAACTCGCTCACGTCGCTTTTAGCACACAAGATTACTCAACCTTTAACTTCTTGCAATGGTACGTTGCAGAGCAACACGAAGAAGAAAAATTATTTAAAGGTGTATTAGATAAGCTAGAACTTGTTGGTGAAGACGGTAAAGCACTGTTCTTTATTGATAAAGACTTAGCGCAATTGGCAAAAGATGGTTCATCTTCAATTATGGAAACTCCTGCTGTTTAGGTAGTAAGAGAAAGACACTGATTATCTTTTTCTTCCGAGTTTTCTGATGAAGATGTAGGGAGGAAAGGATGATCAGCGGCGACACTATTCTATTTGCACTAATGGTTGTGACATGTGTGAACTGGTTGCGTTATTTTACTGCGCTACGAACACTCATTTATATTATGCGAGAAGCGCACCCTTTGCTTTATCAACAAGTAGACGGAGGCGGTTTTTTCACAACCCATGGCAATATGACCAAACAGGTTCGCTTGTTTAGTTACATAAAAAGCAAAGAATATCATCATCACCATGATGAAGTTTTCACATCGAAATGTGATCGAGTGAGGCAGCTATTTATACTTTCTGTCTCTTTGCTGGGTGTAACGTTACTATCTTCGTTCATCGTTTAAGCGTGATCTGGGTTTTGGTTGTAGGTCTCGTATCCAATCAGTGAACATATTGATGCTTGCGATTTGTACAATTGAACATCAATTGCAAAGTTGAAAATTGCCGCTAAAATAGCGAGCAACAAGTAAGGATGTGCTGTTTATGCACATCCTTTTTTATTGACCGCATTTCGAGAACAGGGCGTACTCGGGCTGCAAAAGTGAAGAAAAGCAGAACCACAATGAGTGAAAAATTTGATGTAATCGTAATTGGTGCGGGCGCCGCGGGCTTAATGTGTGCTGCGGAAGCTGGTAAACGCGGCCGACGAGTGCTGGTGGTTGATCATGCAAAGAAACCAGGCAGAAAAATTTTAATCTCAGGTGGCGGCCGTTGTAACTTCACTAATTATGATGTTTCAGCAAACAACTTCCTGTGTAACAACCCTCACTTCGTGAAGTCAGCGCTGTCTCAATACACCAACTGGGATTTTATCTCGATGGTGAGCAAGTACGGCATTGAGTTCGAAGAGCGTGCTCACGGCCAATTGTTCTGTGTGAATGACCACACCGCAAAAGACATCGTGAGCATGTTGCTTGAAGAGTGTAAGCAGGCGAAAGTTGAACAACGCTACCGTTGTGATGTTCACTCCATCGAAAAAACAGATACTGGCTTTAAGATGCACCTCAACACCGACGAAGTTGAGTGTGACTCATTGGTTGTCGCGACAGGTGGTTTGTCGATGCCTAAGCTCGGCGCAACGCCATTTGGCTATAAGATTGCCGAGCAGTTTGGTTTGTCTGTGTTGCCGACTACCGCAGGTTTGGTGCCATTTACTTTGCATAAAGAAGACAAAGAAGCCTTCGCTGAGCTTTCTGGTATCGCCATCCCTGCTGAGATCACCGCTCAAGACGGCACTGTATTCAAAGAAGCGCTGCTGTTTACACACCGCGGCTTATCTGGTCCGTCAGTACTGCAAATCTCTTCATTCTGGAAAGCGGGCCAATCGGTCTCTATCAACCTAGTACCCGAAGTGGATGTTGCGGAGCTACTTGAAAACTCTCGCGAGAAACACCCAAACCAGAGCCTGAAAAACACCTTGGCGAAAGTATTGCCAAAGCGTTTTATTGAAGTACTGATTGATCGTAAAGAGCTGGAAGACAAGCCACTTAAACAGTTTAATGAAAAGCAATTGAATGGCGTTGTAGAACATCTAGAAAACTGGAAAATTGCGCCAAACGGCACCGAAGGATACCG
Organism: Vibrio kanaloae; assembly: GCF_024347535.1. Classification (NCBI taxonomy): domain Bacteria; kingdom Pseudomonadati; phylum Pseudomonadota; class Gammaproteobacteria; order Vibrionales; family Vibrionaceae; genus Vibrio; species Vibrio kanaloae. The sequence goes on along the minus strand of NZ_AP025497.1, from coordinate 3,055,833 downwards.
CACGGCCGAAGTGACTCTAGGCGGTGTAGACACCAATCACCTATCTTCAAAAACCATGGAGTGTAAGAGTGTCTCTGGCCTCTACTTTATCGGTGAAGTGATGGATGTAACTGGCTGGCTGGGTGGCTACAACTTCCAATGGTGTTGGAGTTCTGGCTTTGCCGCAGGGCAGTGGGTTTAGTTATGTGTAGAGACAATAAAGTTCGCCCGTAAGCACTAAAGTTTGCCCGCAAGAGCATTTTCAGACAATAAAGTTTGCCCGTAAGGAGAACTAACCTATTCTTTACAGAGGTAAGCCTTATTGGATTAATCATGGGACGTGGACGAAAATTAGAGTCGTTGAAAGACTATCAACGGGCGCTGAAGAATAGGTATGGAATAGGCCAAGGCTCCGAGTATAAGCCTTGGCTTCGAATTCAAGATGTAAAATCCAAAGGTACTCGTTCGTTAATCTACGGTAGGAAATCTCAAAGACACCACCATATGATGTCTTCAATCGAAAGTGAGTTTTTTTATCTAGCGGAGTTCTCGGATAGCGTTATTGATATCCGAGAGCAGTTCCCAATCTTGCCTCTCAACTACACACAAAAAGTAGCTAGCATACTGGGTGTAGAGCATCCAGCACATCCTCAAACGAAAGAACCTATCATCATGACGACTGATCAGTTGCTCACGGTGAGCTCTCTTCAAGGTAACTCATATCACGCAGTTTCTGTGAAACCTGAAGATGAGTCAGACAACCTACGTGTACTCGAAAAAATTGATATTGAGCGAGTTTGTTGGGATCTTCTTGGAGTTAAATTTAGCTATTTTACTGGCAATGATTTGACAAAAACTCAGAGTCGTAACCTCGATTGGGTCACTTCTCCTTTCCGCGAAAATCCTGTTCTTTTTTCTAATGAGCAGGTCGACTGCGCACTATCTATTATTCGGTTAGGTCAATGTTTTATTGAAGATATTCATAGTCGATTTGTTTCGATGAGTATTGCTTCCAATAATGATGCCTTGTTGCTGATTCGCTACCTCATAGCAGAAAAATTCATTGATGTGGATTTGTCTATTAATATTCCAGAGTCAGGTGTATTAGATGTTAAAAGAGTGTTGATGGATAAGAGGGGAGGAATATATGGAGCTTCCTAAAAATAGTGTTTGGGAGTTTAAGGGCTCTGATTTAGCTGAAGATAATTTGTATCGAGTCTTGGATATCATGCGTGATGTTGAGTCCGTGGTGCTATTTCCTCTCAATAAAACTTCAACAACAGTACGACCTGTTGCTGTATCGGTCGAGGCATTTTGTGAGCAAGTAAAATGTCAAAAAGTTAAAAAATCGCGGTTTATCTTACCTAGTTTTCTTCTGGTATCTGAAGAGAGCATTCCTCAAGAACACATCGTTCGTAGAGATAAAAACTATGAAATGGTCAAAGATATTGCTTTTGATAGATCTTTTGTTTTTGACTACGCAACAAAAAAGCGTGTCCCTCAGCTCGCAGAATTCGCTCGGGAAATCGGAATAGATCGTAAAGCTTTAGCTCGACTACTGACTCTATTTTGGCGTTATGGTCAGGACAAAATGGCTCTGCTTCCCGCTTTTTCACAAAGTGGTGGTTTGGGTAAGGATAGAAAGCCGACGAACAAGCCACTCGGAGCCCCAAAGAAACCTAGGACGGTTGCAGTAGAAAGAGCAACTAAATACATCGTTTCTGATGTTGATAAAGATAAGTTTAAGAAAGCGCTTAAAAAGTACTATTTGAAAGAATCTGGTCTTACTTTGGCAAAAACATATAAAAAAATGCTAGCAGATAGTTATTCTGATGAAGTGCGTTTTGCTGATGCATGTGGAAGGCCGCCAATTGTACCGACACTCAAACAGTTTAGTTACTGGAGAAAAAAACTATTTGATAAAGAAGAGATTATTAAGAGTAGAACGACTGAAAATGACTATTTGAGAAATAAAAGGGGCTTATTAGGAAGTGTTATTCAGGATAGCTACTTACCTGGGACTCACTTTGAAATTGATGCTACCGTTGCAGATGTGCACATTGTTTCTGAGTTTGGTTCTCAACATGTGTTAGGGCGACCAACTATTTATATTGTAGTGGATAGAGCTAGTAGAATGATCGTAGGTATGCATGTATCACTCTTCCATGCTTCATGGCGTGCTGCGAGGCAGGCATTAGTGAATTGCTTTCTACCTAAGTCTAATTATTGTAGAGAATTCGGTGTGGATATCGAAGAGTCTGAATGGCCGTGTGCACATATTCCGAAAGAACTTGTCTGTGATAATGGGGAGATGATTGGTTTGAAACCTCAGAAAGCTCTTACTCCTATGACTAAGTTGTCCTTTGCTCCTCCTTATAGGCCTGATTGCAAAGGTGTGGTTGAGAAACGTTTCGATATTTTAAATAAAGAAGTAGTTCATGAGTTCTTAGGAACGACGAGAGGTGGAAAGGTTGTCAGAGGTAATCGAGATCCGAGAAAGGATGCGATCTATACATTAAAAGAAGTTACTACTGAAATAATAAAAGCCGTTCGAGAGCATAATCGCTCGACTCTAGGTGACTTAGCCTTTTCTAGCCCACTATTGGTTGAGAACGACTTATCGCCTACCCCACTAAATTATTGGAAAATTCACGTTGCTAAGCACAAACATGAGCTGCAGGCAGCAAGCCCAGGTGAAGTGATAGCTCGTTTACTCCCTCCGGCTGAAGTCAGTATGACGCGAAGTGGGATTCACTTTAATGGGTTGTATTACTCTTGCTCAGAACTTGAAGAGCGTGATTTGGCATCTGTAGCAAGGTCGTCTGGTCAATGGCGTTTAGAAGCTCGAGTTGATGAAAATACGACAAACCACATTTATGTACGGCTAGATAAAAATAAAGGTTTTATCCGTTGCGAACTTTTGCCTCGTAGTCGTATGTTTAGCAATAAATCCATATTTGAATCAGATTTTATACAGGATTGGCTTGATTCAAAAAAAGAATTAGCTCCTATAAGCGTAGCTTCAATCGACGATCATAAGCACCGACAGCAAGTGACGCGCGATGCGAAGACGCGAAATAAAAACTCTGAAAAAATGACGTTTGCAGATAAAACAACAAATGTCCGTCAGCATCGTAAGGATGAACTTTCTGCAACAACGAATGTGCTTACCTCTGAGAGCGATAATTCAGCCTTAATTGAAGTCTCAGAAGCTCCACATACAGGTAGCAAGGTTATTCCGCTACCAAAGGGGAGAAAAAGAAGAACCAAAGGAGGCAAGTAATGAGAGTGGAGAGGGCAATCTATCATGATGCAATCCTACCTGAGCATAAAGGAAACCCATTAATAGAAGCTCTTCGACCAAAGAGACGTTGGGAAGACGTAATGGAGGAATTTAGTAACTATCCAGGTTATGCCGAAGATATTGCAGATGATCCAGATCCTTTAGTTCGAGAAGAGTACTTAAATCGAATTGAAGAGCTTAGACAGCCTCTAACTGCTTATCAAGCTTGCTTTAGAGCGGTAGAAAGAGCAATCAAAAAGGGATACTCAGTTAAGAACCCACTCAAACCTACAACTGCACAATATTTACACTACTTGGTAGATGAAAGGCCAGATGTCGAACCACTAACTGGTTTTTTTCAACCTAAAGGTGATGGATTGACTCTGATCGGTGAAAGTGGTGTCGGCAAGACATCCATGATTGAGCAAGTCTTGGGTTACTTTCCAAATGTTATTGAACACGATCGATATCATGGTCAGACGCTAGGACTGAGAAAGCAAGTGGTTTGGATTAAGGTTGATTGTCCTAGTAACTCAAGTGTAAGGGATTTATGCGAAGAAATATTATCTTCTTTAGATCTTGCTCTGGACCGAGAGAAAACTAAGCCAGCAGGGACGATTGGAGCTCTTGTTCGTCAGATGGAGCAATGCATTAAATCAAGCTTTCTTGGGATGTTAGTCATTGATGAGATGCAAAACCTTCAGTTCAAACGCACTGGAGGTGAAAATAACCTTCTTAAATTCTTACACAGATTGGTAAATAAATTAGGGATCCCTTTATTCTTTGTGGCAAATCCACCATTTGACCAGACATTAATCAAAGAGCTAAAAGCGGCCAGGCGTGCTGAAAGTGGTTATCATCACACTATGTCAGCCCTTGAGAAGGAGAGTGACTCTTGGAAGGCTTTCATAGGACAGCTTTGGAATTACCAATGGACCAATGTATATACAGAGCTGAATGACGAACTAAATGATACGCTTCACAAACTTTCGGTTGGTAATATTGATATGGCAAGTCGTACATATCGAGAGGCTCAGCGGTTGGTTATTGGAAGTGATGATGAAAGAATCACTGTTGCTACACTTGAATCGGGTAATGCCGTTGCGTGTGGGTTATCACGACAAACAGCCGAAGTTCACAAGCTAAAAAGTACAGTTGCTTTGCCTAGCGGTAAGCAACGACGAATTAAGCAAGACGGGAAAGTCGCTGCAATAAACATCGATAAAACGGGTGATATCACAAAACCTCAGCACCCAGAGTTTTCAGCGCAACTCATAGAGCTTGTAGGTGCAGTTGACTTATTAAGCCGAATTGACAACCCGAACTTATTTCAGCAAGCGGCTAGTATGGATGAACCTATACGTTATTTAAGATCTCGTAAAGTCCTGTTAGACGATCCTTTGTTGGAGTTGTCCTATAGTTGAGTTAGTTATCACTCTTTAAAAAGGGGTTGGTTATGTCGCTGCCTCAAGTGCTTCCTGATGAATCTCTATTTAGTCGAATATGTCGTTACTTAGCGCTCTCGGGTACGTCACGTAATCAGTCCTTACAGCGCTTACTGGGGGATGGAAGAGCAGCTGTTCATCCTTACCTGACTGCTCATTTAGCTAATCTTAGTCGATTTACTGAGGAATCGACGGGGAGCTTGCTGAGGTATCAGACATTACGTCCCTTATTTGCTTATTATTTGCCTCGATATAGCACTGGAATTAATGATGACTTTGCTAGCTCTAATGATTTAATAAGGGCTTGTCAGCTATCAGCTTTTCGAGAAAGAGAGCATTTAGTCGCAAAATATTGCCCCGAGTGTGCACAAGAAGATATGCGTAACTATGGTGTTGCTTATTGGCACTGTACACATCAAATCCCTGGTCTATGGGCATGCTCAAAGCACAATACTTGGTTAGTTCAGAGTGAACTTCCTAGTCGTTCTCATACGGATAGCCACTTTCTCCCGAATCCTTGTGTTCAGTCAGAAAGCTGTGGAAGTTTGGCGATGAAATTTGCCGAATATACAGAGCTAAAGTTGAACGTAATTCGTAATGAACGAAGTACAAAGGAAGTGTTTTCTGACTTGTATCGACGAGAGTTAAAAGGGAAAGGGGGCTTGACCAACGCTGGTCGGGTTAAAAGAAAAGCACTTGCGTTGGGGATGTTTGAAGTATCAGCGCAATTGTCACCGCGTCCATCTTATCTATATCCTCGCTCTCGAACTGACTTTCGATACTTCTCATCTTTGCTTTTAGGTCAACACCCACAACATCCATTCAAGCACCTCTTGTTGGAGTTTTATTTGTCTCAATGTTTGTCTGATAAGATCTTTCATAACAATGTAAGCCCTCCCCCCTCTAAAGAACTTGAGTATGAGGAGTGTTGTTGTGAGCTATTAAAATCAGGGTTATCCATGGCTGCAGTAAGCCGAGAAATTGGGAAAAGTAGATGCTACGTTAAAACTATCGCCTTGAAGTTTAAGATCCCAGTCAATTTAAAACCAAAAAAGATTACAGACAGACTAAAAGAATCCATCGTAAGGTTGGCTTATAAGGGCTTTCATCGCAATGTGATTGCTAAAAGGTTTGGTGTGTCGATAGGCAGTATTGAATTAATTATATCAACAACCTATGGGTTGGTTGAGTGGCGCAGAAAGTGCAAGAGAGAATCGCTCAAGCGAAAGTACAAATATTCGATTTTTAAGTTCGTGAAGGTCTATCCAAATTCATGCCGGCAAGAAGTAAAGAAGAATTGCGAAGCTGCATTTTATTGGCTTTATCAGCATGATCCTGAGTGGCTTGAATTAGTTCTTCCGATTCCTCAGAGAGCGTACCATATTGATCGGGTGGATTGGGTGGCTAGAGACAAAGAGATTTTTCAGAAAGTGTCCGAGTGGATATTTGAAAATGGAAGGGCTTTGACTTATGCAGAGTTAGACCGCAGGTTAGGGGGGCATGGATGGCTAACTTCAAAACAACATAAACTACCAATAACTATGAAGCTTTTAAGGACACATAGGCAGCAAAATGAAAGCCATGAAGACGAGTAGGGAAGTGCATGGCTAAATCTTTAATTCAATTTCATATGTTTCATAAGGAGAGTGTATGAGCTGCAAACAATTAGATGTTGGGGTGAAAGTTGCCAGAAGGCTACTAGAACAGTGGGGAGCGAGTCAGGAGGAAATTGATGTGATATTGGGCGATGATGACTTGGAGGCTGCTACAAGAGTGAGTCATATCCTCAACATACATGCATCTCTTCGACAAATATTCAGCAATCCGAAGAATATTAATAATTTCATGGGTAGCAAAAACGGCAACGATTTTTTTTCCCAAAGAACTCCTCTTAGTATAATTGTATCGGGACGCTTATCAGACCTGGAAGATGTTCACCAAAACATCGAGAGTTTGCTCGTAAGGTGAAAATGTTGGCTTTCTAGGCTGGGACCTTACGTTAACCCAATTGGTTACTTCGAATAATGCTGAGCAGGAAGGCGTGCTTTTCTACATTTTTAGGAACTGATCATTGTTTGCTCAGTTTTTATAATAAATAATTGGTGTATCATACTCATTGTCTGAGTTTCCACAGATTGAACTACTCCATTCAAACACACTTCTGGACAGAAATGAGTTAAGATTGTCCCTTAAGCCATTGGCTTCGAAAAAACTACGTTCAGGCGAATCCACATTGAAGGCTTTTCTAATGTGCCGTTGGTATGCATTCCGTGTAACATCACGTGTGGTCAGTCTCAGAACTGACTAAATCTCTAATAACCTCTTTAAGCATACTTAGTCTGCCTGCATCTAATGCATTTTCATGGTGTGCTTTCAACACGTTGATAGGCTTTAAATCGCTCCGTTTTTTATCAGGTTTAGGTATTTGGAGGAAATCTTCTAAATCAGACTCAAACTGATGCAATCCTGTTGTACAAGGTGTCTTGGCTCCTTGGATGATGCCATTCCAAACTTTATGATTAATGAACTTATTTACAGCGTCATTATCTCCATCAAATAGTACAGAGTGTTTAATACCTAATACATTGAGTAAATGCATAAATCGATGCAAATTAAATTTACCTACACAATCTAAGATGTATACGCGCTGTTCTCTCAAAAACTCCCAATCACTATCAGCTAAGCAATCAAGCAATACTTTTTCAGATGGTCCTTCACACAATAGTACATGTCTTGCAAAGAAGAGATTTGAACGCTCTGTATCTAGCCACAAAAAGTACTTTATCGCTTCATCAGCAGCTCTTACTTCCTCATCAAATTCGGGAGACTTATCTTCCCCATGAACTCTTGCAGCAACTAGGTTGTTTGATAGTATTTCCTTTAGAGAACGCTCTGTTATTTGATAAGCTGTTGTAGAATCTGTTTCTTTGAAAAGTCGAGAAATAGAGTTTATTGAGTCGATTGACTTGCTAACGAAAACTGATGAATGCGTCGAAACTAATACTTGTTGCTGCTCGTCTGAAACTAGTTTATTTAAGCTTCGGTAAAGCACATCTTGCTGTGCGGGATGTAAAAATGCCTCAGGCTCTTCAAATAGTATCAATGAAAAATCGGGGTTAAAATCTTTTTTGGTTGATTTGGTTTTAGCACTATATTTAGCTGAAAGCTTGATGAGTGTATATATCAAATGGCGTTGTAAACCTTGGCCAAATGACGAAATATCCACTCGCTCACCAAGGTTACTATCTTCAATATGTGGCTTTAACAAGCTCTTGACTAGGTCATCAGTGTTAATAGGGGACACTTCAATATCAAAACCTACACCCCATTGTTTCAATTCACTATTTATTTCAGATTTAACACCATCAATTGAAAATCCGCTAATTTCTTCCTGTTTAAATACTTTATTGAATTCGTTAAATGCGGTTGTTAACGTCTTAAATGACTCACTACTAGCAATAGCCTTTTTCATCACCACGTTAACCATATTTCTAAATGGTGAAGGTCCTGTAGTTTTCATGCTATCTTCGACCTTACTAACTGCTGGTATGTAGATAACACTACCTAGCTTAGATGTGGATACGTTAGCAGCACCGTAAAACAAATTGTTAGATAACTGCCCGTTCTCATAAGCATAAATATTTGATTGTTTAGACTGAACTAATCCATGCTCTGACTGAAGATATTTACGTACCTTAAGAACTCGATCTGCTGAACGATACTCTTCCTTCAGGGAGTCTTGTTCTTCTGGTGTAGTTAAGAAAGAAAGTTCAATCCAACTCTCTTTATCATCAGTTGAAAATTTGGGGAAATCTCTCTTAGTATCGAACTTTAAGCCACTTTCTTCATAAAATACGCGCAACGCCGACAAAAGGTTTGTTTTTCCTGAGTTATTTTCTCCAACAATCAAAGAATAAGGGTTAACCTCAATAGCAATATCCTTGATTGAACGGAAATTATGCACTTCAATTTTTGTGAGTTTCATATTAGTTATCTGCTTCTATAAAAATTTCCAAATGCCGCACTCTAAACCAATGCTGGGGTATCTATTCAGTAAGCCGACTTCAGGTATCAAATAATAAATTATCGCCACATTAGACACTTTCAGCGACTGATCTAACAGCTTTAACGATTGAAAATGGTCTTATCTCGTCATTGGAGAAATGAACCTTATAACAAGGGTGTGATGCCCATACACCATTATTTTGACGTTTCTCGTAGGCAACACTGAAAGCTGTAATCAATCGACCATTTAGCTCATAACCTGGTGAGTTATCACAGTATCTTACGTATACATCTTTGAGTGCTTCATATAGCTCACCTGCCTGAATTAATCCGCTTGATAGCTGTTCTTCCTTCTGCTCGGTGAAATAGCTAATAGCGTCGCCTTGTTTCTTAAATAGCTTCCCTGCAATTGTGACTGATTTTGCTTTGCCCATTAATATTATCCTTTAGATCTAGTTGTTGACTTATCTTACGCCCCTGACTTGAACCCAACTCTTTTTGTCCGCTTATAAGTTAGCTTAATATTCAACTGAATACATAGTGAGGCGTTAGATAAACTTGGTCAAACTGAAGTGACTAGAAATGTGTCCTAAACAGGTTTGGGGCAAAATCGTGCTAGATATCAAGAGTGACTGACTACCCCCTTCCGCATGTCGAGCAGGGGAGCTAAAGCTCCAAATCTTTTATACTAATCGTACTCAAAAATTAAGTAGTTCTTATCACCATGACTTTGATGACCACGATTGGATAAAAAGGCCATCACCGCTATCTCTCTTTCCAGTGCTTTAATATCAGCATTTATCCTTGCAAGATTACTATCGTATCGTTATGAGTAGCTTGAACAGGTACATTTCCGATCAAACTATTGCTCTCTGACAGCTCGTAGGTTTCGGTGTCCTGTGTGAGTAGAATAAAGTTTTATACCAAGTAATAAAGATTCATACTAAGTATTAAAGTGTCATACTAAAAGGTGGTGTTCTCCAATCGGTACGCTGCCTTTTGTGATTACGGATGTTATGGCTCTAAGAAGGTTCTGCCCCCAAAACAATTCAGAGCAAAAGCTCTTGCTTACTTCGAACCTAGTAATTTCCCCCATCAAAAGTTATCCGAAAGGGGTTGGGTAACAGCATTTTGAAATTATAAGGAATCATGAAATCTAATCTCTGTTAACTTTCATTAACCTATTGATTATACGTTGATGTGATATTAAAAAGGTTTCATAATAAGTGGATGAAAAGCGGCTTTAGTCTACTAATAAGTGTTAGATGAATAGTAAAGTAGAACACAATGAATACAATATTTCATATAAACCATAGAGCATCAGCCTTTAAAAACATTAGCTTTTGGTTATGTTTATGCCTGCCGTTAATTATTGGTCTTGCTGTAGGGACAATCATTTGGCTACCTCTAGAGTTAACTATGAACTCGAAAGGTTATAAATATTTTTTGGAAATAAGCGCACTACCCTTAGGTATTATGGGTTTGACATTTCCTAGCGTCGGTATTTACATGTTTCAGTTTAAGTCTAAGCAAGCTTCTGAGCTATATCTAATCAGTAAAAATCGAGATATAGAAATGAAAAGGGATAAATACCTAGATTCACTGATAGCTTTGAGTGTGATTGTTTCTAGAATAAGTAATCATTTGGCTGGTTTGGAGAAAAGTTCAACGATTGATGAATTTGATTTAGAGGAGCTGACAACTCATTTTAATCATGTTCAGAGCTTGTGGGAAACCATATTTAAAGATCCAATGTATGCTGTTGCACTATCTCGTTTATACAAAGATTTGGAAAAAGCAGATGCTTTTTTTTGTGGTGCGAGTCTGGGCATTTCTATTGACAAAACATATCACCTGAAAAAAGGTGTTTACTCTACGCTTATGAATGAGATGAAGGTGATTTCACTTAAGATCGCAAAGGACGCTTCGCATTGTAAATCTAAATCGTTACAAGACATGTATAACACCTATCTACTGTGTGGCTTTCCTCCTGAAGAAGTTGAATATGAACTGAAAAATGAAATACAAAAAATGGATGGGCTTGATAATAAAATTAGAAGCTTAGAGTCACAGTGAAGTGAGTAATTCATCATGCAAGCAGTTTAACATTGATTCGTGACGTTTGGCATTTACGGCGCAGTAGTTTAAGTAAGTTGCTAGCGTTGCTCACTACCTGACGCGGCTACATGTTTTTGGGACGTAATTTGAATAATTTAATTCGAGACAATATAGCAACGATGGTTGCTGTTTTGATTACAGTAATAAGTCTAGGTGCTTTTTTTATACAGTTTCACTCAGGTCTCTCAAATGAACAGAGTGATTGGGGGAGCTTTGGTAGTTATATTGGTGGAGTTCTTGCTCCTTTGTTTGCATTTTTAGCGTTTCTTGCTGGTCTAGAAAACTTGAAGTTTATTAAAAATCAACAAATCAGCGCTGAGACTCTAATGGCTATCCGTGCATATGAGAAAGATCTTAAAAGTTTATATGAGATGGTTGTAACTTGTGATGACCCATGGCTTTGGGTGCACGATATGGGAGGAGAGTATGCAGGATTGAAAGAACTTCCATTGAGCACTCTTTTAAAAAGTGACTCGCTAGACTGGGAATATCACTTGTCAGTACTTAAAGAGAGTCCTAAGTTGCGACGCCAACTTCAAGATAATGAAATTTGGTTACAAGCCCTAAATGCGTCCAACGGGCTATTTCGGTACATCGACTTATACCAAAAACAAGGTGGTGATCAGTCTATAATTGATCTTAGTATCAAGTTTGAAGTGCGACACTTTCTACAGATGCGCATGAATATACTCCGTTGGTGTCCTATACCCAAGCCTTTTGCGTGGGCGCGTATTTAATTTGTGTGCAATTTCATTGCAGAGCTTCTGTGTCACGTGTGACATAGAAGTTCGTTTTGGTAAGTATTGTCGTATCAAGCCGTTGGTGTTTTCATTTGTACCTCGTTCCCATGAGTGGTATGGATTTGCAAAGTAAAACAGACAGTTATGATGTTTCTCTAGTTGTGCGTAACCATGAAATTCAGTGCCGTTATCAGCAGTTATCGTCTTAAAAGGTAAGTCAGAGCGGGTCATTATTTTGCTCATTCTTACGTTGAGCGACTCGCTTGTTCTATCGTCCATTTGCCCAATAAAAGTGTAGCCTGTCATTCTGTCGACTAAAGTCACGATACAGTGCTTGGTTCCGCGGCCAACGACGGTATCAATTTCCCAATGACCAGGCTCTTTTCTATGCTCTGCATTTGCTGGTCTTTCGGTAATATGACGCTTTGCAGCTAGCCGTCCACGGCTGTCTTTTGAGTTATACCTTTTACGCCTTTTCTTGGTGGATTGGCGTAGGTGTTTCCATAGTGTTCCACCGAGAGTTTTGTCGTTCCAAACATGCTGATAAATGAGCTCGTGGCTCATTGTTGGATAGCCTCTTACCCTCAGATATCCGACGATTTGGTCAGGACTCCAATCCAGTCGTAGCAAGGCTTCAGGTAACCTGAAGTCGATTTCGCTGTAGCGCTTATTTCTGCGCGACCGGCGCAGCCGGTTGCGAGCCATTTGTTGGGCTCTCCATGCCTGATAGGAGTACCTTTTAAAGTGTCTGTTGTATCGGGAGTTGCGTTCAATTTCTCGATAGATAGTGGCTTTGTGACGCCCCAGTTGTTTAGCTATTTTAGCGGTACTAATTCCTTGCTTTCTGAGTGCAGAAATCATATACCTTTCGTTCTCAGTGAGGTGCGTGTATCTCATGTTTTTTACTTCTTGGCGGGAGCAAACTTCATGATTATCGCATCTCACTGTTTTTATGTTCAGAGGTGTCGCACTTCGTACTTGAATCCAAGGATTATTACACTAGTGCTTATGAGATTCCTTACAATCGGCTTATACGCAGCGAGATAGTATAAACCTAACAATGTAAGAGTGATGCGTCACGAGTGACATTTTTAGTATCCGTTGTTTTTAGTGATTAAGGTGGTATGTGGCAGCAGTAGTATTGCGTGCCTCACCTTAATTGGGCTATACATTTTAACCAAACTAAGGAGTAATCTTGGATTTACTAACTTCTTTGATCGGCTTCATGGGTGTTGTGGTTGGTTCTGTTATTTCCTATGTGGCAACATACAAATTTAAAAAGTTGGAACTTGAAACGAACGAGCGGCAAAAGCAAAAAGAAAATTTGAACTTAATCTACTGTTCTTTCTTGTCAAAGGTGTCAACTGCGATTAGTGCCCTAGATTTAGATAGCTCTAAAAACTACTCAACTTATCTCTCGCCAATCAACGAGGATCTCGTTCTTATTGAATTATTTAGTACTAACGAAGTGTATGACAAAGCTAGCTTATTAGTTTCAGAGGTGACCGATTTATTTGCAGATGAGCCTTCGGCTACTTTTGGTTCGTTCAACAGACTGAAAAGTGACTTCGTAAATGCGGTTAAAACTCAGGATAAATCAAATGTATGACAAAAAGAGCTTAATGCGCATAAAGCTACCGCCTAAGGTTGAGATAGGCGGGTTTTCATGTGAGATGTCGTTATTTAAACTCTTTTAGAACTTCTTTTTTAACTTTGTTCCATTGGTTTTCATCATCGAATTCTTCGACAAGCATTAGGTCGTGAAGGTAGATACTATCTCCCAACGTTTCCCCTGATTTACGAACAAAGCACTTAAAGATACGCGCCGAGCCAAATATAGGGTTTATGCCAAAAGCATATGCTACACAACCGACTTCAAAGCGTTGTTTTTTTCCAAAAGCGTTTGTTGATACAACCGATAAAGTGTTAGTAATCGTTTGGTCTTTGACTATAGTCTCAGAGTCAAGGATTTTGATTTCTGCGACAGCGTCATTAATAAGTTCATAAAATTTCTTAGTAAATGTTTCTAAAGGCACTGAGGCATTCTTTAACCCTTGTACAGTTCGTTCTTTTACTATTTCTTCTAGGTGTTTTTTTTCTTCTCCTGAAAGCGTTGGGTTTAAACTTGCTAGAATGACATCTGCTTCTTGGTTGAATGATTCATCGTCCAGTTCACAGGAAAACTGAGATATAGCATTAGAAATATCTTTCTCTAATTGTGGTTTTTTTGCCAAATACAAAGCATCTCTTAGGGAATCACGCTCTTTTATCAATTCATCTTTATTATGTGAGGCTGACTTTCTATAATCTTGTAACGCGATGAGTTCAGCTAAATAGTCTTGCTGGTATGGATCATCCTTGTATTTGGCTATTTCTTCTACAAGGGAATCATCACCTTGCCAACCCCAATCACTAATTTTTTTAGTTATCGCTTCAATTTCATCCGTGTCATGTAGAATGTTTTCGTAAATATCTATAATTTGTCTAAATGCAGTCGCACCATTGAATTGCTGTTTAACTCTGTTAACTAATTGCTCTGGAGTCTCATTATCTTTGATAACGTGACCACAATACTTTGTGCTACCAGTTTCTATAACTAAGTTCTTGTTAACTTGTGTTTGCAAGTACTTTTCATAGATAGCATCTTTGTTAACCAAACCGACAAGGCCTGTAGCTGCAACTATGATTACAGGTGCTAAAAATTTAATCATTAGAGTCTCTTAAGTACAAATTCATAAAATATCGCTAATAGTACTGCATAGTCATACGTAGGCATAGTTACATGACAAATAAGGATAGATGTCGCGCCGCTGACATCTTATCCGGGTATTGGACAAACCTGACGCCACTTTATTTAGTAGATTATTCGATGAAGATTGAAGCGGACTACTCCTGAGCTATCTACACCATTAGCTTTGGACATCGAGTTAAGCGACTTTTCCATACTGTAAGTAATTTATGAAATGCTAATATTCTAATTCCCGAAACTCATTTATGTCCAAAGGTGTGCTGACGGGACATGTAACACGAAATTGGCCAAGGGCGAGGTAAGCTTAGTATGGGGGTAATAAGTTAAAAGATGATAATAAGTCCTTCAGACGAATCTGCACATAGCTTTATTTTAAGGCATCATATTGTTTATGGTGTCTCGGATGTATCTAATATCGTAAGTAAAAGCGGATATTGGGTGAGGCAACCTGGCGTACTAGATTCTACAGTCCACCTGTACCAACAACATGAAGAGCATCATCTTTTAGTGCTGGTTATGAACTCTAACATTGTTAAAGAAACTAGGGCTATTTTCAGTAATCCTCAATATTTTTTATCGAGGTTGAATGAGACGTTTTATAAGGGGAAAGGGGCTTCTCAACAGTCTGGTTACTACACCATTAAGTTTTGTCCAGATTGTATACGTGCACAGATTAGGGAGTTTGGCTTCGGCTATTTTAAGGCCTGTTGGTTATGTAGTGATTTTTGCGTTCAACATCATCAGACACTACGAAATGTAGACTACCCACTTTCTAACCCCTATGACTATCTCCAAAAAATCTTATCAGGTCACTTTCCTGCCAGAATACATTCTCACGAAATTCGTAGATATCATGTAGAAAATACATTGCTCAAATTCGCTGCAAAGGCTTCCCCGTGCCTAGCGGAAATTTTCCAAAAATGGATAAGGAAGCGCCTTCACTTGATTGATGAGAAAGTTGCTGGAGAGTGTGGGGTTAATGATAGAGCCCGTGTTCTTGTGTGGTTACTGCATGATGATGGGCGTTTCCGTAACGCAGCACATGTTCATTTAGGCCTGATACTAAAAGCGATACAAAAGGTCTATTCAGATCATTATTTAGACTTTATCAATACACATAGTAAAACCATTATTATTCCTTGCGGTATTAAGTATCGAGAAACAGTGTTTATTCCGTTCATGGTTCATAATGAAAATGATTGTCAAAAATGCCTCGAGATCAATTGTGTTGCATCATGTTCTATCCCTGTAGTTTGCTCAATTGTTCAACAGAACTTAAGAGAAGAAATGAACTTATGTGACAAGATAATTTACAGAGAGAACATAGGTCAGAATACAAATTTCTTCTTTTCAAATAGGAAGAAATAACCGGACGAAAATTGATTTGTGCAACAAGGTTGCGTGAGGAGGTTCCTGTTTTGTCACTTATTTCGGCTATACTTTACTTCATAAATAATGAAATGTAAGAGTGTAATTATGTTAGAGGCCGATGAGTGGGAGTTTCCTTTTTTGCAACCTCAAAAACTTCCTAACGTCCCTTTTATGGTTGTAGACCCACGAGATTTACCTGATGAGTGGCAAGAAGCCTTTGAGCATTTTTTGATTGGTGCTGCAGCCCCTCACCCTATCTACGTTTATCAGCATGATTATGAAAGATTCTGTTTACTCGTGAAGAAGGGAGATATACTAATTTAGGTGGCTTGTGTAAAAAGAATCTGTAAGAGTTGCAACAACTACGGGCAAACTTTATTGTCAATTTTTCCTCTTACGGGCAAGCTTTATTGTCGCTGCACAAGTTATTTAGTCAGATGAATAAAAAATGGCGAGTCACATGACTCGCCATTTTTGTATCTATTTCAGAGTGAAAAGTAACTAAGTTGATGGCTTTCGCAGTCAATCGACACTTTTAGTTCTCATTAGCAACTGTCTTGTTTTTTGAAAACTTGATCTGCTGAATCACCAAGCCGGAAATGATTAATACCAGGCCAAATAGAGTGGCAGGGTGAATCTCTTCGCCAATGATGGTTGAAAGTAGCATCAGTGAGATAAATGGCGAGGCAAAAATTAGGTTACTGATACGTGCTGTGTTGTTGGTTAGCTTGAGTGCTGAGAGCCACAAGACAAAGGTAATGCCCATCTCGAACAGACCAACGTAAGTCACCGCCATCCAACCTTTCGCTGTGATTTGGCTAAAGCTTTCACCTTCGTAAAGGGTTAAACCAATCGCGAATGGCAATGCCACTAAGAACCCAAGCAGTACACCCACCACAGGGTCAGCCTTGTTTTTGGTATTGAGAATCCAGTAGCCCGCCCAAAGCAAGGTTGAAAGCAGCGCCAGTGCCACACCGAGTGGGCTATCGAACTGCATGCCTAGCACGTCGCCTTTGGTAGCAATCACCACCACGCCGGCATAGCTGAAGGTACACGCTATCCAATCTTGTTTGCGAATCTTTTGTCCTAGAAACACCGCTGCCATTAAGGTTAGGGTGATCGCCCAGCTGTAGTTGATGGCTTGAGCTTGAGAAGCGGGCAGTAGGTCATACGCTTTAAAGAGAATCAGGTAGTAGGCTAGAGGGTTCACCAAACCGAGCAGGAGGTAATACCAAGGGTTGGAAAGAAACGTAGTACTCAACTGAGTAAGTTTGCCTTGAAAGGCGCAAACCGCGATCAGTGCAATCGACGACACAATGCTGGCGATGGTCAGCATTTGAATCGGTGAAAACTCAGCAAGGGTCAGCTTAAAAGCAGTAGCGACTGTTGACCACAGCAATACCGCAGCAAGGCCAAAGCCCAAGGCACGACGTTCGTTCATAGCAACTCATTCTAATTTGATGGAAATTAATACAGAGCGCTTAGTCTATCTGGCGAATTTTAATACGGCAAACTGGACATTTATCCAGTATCAAAATACCATTTAATGAGTTATTTCCAATTAGGCTAAATCATTATCATGCAATGGATTATCGAACATCAAGCAACGCTTATTGCTGCAATTTCTGGCGCGCTCGTCAGTAGCAGTGTGGTGGGTTGGTGGATAAAGCAAAAGTTCTCTTTTCAACAGCGACTTCTTGAACAGCAACTTGAGTCCGATCGTTTGTTGCATCAATCTCAACAGGCGCAACTCAAGTTATCGCTTGCAGAGGCACAACAAGAGTTGGATGAGCTGGATGATGAGCGAGACAAAGCGGTATTTGAACTCAAGCAAGCGCACGGCAAGGTGATGGCCGCGATGGAAAAGCTTCGTTATTTTGAAGCCGTTAAGCAGGAGCGCCAGCAATATGCAGATGAGATCAATGTGCTGAAGGCTCATAAATCAGAGCTAGAAGCTGAGCTGCGAGAGCAAGAGGCGAGGCACGATCAAGAAAATCTCGCCAATAATGAAAAACTGCAGCTGTTGGAGCATGCTGAATCTCGATTAAAGCAACAGTTTGAGCATTTAGCTAACCAGTTATTTGAAACTAAAACCGCCAAGGTCGATCAGCAGAACAAGCAGAGCCTAGAAGGTTTGTTGTCACCGTTGAGAGAACAGTTAGAAGGTTTTAAAAAGCAGGTTAACGATAACTTTAGCCAAGAAGCCAAAGAGCGTCATACTTTGGTGCATGAACTTAAAAACCTGCAACGTCTTAACGAGAGCATGACGCGTGAAGCGGTTAATCTGACTCAAGCGCTTAAGGGTGATAATAAGCAACAAGGTAACTGGGGTGAAGTGGTATTGGCTCGCGTACTTGCTGAATCAGGCTTGCGCGAAGGCCATGAATACCAAACGCAAGTGAACCTACAAAACGATGCGGGCAAGCGTTATCAACCGGATGTGATTGTGCATCTGCCACAAGATAAGCAAGTGGTGGTGGATTCGAAAATGGCGTTGGTGGCCTTTGAACGCTACTTCAATGCTGAAACTGATCAACAACGCGATGCTGCACTACGGGATCACTTAGTTTCTCTAAGAGCACACATCAAAGGCTTGAGCCAGAAAGATTATCATCAACTCAAAGGCATTCAGAGCCTCGATTATGTGTTGATGTTTATCCCTGTAGAGCCGGCATTTCAAGTGGCGATTCAAGCCGACCCTAGCTTAGTCAAAGACGCGATGGAACAAAACATCATCTTGGTTAGCCCAACGACCTTGCTGGTGGCACTGCGTACCATTGATAACCTGTGGCGCAACGACAGGCAGAACCAGAACGCTCAAGTTATTGCGGAACGTGCGAGCAAGCTTTACGACAAATTGCGCTTGTTTGTTGATGACATGGAAGGCCTTGGTAGCTCATTAGATAGAGCCAATCAAAGCTACCAAGGTGCCATGAATAAGCTAGTAACAGGGCGGGGCAATGTGATTCGTCAGGCAGAAAGCTTCAAGCAATTGGGTGTTGAAGTGAAAAAACCGATTTCGATAGGTTTGGCTGAAATGGCGCAAAATGAGGCTTTTTCAGAAAATGCCTCCTTAGTAGAAAGACAACCTGCTGAGGATAAAGTAAACTAATCGGCCGCAGCGCCTCTTAAAGAGAGAGTGTGCTGTCGATGAGAACTTACCATGGTAGATAACAGCATTATGGACACAAGCGTGCAGACAAATTCAGAAGTAGAGTCAGAAACCACACACTTTGGTTTCGAAACCGTCGCGAAAGACGAAAAAGTCGCGAAAGTCGCAGAGGTATTTCACTCTGTAGCCGCTAAATACGACATCATGAATGATTTAATGTCGGGTGGTGTTCACCGCTTGTGGAAGCGATTCACGATTGATTGCAGTGGCGTTCGCCCGGGTCAACGTGTTCTAGACCTCGGTGGTGGTACTGGCGATCTTACGGCGAAATTCTCGCGTATTGTTGGTGACAAAGGCCACGTGGTTCTTGCTGATATCAACAATTCAATGCTGAATGTTGGCCGTGATAAGCTGCGAGATAACGGTATTGTGGGCAATGTGCATTACGTACAAGCCAATGCTGAAGAGCTACCATTCCCTGACAACTACTTCGATTGCATTACCATTAGCTTCTGTCTGCGTAACGTAACCGATAAAGACCAAGCATTGCGTTCAATGTTCCGCGTACTTAAGCCGGGCGGCCGCCTGTTGGTTCTGGAGTTTTCGAAGCCAGTACTTGAGCCACTATCGAAAGTGTATGACGCATACTCCTTTCACCTGTTACCTAAAATTGGTGAGCTGATTGTCAATGATGCAGACAGTTACCGCTACCTTGCCGAATCTATCCGCATGCACCCAAATCAAGAAACTTTAGAAGGCATGATGCAAGACGCGGGTTTTGAAAACACTAAATACTACAACCTAACGGGCGGCATTGTTGCGCTGCACCGGGGTTACAAGTTCTAGTCGAACTTGACAGTAGGCTCGTTGAGCTGGCTAGACAATAAAAGAATAAAGACAGAACGGATAGGTTAAGGCTTATCCGTTTTCAAAGGTAAGGACAGTCATGCCATTTGATCCATTGGTCACCGCGGTTATTGAAACCTCTTTAAATACTTTCGTGAACGATGATCCAGCCTTGGTTCGTCGTTTGTCTCGTTTAAAGGGGCAGATCATTCAAGTCAATTTGAAAGAGTTGAATAAAACACTCACTTTCGTTTTCAGCCAACAAATTGATGTATTGGCTGAATACGAAGGACAACCTGATTGTTATTTATCCTTGAATCTATCGGTATTACCGGAACTGCGTGAGCAGTCGAATATCACTAAGCTGATCAAGCAAGATAAGCTGATCTTAGAAGGTGATATTCAGTTGGCACAAAAATTTGCTCAATTGATGACAGACTGCAAGCCTGACTTGGAAGAGTGGTTGTCACGAGTGACTGGCGATGTGGTTGCGCATACCTTGGTCCAAAGCGCTAAAAATGTGGGTGACCTGATGGCCAAGCAGGCAACTAAGCATCAAAACCACCTTGCTCAGGTTTTGACTGAGGAGTGGAAGATGGCACCCGCTCCGTTAGAAGTCGCACATTTTTGCGATCAGGTTGATGACGTGAAAAGTGCCACCGCACGCCTTGAATCAAAATTGAATACTCTGTTGGAGAAAGCATGACCCCTGCAGAAGTGAAACGTCTTTATCATATTATCAAGGTACAGTTAGAGTATGGCCTTGATGAGTTGATGCCAGAACACCAATTGACTAAAGCCCCTTTGCTGGCGAGAAAGGCACTGTTTTGGCTCAAGAATAAGCATCAAGATAAAGAGTTAGGCCACCGCTTGCGTTTAGCATTACAAGAATTAGGGCCGGTCTGGATCAAATTCGGACAAATGATGTCGACTCGTCGTGACCTATTTCCTCCTCATATCGCCGATCAATTGGCGTTGTTGCAAGACCAAGTGGCGCCATTTGATGGCGCGTTGGCCAAGCAAGATATGGAAACGGCACTGGGTGGCAGTTTAGATAACTGGTTTACTGATTTTGATATTGAGCCACTGGCTTCGGCTTCTATTGCTCAGGTGCATACGGCAAAGCTGAAAGAGAGTGGTCGCGAGATTGTTCTCAAGGTAATTCGACCTGATATTCGCCCGGTGATTGATGCAGATCTAAAACTGATGCACCGAATGGCGCGTATAGTCGCTAAGTCGCTTCCTGAAGCACGTCGTTTGAAACCCGTTGAGGTGGTCCACGAGTACGAAAAAACGCTACTTGATGAATTAGATCTGCGTCGTGAGGCAGCCAATGCGATTCAACTGCGACGTAATTTTGAAGGCAGTGAAGAGCTTTATGTTCCAGAGGTTATCCCTGATTTAAGCAGTGAAACCCTGATGGTGTCAGAACGAATCTATGGTATTCAGGTTTCAGACATTGAAACGCTAAACGCCAACGGCACTAACATGAAATTGCTGGCTGAACGCGGTGTGACAGTATTCTTCACCCAAGTGTTCCGCGACAGCTTTTTCCATGCAGACATGCATCCGGGTAACGTGTTCGTTAACCCTGAAAATCCAGATAATCCTCAGTGGATTGGCTTGGATTGTGGCATTGTCGGCACGCTTAACAGTGAAGATAAGCGCTATTTAGCCGAAAACCTGCTGGCTTTCTTTAATCGAGATTACCGTAAAGTCGCAGAGCTGCACGTGGATTCTGGATGGGTGCCACACGATACCAACGTCAATGATTTCGAATTTGCGATTCGTATGGTGTGTGAGCCTATTTTTGCCAAACCACTTGGCGAGATCTCATTTGGCCATGTGTTGCTAAACTTATTTAATACAGCAAGACGTTTCAACATGGAGGTTCAACCTCAGTTGGTACTTCTGCAGAAGACCTTGTTGTATGTGGAAGGCCTAGGCCGCCAGTTGTATCCGCAACTTGATTTGTGGGCAACGGCGAAGCCTTTCCTAGAAACTTGGATGATGAATCAAGTGGGGCCGCAAGCTGTGATTAACGCAGTCAAAGAGCGCGCGCCATTTTGGGCAGAAAAACTGCCAGAGCTGCCAGAGCTACTTTATGACAGCTTGCGCCAAGGTAAAGCGATGAACCACAGAATGGATCAGCTTTATCAAGGCTACCGAGATAGTAAGCGTCAGCAAGCGACTGGAAAGTTTTTGTTTGGCGTTGGAGCTACTTTAGTCGTATGCTCCGCAATATTAGTTTCAAGCCCTTATGAGCAGCTATCCATGGGCTGTGGCATCGCAGGTGTCACATTTTGGTTGCTTAGTTGGCGAGCTTACCGTCGTTAGACAGTAGACTCTCTTAATATTTTTATGTGTAGACAGACCCGAGGACAATGACAATGGGTGGTATCAGTATTTGGCAACTTTTAATCATTGCTGTAATTGTAATTTTGCTATTCGGAACAAAGAAACTGCGCGGCATGGGTGGTGACTTAGGTTCAGCGGTTAAAGGCTTCAAAAAAGCGATGAGCGATGAAGACAAGCCTGCAGATAAGAAAGATGCAGACTTCGAACCAAAGAATATTGAACAGCAGAAGAAAGAAGCGAGCGCTGAAACAACTGCTGAAACAAAGAAAGACAAAGAGCAGGCGTAAATCGTGTTTGATATCGGTTTTTGGGAACTGGTATTAATATCTGTCGTTGGGTTAGTGGTTTTAGGACCTGAGCGTTTGCCCGTAGCGATTCGCAGTGTCTCCAAGTTTGTTGGACAAGCGAAAAGCATGGCAAATAGTGTGAAAGATGAACTTTCTCATGAGCTTAAGGTACAAGAGCTGCAAGAAAACCTACGTAAGGCGGAAAAAATGGGTATGGAAGATTTATCTCCAGACCTACAAGCATCAGTCGATGAACTTAAGCAGGCCGCTGCTGATGTTCAACGTCCATATGCTAAGCCTGAGTCTGATAAGCCAAGTGAGACTAAATCCAGTGTCACGGAAGCTGTGGAATCTGAAACTATTCAGGTTAACAGTGAGGCTTCAGCACCGTCAGATAAGAAAGCCGAATAGTCTCGCAAGGAGGAGTCGCCAGATACTTATGTAGCTAGATGTTTAAGTAGCTAAATATTTAAGTAGATAGCTATTCAAGTGGATACTAATTCAACTGGATAGATAGGCGCGCGGCTCCTTTTCGATCTTCCTTTTAAGAGGTTTGACATGTCTTCGACTGAGCAGACACAGCCTTTAATTAGCCATCTTCTAGAGCTACGTAATCGCCTACTGCGTGCGATTGTTGCAGTTCTGGTTGTGTTTGTTGGGCTAATTTATTTTGCTAATGATATTTATGAATTCGTATCGGCACCCTTGGTAGATCGCCTACCTGAAGGGGCGACGATGATTGCAACGGATGTTGCATCACCATTTTTCACGCCGTTAAAGTTAACTTTAGTAGCCTCTATTTTTGTCGCGGTACCGTTTATTTTGTATCAAGTATGGGCTTTTGTTGCACCAGGCTTATACAAACATGAGAAGCGTTTGATAATGCCTTTGCTGGCTTCAAGTTCGCTGCTGTTTTACTGTGGTGTAGCGTTTGCTTACTTCGTGGTATTCCCGTTGGTATTTAGCTTCTTTACCACTATCTCTTTGGGACAGGTGGAGTTTGCGACAGACATATCGAGTTATCTTGATTTTGTACTGGCACTGTTCTTGGCCTTTGGTATTGCTTTTGAAGTGCCTGTTGCGATTATCTTGTTATGTTGGACTGGTGCGACAACGCCTAAATCGTTGTCTGAAAAGCGCCCTTATATTGTTGTGGGTGCGTTCATTATCGGCATGATGCTCACACCACCTGATATGATTTCGCAAACGCTGTTGGCCATTCCAATGTGTATTTTGTTTGAGATTGGTCTGTTCTTTGCGCGCTTCTATGTGCGTAAGCCGAATGGCGATGAAGAGGAAGAAGCTGAATCTTAATTGAACCGTGCTTCTTAACGAGTCATTTAACAATAAAAAAGCGGCCATAGGCCGCTTTTTTATTGTGTCTTGTTTATCGAATCTTTAACTGATATCCACAGTTTTGACATATGTAGAGCTCTTTAATCCCTAATATTTTATGCCACAAGGTCCGATGCTGGCGTTGCAAGTGCTGTGAGTGGTCACACATAATTATCATCTCCATATGAATGCAGTTGATAATAGACCTGTTGCTTTCTCTTCTCAAATATTTTGGTGGTTTAAATCAATTTGATTTATGACAAATTAAATAATTCTCTCGCATTTTGAGTGGTTATTGCGTCAACTTCTTTCATTGTCATGCCCCTTAGGTCGGCAATACGTTTCGCAACCAACTCCGTATAAGCGGGTTCATTACGTTTACCACGGTGTGGCGCGGGTGCTAAATAAGGGCAATCTGTTTCCAAGATGACGTAATTCATATCCAGATGTGGGATTACCTTATCCATCCCCGAATTCTTAAAAGTAGAGACTCCCCCTAACCCTAAATGAAAACCTAGTTCATTGATCGCTTGAGCTTCTTCTAAGCTGCTCCCAAAGCAGTGGAACACGCCACGTAAGCTGCCATCTTGCTCTTGACGGAGTAGAGTTAGTGTCTCCTCGATAGAGTCTCGAGTATGGATCACTACTGGTAGATCGAGTTCTTTTGCCCACTGCAGTTGAGTCACAAACGCCATCTCTTGTTCGGCTTTAAAGGTTTTATCCCAGTACAGGTCGATACCAATTTCACCTACGGCGATAAAGTCACGCTTATCGAACCAAGCTCGAATGGTTTTTAGGGTTTGTTCAATATTGGCATCCACGTAGCAGGGGTGTAAGCCCATCATCGAATGACACACCTCAGGGAACTGTGCTTCCGTTGCTAGCATTGGCTCGATAGATTCTAAATCGATATTAGGTAGCAGAATCGTATCAATTCCTTGATCTCGTGCGCGTTGTACTACTTGTTCGCGGTCTTCGTCGAATTCGCTCGCGTAAATATGAGCATGGGTGTCGATCATTATTTTGTCCTGAAAGCGGTCTGTACTGAGTTGTTGTGAGTATACGGCAGTGTGAGGAGAAGGTCATTTTTTGCCATTCATCCCTATTTTTGAATGGGTTTTATACTTTACTGCTAGCGTCCTGAGCCATCAATGATATGCTTTTGCTTGTATTTAGCACTTTTCATATCTAAGTATTTCGTGCTTAGACTAGGCAAGGAGAATCTAGTGTCTGTTTCAATTCAAGGTCAATTTCCAGGTCGTCGTATGCGCCGTATGCGTAAGCATGACTTTAGCCGTCGCCTAATGGCAGAAAATCAATTGTCTGTGGATGATCTAATCTACCCAATGTTCATCCTGATGGGCAAAGAACGCCGCGAGCCTGTAGAATCCATGCCGGGTGTTGAACGCCTGTCGATCGATCTTATGCTTGAGGAAGCGGATTACCTGTCAAAATTAGGTGTTCCTGCGATTGCTCTGTTTCCGGTAGTGAACCAAGACGCTAAAAGTTTATGTGCGGTTGAAGCTCATAACTCGGAAGGTTTAGTTCAACGTGCAGTACGTTTACTAAAAGAGCACGTGCCAAACATTGGCGTTATTACTGATGTAGCACTAGACCCGTTCACTACTCACGGCCAAGACGGCATCATCGATGAAGATGGTTACGTGATAAATGACGAGACGACCGAAGTCTTGATCAAGCAGGCGCTGTCGCACGCTGAAGCGGGGGCTGATGTGGTTGCCCCATCAGATATGATGGACGGTCGTATTGGTAAAATCCGTGAAGCGTTGGAAGAAGCCGGTCATATTCATACTCAAATTATGGCGTATTCTGCGAAATACGCGTCTTGCTACTATGGTCCATTCCGTGATGCTGTTGGTAGTGCTTCAAACCTAAAAGGTGGTAACAAGAAGAACTACCAGATGGATCCGGCGAACAGTGATGAAGCAATTCATGAAGTGGCAATCGATCTGAATGAAGGTGCTGACATGGTGATGGTGAAACCAGGCATGCCTTACCTAGACATCGTGCGCCGTGTGAAGCATGAACTACAAGCGCCGACATTTGCTTACCAAGTGTCTGGTGAATATGCGATGCACAAAGTCGCTATTCAAAATGGTTGGTTGAAAGAGCGCGAAACCGTCATGGAATCACTGCTGTGCTTTAAGCGTGCGGGCGCCGATGGCATTCTTACTTACTTCGCTAAAGATGTCGCAGAGTGGCTTGCTGAAGACAATGCACAAGTATCAAAGCATTTAAAAGAAAAGTAACTGCGCAGAATGAACTTAAGTGATCAGTAAAAGGGTTGGCTATTGTGCCAGCCCTTTCGTTTATAAGGGTGGATAAGATGTCAGTCATTGTACGTGAAGGCTCACTGGAAGAGGTGGTGTCTGTTGTTGATCAGATTACTGAGTTTGCTAAAAAAGAGAGTGTCGCGTCTTTATCGGAGCGGTTAGCGGGTAAAACAAGCCTGATCCTCGTTGCTGAAGAAGCGGGCGTGTTACTGGGTTTTAAGATCGGCTATGAATTGGATCGGCAGACCTTTTATAGTTGGTTTGGGGGCGTTTCTCCACTTGCAAGAAATAAAGGGGTCGCACAGGCGCAGCTCGATGCTCAGGAACAATGGGTGAAGAAACAGGGCTATCAACAACTGAAAGTTAAATCTCGCAATCAGTTTCCAGCTATGCTGCGTTTGTTATTGAGAAACGGCTATCAAATCGAAAAACTGGAAGAAAAAGAATATATTACTGAAAATCGAATCCATTTTTTGAAGGCACTTTCAGTGTGATGAGTGATTGAAATTAGTGTGATGATTCACTAATTATAAATTAAATGAGATTTATTATCATCTAACTGTTGACTATTAAATGAGAATCATTATTATTAACCCTGTCTTAGGGAATAAGGAAATGTTCACAAGGATGTTGAGTACTCAAGTATCTACTTGGTTACGTAACAGAATTCTCGCGAACTTATACTAAGTTCTTTTTGACACGACATTGCTCACATTGCTTCCAGTGTAATTTATAGCTTTTAGGTAAAGCTGTGGTATTCAATTTGAATAGCTTTACCGGTTTTTGCTAGGCGACATCTTCGGGTGTCGCTTTTTTTATACCTCTATTTCAACAAGATGCATATTTAGTGGCACGTATTTTTATGAATAAAACGCCATCAGTATTCTTTTCCACAATGCAGGATCGAAAAAAGATCGTTGATCATCTGTTCGATCTGTTATTTTTTTCTTTATTTTCAGTTGTTTATGCTTGTTTTTTTATTGCTTCACCTTAGTTCTCAACAGGGTGGATAAATAATATAAACAGAGTTATCCACAGGTGGCTAGTGTCTCAGAACAAAAAATAACAATAAATTGATTATAACGAATACAATCGAATGAACGGATACGGATCGACAACGTAGAATCCAACCAACAGACGTGGCATTCTTAACAGATTATTTCTGTACTTACTGGATACACAAACATTATGGCTCGTATTCCTGATAATCCATTGATTCTAATCGATGGCTCTTCTTACCTATATCGCGCGTTCCATGCTTACCCTGGCACAATGAGCAATGGTGATATCCCAACCAACGCTGTTTATGGTGTGGTTAACATGCTACGTAGCATGATGCGTCAATTCGCTTCTGATCGTATGGCGGTAATTTTTGATGCGAAAGGGAAAACGTTCCGTGATGATATGTACCCAGAGTACAAAGCAAACCGTCCACCAATGCCTGACGACCTTCGTTGCCAGATCGAGCCACTGCATAATGTCATTCGTGCGATGGGTCTACCGCTTATCTCTATCCCTGGGGTAGAAGCCGATGACGTGATTGGTACGCTGGCTTCTCAAGCTTCCGCGATGGGCATGCCTGTTCTTATCAGTACTGGCGATAAAGATATGGCCCAACTGGTTGATGACAACGTTACTCTTATCAACACCATGACTAATGTGGTGATGGATCGTGAAGGCGTTATCGAGAAGTTTGGTATCCCACCTGAGTTGATCATCGATTACCTTGCTCTAATGGGTGATAAAGTCGATAACATTCCGGGCGTGCCGGGTGTGGGTGATAAGACAGCGACGGCTCTGTTGCAAGGCATCGGCAGCATCGAAAAACTGTATCAAAACCTTGATGACATTGCGGCGCTTGGCTTTCGTGGTTCAAAAACCATGGCGAAGAAGCTTATCGATAATAAAGACAACGCTGAGATGTCTTACGAACTTGCGACCATTAAGTTGGATGTTGAGTTAGAAGAAACACCGGAATCGCTCGTGAAAGCTCAACCAAACATTGATGAGCTGATTAAGCTATATGGTCAGCTGGTGTTTAAGTCTTGGCTCAATGAGTTACTTGACGGCGGTAATGGGGTGGTGGAAGCGGCTGAAAGATCAGGTGCGGTACGCAGCAACGGCTCGTCTGCCACTTCAGCTGTTGAGATGAATACCTCTGCAGTGACGATTGATCGCAGCCACTACGAAACGATTCTAGATAAAGATGCTTTCAATACTTGGTTAGAAAAACTTAAAGCGGCTGAAGTGTTTGCTTTTGATACAGAGACAGACAGCCTAGACTACATGGTCGCTAACCTTGTCGGTCTATCATTTGCCACTGAAGAAGGCGTTGCCGCTTACGTGCCGGTTGCTCATGACTACCTCGATGCTCCTCAACAACTCGATCGTGATTGGGTACTAGAACAGCTTAAACCGATACTAGAAGATGACTCGCAAGCAAAAGTAGGTCAAAACCTAAAGTATGATATGAGCGTTTTAGCGCGCTACGATATCGAGATGAAAGGCATCAAACACGACACCATGCTGGCATCATACGTTTTCAACAGCGTAGGTGGTAAGCATGATATGGATAGCTTAGCGCTGCGTTTCCTTCAGCATAGCTGTATCTCATTTGAGCAAATTGCAGGTAAAGGAAAAAAACAGCTTACTTTCAACCAGATTGAATTGGGCGAAGCATCTCCATATGCTGCGGAAGATGCTGATGTGACATTGCGTCTTCATCATCGTTTAATGGAAAACATTGAGCAAGATGAAAAGCTAAAAACCATCTATGAAGACATTGAAGTACCACTGATTCCTGTGATGTCTCGTATTGAACGCACAGGTGTCTTCATCGATGACATGTTACTAGGGGCTCAATCGCAAGAGATTGCGGTTCGTCTTGTTGAGCTAGAACAGAAAGCTTATGAGATTGCAGAGCAAGAGTTCAACATGAACTCGCCAAAACAGCTGCAAGCGATCTTGTTTGAAAAGATGGGTCTGCCCGTTATCAAGAAAACGCCATCAGGTAGCCCGTCAACCAACGAAGAAGTGTTGCAAGAGTTAGCGTTGGACTACCCGCTGCCTAAGCTGATCATTGAGTATCGTGGCCTAGCAAAACTGAAATCGACGTATACTGATAAACTACCTAAGATGATCAACGCTGAAACGGGTCGTGTTCATACGTCCTATCACCAAGCGGTGACAGCGACAGGTCGTTTGTCTTCGACCGATCCAAACCTGCAGAACATCCCAATTCGTAATGAAGAGGGTCGTCGTATCCGCCAAGCATTTGTTGCTCAACATGGGTGGAAGATTTTAGCGGTCGATTACTCACAAATTGAATTACGTATTATGGCGCACCTGTCGGGCGACAAAGCCTTATTGGAAGCTTTCCAACAAGGCAAAGACATCCACGCAGCCACTGCGGCTGAAATTATTGGCGTTGATATTGAGAGCGTTACCTCTGAGCAGCGTCGTCGTGCAAAGGCGGTTAACTTTGGTCTTATCTATGGTATGAGTGCCTTTGGTTTGGCTAAGCAGCTGGGTATTCCTCGCGGTGAAGCGCAACATTACATGGACACCTACTTCGAACGCTATCCTGGCGTAATGCAGTACATGGAAGACACACGTAGCGCAGCGTCAGAGCAGGGCTTTGTTGAAACGATTTATGGTCGTCGTTTACATTTGCCGGAGATTAAATCTCGAAATGGCATGCGTCGTAAAGCGGCTGAGCGTGCGGCGATCAACGCACCAATGCAAGGTACGGCAGCTGACATTATCAAAAAAGCAATGCTATTGGTTGATGAGTGGATTCAAGCGGAAGGCGATGGTCGTGTGAAACTGCTAATGCAAGTGCACGATGAATTGGTATTTGAAGTGGAAGAGTCATCTTTAGCCGAAATTGAAAGTAAAGTACAAGAATTGATGGAATCCGCTGCTGAGCTAGCCGTTCCGCTTGTTGCGGAAGCTGGCCACGGTGATAACTGGGACCAAGCCCACTAATCAGTTTTTGACCTTATCGAGTGAATTAGTATGAGCCAGTGCACAAACACTGGCTTTTTTTTATCTAAAATAAAGTTGAATTGTGGAAAGAACTAGGATGTTTTAATAAAACATTCATGAAAAAAAATTACAAAAAATGTTTTCATTTCTGAGCAATTGTTGTACATTAAATCTCGTAGGGTACAGAGGTAAGATGTTCTATCTTTCAGACCTTTTGTTTCACGTTATTGGATTAGGCTGATTCAGCCGCCCCAGTCAGCATTTGACTGGGGCGTTTTTTCTTGTGCGAAAGAAAAATATTTCCAACCATAATTACCCTACTGATCCGCTTACTTTTCATGCCTTTTCCTAGGCTTTTCAAAAATCCTCTTTATTACGTTAGTTTTCTTAAATTTGGAACTCAATCAGAAATTGGTAATTTTAATCCGTCTTAAATTCGATTGTTTTTTCATTTGAAATAACTTTTATTTTACAAATTTCCGGTAAAGGATTGATGGCTCATGCCTTATTTATCAGAGCATTGAGTTGGTGAATGCTCGATGTAGTCCATGATTTTCTGTTGTTTCTCGGTGCTGTATTTCAGTGCTTCGGCGGTGATCTGGATGGAGCGTGCCATCGAAGAGATATTGTTGGTCGCTTTCACCAAGGTTTGCTGCATTGGTTTCAGGATAAGCAGATAGATAGCGGTTAAAGCGATAATAATGACAGCGATAACCGCCGCCAGCGCAATGATGAGTTTGGTCTGTATATCATCGAGCAGTATTTGACTGGTTTGTTTAAAGGCGAGGCGAGATTGATCCAAGGCTTGAGGGAGTTGATTGAGTGATGTCTGAGTTGAAGCCGCAAATTTATTCATGCTGTCGATGGTCTGATTCAAGGCTTGTTGCTGGTCTTCGCTGAGATTGGGGTTATTGACGATGGCTTGCAAAGATTGCGATATCCTCTCAAGAGATTCACTGGCCTCCTGAGCATACTTCTCCATGCCATCGAGATCTAAGGTCATATCGACGTTGATCAGTGGTGCTTCTGTTGGTTCTGCTTCAGAGGTGTGGCCTGTAACAGGTATCAGCATCATTGCTATTATCGCCAAGAGTGTTTTCCACATGAGTACTCCTTTCTCGTTGTTCTGTTTAGCAAACGTTGTTTTTAGTATGGTTTACTTCTATACGTTCAAGCGGATAAATATCATTTTTAACGTTTAAAATTGGGCTTAACTCACTCATTTATGAGCAAAAAAATACCCCACCTAATAAGGTAGGGTATTGATAAGGTTAAATCACTGGTAGTCCGTGCTTTAACTTCTCGCTATAGATGAAGCGATTATAGATAGAGGCGCTATTCGGAGTCGTTGTGCTCTTCATCTGCTAGCTCATCAATAAGTTGGTCTGCAAACGCAGGTGCGAACCACTCATCCATTTTGCTACGCAGTTGGTCAACACCGATACCCTTCATTGAAGAGAAGACATCAACCGCGACATCACCACCGAAAGATTTTGCATCGTTACGGATTTTCAGTAGCTGTGCTTTACGCGCGCCACTTTTCAGCTTGTCGGCTTTTGTTAACAAAACCTGTACTGGGATGTGGCTATCGATAGCCCAGTAGATCATTTGTTGGTCAAGGTCTTTCATTGGGTGACGGATATCCATCAATACCACCAAGCCCTTCAGGCTTTCTCGGCGTTGTAGGTATTCACCTAGCGACTTCTGCCATTTTTTCTTCATTTCAAGTGGAACTTGAGCGAAGCCATATCCAGGTAAGTCGACGATATGACAACCATCTGTTACCTTGAATAGGTTAATTAACTGAGTTCGACCTGGTGTTTTACTGGTTTTCGCCAAGCTTTTTTGGTTTGTAACGCGGTTTAGCGCGCTAGATTTACCAGCATTGGAGCGTCCTGCAAACGCAATTTCGATTCCTTCGTCTTCTGGTAAATGACGAATATCAGGTGCACTGGTAATGAAATGCGTGTTTTGATAATGAATTTTTACGCTCACTGTTAACTCCATCTCGACTTTGTGTAGTCGATTGATTACTTTTTTGTGAATTTGTGTAAAATAACCGTGCTCGGCATAAGGTCGCCTATTGTACCATGAGTGGCAACATAGAGTGGTACTGGAAGCTTGATAATTATAATGGAATGTCATGAAGAAATTAGCGCTAATTTTGAGTCTTTTAGCCAGCTGCTCAGTATGGGCTCAAGGTAGTATTGAAGCTGGTAAAGCCAAATCACAAACATGTGTCGCCTGCCATGGTGCTGACGGCAACAGTCTGATCACCCAGTACCCTAAACTGGCTGGTCAACATGAGAAGTACCTAATAAAGCAGTTAAAAGAGCTTAAGTTAGGTATGACGAGTGGTGGTAAACAAGGTCGTTATGAACCTGTAATGGGTGCAATGGCGATGCCTTTATCTGAAGAAGATATGGCTGACCTAGCGGCATACTACGCATCTCTCCCTATCTCTAATAACTCTACTCCTGAAAATGTTGTAGATGAAGGTAAGGTTCTTTACACGGCGGGTGACTCAGAACGCGGCCTAACAGCGTGTACTGCTTGTCATGGCCCTCGTGGTAACGGCACCGAACTTTCTGGTTTCCCTAAAATTTCAGGCCAACACGCAGATTACATCAAGGCTCAACTTGAGAAATTCCGCGATGATAGCCGTAATAACGACATGAATGCGATGATGCGTGATGTAGCTAAAAAGTTAACAGACGCAGACATTGATACCTTATCGAAGTACGTTGGTGGTCTACACTAATTTGTCGGTTTCTTGCTCTTAGCCAGAGTTAAGAAATGTACGTTCGAGCGAGTTTAAAGAGACACCCTGATCAGTAATGGTTGGGGTGTTTTCTTTTGTGTGGATTTTATTTATGTGTTTTTATTTAATGTCTGATTTATCAATGTGTGGTCGATTCGTGTACGAAAGTGTGAAGTAGCACTCTTGTAGTCTTTTTGTAACCGGGTAAAGTAATCGCCATCAGCTAGGAGCTGACTTAGATACGGATGATCATCTAGTCTAAAGGTATAGACAGAAACGGATCAGGCTAGGACAGCCCAGCAACAAGGTGTTAGAAAAGGATAGCCAAAACTCATCAGGACGATGAACAACAAACAAATTTGGCATGGAAAGCACCAATAACAAAGGGAGATTTGTGTACCAAGTTGAGTATGCAAATTTTGGCCGATAAAGGCAGATTTAGAGAGCGATAGGTTTTCCTATCGCTTTTTTTATTGATTTGATGAAAAAACACCCAATACCTCTCCACTATAAACTCAGTTTCTGGTATGTTTCGCATCCCTGTTTAAGGATGTGCTATGTATACTTGTCCCTTATGCCATCACCAAGGCGTGAATCACTATTTTGAAGACAAACGCAGAGCCTATCTGCAGTGTCAGCAATGTGAACTGGTATTTGTTAAACCTGAACAAAGGTTAGAAGCAAAAGAAGAGAAAGCACACTATGATCTCCATGAGAATGATCCTAGTGATGAAGGTTATCGCCGCTTTCTATCTCGCATCGCGGATCCACTAACAGACAAAATTTCATCTAACTCACAAGGGTTGGATTTTGGTTGTGGACCGGGCCCTACGCTATCTATTATGTTAGAAGAAGCCGGACACAGCGTGGAGTTGTACGATATCTATTACCATCCAGAGCCTTCTGTGTTGGAAAAAACGTATGACTTTGTGACTGCCACGGAGGTGATTGAACATCTTTATCATCCAGACAAGGTGTGGCAGCAATGGTTGAATTTAGTTAAACCCAAAGGCTGGATTGGTCTTATGACTAAGCTAGTAATAGACGTAGACGCGTTCGCTGGTTGGCACTACAAGAATGACCCGACACATGTCGTCTTCTTTAGTCGTCAAACATTCCAGTTTTTGGCAGAGCGGGATAAGCTCGAACTAGAATTTTTTGGAAATGATGTAATTTTACTGAGGAAAGTGCAGTAATGGGTCGTAGTAAGAAATCAAGAAAGCCGGGCGCACTTGGCGCTCCGGAACCTATGGTTACTCGTAACCGTAGTGAATCTGATGTTGAAGGTCGTGAGCGTAAGCGTGTTAAAAAGCGCAAAGGTCTTAAGTCTGGCAGCCGCCATTCAGATGGTAGCGAAGCAAAACAGCGTAAAGCTGCACAAGATCGCGATCCACGTTTAGGCAGCAAGAAAAAAATCCCACTGATTGTTGAACCAGCGAAGAAGCCGACTAAACAAGAACGTAAGCTATCTAACGAACAAGAGTTAGAGATGCTTGAGAACGATGCTCAACTGAACACACTATTAGATCGTATCGAAAATGGTGAGAACCTAGGTGCAGGTCTACAGAAGTTTGTTGATGAGAAGCTTGATCGTATCGAACACCTGATGGGCCGTTTAGGTCTGTTAGAGCCAGAAGACGATGAAGAAGAGATCTTCGAAGAAACAGCAGTTGAATCGAAGAAGAAAACAAACTCTGATGAAGACTTGTTATCTCAATTTGAAGACATCGACTTAGACAGCTTTAAAGGTTAATAGCCAATGAACGTAACCTTATTAGCAATTGCTGGTGGAATGATCATTCTCGGCTTGGGCTCTTACGCAGGTTACCTTCTACTTCAAGTGAAGAAGCAGACGGAGTTGCAAAAGCAGCATCAAGCACTCGCCATTGAAAAACGTAACGCAACGATTTACGACAACGTAAATACCTTGTGTTTAGCGGGTATCCAAGGCCAGTGTGATTTACCTGAGATCAGTATCCGAGTGTGTATCATAATGGATAATGTTCAGGGTGATGAACGTGTCGATTTTGATTCGGAATATCCTGCTCTTTCTGAGCTGTACCATATCGTTAAAGATATGGCGCGAGGAGAGGCAAGACAGGAACTGACGAAAAAAGAACGCATGCAGCAGAATCTCACACGCCACAAGGCAGAGACTCGCTTGAATGATGCGGTTATCGAAGATTTGAAAAGGTTGCAGGAGAAGGTCAAGCCTCTCAACAACCAAATCAGCATTCAGATGATCTAGTCACGACAGACTTTTAAATATAGAGGTTTGTTTAATATACACGTTATTCTTAAGGCATATTGCTTTTAGGACACATTGTCTTCAATAGTATTGTCTTGAATACCGAATGTTAAACGAGCCTTCTTACCTCTTGCGTCTCGTTAATCCCGACGCTTTGTTAGTGATCAAGCTAGCAGTTCTGAGTTTTTCTTTGAAAAATTGATTTTGTCTTGAACGACCTTACAGGTCGTGTGGCAAAATAGCCCGTCTATATTTTAATGTATGTAAAATGATTTGAGAGACCTTAGGTTCTCGCGGATCTAAATTGGAAGTACCGCTATGTCGAGCAAGCCAGTAACAACGAATCAGCAAATCGTTTGGGATCAAGAAATCTTAAACAAGTATAACTATTCGGGACCTCGTTACACCTCATACCCAACAGCGTTGGAGTTTCATGAAGCGTTTACCGTCGCTGATTACGACATGGCGTGTACTCAATACCCAGAGCGTCCCCTCTCTCTTTACGTGCACATCCCATTTTGTCACAAACTTTGTTACTACTGTGGTTGTAACAAGGTCATTACTCGTCACTCGCATAAAGCGGATGAGTACCTTGATGTGATTGAGCATGAAATTCGCCAGCGTGCGTCGCTGCTGAATGGCCGTGAAGTGACTCAACTGCATTTCGGTGGCGGTACGCCAACGTT
The DNA here is from genome assembly GCF_024347535.1 of Vibrio kanaloae. NCBI lineage: Bacteria > Pseudomonadati > Pseudomonadota > Gammaproteobacteria > Vibrionales > Vibrionaceae > Vibrio > Vibrio kanaloae. The sequence continues at coordinate 3,020,229 of NZ_AP025497.1, read as the reverse complement.
CTTGACCAAAATACAAATCACTCGCTTGATGATGATTCTGCGTGATGAGTTTAACTTCACTGCGGATGCTGAAATCAGTATCGAAGTAGACCCACGTGAGATTGAACTAGACGTTCTCGATCACCTGCGTAGTGAAGGCTTCAACCGCCTGAGTATTGGCGTGCAAGACTTTAACAAAGAAGTCCAAAAGCTGGTTAACCGTGAGCAAGATGAAGCGTTCATTATTGCGATGGTTCAACGTGCTAAAGAGTTAGGCTTCCGTTCGACTAATCTAGATTTGATCTACGGCCTGCCAAAACAGACTCAAGCTTTGTTCGCTGAAACACTGAAGCAAGTGCTTGAAATGAAACCGGGTCGTTTATCGGTATTTAACTACGCACACATGCCGCAGCTGTTTGCGGCGCAGCGTAAGATTAAAGACGAAGACCTGCCAGAAGCAAAAGAGAAAATGGCGATTCTGCAAGATACCATCGAGACTCTAACGGGTGCGGGTTACCAGTTCATCGGCATGGACCACTTCGCATTACCTGAAGACGAGCTCGCGGTTGCACAGCGTGAAGGCATCCTGCATCGTAACTTCCAAGGCTACACCACTCAGGGTGAATGTGATCTGATTGGTTTTGGTGTCTCGGCTATCTCTATGGTAGGCGATGCTTATGCGCAGAACCAAAAAGAGCTGAAGAAGTATTACGCTCAGGTCAATGACCTGCGCCATGCCCTTTGGAAAGGGGTGGTACTAGACGATGATGATCTGCTGCGTCGTGAGGTGATTAAGCAGCTTATTTGTAACTTTAAGCTTGATAAAACCACGATTGAATCTGAGTTTTCAGTTAACTTTAATCGCTACTTCAAGGAAGACTTAGAGCTTCTACAAACCTTCATTAATGATGGGTTAATTGAAGTCGATAACAAGGAAATCCGCGTGACTTTGCGTGGCCGTTTGTTGATTCGTAATATCTGTATGTGTTTTGATAAATACCTGCGCGCTAAGGCTCGCCAACAACAATTCTCTCGCGTTATCTAATCGCTCGATTGAGAATAGAAATGTAAAAAATGCCAGCATCATGCTGGCATTTTTGTATTTGGTTTATTCGATTCTCTGCTGATTGTTACGCCATGCTTTATTTACTGTTGTGATTCGTGATGTTGGTAGGCCACTGATCAAAAGGAACAGGGCGACTGTATAAGAAACCTTGAGCTAGTGGACACTGTAGCTGCTTGAGTAGTTCAGCCTGTTGCTGAGTTTCAACGCCTTCGGCTACCAAGCTTACTTTGAAACCTTTAGTGATGTTAACGATGGCTGCGACGATGGAGCTGTCGAGGTTCTCTTGATCGAGTTTGCTAACAAAGCTGCGATCGATTTTAAGGCAATCAAATGGCAGCTTGTGCAAGTAAGCAAGCGATGAGTAGCCGGTACCAAAATCATCAATCGCAATTGAGATACCCAATGCTTTCAGCGTTAGCATGTTTTCGATGATCGTTGGATCATTGTCGATGATGCGTGACTCGGTGATCTCTAATGTGAGGTTTTTGGCCGGTAACTTGGTGTCAGACAAAGTGTTTTTAACCAAGTCAATGAAACCGTTTTCGGTGAGTTGATCGACAGAAAGGTTAACGTGCAGAGAGAAGTCTTCGTCCCATTTTCCTAACTCAATGGCGATGGCGGTATCTCGACAGGACTTGTGTAGTATTTGTTTGCCGATATCGTAGATAAGCCCTGTATCTTCGGCAAGCGGAATGAATTCAAGTGGTGAAATGACGCCCTCTTTCGTTACCCATCGTGCCAGAGCCTCTGCACCTATCGGGGAGCCAGATTCAAGGTCTATGATTGGTTGATAGAAAGGCTCGAACTGTTGTTGCTCAATTGCTCGATTGATGCGTGCTAGCATCTGGGTTCGATGCCTAGAAGCGTTGCCCATCTCTGGGCTGTATATACTGACGCGAGTCTTGTCTTGCTTGGCATTACTCAAGGCAATACTGCTGTTACGCAGCCACAATATAATATCTTTAGTGCCTGAAACATGAACCACACCGATAGAGACATTGATCACGACATTCTCGGATTCCATGGCAAATGGAGCCGCAAAGGTTTGGAGTAAGCGGTTAGTGATCTGATGAACCCCCCCCTCTTGGAGAGCGTCAGGCGCGTAAATCGCAAATTCATCACCACCAGTACGTGCCAATAGATACTCAGATGGTAGCGTACCTCTCAAACGAGCGGCTGCGATGATGAGCAGTTGGTCGCCATTGTAATGGCCTAGGCTGTCATTAATGTCGCGAAAGCGATCAATACCGACTAAATACAGTGTGCCTTTCTCGGTTTTTGTATTTTTCTGTACAGCATCGATAAAACCTTCTCGGCTGTACAATTTGGTTAATGAGTCATAGGTAAGTTGAGACTGTAATTGTTCAAAAGAAGCCTTTAAGTTGTTAGTCATTTCATTAAAGGCTTCTACCAACATGCTAGTTTCATAGATATTACCTGGTTTCGGCATGCTGCTGTCCCAATCGCCAGTCGCTAGACCTTTTGCTGCATCTGCGGTGGAGGTGATGGGTTGGGTCACTCGATTAAAAGCAATTAATCCGGCGATGACACCAATGCAACTCAGCGTTAGTCCAAGTAACCAGCTGTTTCTTTGGTTTTCTGGTAATGCACCGAGTAGGTTGGTTTCAGGGATCGACATACCAATAAACCATGTGATGCCATGTTCATCCTCGTAAGGCGTTATCTGGTTGAAGTATCGCTCGCCATTCAGAGTAAAGTCGAAACGTTGTATTTGCCTGTTTTCAATCAAATGGAATTGGTTAACGTAACTGGCGCTCTCTCGTATTATTGGGTTGTCACTCTCTGTAGCCAATAAGCGCTGACTTGTGTGGCTTTTATCCGTCCTTTTGGAGACAACCTTGCCTCCTCCGGAGTGCGCAACCAAGCGCTGCTTTTGGTCAATGACGTAGACAGAGGCATCGGTTTTGTATTTCAAGTTATTCAAAAATACGTTAAAGGTATTGAGCTTGATGTCACTGACGATAACCGCTTTAAATTCGTTGCCGTCATAGATAGGGGCGAGGGCAGATAAGGTGATCTCTTGGCGTTCATCAGCATTAGTGTAAATCGGAGACCATGAGGCTTTTTTCTGGTTAGCAACAGGCGTATACCAAGGACGAACTCTTGGGTCATATCCCGAAATGACTGAACGTATATCGTCACTGATCTGGCTACCACGATAGATCACGAGTTGATTTTGAGTGCGATCATCTTGCACCATCAAGGTGTAACCATTATTAGCTTCTTTACGGAAACCGACGTAGTTACCGTTTTCAGAGCCAAAGCCGATCACATCGAGTTGAGGTACAGTCGTAAAATGATTCGAAAACTTATAAAGAATGTAGTCTTGGACCTTACTGAGGTGACCAGCTTGGTAAAGGTGGTGATAACCAATGTTGTGACTGAGTGAAAGGTTAGCGAGAAACGGCTTTTCTAAAAATTCTGTGAGGCTTTGATGAACGTTATCAGTGAGTGATGTTAGTTGGCGTGTACTAAGATCACTCACCGTTTCTTCATAGTTCTGCTTTTGAGTGAAAACCATTACGCCCATAGTGAACAGAAAAATCATCACGAATGGCAGAACCACTGCGGTTCTCAATGTAATTTGTGTTTTCAAAGACATTTTTAGCTACAGTTTTGGTGAATGTCGTTTTTTAATTGTACTGATACTATTAACACCAAGCGACACTTTTTTGATTAAAAAAGTAGCTGCACCGATAGTCATATAAGCTTAGTACAGTTCTTTGAGCTTACGAGTAAGGGTGTTTCTCCCCCATCCCAATACTTTGGCTGCGTCCTGTTTGTGACCATTGGTATGTTTGAGTGCAGCCTCCAGCAGTATCCGTTCAAACTCAGGAAGAGCATAAGTGAGTAATTCTTTTTCTCCTGAATCAAGTGCACATTTTGCCCAATTAGCGAGCAGTTGTTGCCAGTTATCTCCAGATCCTGAAGTGGTCACTGTTTTCTCTTCCAACAGCTCCGGTGGCAGATCTGAAGGGAGTATTTCACTACCGCTGGCCATGACGGTGAGCCAACGGCAAATGTTTTCAAGCTGACGAACATTACCGGGCCAATTCAGCTGATTCAGTTTTAAAACCGTCTCAGGATGCAGTGTCTTCACTTCCACCCCGAGCTCTTCAGCGGCTGAAGCTAGGAAGTGATGAGTGAGCTTTTCTATGTCTTGCTTACGTTCGCGCAGTGCAGGGATATGAATTCGAATAACATTGAGTCGGTGGAAAAGGTCTTCACGGAAGCCACCTTCATGCACTAATCGTTCAAGATCTTGGTGGGTTGCCGCCACGATACGAACGTCGACCTTAACCGCAGAGTGGCCACCCACGCGATAAAACTGACCATCAGAAAGCACACGCAGTAAGCGAGTTTGAATGTCGAGTGGCATATCACCAATTTCATCAAGAAATAACGTGCCACCGTTAGCCTGTTCAAAACGTCCTTGGCGAACACTATTTGCGCCAGTAAAGGCACCTTTCTCATGACCAAATAGCTCCGACTCGATGAGATCTTTGGGGATTGCGGCCATGTTAAGAGCGATAAAGGGGTTCTTTGCTCTAGGGCTGTGGCGGTGTAAGGCATGTGCGACCAGTTCTTTACCGGTACCCGATTCACCATTGATGAGAACAGAAATAGATGAACGCGATAGTCGCCCTATGGCACGGAAAACTTCCTGCATCGCCGGTGCTTCACCGATGATTTCGGGTGCGTTAGTCTCTTCGACCACCTCGCTGGCTTGTTCTCGCTTCTGTTCTTGGCTGTGTGCGATGGCTCGCTCTACCAAAGTAAGCGTTTCATCGATATCAAACGGCTTAGGCAGATACTCAAAAGCGCCTTTCTGATAAGCGTTTACCGCAGCATCAAGGTCGGAGTGTGCGGTCATGATGATCACTGGCAGGTCGGGGGAGCGCTGATGAACTTGATGTAACAGCTCAATCCCGTCAATGCCGGGCATTCGAATATCAGACACCAGAACGTCTGGTGTTTCGCGCTCAAGAGCGAGCAATACGCTCTCTGCATCAGCAAATGTTTCACACTTAATATCCGCAGATGACAGTGTTTTCTCTACGACCCAGCGTATAGAACTGTCGTCATCGACGACCCAAACGTATCCCTTACTCATAATTCAATTCCTTTGCAGCCAAATCTATTGTGATAATCATTGTTGTTTTTATTGTTCGGTATTTGTTGTTGCCGATGAAACGTTGTTTCCAGTGGGAAACAAGATTTCGCCTATATCGGCAAATAAATCGTGAATGTGGTATTACCCGGCCAACTCTCAACATCAATTTTCCCATTGTGCTGATCGATGAGGTTTTGAGATATCGATAACCCAAGCCCTGTGCCACCCTCTCGTCCGCTGACCATGGGGTAAAACAGGGTGTCTTTTAACTCGTCGGGAATGCCTGGGCCGTTATCGCTGATCTCAATGCGAGCAGCGAGCTTATGTCGCTGCCCATGAATGTTTGCTTGATGCACTGTTCTGGTGCGAATGGTGATTTTCCCTGATTCCTGGGCTTTTAAAATCTGTGCGGCATTACTCACGATATTGAGCATAGCTTGCTCAACTTGCGCAGAGTCCATCAAAATATCAGGTAGGCTTGGATCGTAGTCTCGTTCGATAGCGAGCGTTGAACCCGATTCGAGCTCTACCAACTGTCGGACTTTTTCTAGAATCTGGTGAAGGTTCTCTTCTGACTTAGTTCCCGGCTTTTGCGGGCCAAGAAGCCTATCCACTAGGGCTCTCAGGCGGTCTGCTTGCTCAATAATGATCTGCGTATACTCATTCAGAGATTGATCAGGGAGCATCTTTCCAAGCAGCTGCGCGGCTCCTCGCAAACCACCTAAAGGGTTCTTAATTTCATGCGCTAACCCGCGCACCAGTAACTTCGCCGCTTGTTGTTGCGCGTGTTGGTTGAGCTCTTGGCTGAGTCGTCTTTGTTGGTCTATCTTACGCATCTCAACCAATAACAACGTCTCACGCTGCCAAGAAATTGGGCTAACCGTTACCTCAAGCATTAATGGGCGGTTGTCTACGACAAAGGTAACGTCACTGTCGGTAATACTCTGGCCGCTTTGTAGTGGTTGAGTGAGCAGTGCTAAGTCGAGAGAGGCGTGCTGGATAAGTTGGCTCAATGGATGATCAACGATGCGTCGTGCGCTCTGTGAAAAGAGCTGTTCAGCCGCCGGGTTGGCGTATCGGACATACAGTTGCTCATCGAGCATCAATGTCGAGGTCACCATATTGTCGAGAATGGCGCTGGAAAGATGATCTGTATCTATACTGTCGCTTTTGGCTGATCGATTCACTGTTTCGTCCTTGAACTGGTGTTTTATCGCTGCACCAAGTTGGTGCGAAGCTAAGTTCAAGTATGGCGCATATCAATCAGAAGCTAAAGGTAATTCATTAGGGTCGCTGAAAGCTGCTTCGATTCGGTGAAAAGTAGAGGTAATCTCGTCTCTTTTTGCACATTGGCCTACTTGATCGTCGCTCGATGTAAATACACGGTGACTGGACTAGTAGATGCAATAAGCTTGCCGCTTCTATGTGCTTGAATGGCAATGGTGTGTGTGCCTCGTTCTATGTCTTTGAGTTGCCAATTCGCTTGAGTCTGCGGGGCGCCATAGCGACGTCCATCGAGCATCAATTGCAACTGCTCTCCAATACCGAGTTTGCGGTTAAGATCTATCTGAACAGGGATTAAGCCGAGGTTGCTACGGATGGTTTGATCATGAACTGGATTTAGCATGGTGAGTGTTAATTGAGTTGGTGCCTCGCGTTCTGTAGTTTTTGGTTGAGTTTGAGCTGGCGTTGCCGTTTTAGTTGCAGATGAAGCTGCAGCGTCAACGGGTGTCGAGTTTTCAAATTTAGGCGCGGGCGCAGAAGCTTGTACGTCAGGTAAGTGAAGGGACTTGGCACTTTGACTGGTAGGAGTATCACTAAAGTGGAGCACACCATCTTCATCTACCCAAGTATATACCGTTTGAGCAGTGCATGAGAGTGCGACGGTTAACCCGATTAAGAACAGTATATTTTTCATATGTTTAGGCTCTTTCCACCGCAGGTGGTTTGATGTTTGGCGTTGATTGTATTGTGTTTGGTAGAAGGCATGTTACGAAGAAGAAGAGGGGGGGAGAATAGAAAAAAGGCCCACCTGCGAGGCGAGCCTAATATTTTTTAGTAGTTCTTACATGTTGCAGTGGATTTCACCTGTTAGGGTAAGGGCTGCAGCACTTCCAACTGAGGATTAAACTGAGTAGTACAATTCAAATTCAAGTGGGTGTGTCGCCATGTTCACGCGCTGTACATCGTCAGATTTCAGAGTGATGTATGAATCGATGAAGTCATCAGAGAATACGCCACCAGCGGTTAGGAATTCACGGTCTTCGTTAAGCGCAGCTAGAGCTTCTTGTAGTGATTCTGCAACTGTTGGGATTTCAGCCGCTTCTTCTGCAGGAAGGTCGTATAGATCTTTATCCATCGCTTCGCCTGGGTGAATCTTGTTCTTAATACCGTCAAGGCCAGCCATCAGCATTGCTGAGTAACATAGGTATGGGTTAGCAGCTGGGTCACCAAAACGTAGCTCGATACGGCGAGCTTTAGGGCTTGGTACTACTGGGATACGGATAGAAGCAGAACGGTTACGTGCTGAGTAAGCAAGCATTACCGGAGCTTCAAAACCAGGTACAAGACGCTTGTACGAGTTCGTTGATGGGTTAGCAAATGCGTTGATTGCACGAGCGTGTTTGATTACACCACCGATGTAGTAAAGCGCCATTTCAGATAGGCCGCCGTACTTATCACCCGCAAACAGGTTAACGCCGTCTTTTGCTAGAGATTGGTGAACGTGCATACCAGAACCGTTATCACCAACGAGTGGCTTAGGCATGAATGTCGCTGTTTTACCAAATGCGTGAGCAACGTTGTGCACAACGTACTTGTAGATTTGAGTCTCATCGGCTTTTGTTGTTAGCGTGTTGAAGCGAGTTGCGATTTCGTTTTGACCCGCAGTTGCTACTTCGTGGTGGTGAGCTTCAACGACTAGGCCCATCTCTTCCATTACTAGACACATTGCTGAACGGATGTCTTGAGATGAATCTACAGGAGCGACTGGGAAGTAACCGCCTTTAACGCCAGGACGGTGACCTTTGTTACCGCCTTCGATGTCAGAACCTGTGTTCCAAGCTGCTTCTACGTCATCAATCTTGAAGAAAGAACCCGACATATCGTTTGAGAACTTAACGTCGTCAAATAGGAAGAATTCTGGCTCTGGACCAACTAGAACTGTGTCTGCGATACCTGTAGAACGTAGGTACTCTTCAGAACGTTTAGCGATAGAGCGTGGGTCACGGTCGTAGCCTTGCATTGTTGCAGGCTCAAGAATGTCACAACGGATGTTTAGTGTTGCGTCTTCTGTGAATGGGTCCAGTACAGCAGAGGCTGCGTCTGGCATCATTACCATGTCAGATTCGTTAATGCCTTTCCAACCAGCTACTGAAGAGCCGTCAAACATTTTGCCTTCTTCGAAGAAGTCTGCATCAACTTGGTGAGAAGGAATAGAGATGTGCTGCTCTTTACCTTTTGTATCAGTAAAACGTAAGTCGATAAATTTAACTTCGTTCTCTTGGATCAGGGATAGTACATTTTCTACTGACATCTTGGATAACCTCCAGTGTTATTAATTCGGTATTAGCTCGATTCGGTTGAAACTAGCATTGATTAATGTCTATAAGTGCATTAATCGATGCTGATTTATCTAAAGCCAAAAACGTGCCAAAAAAATTATTCCATTAATTTCAACGGTTTACTTGTTTGTCTGTGTTGTTCATTTTAATTTTTGCACCAAAATGATCCTCCATTGCACTTTATTGGTGCAGTTGTTTGCCTGTGCACCAATATATGACATATGAGAGCACCATTCAGCAATGAATTGCTTAAGTTGTCAATCCACTTTTATGGTTTTGCCAGAGATTTAGCTCGCAGCTCACGTGCGATGTTTTTTTAGAGCTCTGCGAATTTAGCTGTGCAGCACCGTACTGGCTCAAAGTTAGCGGATATGAATCGCTAACTAAGAAAAAAGCTTTGGTTCAGATCACATATTTCTAGGTTTTTGTCTAGAATCTGGTATATTATTGACCGTTTTTTAAATCAAGCTAGCGGTTATTATCCAAACTTTTGAGATAACTGACGGCTACTTTTATGAGTGAATCGAGAATCCATGTCTACTCCACAGATTGATAAGTTAAGAAATATCGCGATCATCGCGCACGTTGACCACGGTAAAACGACTTTGGTTGATAAACTGCTACAACAGTCAGGCACTCTTGAGTCTCGTGGTGAAGCTGAAGAGCGTGTCATGGATTCGAATGACATCGAAAAAGAGCGTGGCATTACCATTCTTGCTAAAAACACAGCAATTAACTGGAATGATTACCGCATCAACATCGTAGATACTCCGGGACACGCGGACTTCGGTGGTGAAGTTGAGCGTATCATGTCTATGGTTGATTCTGTTCTGCTTATCGTTGACGCAGTTGATGGCCCAATGCCTCAAACTCGTTTCGTAACGCAAAAAGCATTCGCACACGGTCTTAAGCCAATCGTTGTAATCAACAAGATTGACCGCCCAGGCGCTCGTCCTGATTGGGTTATGGATCAAGTATTCGACCTTTTCGACAACCTAGGTGCTACCGATGAGCAACTGGACTTCACCGTTGTTTACGCTTCAGCTCTAAACGGTTGGGCAACAATGGAAGAAGGCGAAGTTGGTACAGACATGGAACCATTGTTCCAAGCGGTTGTTGATACAGTAGACGCGCCTGCCGTTGACCTTGACGGTTCTCTACAGATGCAAATTTCGCAACTTGATTACAGCGCTTACGTCGGTGTTATCGGTGTTGCTCGTGTTACACGTGGTTCTGTTAAGCCAAACCAACAAGTAACTATCGTTGGTTCTGACGGTAAGAAACGTAACGGTAAAGTCGGTACAGTTCTAGGTTACCTAGGCCTTGACCGTCACGAAGTTGAACAAGCGAATGCTGGTGACATCATTGCGATTACTGGCCTTGGTGAGCTGAAAATTTCAGACACTATCTGTGACGTAAACAATGTTGAAGCGATGGAAGCTCTGTCTGTTGATGAACCAACAGTAACAATGACGTTCCAAGTAAACACTTCTCCGTTCGCGGGTAAAGAAGGTAAGTTTGTTACTTCACGTAATATCCTTGAGCGTCTAGAAAAAGAACTCGTACACAACGTTGCACTACGTGTTGAAGAAACTGACAGTCCAGACCGTTTCCGTGTATCAGGTCGTGGTGAGCTTCACCTATCTATCCTTATCGAAAACATGCGTCGTGAAGGTTTTGAGCTAGCAGTATCTCGTCCAGAAGTAATCATTAAAGAAGAAAATGGCCAGAAAATGGAACCGTTTGAAACGGTGACTATCGATGTACTTGAAGAGCACCAAGGTGCAATCATGGAAAGCATCGGTCTGCGTAAAGGTGAGCTAACGGATATGGCTCCAGATGGTAAAGGCCGTGTTCGCATGGACTTCATGATGCCTTCTCGTGGTCTTATCGGTTTCCAAACTGAATTCCTAACAATGACGTCTGGTTCTGGTCTTATCTACCACTCATACGATCACTACGGCCCTTACAAAGGCGGTATCATTGGTCAGCGTAATAATGGTGTTCTTATCTCGAACGCAACGGGTAAAGCTCTGACTTACGCACTATTCTTCCTTCAAGCTCGTGGTCGTCTATTCACAGAGCACGCGGATGAAGTTTATGAAGGTCAAATCATCGGTATTCACAACCGTTCAAACGACCTGACAGTAAACTGTCTGAAAGGTAAGCAACTAACGAACGTTCGTGCATCTGGTACTGATGAAGCACAAGTTCTTTCTCCACCGATCAAGCACACTCTAGAGCAAGCTCTTGAGTTTATCGATGAAGATGAGCTAGTAGAAGTAACGCCACTAAACGTACGTATCCGTAAGAAGCTTCTTACTGAAAACGAACGTAAGCGCGCTTCTCGCCCAGCTAAAGACTAATTGTCTGCAGGCGAGTTAGTTTAGAGCTAACTATACGTTTTAGTTAAAAAAGCCCCGAGTAGCGACTATGCTGCTCGGGGCTTTTGTTTTGTGTGGCATTAGCATAGATACGGGTAAACGAGATGCGAGATACGAAGGGCGTTCAAGTATTCGTTATCCTCAAGCGGGAGGAGTGGTTGCGTTGGGGGGCTAATTTTTGATACCTAGGTGGTTTTTAACAAATAAAACACGCGCTTCTACTGACATAAACGGCACTTCAACCACCTCATAACCAAGCTCTTGGTAGATTGTTACTAGCGCGTGGTGAATCTCTAGTGCTTCCTCAAAGGGATAAGGTCTAACATCATCCTGTACGTAAATCGACGCCTCAGGACGACAGAACAAGACTTGGGAGTGATAGCCTTTGCTGGCTTCTCGGTAAATCTCATTAATCTCAAGGTTAGCCTGAGTTAGGTAACCACAGATATCTGGGATCGCGCGATCGAGAAATGTAATTTGATGTTGATTAGCTTGTTCCTTCTGTTCACTCATCAACGTTAAACACAGGCGAGCAAATCCCGGTAAGTCTAGCCAAGGCAGGACTCCACCTTCAAGCTGACTTTGCTGTTCAATTAACTGGCGAGAGGATTCAGAAAAGATAGGGTAACCTTCGCAACCTAAGGCATTCACTAAGGTTGTTTTTCCGGCTCCGGGACCGCCAGTGATAATGATTGGGCTCATAACAAGTGACTACTTAACTTATATTGGCTAGCTTCAACTAGTATTATTTCTGTTTTAGCTGAGCTAGGAATTTATCTGATTCTGCTATCGCGGTATTCATCTGCTTTACCGCGTAAGCGATGTCTTTTTCTAAGCTCATAAACTCTCCTTGCAATGAACCTACGGCACTCGCATTGAGATTGTGTTTTAGATAAAGCGTGTTGTCGCGAAGGGTATTGAGTACTGGGTCCATTTTCTTCTCAGCGCGTTTCATTGCTGACAGCATCGTTTGGTAAGACGATTTAGTGTCTCGCAGTTTTTGTTCACTTGAGCTGCGCAGTGAGTCGCTGGTGTAGAGGTCTAGTTCGCTCTGCCACTCGGCGAACAGCGCATCGGATACGTCTTCAATGGCAGCGATGCGGTCACTGACATTTTGCGCGGCTTTCTCGCTGTCTTGGTATTTATCGTTGATTTGGTTGTACATATCTTCAAGGTCGCCACCACTGAAGTTAGTCAGGCTGCTGAGCGCCTCTAGCGCGCTGCTAAACTCTTCCTGAGCGTCCTGTTGTGACTCTTTCGCGTCTTCTACTCTATCAACCATAATATCGCGCTTGTGGTAGCCCACTTGCTCCATAGCGGAGTAATAAGCGGATTGACACCCAGTAAGCGTGAAAATAGAGAGGACTATAACGATTAAATAAGGCATCCTAGTTTCCTATAGTTAAATGACGGAATATTAATTAGGACTATGAACGAGTTACAAGAGGGTTACAAGTTGAAGATAAAAAACGCAATCACTGGAAGCATCCAGTTTTACCGCTATCTTCTCACGCGGATGGCACACGATAGAGTGAACGTAAATGCGGGCTATTTGGCTTACATTACTTTACTCTCGATCGTGCCGATGCTGACGGTTTTGCTCTCTACCTTGTCTTCGTTTTCAGTTTTTTCCGATGTCGGTCTGGTGATTCAAAACTTCATTATTACCAACTTTGTGCCTGCGTCAGGTGATGCGGTGAACAGTGCCTTGCTTGAGTTTGTCGCCAATACGGGCAAGATGACGGCGGTGGGCAGTGTGTTTTTGTTTATCGCAGCCTTGATGTTGATTTCCAATATAGATAAGAACCTGAACTACATTTGGCGTGTGACCGAAAAGCGACGTGCGGTGTTGTCTTTTTCTATGTATTGGATGGTATTAACGCTTGGACCTATTTTGGTAGGAGCGAGCATTGCTGTCACTTCTTATGTCACTTCCTTAAGTTTGTTGCAACATGACATCGTGTCTGACGCATTTAATACGGTCATTCGAAAGCTTCCTTTGATCATTTCCTTCTTAGCTTTCTTCGGTTTGTATCTGCTAGTGCCAAATAAAAAGGTACACTTTTCTCATGCGGCAGTTGGTTCTCTCGTGGCGGCTCTGTTGTTCGAACTCAGCAAGAAAGGCTTTGCGGCTTACATTACTCAGTTTCCGTCTTACCAGTTGATTTACGGTGCGCTAGCGGCGATTCCGATTCTCTTTGTTTGGATTTATTTGTGTTGGCTTATTGTGTTAGTCGGGGCTGAAGTGACCGCTGCGCTCGGTGAGCACGAACAGTGGAGTGGTTCGCAAGAAGTGGTACACTCGTCAGATAAAGACAAAATCACAGAGCAAGGAAACAACAGTGATAGCACTGATCCAGAGAGTAAGTGAAGCTGCCGTCCGTGTTGATGGCGAAGTCGTTGGGGAGATTGAGCAAGGCTTATTGGTGCTGTTAGGCGTAGAAAAAGGTGATGACGAAGCCAAAGCCAAACGTTTGATGGAACGAGTAACGACTTATCGTGTCTTTGGAGATGAAGACGATAAAATGAATCTAAACGTGAAGCAGGTAGAAGGTAAGGTATTGGTGGTGTCTCAATTCACTTTGCCAGCCGATACCAAGAAAGGGACACGAGCGGGTTTCTCTCGTGGTGCTCACCCAGAAGATGCTGAGCGTCTTTACAACTATTTCTCAGACCAATGTGAATCAGTGTTGCCAACGGAACGTGGCCGATTCGCAGCCGACATGAAAGTGTCGTTGGTTAATGATGGTCCAGTGACATTCTGGCTACAGGTTTAAGCTTAAAGGAATAAGCATGTTTAAACTCATAACTCCAACCACCGAAAATCAACTGAATAAGTATTACCATTTTCGATGGCAGATGCTGCGTGAGCCTTGGCGTATGCCCGTTGGCTCAGAGCGTGATGAATACGATCCTATGAGTCATCATCGTGTGATTGTGGATGGTCGAGGTCGTCCAATGGCGATTGGTCGCCTGTATATTACATCAGATCTAGAAGGTCAAATCCGCTACATGGCGGTGAAGAAATCTCGCCAAAGTAAAGGCATGGGCTCACTTATCTTGGTTGCGTTAGAGTCACTGGCACGTCAAGAAGGGGCCAAGCGTTTGGTGTGTAATGCACGTGAAGATGCGATCTCATTCTATGAGAAGAATGAATTTGAATGTCGCGGTGAGATTAGTGACCAACGTGGCCCCGTTCGTCATCAACAGATGGTTAAGCACCTTGACCCTATGGCTGACGTGCTTCGCAAACCAGAATGGTGTAATGAACTGCAGCAGCGTTGGGAGCATCAAATCCCAATCAGTGACAAAATGGGCATCAAGATCAACCAGTATACTGGCTATCAGTTTGAGTGTAGTGCTCAGTTGAACCCCAACCTCAATCCTCACAACACTATGTTTGCAGGTTCGGCCTTTACCTTAGCGACCTTAACGGGCTGGGGAATGACTTGGTTACTGATGAAAGAGCGAGGCCTTAGTGGTGATATTGTGCTGGCAGACAGTAATATTCGCTACCGTCACCCAGTCGAGCAAAATCCGGTTGCGGCGACATCTCTAGATGGGATAAGTGGTGACTTGGATCGCCTCGCTTCAGGCAGGAAGGCTCGTATTATTATTCATGTGACGATTCGCAGTGGCGATGTGGAAGCGGTGGAGTTTACGGGAACCTATATGCTGATCCCTGATTACAAAAAGATACTATCAACAGACACTAACGTGAGCGAGTAGCCCACACTTCGTACTCTGTTTATTTACCAATATATTGATTTAGTCAGATATTGATTGAAAGCGCTACTTCTGCGGAGTGGCGCTTTTTTGTTGGCAGTCATTTATCTCAGAATATTCAGCTTGGTCGATCTTTCCTGAGATTTGATGGCATTGGTCAGACAGAGTAATGGATAGCGTATGTCGCTCAGTTTTAAGCAAGTCGAGCTCTCCCTTTACCTCACCATTTAACGTTTGAACCCTTTGCGTACCTTTCTCGGCTGCGGATGCACCAATAATGTGCATTGGTTCGAGTGTGAAACGTCCACGGTCAAAATTCGCATTGAATTCTGGGATTTCAAACACGTTATCGGTCGATGCCTCAGAAAGCGTATCGTTAAAGGTCATCACCCCTTGGCGAACGCTACCGGTGAGTTGGCCAGTGGTTGAGTAGCCAAGCATTAACGAATCACCATATAAACCCGCAGCTTGAAGTTCGAACTCCCCGTAGCCTGTTGCATCGAGTGGTAACTCCAATGGTTGTAACATTAATGATATTGGTAATCCATCAGCCGAGATATCGACACTCCACGGCTTGCTGATTTGACTGAAGTCTAAGGTGGCGTTCGCTTCAATATAACCATGTTTCAATGGCATAAACAGGCGTGTTAACGTCCACTTTCCTTGTTTGCTATTCATCTCAATCACAGGCTGAGCACTGAGAATGTTTTGATAGCTCGCATCGTTGGCGCTTGCCAATAAATCTCCTTGCCACAAGCCTAGCTTTCTATCTTGTAACAGTTGGACTTGATGCCCTTCTACGTGCAGCCCTGATATCTGCCAGTAAGGTTTTTCTGCGAGCTGGATGAACTGGCTACGTTCTATGTTAAGTCGGTTAATTTCGACGTTCTGGAGTTGTGTCAGCCACGGTATTAGGCGTGCGGCTGGTAGGTGGTTATCTTGGCTTTCGGTAAGCCACTTGATGCCTTGCAGGTCGAGCTGTGCTAAGTCAATGGTATCAGGCGTCACCTTGCCATTGAGCTGAACACTGCCTTGAAGGAACTGAGTATAGAAGTCTTCAATCTGAATCCGGTTGGGCTCTAGGTTGAGTTTAAGGCTTGGCTCGATGAATTGGTCATTGTCTAAGGTGACGCCTTCAGCTTGTAGAGAAAAAATGGCGTTCTGTTGTTGCCACAATTCAAAAGGCAGCTGTATGTTTTCTAATGAGGCGTCAAAGGATGCTAGATGTCCGTCTGCCCATTCTAGGTCACTACGCAAAATATCTAAGCTGTTGATGTGATTGATCTGGATACCTGTCATATCCCATTGTTTGTTCAATAGGCTTTGGGTCTGTTTTTGGTTGAGTCGTAAACCATCGATCGTCACATTCACCAAAGACCAGTCATGTTGATATTGTTCTGCTTGACCGGAAACCTTAGCGTCACGCCAGTCAAATGAAGCGCCATAAAGAGTGCTGTCACTCGGCTTTAGTTCGAGGTCAATCAACAGGTTATCGAATGCTTCGTCTTGCCAATACAGTTGCGTGGCTGAGAGTTGGGTTTTTCCATAAGGTAATAACGAGTTGTGTCCGTCCCATACGGGGGCGGAGATCTGAAGATCAATACCTCGCGCATTAAAGTCTGGGGTCGAGAAATCTAGATTATTGATGGCCAACTGGTGAAGCTTGAGGTTTGGCTGCGTAAGTACCGATGTGAGGTTTTTTAAATCATCAACTTCTAACTGCAGACCGCTGATCAACACTGAATCCAAGACCAGTTTGGCTTGAACTATAGAACTAGGGCTAAACCATATACTGACTTTATCGATGTACAAAGGCGACTTTTTTGCAGGTCGGTTTTGGATAATACCCATCAAAGTGATGTGATAAGGCGCCTGATACTCAACATCTTCAATGAGTAGAGGTTGTTCAAGCGTATGTTTTATAAAAAAATTAGCAACATCAGCACGGTATTGAGTCTGCAGGCTTAATAATAACGCAGCGATAACCGCAACGGCGATAGCCAGCACAATACCGAATACCATGAATACCTTTTTCATTCCCTGAAAGCCTTAAATTTCAATAGTCTCAAACAGAGTGGAACAAAAAGGGATAAGCATCAACAAAAAAGCCCCTCAAAAGAGGGGCTTGCTACAAAATATCATTGTAAATGGGCGTTTGTTTTTGACTTAGCCCGAGCAGATAGGTGGGTTAGTCTAATTGTGGACCAGCCGCAACCAGTGACTGACCTTCAGCATTGTCTGTGTATTTATCAAAGTTGTTGATGAATCGTGTTGCTAGATCCTTCGCTTTGCTCTCCCACTGTAGCGGGTCAGTGTACGTATCACGTGGGTCAAGAATGGTCGAGTCTACATCATGCAAGGCGAGTGGCACTTCTAGGTTAAACATAGGGATAACCTTAGTATCTGCATTGTCGATTGAACCATCTAGGATAGCGTCAATGATGCCGCGAGTATCTTTGATAGAGATACGCTTACCACTGCCATTCCAACCTGTGTTAACTAGGTAAGCTTCTGCACCAGCCGCTTCCATGCGCTTCACGAGTACTTCAGCGTACTGAGTTGGGTGGAGCGTTAGGAATGCAGCGCCAAATGCCGCAGAAAACGTTGGCGTTGGCTCTGTAATACCGCGTTCTGTACCCGCGAGCTTCGCTGTAAATCCAGATAGGAAGTGGTATTTAGTCTGTTCAGGAGTCAGTTTCGATACTGGTGGTAGCACACCAAATGCATCCGCAGTCAGGAAGATAACTTTTTTAGCGTGACCTGCTTTTGATACTGGCTTAACAATATTTTCGATGTGGTGAATCGGGTAAGAAACACGAGTATTTTCTGTTTTTGAACCGTCATCAAAATCGATAGAACCATCACCACGGACCGTTACGTTTTCTAGCAGAGCATCACGACGGATTGCGTTGTAGATTTCAGGTTCCGCTTCTTTCGATAGGCGAATCGTCTTCGCGTAACAACCGCCTTCAAAGTTGAAGATACCGTCGTCATCCCAACCATGCTCATCATCACCGATCAGCTCACGTTTAGGATCCGTCGATAGTGTTGTTTTCCCCGTTCCTGATAGGCCGAAGAATACGGCTACGTCACCTTTCTCGCCAACGTTTGCACTGCAGTGCATTGAAGCAATGCCTTGCAGAGGAAGTAGGTAGTTCATCATTGCGAACATGCCTTTTTTCATCTCACCGCCGTACCAAGTACCACCAATGATTTGAACGCGCTCTGTCAGGTTGAACGCAACGAAGTTTTCAGAGTTTAGGCCCTGCTTCTCCCAGTTCGGGTTGGTTGTTTTAGCACCGTTCATTACCACAAAATCAGGTTCGAACGTTGCGAGCTCTTCGTCAGTTGGACGAATGAACATGTTCTTAACGAAGTGCGCTTGCCACGCTACTTCAGTGATAATACGAACACTTAAGCGCGTATCTGGGTTTGCACCACAGTAACCATCAATCACAAACAAGCGCTTGCCAGATAGCTGAGTTGTTACAAGCTCTTTCAGCTCATTCCATAATTCAGGTGTAATCGGTTTGTTGTCATTTTTGCCTTGATCTGACCACCACATGGTATCGCGGGTCGTGTCATCTTTAACAATGTATTTATCTTTTGGTGAGCGGCCAGTAAAGATACCAGTGTCAACCGCAACAGAGCCAAGTTCCGTTACTACGCCTTTTTCGTAGCCCTCTAAACCTGGCAGTGTTTCTTCAACGAATAGCTGCTCGTAGCTAGGGTTACGAAGAACTTCAGTAACGCCTGTCAGTCCGTGCTTAGTTAGATCAATTTGTGCAGCCTTTGTATGTTCCATAACGGTCATAGGTGCTCCTTGTAGGATATTTTGTAGGGATTTTGTATTAATTTTTATGGTTATCTGCTCACCATGCTAGCAACGAGACTCGGGGGAAACAGGGATACAGCTCAAAAAGTATCCATATTAACATTGAGGTTTTAAGTGCCTCGTCACATATTGGCCCAATTAGTCTATCCTGTACGCAAACCTTTGCGCTAGGGGCAGGAACATTATTAATTGATGAAAATTAAGCGGTGATTTTATTACGAGATGTAACGGGCTTTGCGCTATTTTGATCACAAAAAAGGCCAGCTTGCAGCTGACCTTTTTGGGTAAATTACGTGTTTTGGGTACGTTATAAATTAATGAACGGTATTGCTGCCTTTATCGGCTGCTTCAGCGTACAGAGCATCAACGTCGTTCTTGTCGAATGAATAATTTGTGCCACAGTAATCACAATGCAGAGCAACACTACCTTCGGTACTTAGGATGTCGTACATCTCTTCTTGAGCAACCGTAATGATAGCCGCCGCGCTCCGCTCACGTGAACAACCACAGTAGAACTCAATCGGTTGTGGGGTGAACAGCTGTACTTTCTCTTGGTTGTACAAACGGTAAAGCAGTTCGTTCGCTTCTAGGGAGAACAGTTCTTCGTTTTTAACTGTGTCAGTTAGCTGCTCTAGGTGTTCGAAGTCGTCTGGCGTACCTGTGCCGTCTGGCATAACCTGCAGTAACATACCAGCAGCGTGTGCTTTACCTTCATGATCGCCAGTGCGTAACCATAGACGAGTCTTAAGCTGTTCTGAGTTAGCGAAGTAACCTTCAAGCACCTCGGCTAGAGTGTCACCTTCAAGGCCAACGATACCTTGGTAACGCTCACCTTGCTTAGGGTCGATAGTGATCACTAGATGGCCTTTACCCATAAGGTCGTGTAGGCCTGCGTTGTCAGCAATATCCCCTTCAAAGCGAGCAACACCGCGGATCTTCTGGTTATTATCACCATTGATCACAGCGAGAGATACTGGGCCATCACCTTGAAGCTGCATAGTGATAGAACCTTCAAACTTTAAGGTCGCCGTTAGTAGCGTCGTTGAGACCAATAGCTCACCCAGCAGTTTCTGTACTGGCGCTGGGTATTCCTTGCTAGAAATAATCTGTTGGTACGCTTCATCCATTTGTACCAATTCACCACGTACTGATAGGTCTTCAAATAGGTAGCGATTTAAAACATTACTTGTAGACATTGGGTCTGCCATTTGGCTATTCCTTCTAGCTTATTGAGTCTTGAACTTGATGATGTCACGACGTTGCTTCTTATCCGGACGACGATCTGGAGCTGGGTTATGAGCATTCAGCTTGCGTTGTTTCGCAAACTCTTCTCTTTTTGCCAAGCTCTCGGTGGTTTCTTCATAGAGTGTTTGAGCGATCGGAGCCCCGCCACGATGCGCCGAAATTTTCTCGATAGTCACCGTTTTTTCTTCATTCCCTTGACGCAGTGTAATCACCGCCCCAAGTTCGACAATTTTACTTGGTTTGCTGCGTTGACCATTATAGTGGACTTTGCCACCATCGACCATGTTGCGAGCAATAGAGCGGGTTTTGTAAAAACGAGCTGCCCACAACCATTTATCGAGTCTGACAGCTTCATCAACAGTTTTCATATAGGGTTGTGCCTTTTCAGTGAAAAATGAATGTGGTTTAACTGTAATTAACAGAGCGCAACATGTTCTTGATGATGCTTATCACATTAAGTAGAAGCTTAAAGTGGAGGCGGTTGGCATTTTTTTCAAGTCATATTACAAAATAGCCATCTAATGCCGATTTATGAATTGGCTATGATATAATTCATGATCTTATGCTTAAATGCGCTTGGTATCGAACGAATGAATGAAAAAGTTGGAAGCTTAATGATTTTCAGCGTTTGTCGTCTTGAAAAGGGGCAAGGGAAGTGAACTTTTTAGAGCTCAAAAATCGCATAGGACACTCACCTGTGTTGAGCCGCTTATTAGAGAATAAATTTGTATTTCAGCAGAAACTAAGCCTAGCGACTTGTTGTTTGTTGATTGCTGCTTCAGCATGGATTTTAGGACAGCTTGCATGGTTTCTTGTACCTGCCGAGCAAACGGTTGTGCCTTGGAAAGCGTCTGTTTCATCTTCTTCTTCAGCACTTCAACCGACCCTTGATATCTCTTCTTTGCAACAGAGTAACCTTTTTGGCGCCTATAACCCAACCACGCCCGCTGTCGTTGAACAGCAAGTTATCCAAGATGCGCCAAAGACACGGTTGAACCTGATTTTAGTGGGGGCGGTCGCCAGTTCTAAACCCAAATTAAGCTTAGCTGTGATTGCTAATCGTGGCACACAAGCAACCTACGGAATTAACGAAGTAATAGAAGGCACTCGAGCTAAGCTCAAAGCGGTGTTAGTGGATCGTGTCATTATTGATAACTCAGGGCGAGATGAAACCCTGATGCTTGAAGGTATTGAATACAAACGTTTAGCCGTATCTGAACCTGCGCCACCTCGCGCTTCTTCTTCAGTTCGTGGCAATAACCCAGCTTCTGCAGAAGAGAAGCTTGATGAAATAAAAGCGAAGATAATGGAGGATCCACAACAAATTTTCCAATATGTTCGTTTATCTCAGGTAAAGCGTGACGATCAAGTGATCGGTTATCGTGTGAGCCCTGGCAAAGATTCAGAACTTTTTAACTCTGTTGGGCTCCAAAACGGGGATATTGCTACTCAGTTAAATGGACAAGATCTGACTGACCCTGCCGCTATGGGCAACATATTCCGATCAATCTCAGAGCTAACCGAGCTAAATCTCGTCGTTGAGCGAGATGGTCAACAACATGAAGTATTTATTGAATTTTAGAACTTTGCGTCTAACCAAGGACGAAAGTGTAGGAGAAGTACGTGAAGCATTGGTTTAAGAAAAGTGCGTGGTTATTGGCAGGAAGCTTAATCTGCGCCCCCGCAGCCATCGCTAGTGATTTTAGTGCTAGTTTTAAGGGCACTGACATTCAAGAGTTTATTAATATTGTTGGCCGTAATCTAGAGAAGACGATCATCGTTGACCCATCGGTGCGCGGTAAAATCGATGTCCGTAGCTATGATGTACTCAACGAAGAACAATATTACAGCTTCTTCTTAAACGTGTTAGAAGTGTACGGCTACGCGGTCGTTGAAATGGACTCGGGGGTTCTCAAGGTAATCAAAGCTAAAGACTCAAAAACATCGGCAATCCCCGTTGTCGGTGAGCGTGATTCGATTAAAGGTGACAGCGTGGTTACACGTGTTGTAACCGTTCGCAATGTCTCGGTTCGCGAACTTTCTCCTTTGCTTCGTCAACTGAATGACAATGCTGGCGCGGGTAACGTCGTGCACTACGATCCCGCTAATATCATCTTGATTACTGGCCGTGCAGCGGTGGTCAATCGCTTAGCGGAAATCATCAAGCGTGTTGACCAAGCTGGTGACAAAGAGGTTGAGGTGGTTGAGTTAAAAAATGCGTCTGCGGCCGAAATGGTACGTATCGTGGATGCACTGAGCAAAACCAACGATGCTAAAAATACGCCAGCATTTCTGCAACCAAAATTAGTCGCTGATGAGCGTACCAATGCGATTCTTATCTCTGGTGACCCTAAAGTTCGTAGCCGTTTAAGAAAGCTTATCGAGCAACTTGATGTCGAAATGGCGACCAAGGGCAACAACCAAGTTATCTATCTTAAGTACGCAAAAGCCGAAGATCTTGTCGATGTGTTAAAGGGCGTGTCGGACAACCTACAGTCAGAGAAGCAATCATCGACTAAAGGCAGCTCGTCTCAACGCAACCAAGTGATGATCTCGGCGCACAGTGATACCAACTCTCTGGTTATTACCGCTCAGCCGGACATTATGAACGCATTGCAAGACGTGATCGCGCAACTGGATATTCGTCGTGCTCAAGTATTGATTGAAGCTTTGATTGTTGAAATGGCCGAAGGCGATGGCGTTAACCTTGGCGTGCAATGGGGTAACCTAGAAACGGGTGCCATGATTCAGTACAGCAATACTGGTGCATCGATTGGTGGTGTGATGGTTGGCCTAGAAGAAGCGAAAGACTCAACGACAACTAAAGCCGTTTACGATGAGAATAATAACTTCCTGAGAAATGAAACGACTACTGAACAAGGTGACTACTCAAGTTTGGCTTCTGCTCTTTCTGGTGTTAATGGCGCTGCGATGAGTGTGGTAATGGGCGACTGGACAGCATTGATCAGTGCGGTAGCCACCGATTCCAATTCAAACATCCTATCTTCCCCAAGCATCACAGTAATGGATAACGGCGAAGCGTCGTTCATTGTGGGTGAAGAGGTGCCGGTTTTAACCGGTTCGACGGCGGGTTCAAGTAACGACAACCCATTCCAGACGGTTGAGCGTAAAGAAGTGGGTATCAAGCTGAAAGTCGTGCCACAAATCAATGAAGGTGACTCGGTTCAGCTGCAAATCGAACAAGAAGTATCGAACGTATTGGGCGCAAATGGTGCGGTTGACGTGCGTTTTGCTAAGCGACAGCTAAATACGTCAGTGATTGTTCAAGATGGACAAATGCTGGTGTTGGGTGGTTTGATTGATGAACGCGCATTGGAAAGTGAATCTAAAGTGCCGTTCTTGGGTGATATTCCAGTACTTGGACATTTGTTCAAATCAACCAGTACTCAGGTCGAGAAAAAGAATCTAATGGTCTTCATTAAACCAACCATCATTCGTGATGGCATGACGGCAGATGGTATTACTCAGCGTAAATACAACTTCATCCGTGCTGAGCAGCTGTATAAGTCTGAGCAAGGTTTGAAACTAATGGATGACGACAATATCCCAGTATTACCCAAGTTTGGCGAAAGCATGAATCACCCGGCTGAAATCCAAGCGTTCATCGATCAAATGGAACAAGAATAATGGCTGAATTGGTAGGGGCGGCACGTACTTATCAGCGCTTGCCGTTTAGCTTTGCAAATCGCTATAAGATGGTGTTGGAATATCAGCATCCAGAGCGTGCGCCGATACTTTATTATGTTGAACCACTGAAATCAGCGGCGATCATAGAAGTCAGCCGTGTTGTGAAAAGTGGTTTCACACCACAAGCGATTACTGCAGACGAATTTGATAAAAAACTGACCGATGCTTATCAGCGTGACTCATCAGAAGCGCGTCAACTGATGGAAGATATTGGTGCTGACAACGATGATTTCTTCTCTCTGGCAGAAGAGCTTCCTCAAGATGAAGATTTACTCGAATCGGAGGATGACGCGCCTATCATCAAATTAATCAATGCGATGTTGGGTGAAGCGATCAAAGAAGGTGCTTCGGATATTCATATCGAAACCTTTGAAAAGTCACTCTGTATCCGTTTCCGGGTTGATGGTGTACTACGTGATGTTCTCGCGCCGAGTCGTAAGCTGGCTCCGTTGTTGGTTTCACGTGTAAAGGTGATGGCTAAGCTGGATATTGCTGAAAAACGCGTGCCACAGGATGGTCGTATTTCTTTGCGTATCGGTGGCCGAGCGGTCGATGTTCGTGTATCAACCATGCCTTCTTCGCACGGCGAGCGTGTAGTAATGCGTCTATTGGACAAAAACGCCACTCGTCTAGATTTGCACAGTTTAGGCATGACGGCAGAGAACCACGAAAACTTCCGCAAGCTGATTCAGCGCCCACACGGCATTATCTTGGTGACGGGGCCTACGGGGTCTGGTAAATCAACGACCTTGTACGCCGGCCTGCAAGAGCTCAATAGCAACGAACGAAATATTCTAACCGTTGAAGATCCAATCGAATTTGATATTGATGGTATTGGCCAGACTCAAGTAAACCCTAAGGTTGATATGACCTTTGCGCGTGGTTTACGTGCCATTCTTCGTCAGGATCCCGATGTCGTCATGATTGGTGAGATCCGAGATCTGGAAACGGCAGAAATCGCGGTACAAGCCTCTTTGACAGGTCACTTAGTGATGTCGACCTTGCACACCAATACCGCAATTGGTGCGATTACCCGTCTGCGCGATATGGGGATTGAACCCTTCTTAACCTCTTCTTCACTACTTGGTGTTCTGGCTCAGCGTTTAGTTCGCACCTTGTGTCACCACTGTAAAGAACCTTATGAAGCCGATAAAGAACAGAAGAAACTGTTTGGATTGAAGAAAAAAGAAAGCCTGACCCTTTATCATGCGAAAGGTTGTGAAGAGTGTGGTCACAAGGGCTACCGAGGCCGTACCGGTATCCATGAACTATTGATGATTGATGAATCGGTGCAAGAGTTGATTCACAGCGAAGCGGGCGAGCAAGCGATTGAGAAAGCAATTCGTGGCACAACACCAAGTATTCGAGAGGATGGCTTGAGCAAAGTTCTGAATGGGGTAACGTCCCTAGAAGAAGTGATGCGCGTGACCAAGGAAGTCTAGTATGGCGGCATTTGAATACAAAGCGCTGGATGCTAAAGGCAAGAGCAAAAAGGGTTCTATCGAAGCTGATAACGCTCGTCAGGCTCGCCAACGCTTGAAAGAACAAGGCTTGATGCCGGTTGAGATGACTGAAGCCAAGGCTAAAACTGCGAAAGGTGGTCAGCCCTCGACCAGCTTTAAGCGTGGCATTAGCACGCCTGATTTGGCTTTGATTACTCGCCAAATATCAACGCTAGTTCAATCGGGTATGCCACTCGAAGAGTGCTTAAAAGCGGTTGCCGAGCAATCGGAAAAGCCACGTATTCGAACTATGCTGTTGGCCGTTCGCTCTAAGGTAACTGAAGGCTACTCACTTGCTGACAGCCTGTCTGATTATCCCCATATTTTCGATGAACTATTCCGGGCTATGGTTGCGGCTGGTGAGAAATCGGGGCACTTAGATGCGGTATTGGAGCGATTAGCCGATTACGCTGAAAATCGCCAAAAGATGCGCTCTAAGCTGCTGCAAGCGATGATCTACCCTGTGGTACTGGTGGTATTTGCAGTGACGATTGTTTCGTTCCTACTGGCAACCGTGGTCCCTAAGATCGTTGAGCCAATTATCCAAATGGGCCAAGAGCTGCCTCAATCGACACAATTTTTATTAGCATCGAGTGAATTTATTCAGAATTGGGGAATCCAATTACTGTTGTTGACCATTGGTGTGATTGTTTTGGTTAAGACCGCACTGAAAAAGCCAGCTGCTCGCATGAGTTGGGATCGCAAATTATTGAGCATTCCTCTGATCGGCAAAATAGCCAAAGGGATCAATACCTCTCGCTTTGCACGCACACTCTCTATCTGTACTTCGAGTGCGATTCCAATCCTTGAAGGAATGAAGGTCGCGGTTGACGTGATGTCGAATCACCATGTTAAACAACAAGTATTACAGGCATCGGATAGTGTTAGAGAAGGGGCTAGCCTACGTAAAGCGCTCGACCAAACTAAGCTATTCCCTCCTATGATGTTGCATATGATCGCCAGTGGTGAGCAGAGTGGCCAATTGGAACAGATGTTGACCAGAGCAGCAGACACCCAAGATCAAAACTTTGAGTCGACAGTCAATATCGCCTTAGGCATTTTTACCCCGGCTCTTATCGCTTTGATGGCAGGCTTAGTGCTGTTCATTGTGATGGCGACTCTGATGCCGATGCTTGAAATGAATAATTTAATGAGCGGTTAACAACAATCGACTCATAGAACAGAACGTTAGTTTTTGGATGATCGAGATGAAGGCGATCACTCCCTTCAACTCGCTGTCTTTAATTTGGAGAAAATAATGAAAACTAAAATGAAGAAACAGTCAGGCTTTACCTTATTAGAAGTGATGGTTGTTGTGGTTATCCTTGGTATTTTGGCGAGCTTTGTTGTCCCTAACTTACTGGGTAACAAAGAGAAGGCTGACCAACAGAAAGCCATCACGGACATTGTAGCGCTAGAAAACGCGCTGGATATGTACAAACTGGATAACAGCGTTTACCCAACAACGGATCAAGGGCTTGATGCACTGGTTTCTAAGCCAACAAGTAGCCCTGAGCCTCGTAATTACCGCGATGGTGGTTACATCAAACGTCTGCCGAACGACCCATGGGGTAACGAGTACCAATACCTAAGCCCAGGTGATAACGGCACTATCGATATCTTTACTCTAGGTGTTGATGGCCAAGAAGGTGGTGAAGGTATTGCTGCCGATGTTGGTAACTGGAACATACAAGACTTTCAATAAGCTTCGGCTTATTGTTGGTTGATAAGTTATTGGGATTGATGCCGTTATTTGATGGTAGGACGCAAACAGATGGAGTCTAAAGGTGAAAACTAAGCAAACACAGCCAGGTTTCACCTTAATTGAGATTCTTTTGGTGTTGGTATTATTGTCATTAACGGCGGTTGCGGTGATCGCGACCATTCCTACCAATAGTAAAGATGTCGCCAAAAAATACGCTCAAAGTTTTTATCAGCGAGTTCTATTGCTCAATGAAGAGGCTATCTTGAGTGGATTGGACTTTGGCGTTCGTGTTGATGAAAAGAAATCGACCTATGTACTGATGGCGCTAAAGTCAGAAGGGTGGCAGGAGGTCGAATTCGAAAAGATCCCCTCTTCAACGGAATTACCGGAAGAACTCGCATTGTCACTGACTCTAGGTGGTGGCGTATGGGAAGACGATGAGCGGTTGTTCAATCCAGGAAGCTTGTTTGATGAAGATATGTTTGCTGATCTTGAAGAGGAAAAGAAACCGAAACCACCACAGATCTACATCTTGTCGAGTGCTGAAATGACGCCATTTGTGTTGTCGTTTTATCCAAATACCGGAGACACCATACAAGATGGTTGGCGTATTCGAGTATTGGACAACGGTGTCATTCGATTGCTAGAACCGGGGGAAGAAGATGAAGAGGAATAACCATTCTCCTTATCGTTCTCGTGGTATGCCTCTTGGTTCTCGAGGAATGACTCTACTTGAAGTATTGGTGGCGCTCGCTATCTTTGCGACCGCGGCGATCAGTGTGATTCGTGCTGTCACTCAGCACATCAATACCCTCAGTTACCTAGAAGAAAAAACCTTTGCTGCTATGGTCGTTGATAATCAAATGGCTTTGGTGATGTTGCACCCTGAGAAGCTAAAAAAAGTGCAGGGTACACAAGAGTTGGCTGGAAGAGAGTGGTTCTGGAAAGTGACGCCAATTGATACCAGTGATGATTTATTAAAGGCGTTTGATGTGAGTGTGGCAACCAGTAAACAAGCTTCTCCAGTGGTCACGGTGCGCAGCTATGTGGTCAACTAGGGGCATGTGGTTAACTAAAAGCATCGGGCTAATTAAAAGCGTGTCGTTAACTCACAACCACTCATCAAGTAATAGCAGCTTGGCAAATAAACCTATGCCACGCCAACAAAGTTTATCTTCAAAAGGGAGAGGCTTTACCTTAATTGAAGTGTTGGTCTCGATCGCTATCTTTGCCACGTTGAGCATGGCGGCTTATCAGGTCGTGAATCAGGTGCAGCGAAGCAACGAACTCTCAATCGAACGCAGTGCTCGTTTGAATCAACTGCAACGTAGCTTAGTCATTTTAGATAATGATTTTCGTCAGATGGCGGTGCGAAAATTTCGTACTAATGGTGAAGAAGCATCATCTAAGCTGATATTAATGAAAGAGTATTTATTGGACTCCGACGATGTTGGCATCATATTTACTCGCCTGGGTTGGCACAACCCACAGCAGCAGTTTCCTCGTGGAGAAGTCACGAAGGTTGGCTACCGCATCAAAGAAGAAACACTTGAGCGTGTCTGGTGGCGATACCCTGATACCCCAGCAGGCCAAGAGGGTGTGATTACTCCGCTGCTTGATGATGTCGAAGGCTTTGAAATCGAGTTTTATGATGGGAGTCGCTGGGACAAAGAGTGGCAAACCGATAAATCCTTGCCGAAAGCGGTGAGACTCAAGCTGACGTTGAAAGACTACGATGAGATAGAGCGAGTTTATCTCACGCCAAGTGGTACTCTAGATCAGGTCAATGACGCAAGTGACTCTTCAAATAGTGAGGGGAACAATGGCTAATCGCACCCATGATCTTGCTAAGATAAATTCTGCAATGGGACGAAAACAAAATGGTGTAGCACTGATCATCATTCTGATGCTTTTGGCTATCATGGCCACCATTGCGGGCAGCATGTCGGAGCGTTTGTTTACACAATTCAAACGTGTTGGTAATCAGTTAAATTACCAACAGGCCTATTGGTATAGCATTGGTGTGGAAGCACTAGTACAAGACGGGATTAGTCAAAGCTATAAAGACAGTGATACCGTGAATCTAAGTCAGCCATGGGCATTAGAAGAACAGGTATACCCATTGGATTATGGACAAGTATCGGGTCGCATTGTCGATGCCCAAGCGTGTTTTAACCTCAATGCTTTGGCTGGGGTAACGGCGACTTCAAGCAATCAAACACCCTATTTAGTGACGGTTTGGCAAACCTTGTTGGAAAACCAAGATATTGAACCTTATCAGGCTGAGGTGATCGCAAACTCAAGCTGGGAGTTTGTCGATGCAGATACCAGAACCACTTCTACGGTAGGCGTAGAGGACAGTACTTATGAGGCGATGAAGCCATCTTATTTGGCGGCTAATGGCTTAATGGCCGATGAATCCGAGTTACGAGCGGTTTATCAGGTTACTGGTGAGGTGATGAATAAGGTTCGCCCCTTTGTTTGCGCTCTGCCAACCGATGATTTCCGCTTGAATGTAAACACACTCACGGAAAAGCAAGCGCCTTTATTGGAAGCGATGTTTGCTCCGGGCTTAAGTGAGTCGGATGCAAAACAACTGCTAGACAAGCGACCATTTGATGGCTGGAATACGGTGGATGCTTTTATGGCTGAGCCTGCCATTGTTGGTGTGAGTGCAGAAGTCAGCAAGAAAGCGAAAGGGTATTTAACTGTAGATAGCGCCTATTTTGAGCTAGATGCAGAGGTATTAGTTGAGCAGTCACGTGTACGTATACGAACGCTTTTCTATAGTAGTAATCGAGAAACAGTGACGGTAGTACGCCGTCGTTTTGGAGGAATCAGTGAGCGAGTTTCTGACCGTTCGACTGAGTAGCGAACCACAAAGCCCTGTGCAGTGGTTAGTTTGGTCGACAAGCCAACAAGAAGTGATAGCAAGCGGTGAGCTGTCTAGCTGGGAACTGCTTGATGAGTTAACGCCTTACGCTGAAAAGCGCAGCTGTATCGCTTTATTACCGGGAAGCGAATGCTTGATAAAGCGCGTTGAAATCCCGAAAGGTGCAGCTCGCCAGTTCGATTCTATGCTGCCGTTTTTGTTAGAAGACGAAGTGGCGCAAGATATCGAAGATTTACATTTAACCATTCTACATAAAGACGCCACCCATGCCACAGTATGCGGTGTCGAACGCAAATGGTTGAAACAAGCTTTAGATAAGTTTCGCGAAGCCGGTATTGTCTTTCGTAAAGTGCTGCCGGATGCGTTAGCGGTACCTTTGGAAGAGCAGGGCATCAGTGCGTTGCAGATTGATCAATATTGGCTTTTACGCCAAGGTAACTATCAAGCGGTATCGATCAGCGAAGCATGGCTCCCGATGTTCTTGCAGAGTGACTGGGTTGTCGTTGATGACGAAGAGCAGCCAGCGACTATCTTTAGTTACACCTCGATGCCGAGCGACGACGTTCAGCAACAAAGTGGTGTGAAGTGGCAAGCGAAGCCTGCGGAATTGGTAATGGCTCTATTGAGCCAACAAGCGATCATGAGCAGTGTGAATTTACTGACTGGCACCTTTAAAACCAAATCTTCCTTCAGTAAATATTGGCGCGTATGGCAAAAAGTAGCGATTGCTGCTTGTTTGCTGGTGGCCGTGATTGTGACTCAACAAGTGTTGAAGGTTCAGCAATACGAAGCGCAAGCACAAGCTTACCGCATGGAGAGTGAGCGTATCTTTAGATCCGTACTACCTGGCAAGCAACGCATTCCGACCGTGAGCTACCTTAAGCGTCAGATGAGCGACGAAGCTAAGAAATATGGTGGCTCAGGTACTAACGATTCCTTGTTAGGGTGGTTAGCTTTATTGCCAGAAACGCTAGGTCAAGTGAAGTCAATCGAAGTTGAAAGCGTTCGCTACGATGGTAACCGTTCTGAAATTCGACTACAGGCTAAAAGTTCGAACTTCCAACATTTTGAGACCGCTAGAATGAAGCTCGACGAGAAGTTTGCTGTGGAACAAGGGCCATTAAATCGTAATGGCGATGCCGTATTTGGCAGCTTTACTCTTAAACCACGACAGTAACCGCGCAAGGAGATCAGTGATGAGAAATATGATTGAACCACTCCAAGCGTGGTGGACCTCAATAAGTCAAAGAGAGCAACGGCTGGTCATTGGTTGTTCAATTTTATTGGTGGTGGGTGTCGTTTATTGGGGATTAATACAGCCACTTAGTCAGCGAGCTGAATTGGCGCAAAGTCGTATTCAAAGTGAGAAACAACTCTTAGCTTGGGTAACCAATAAAGCCAATGAAGTTGTTGAGTTACGAGGCAGTGCAGGCATTAGTGCTAGTCAGCCTTTGAACCAATCTGTGCCCGCTTCTATGCGTCGTTTTAAGATTGAGTTGATTCGAGTGCAACCGCGTGGCGAGATGCTGCAAGTGTGGGTAAAACCAGTGCCTTTTAATAAGTTCGTTGACTGGCTGACATACCTGAAAGAAAAACAGGGTGTTGAGGTTGAGTTTATGGATATTGATCGCTCTGATAACCCTGGGGTTATTGACGTCAACCGACTACAGTTTAAACGAGGTTAATGTGAAACGCGGTTTATCTCTTAAATATGGCCTGCTATTCAGTGGCACCTTTATTGTCTTTTTCTCTGTCAGTTTGTTGCTGCACTTACCGGCATCTTTTGCTCTTAAGCATGCACCTGCTGTACGCGGTCTGAGCATCGAAGGTGTTGAAGGTACAGTTTGGCAGGGTCGCGCCAACAATATTGTGTGGCAGCGAGTCAATTACGGAGCAGTTCAGTGGGATTTCCAGTTCTCTAAATTATTCCAAGCTAAAGCGGAGCTAGCCGTTCGTTTTGGCCGTAACAGCGACATGAACTTGTCAGGTAAAGGGCATATTGGGTATAGCATGAGTGGTGCATATGCGGAAAACTTAGTGGCTTCAATGCCTGCTATGAACGTGATGAAATATGCCCCAACCATCCCAGTGCCTGTTTCGATTGGTGGACAAGTTGAATTGACGATCAAGCACGCGGCTCATGCTCTGCCTTGGTGTCAATCGGGCGAAGGCACAGTAGCGTGGTCTAGTGCGGCAGTGGATTCCCCTGTTGGTTCGTTAGACCTAGGCCCTGTGATAGCGGATATTACCTGTCAAGATAGCGCTATTTCAGCCAAGGGACTACAGAGTAGCCCACAAGTGGACAGCGAGTTTTCTGCGAGCGTAACGCCGAATCAAAGCTACACCTCATCGGCATGGTTTAAACCGGGAGCTGAGTTCCCGCCTACGATGCAGAGCCAGCTTAAATGGTTAGGTAACCCTGATAGCCAAGGGAAATACCAATTTACCTACCAAGGTCGTTTTTAGCCCGGTATCTACTTCTGAACTAGCATCCGTTGGTTATCAAACAACGAGATATAAAAAATGGGCACCTCACTGAGGTGCCCATTTTATTTGAATATCAGATGGTCATGACACGACGCGATTTAGTCTTTACCTTGTAAGATCTCGGGCCATGGTAAGTCTGCATCACCAAGCACGATGAAGTTCGGGTTCTCAAGTGTCTCTCTTTCATTGTAAGAAAGCGGCTCTAACTGTGTACTCAAAATACGACCGCCAGCCTCTTCAACAATGCATTGTGTCCCTGCGGTATCCCACTCGCCCGTTGGTCCAAGTCTGAGATAACAGTCCACCGCCCCTTCAGCGACTAAGCAGGCTTTAAGCGCGGCTGAACCTAGCGGAACCAAATCATAATTCCAAGCAGAGTTCATACGGCTAGTGATGCGATTGATATCTTGGCGGCGACTGATTGCCATTGCGATGGATTGGTTTGGCAGTTCATGACGATGTGTCTTGATTTTAACGCTGTCGTTAAGGTCTGGGATCTTCCAAGCCCCTTTGCCACTGTAAGCGTAATAACTCACACCGGAAACAGGAGCATATACGACCCCCATGACGGGTTTATTATGCTCAATTAGGGCGATGATTGTCGCGAAGTCGCCACTTCTTGCGATGAATTCCTGAGTTCCATCTAGTGGATCAACCAACCAGTAGCGATCCCATTGAGAACGTTGCTCTAGGCTAATGTCTGCAGCTTCTTCAGATAACACGGGAATATCAGGGGTGAGTTCACTGAGTTTTTTCGAGATTAGTTTATGCGCTGCAAGGTCGGCACTGGTGACCGGTGTGTCATCGCTTTTGGTGAACTCTTCGTAATTTTTCTTCTCGTATATCTCTAAGATGAGCTGTCCAGCAGAACGAGCAATCTCAATGACAGAGGGAAGGAGGTGAGAAAAA
This sequence comes from Vibrio kanaloae, assembly GCF_024347535.1. NCBI lineage: Bacteria > Pseudomonadati > Pseudomonadota > Gammaproteobacteria > Vibrionales > Vibrionaceae > Vibrio > Vibrio kanaloae. The sequence goes on along the minus strand of NZ_AP025497.1, from coordinate 2,987,092 downwards.
TCTTTTGTTATTGGCATAAATGTTCTCTTACTCTTCGATCGGGCTTGTTTGGTCTTCGAGTGCGATCGTTTGTTCTAATTGTTATTTAAGACTCGAAGGGCTAATAATAGGGCTGTAATAGATCGAGCCTCGCAGAAGTCGAGGTGTGTTAGCAGCTCTTCGGCTTGCGAGAGCGGCCATCGCACGACATCTAGTGGCTCTGGTTCATCCCCTTTGAGTTTCTCTGGGTATAGTTCTTCTGCAATGAATAGTGTCATTTTGCTAGAGAAATAAGAGGGCGCGAGGATAACCTCTTTGAGTGGAGTGAGTCTGCTGGCACCATAGCCGATCTCTTCTTTCAGCTCTCGAACAGCAGCGTCAGCAGGTTGTTCACCAGCATCAATGAGTCCTTTAGGGAAGCCAAGTTCATAGCGTTCGGTCCCTGCTGCGTATTCACGCACTAACAGAATATCGCCGTGTTCAGTAATTGGAACCATCATTACTGCATTGCGGCCACTGGGCTTCATGCGTTCGTACGTACGCTCTTCACCGTTTGAAAAGCGTAAATCGAGCGACTCTATAGAGAACAGTTTTGACTGAGCGACAGTTTGCTGAGCCAATATTTCCGGCTTGGTCCTTTTTGTCATGCGCCCACTCCTTAACTCATTGGATTTTTCTTAGAAAGTCATTCTAATATAGGGGAAATGACGCTGAGTTCCTAGAGGCGAGTTTTCATATCCTAGAATTATTGAACAGGAACCGATTGCGATCACTGCTATTGTTTAAATCAAAGTGGAATCGGGCTTCTACGGCTCAGTGAGTTGATTGGAAAGTGGTATTTTGAATGGCAACAGACAGGTGTTCTCTACCTTTAAAAAACAAAAAAAGGTTGATGCTAGTGCATCAACCTTTTTATTCGTTACTAACGCTTAATCAGTGATTAGTAGTAAGAGTGCTCACCACGATCGTGTTCTGTTGCGTCACGAACTGCCGTTAGTTCACCTTCAAATTGTTGAAGAAGTTCTTTCTCGATGCCTTCTTTTAGGGTTACATCAACCATAGAACAACCGTTACAACCGCCACCGAATGCAACGATAGCCGCACCATCTTCAGTGATTTCTACCAAGCTAACGTGGCCACCGTGACCAGCCAGTTGCGGGTTAACTTGTGTTTGAATTGCGTATTCAACACGCTCGGTAAGAGACGCATCATCTGATACTTTACGCATTTTCGCGTTTGGCGCTTTAAGCGTTAGTTGAGAGCCCATTTTGTCTGTTACGAAGTCAATCTCAGCTTCGTCTAGGAATGGTAGGCTTAGCTCATCTACGTACGCAGAGAAAGCGTCGAAAGACAGTTTAGTGTCAGACGCTTCGATAGCATCTGTTGGGCAGTAAGAAACACCACACTCAGCGTTTTGTGTGCCTGGGTTTACCACGAACACACGAATGTTTGTACCTTCAGGCTGCTGTGACAGCAGATTGGCAAAGTGAGTTTGAGCTGTTTCTGTAATAGTAATATTTGACACGACGAATACCTGAGTAGATTTGTAGGTTATTAGCGCCATTCTACCCCTGTCAGATTTGTAATTCAGCCCTTTTTTGTTGGATTGCTGTACAAGTAGCGATCCACAGCTTTTATCCAGAGGGCTCAGGAGTCCGGCAGATGCAGTAAATATCAATCCTTTTAACGCCCACTTCAAGTAGTAATTGGCATAATTGATACACAGTACTGCCTGTGGTTACAACATCATCAATTATCGCGATGTGAGAATAATTGTTCGTTGAAAAATTCATATTGCGCAGCGTGAAAGCGTTTTTTAGATTGATCTGCCTTGCGGATTTGGTTAATCCTTGCTGCGAAACCGTTGAACGAGATCGACGAAATAAAACTGCACTTTTAACGTTCAGTTCCTGGGCTGTGTAATGGGCTAATAACTGACTCTGATTAAAGCCCCTATGAATATACCGCCCCCAATGTAGAGGCACACTGGTTATCAATGGCGCTGGGTGCTGAATACGTGGCGCTAACAATTTTGATAAATCGCGAGCGAACCAGAACTTATCGGCGTATTTCATTTGTTGGATATAGCGTGCTGTTGGAAAGACGTAGTCACCCACACAATAGAGACGATGCCAAGGTGGTGGGTTCGATAGACATTGACCACATTGCTCGACGTTAGTTAAGGTTTTCAAGCCACATTGCTGGCAGCGTGGCTGTTGGCAAAAGAGATCGAGGCAAGTTTGGCACCACCGAGGATGAGTATCGCTGAGGAGCTTTTCTAGCTTGCACAGGTGGCATTGTGATGTGACCAGATGCGGTGTGTGTTTTTGTAGCCAATCGGATAACATAGCTTGTGATGCTTTTGGGTTATGGTGTTCCTTTTACTCACCATAGTGAAAAGTGCAGGTTATTGCTGATGGAAAAAGTAGGGAATATTGAGAATGAGTGACGCGTTGTATTGGCATGTATCCGGGCAAGGAACGGATTTGGTCTTGGTTCACGGTTGGGGAATGAATGGGGCGGTATGGCAGCAAACCGTAGATGCTTTAGAGGCTAATTTCCGAGTTCACGTTGTGGATCTGCCGGGGTATGGACACAGCGCGCATTGCCATGCTCAAAACCTTGAAGAAATTGCTCATCAACTGATGGTCGACGCACCGAAACAAGCGATTTGGGTTGGTTGGTCGCTCGGTGGTTTGGTCGCGACACATATGGCCTTGCATCACTCTGATTACGTAAGCAAACTAGTGACGGTTGCGAGTTCTCCTAAATTTGCTGCTGCAAAAGAACCTGTACTATGGCGAGGTATTCAACCCAACGTATTAACGGCGTTTACCGAGCAGTTAGTTGAAGACTTTCAAACAACTATCGAACGCTTTATGGCATTGCAAGCCATGGGGAGCCCTTCTGCAAGGCAAGATGTAAAACAGCTCAAGCAAGCGGTGTTGTCCCGTCCACTACCTAACCCTAAGTCGTTGTTAGCTGGTTTGAAAATGTTGTCGGATGTGGATCTCCGTGACCAGTTACCTGAGATTTCAGTGCCTATGTTGCGCTTATACGGTCGATTAGATGGATTGGTGCCAATCAAGGTCGCCAAAGACCTGGGCACAGCCTTGCCTCATACCGAGCAATACATCTTTACTCAGTCTTCGCATGCACCATTTATGACAGAAGCGGATGCCTTTTGTAGTGAACTGGTCAGCTTCGCTCAAAAATAACTGCTAAATTAATAAATAACTTGGTCGATATATAGACTACCCCTAGAGTAGTTCATATGAATTAGGCCAATGTGGTTGTATTCGCGGTATGGATTTGAACTAGAGGGGCTATGTTTGTGAGCGTTGAGTTGTTGAAGATGATGCTCGCGGCAAACTAGCAATAGCGATGGGCGATTCTTGAGGAGAGTTCGCGATGATTGTGTCACCTGCAACTGCAGTGAGTGTGCCACTAATTGCCCCATCCGTTAATGTGCAAACAGAGCAAGTTGCGCGTGATAATAGAGTTCGAGTACCCGTCGCTCCCGCAGTAGCATTGGCCAAAACCAATGCAGAACGAAAGGTAAAACCGGACGATAAGCGAAGGCAGCAGTCGGCTTGGGATCCTTCAGACCATCCAGGTTATGACATGGAAAACGAGTCAGAGGCCAATTCGATTAGCCATGAAGAACCTCAAGATCCTTTTGAGCGGTTATTCAGCCTATTGGCATTGAGAACATACAGTGCAGACCAAGGCAAAGGCTATACCATGCGTTTCCGCCTGCCAAAGCATGTTTTAGGTGCGGCGATTCAGGAGGGACAGATGGAGAAACGACGTAAGGTCATAAAATATCATTATGGTCATGCTGTTGCGCCTCATGCTCCATCGGAAGTGTTGGTTGTATTGTGATTATACTCTTCATACTTGTTGCCTCGCAGCAACTCCAATTATTTTGAGTATAAAATACGTAGAATACAGTTCAGCTTTGATGTCTTTTTTGAACACATAATAAAAAACCTGCATACCCTTAGGGGTGCAGGTTTTCTGTTTTAGCACGTCAGTTTTGTTGAAGATGAAAACTGACTTGTTAGTCGCTGGCTATTCGCTTTAGCGCAACTTATTTCTTCGCTTTAGCAAAGGCAGCAGCGAAAGCACCGCCCATCGCAGCGTTTTGTTGCGGTTCCTCACGACGACGCTGTCCACCTTGTGAATTTTGATTCGGGCGGTTTTGCGTGCGAGGTGTACTTGAACGTTGAGCTCTATTGTCTTGGCCTGGTTCATCTTTCATACGCATGCTTAGCGCAATACGCTTACGCTGAACATCCACTTCCATCACCTTCACCTTGACGATGTCACCGGCTTTAACCACTTCTCGTGGGTCAGAGACAAAGCGATCGGTGAGCGCAGATATATGCACTAAGCCATCTTGGTGAACGCCAATATCAACGAAGGCACCAAAGTTGGCCACGTTTGAAACCACACCTTCTAGAATCATGCCTGGCTCTAGATCTGAAACACTATTTACGCCATCAGCGAAGGTTGCTGTTTTGAACTCAGGGCGAGGGTCGCGTCCCGGTTTATCCAACTCTTTAATGATGTCGGTTACGGTTGGTACACCAAAGCTTTCGTTGGTGTAATCAATCGCATGTAAACCTCGTAGGAAATCTGTATTGCCCACCAGAGACTTGATGTCTTTGTGGTTTTTCTCAGCGATTGTTTTCACCACTGGATAAGCTTCTGGGTGAACCGATGAAGCATCCAGCGGGTTCTTGCCATTCATGATACGTAAGAAGCCGGCACACTGTTCAAAGGCTTTAGGACCTAAACGAGCCACTTTCTTCAATGTAGTGCGCGCTTCAAAACGACCATTCTCATCACGGAAGTCCACGATGTTCTGAGCGATGGTGTTAGAAAGGCCGGCAACGCGAGTCAGCAGCGCAGCAGACGCGGTATTCACATCAACACCTACGGCGTTTACACAGTCTTCGACAATCGCATCTAGGCGTTTAGCGAGCATGGTTTGGCTAACGTCATGCTGGTACTGGCCCACACCGATCGATTTAGGGTCAATCTTCACCAGCTCTGCCAGTGGATCTTGTAGACGACGAGCAATAGACACCGCGCCACGAATCGATACATCCATGTTCGGGAATTCTTTTGCTGCTAACTCAGACGCTGAGTACACCGATGCACCCGCTTCGCTAACAATGATTTTTTGCGCTTTTAGGTTGCCGCGTTTAATCACATCAGCCACAAAACTGTCGGTTTCGCGTGAAGCGGTACCATTACCAATCGCAACTAGGTCAACATTGAATTGACGAATCATCTGCTCAACAACGTGTGCGGATTTGTCGTATTGCTTTTGTGGCGGGTGAGGGTAAATGGTTTCTGTCGCCAGAACTTTACCAGTTGAATCCACCACCGCGATTTTCGAACCAGTACGTAAACCCGGATCTAAGCCTAAAGTTGCACGAGGGCCAGCCGGCGCTGCCATCAGCAAGTCTTTAAGGTTAGTTGCGAACACTTCAATCGCTTCGATCTCTGCACGCTCTTTCATCGCGCCCATCAATTCAGTTTCCATGTGCATAGAAACCTTGATGCGCCATGCCCAGCTGATCACTTGCTTACGCCATGCATCCGCAGGTGCGCTGCTTAGGGTAATGCCGTAGTGATCAGAAATGATGTTCTCGCAGTATGAAGCACGAACACCTTCTTCTTGCTCTGGGTCTGCATTCATCGCCAGCGTTAGGAAGCCTTCATTGCGGCCACGTAACATCGCAAGCGCACGGTGAGATGGCACTTTGCTGAGCTTTTCGTTGTGTTCGAAGTAGTCTTTGAACTTCTCGCCTTCTTGTTCTTTGCCTGCCACAACACGCGCCACTAGCTCCGAGTTGCGTGTGAGGTGTTGGCGAATCTTCTCAAGTAGGTTGGCGTCTTCAGCAATGCGCTCCATGATGATCGCACGTGCGCCATCGAGTGCCGCTTTGGTATCGGCAATACCTTTATCGCTGCTGATGAAGTTAGCAGCTTCCGTTTCAGGATCGTGTTGTGGTTCATTCCAAAGTGTATCGGCAAGAGGCTCTAAGCCTGCTTCGATTGCGATCTGGCCTTTGGTGCGGCGCTTTGGTTTGTATGGCAGGTACAGATCTTCTAGGCGCGTCTTGCTGTCGGCTTGAGTGATATCACGCTCTAACTCTGGCGTGAGTTTACCTTGGTCTTGAATCGACTTAAGAATCGTTTGGCGACGATCATCAAGTTCGCGAAGGTATGAAAGGCGGCTATCAAGGTTACGTAGTTGAGTATCGTCTAAGCCACCCGTCACTTCTTTACGGTAGCGGGCAATAAAGGGAACGGTGTTACCGTCGTCAATTAGGTTTACTGCGGCAGTGACTTGCTCAGAACGGACATTCAGTTCTTCAGCGATCAGTCGACAGATAGCTTGGCTCATCCGATGAATCTCTAGTTTGATGTTGATGGCCCTATTCTACGGAGTAAAGTAGCGCAAGCAAGCGGTGATATGTCAATGATGTGTAAGCATGAAGCGATATGTGAAGCGGAAAAAATCCGCCTCTCTCGGCCTGTTAAAAATTGGGTTTCAATGGGTGGCTAGCGGCAATCGGTAAGGCTTAAAACCTATCCACCCGATACGGAGCAACATCAAACTCAGGCTCTGTTTTACGCAACAAGCTGATCACCAACTCCGCGCTAATAGCGGCTTGAGTCAATCCTAAGTGCTGATGGCCAAAAGCAAACAATAATTGTGGATGATGTGGGTGTCGATCTATCACCGGCAGTGAATCGGCAATCGTGGGCCTGTGTCCCATCCATTCACTCACTGGCAACGCCGAATTGTTCAATAACGGCAGCAGTTGCCTGCTGTGATGACGTAGCACATGAAACCTGTGAGTAAACGCTGGTAAACGCAAGCCTCCTATTTCTGTTATCCCCACGACCCTTAAACCCGACGCCAATGGGCTCATAACAAATTTACGCTCTGCTGAGCCAATCGGATGTTTGAGTGGCTTAGATTTCAAATCCGTTGTATCCAAATCCGTTGTATCTATCGTCAAGTGATACCCACGCTCAGCTTCGAGTGGAACGGAAATACCCACTTGTTTTAGTAATGGTTTCCCCCACGCTCCCGTGCAAAGTATCGCATGCTCATACACATGCAAATCCGTGGTGACCACTCTAACGGAATTACCTTGTGGGTGAATTTTGTCTACTTCAGCTTGTTCAAAGCATCCCCCGCGGGCCTGAAAAACCGCAAATAAATGTTTTGATAAGAGGTAAGGGTCTTTAACTCGGCAAGCATTGGGAAAAAATAGAGCATGACTGACCGTCTCAGCCAGCCCCGGTTCTTTTTCCCTCAGTTGTGCTCCTTGCAATAAGACACTTTCTACTTCCCACTGTGCAAGGTAAGCAGCATGCGCTTTTGCCTCTTCTAATTTGCTTGCTGATTCCCATACCAATAAATAACCTGACGGTACGAGATGTTCTTGGGCTCCAATATCGGCTAAGCAGCGTTGCCAAGCGGGAACGGCGGCTTGATTGAGTTGATAGAGCGCTTTTCGGCTTGCCTCAACTTTTGAAGAAGAGGCTGATCGCACAAAGCGTGCTAACCAAGGGATCGCCTTGGGTAGATACTGCCACGGTAGTGCCAGCGGACCTTTTGGGTCTATCCACATTTTTGGCGCAGAAGACAATGTCTTTTTCGTTGCCAAAGGATCCATCAATTCTGTGGCTAAGTAACCCGCATTGCCAAACGAAGTCCCTTTACCCGGCAGTCCCTTATCAAACAGTGTGACTTGATAGCCATGGCGCTGCGCTTCTAGGGCTGTACAAAGGCCAACGACTCCAGCACCAATTACTGCAACAGTGGACTGAACGTCATTCGGTGTGTGTATAGCGGATTGTGTCATGTTTTACCTACTGGCTTAGCGAAAAAATCGTGTGTTATATGGATCAGTGGGGGCTGCCACTGGTGGCTGAAACCACCTCATTATTGGTAGCTTCGTCTTTCTCGGTGCGCTTTGAGAACCACCCTGTTTGAGCGTAAATAATGCCGATAGTGGGTGACAACCAACAAGCAAATGCTAATGGTGCGTATAGCAATGCACTGTAATCACCTGGAGTGACAACCAGCCCTAATGTTCCCATCACAAATGCGCCACCCGCATTCCAAGGGATCAAGGGCGAGACTAATGTGCCTCCTTCTTCAATCGCTCTGGATAGATTTAGTCTGCTATAACCGAGTTTGTCGTATTGCGGTCCAAACATACGGCCAGGTAACGCGATAGAGAGGTACACATCACCCGATACGGCGTTGGTCGCTACCGAAGTGAGGATGGCATTGGTTTGTAACCCTCTGAAACCTCGGGTGGACTTCATTATTGCATTGACGACAGACTCCAAACATCCGGTACGCTCCAGCGCGCCACCAAATGCCAGCGCAAACATCATTAAGGTAATCACCCAGGTCATGGATGTGACGCCACCACGATTCAGCAAATTATTCAGCGCTGCAGATCCTGTCTCTATTTTGTATCCACTGTGGGCAAATGTCAGAATGTCATTCAGGTTGTAATCATAATTATGCACTGCTACACCGGCACCGAAAACAAAACCTGTAAACAGGGCAGGGATCGGCGCTATTTTGTAAAAAGCGAGCACCATCACCACCAAAAGTGGCAGCAAAGGAAGAAAACCAAGAGAGAAATGACTCTCCAAACCCGATTGAATAGCGGTGATTTCTTGTAGCTGCTGAGCGCCTGATGTCGTATCGCTCATCACCACACCACCAAGAATGGAGTACAGCGTTAAAGCGATTAGCATGGCTGGAATGGTGGTCGGCATCATGTTGCGAATATGAGCGAACACATTCGTTTCAGTCACAGCGGCAGCAAGGTTGGTCGTATCAGACAACGGTGAGATTTTATCGCCAAAAAAAGCACCAGATACAACGGCTCCCGCCGTCCAGTAGGCTGGGATACCAAAAGCAAAACCAATACCCACTAAGGCAAGACCCACCGTACCGACAGTGGTCCAACTCGAACCAATAGAAAGGGAAACGACAGAGCACAATAACATTGTGGCAGCAAGAAACCATTCAGGTTCGATTAACACTAAACCGTAATAGATCAGCGTCGGTACCGTACCACTGGCAATCCAAGTGCTGACTAGCATACCCACAACAATAAGGGTTGCAATTGAAGGCATCGCCACGTGTAAAACACGAAATGCACCGGACTCTATGTCCTGCCACCGAAGCCCTTGATACCAACCAACCAGCGCGGTAATGGCGAAGCCAATGGCCAGCGCAATATGTGGGGTGAAGTCGTCATAATAAAAAATTTGTGTCGCTAACAGCGCAATGGTGAGAATAATCGGTACGATCGCCAAGCCTAGTGGTGGTGGCGCCGTATAATCTGAATTCTTTTTAGTCATAGGTATTTTTCCAAATAAAGTCACGAGAATCACACCAAGCAAGGTGCGCCGCGTATGGAAATCCTGCTAGTGGATAAACAGGCCGACAGCAAAATAAAAGGCCAAGTACACGTCGGCCTTATTACTATTTAAACGCTCTGTACTGACTGGTAAGCCAGAATCGCGCCAGCCAGATCTTCACGAGAATCACCGACCGATTTGAAAAGAGTGATTGCGGCTTCAGGATCGTCAAGGCCTGCACGCCCTGCATGTTGACCACTACACAAGGTTGAGAAATCGGCTAAGATACTCTCTTCGGTAATCGCGCCATCACGGATAGGCATGATTAACTCACCCGTCTCAACCAGTGCTGCTGCTTTCACATCCACAAAAACATTGGCTCGTTTTAGCGCTTCATTGTTGGTTTCACGCATCGTAGGGGTAAAGCTTCCTACTAAGTCTAAATGCGCACCGGGTTTAAGCCACTCACCTTTAATGATTGGGGCCGTTGAAAGCGTTGCACAACTAATCAGATCTGCGTCTCTTGCTACCGCTTCCAGTTGATCATTTGGGCAGGCAACAGCGTCCACTCCCTCATCGCGTAACTCTGTTGCTAATTGCTCAGCAGCGGACTGGTTAATATCCCACACATGAACGGTCTTGATTGGACGTACACTCATATGGGCTGGGACTAAGCGTCGTGCCACTCTTCCAGCTCCAACCATCAGCATTTTGCTCGCCGTTTCACGTGATAGATAATGAGAAGCTAATGCTGAAGCGGCCGCGGTTCTGCGTGCCGTTAGTTCGTTCCCATCAATCTGAGCTAACATTTTTCCAGTTTTACCACAGCTAAGTAGATAATGGCTGCTGAGCCCTGGTTGATTACGAGCAGAGTTGCCCGGAAATACATTGACCTGTTTCACTCCCAAATACTCACCTTCAATCCATGCCGGCATTAATAGCAAAGTCGCGCTAGGATCTTGCGGTACATTCATGGTGTGGTGATGACGAATCGGTGCCGTTACATCGCGTGTGAAAATATCCTTTAGCGCGTCGACTAAAGGTAGCCACGGTAGTGCGTTGTGAACCTGTTGTTGGTTAAGTTGCATGTCATTCTTCCTTCCCTGTTAATATATTGTTATGTTATCTGTTAAAAGAGATGAACATTTGCCTGAGACTCTGTGGTATTTAACTCAGACTCCGAAAGTGAAAGATTTTGGGGAAGGAAGTACTACAGTGGGAAAACTAAGCACGCAGATAAACGTAGGAAAGACACGGTGAATCAAACTCAGATCAGACGAAATGTTATTGCTAGACGCCAGGGTCAGCACCTACACAGCTATGCTCAAGTTCTGCTAGGTTGGCGAGGTACCATGGCGTGTGAGTTTGAACGTGAAAGTGGGCAAATAGGTCACGGTACGGTGGCGGTCATCCCCAATAATGCACCGCATTTTTATAATGGCCTAAGTGAAGACAGCGAATTATTGGTCATTGACTTAGCGCCTGCCGACCCTTACATCCAAGCTCTAGAGCAAGCGTGTAATTTATCATTACAGGAATCGATATTTCAGCAGCCTTATTTTTTAGATTTAGGGGCCGAAAGCCAGATATTATTGGACTTTGCCGCTCAGAAAGTTCGGCAAGATACGATGTCACCACAGATAAACTGCCAGTTAGTGTCGTTGTTTTTAACGCAATTAGGCCAAATGTCGGCATCATCTACTACGCCTTCACCTCACCGCCGTTTAGAAACGAGTCACTTAAATGCTTACATCGACCAACACATTGCGACTGCGTTAACGAATGCTCAGCTTGCTCATGCAATGCATTTGAGTGAGAGCCACTTTTACTGTTTATGCCAAAAACAGTTTGGGGTGACACCGCAAAAATATGTCATTCAGCGACGCATGCAAAAAGCACAGCTTTTACTTCGCAGCAGCAACATGCCAATGACTGAACTCGCGGCCGAGGTTGGCTTTTCTCAGCTATCGAGTTTTTCTCGTGCCTACAAACGCAGCTTTCAACATTCGCCTAGCGACACACGCCGAAAGCCACGCTAATAACAAATCGATAGGTCACGCTTATTCGGTTTATTAATAGTGAATCGAGTTAATGAACCACTCTTTGTCGCCTTCCGGTGTGGTTACCGTAAACTCATCATCCACTTCTTTCTTGAGCAGAGCTCTCGCCATTGGCGAGTCGATAGAGATATAACCTTTAGCATCGCCGTAGATCTCTTCGGGACCGACAATACGAAACTTCTTAATGTCCCCATCTTCATTCTCAATTTCGACCCAAGCACCGAAAAATACCTTACCTTCTTGCTGCGGAGAGTAATCCACGATAGTGACATCAGGTAGGAATTTGCGTAAGAAACGCACTCGACGATCAATCTGACGAAGCAAACGCTTATTGAACGTGTAATCTGCGTTTTCCGAGCGATCTCCAAGGCTTGCAGCCCAAGTGACTATTTTTGTGATTTCTGGACGTTTTTCGTGCCATAAATGGTCATGTTCTGCTTTGAGCTTGTTATAACCTTCTCGGGTGATAAGTTTGGTTTTCATATATCGGACTTAATGAAATGATGTTCTAAGATAGAATATATAGAAAGGCAACATACGTTAACAATTATTTAGGCGACTTTTTCCTCAATAATGTTACATTTTTAATGTCTTATACAATTTACCAAAAATGCTTAACCTACGGTTTGAGCTTTAATAGGTGGAACCATTACATGCAAGAAAACTACAAAATTTTAGTGGTCGATGACGATGCTCGCTTACGTGCATTGTTGGAACGCTATCTGTATGAGCAGGGCTTTCAAGTGCGTAGCGTGGCAAACAGTGAGCAGATGGACCGCCTGTTAACCCGTGAAAATTTTCACTTGATGGTATTGGATTTAATGATGCCGGGCGAAGATGGCCTCTCGATCTGTCGTCGTCTACGCAACGCAAATAACTCACTACCTATTTTAATGCTGACAGCAAAGGGTGATGAGGTCGACCGTATTGTGGGTTTGGAAGTGGGGGCCGATGACTACCTGCCGAAACCATTTAACCCGCGTGAGCTTTTGGCTCGCATTAAAGCGGTAATGCGCCGCCAAGTGATTGAAGCGCCGGGCGCACCAAGCACGGAAGAGTCTGTGGTTGAATTTGGTGAGTTCCGCCTGAACTTAGGTACGCGTGAAATGTTCCGTGGTGATGAGCCAATGCCACTGACTTCCGGTGAATTTGCTGTGTTGAAGTCACTTGTGACCAACGCTCGTGAGCCAATGTCTCGCGATAAGCTAATGAACATGGCACGTGGCCGTGAATATGCAGCGATGGAACGTTCTATTGATGTTCAGATTTCACGTTTGCGCCGCCTTGTTGAAGAAGACCCAAGTAAACCCCGTTATATCCAAACCGTGTGGGGCCTAGGTTATGTCTTCGTTCCAGAAGGTAAAGCGGTGTAATCTCGCGTTATAAGATCAAAAGCGGCTTTACCGGTTCTGTGATTCAGAGTTTATTATTTACGGGCCACCTCATTGATATGTGGTGGCCCGTTTTCTATTCAGCACAATGAGAGATACCAATCGTAGTAAATAACTGCTCACCCTAGCTTGTTAAAACGCTCGATAACTTCGTTAGAAATTTTGATTGTAGAATAACTACTTATCAAAAATTGCTGCCTTGTTCTCAAGCCTTTTTCCGGCGCTATTTATGATCATTTACTTACTGTGATTGGTATTACAGCTATAGTTCCCACTATATCCCTTTATCACCTCTAACTTTAGGCCTTCTATGCGTATACGTAGCTCCTTTACTCAGTCGATAGTGCTCTTGTTAACTTTGCTGGTTGCCAGCCAAGTTTTTTCTTACTACGCCGTATTTAACTATGCTTTGATGCCGAGTTTGCAGCAGTTTAATAAGATCTTGGCTCATGAGTTAAACCTAGTGTTGGATCAAGACAGTGACATGGATATCGAGATTGATGCACCGCTACGTCAGCGTGTGCTTGAACAGCTAGGAGTCACCGTTCATGCCAAGGACAGCGGAGCGGCGGATGAGTATTACCATGCGGTGGCGATTGATCTGATGAGCGAGGAGATGACCAAAGAACTCGGCTCTGAGACGGAAGTGCGGCTGATGTTAGGCAAAGAGAGTTACGTGTTGTGGATGGACATTGCGCAGCTACCTAATTCTTTGATTCGTATTCCGCTATCAGAGTTGCAAGAGGAAGACTTTGCCCCTCTTTTTCGTAATAGCTTGATCATGGCGATGTTGATTGTCGCGGGTGGTTGGTTGTTTATTCGATTACAAAACCGACCATTAATTACCTTGGAGAAAGCGGCTCAAGGTGTCGGGCGAGGTGAGATTCCCCCACCATTGCCAGTTCAAGGTGCACAAGAGATTCGTTCCGTCACTCGAGCCTTTAATCAAATGTCGAAAGGTATTCAAGAGTTGGAAGAAGATCGAGCGCTGCTGATGGCAGGTATCAGCCATGACTTACGTACTCCATTAACGCGAATCCGATTAGCGACTGAGATGATGTCGCCAGAAGATGGCTATTTAGCGGAAGGGATCATCAGTGATACCGAAGAGTGTAATGAGATCATCAGCCAGTTTATGGATTACCTAAAGCCTGTTGATCGAGATTCATTCCAAGCGGTGTTTGTCGATGATATTGCTCGAGAAGTTTCTAGCTCTGAGGGTGGGTACGAGGTACAGATTGAAACTGATATTTCAGAATCAATGAAACCCGCCTTAGGGAACCCGATTGAAATGAAGCGTGCGGTGAGCAACTTGGTGGTCAACGCGCTGCGTTATGGTAATGGTTGGGTCAAAGTATCAACGGGAATGACAGCCGACAATAAGCTTGCTTGGGTAACGGTGGAGGATAATGGTCCGGGTATTCCGCAAAACCAAGTCGGTAAGCTGTTTGAACCGTTCACGCGCGGTGATACGGCGCGTGGTAGTGAAGGTACAGGCTTAGGCTTGGCTATTGTCAAACGTATTGTCAGCCAGCACCAAGGCGCAGTGGTGGTTAACAATCGTAGTGAAGGTGGTTTGAAAGCGCAGATCAGTTTCCCTGTAAAACCTTAGAGTTGAACGGACTAGTACGAAAAAGGCTTCCTTGAGGGAAGCCTTTTGACGTTTTGGATTAAAGTTGCTTTGTTCATTAAGCCTTAGAATACACATCACGCTCGCCCAACCAACGGTTGATGATCGCCTTGGCATTCTCCGGGTAGCTATCGTGAATATGACGCGCAATACGCTGCACTTCAGGAATCAGTCGCTGGTCTCGTACCAAGTCAGCAATCTTGAAGTCGGCTAAGCCCGTCTGTTTGGTACCAAGCAGTTCACCGGGGCCTCGAATCTCTAAGTCACGCTGCGCAATCACAAAACCATCGTTACTTTCACGAAGCACACCTAAGCGCTTCTGAGCAGTTTTAGACAGTGGTGAGTGGTACAGCAATACACAGTGGCTCGCGACCGAACCTCGGCCGACACGGCCACGAAGCTGGTGGAGTTGTGCTAGGCCAAGACGCTCTGGGTTCTCGATGATCATTAAGCTCGAATTTGGCACATCTACACCCACTTCAATCACGGTTGTCGCAACCAATAGGTGCAGTTTGTTCTCTTTGAACTCCTGCATCACTGCTTGCTTCTCGGCTGGCTTCATCCGTCCATGCACCAAACCAATTTTTACGTCTGGCAGTTTGCGTTGCAGCTCTTCTGCAGTATCAGCCGCGGCTTGCGCTTCTAGGACTTCCGATTCATCAATGAGCGTACACACCCAATAGGCCTGCTTGCCCTCATTGAGACACGCATAACGTACGCGTTCGACAATATCATCCCGTTTGGTGTCAGGAATCGCCACGGTTTGAATCGGTGTTCGACCCGGCGGCAATTCATCAATAATCGAAGTTTCGAGATCGGCATACGCTGTCATGGCTAACGTTCTTGGAATCGGGGTGGCGGTCATCACCAATTGATGTGGGTAATAACCTTGTTTTGCGCCTTTCTCACGCAGTTCTAATCGCTGGTGGACACCAAATCGGTGTTGCTCATCAATGATCACCAAGCCAAGGTTTTTGAACTCGACATGCTCTTGGAATAGCGCATGAGTACCAACCACCATTTGCGCTTCGCCACTGGCAATGCGCGCTAGCTCGGTTTCACGGGCTTTGCCTTTGAGTTTGCCAGCCAGCCAGCCGACTTGAATGCCCATCGCTTCAAACCAGTTGGCGAAGTTGATCGCGTGCTGTTCTGCCAAGAGTTCGGTGGGTGCCATCAGCGCCACTTGTTGGCCATGCTCTAATGCTCGAACCGCTGCCAGTGCAGCAACCAAGGTTTTACCTGAGCCAACATCACCCTGTACTAAGCGCATCATAGGGTGCGGTTTTTCAAGGTCAGCTTCGATCTCTTTGGTGACTCGTGCTTGAGCATTGGTTGGCGAAAACGGTAGCTGAGCTAATAGCTTGTCTTTGAGTGTATGTACTGGAGGAAAGGGCATCGCTTTGTCTTGCTGTCCTTTACTGCGAACCGATAGCATCGATAGGTTTTGAGCCAGTAGCTCTTCCATAATTAGGCGCAGCTGAGCAGGGTGCTTACCTTCATCAAACTGCTCTAGGTCAATCCCTGGAGGTGGTCTGTGAATGGTGTGCAGTGCTTGGGCGAGGGTAATTTGGTGATCGTATAAACCGGAAGGCAAAAGTTCATTCACCGCGGCCTTGTCGATCAGCTCTAACGCTTGGTCAGTCAGATTGCGCAGTGTGACTTGTCTTAGCCCTTCGGTGGTTGGGTATACCGGAGTTAAGTTAGCTTCAACGTCAGGTTGCTGCCTTGGGGCAAAGAATTTGTAATCCGGGTGGACTATCTCCAGTCCCATATTGCCGCGCTTGATCTCACCATAAGCATGCACTTGTTTTCCTTCGGCAAAGTTATTTTTCATGCCGGCAGTGAAGTTAAAAAAGCGCAGAGTAATCGTACCGTTGCCATCGCTGATCTTTACCGTCAGCATCTTACGTTTACCGAAAATAGTATCAACGTGCATCACCTTGCCTTGTACTGCCGCCCAAAGGCCTGCGTGCAGTTTTACGATGGGATAGATACGTGTTCTATCTTCATAGCGTAAAGGGAGGTGAAACAGCAGATCTTGTACGTTGTTAAGCCCAACCTTTTCCAGTTTCTCTGCGACTTTAGCGCCGACTCCAGATAAAGAGTTGAGAGGGATAGCAGATAAAAGCTGTGACATAACAAGGCTCATATACGTAAGAGAGATGATCTATTCAAGCATTTTACTGGATTTTTGTACAGGATAAAGCTTAGAAGCAGATACGCGATGCGAGTAAACGAGATTCGAGGGAATAAGAGCAGATACGGGATGCGGGTAAACGAGATGCGAAGGGATTAAAACAGATGTGGAGCCAAGATGGTGAGTCACGAAGTTTTATGCTCTTCGCATCTCGCCATCTCGAATCCCTCATCTTTATTTTGATCAGTTCTTACGACGTCTTACCTTCAGCGCGTGTGGCATCACACGTAGCTTCTTCATAATACTTGCCAGGTGAACACGATCTTTAGTGGTCAGCAAGATTGTCACAGTGTACAAGCGTCCATCACGTTCTTCAGTTGAAATCGCGTGAATGTTAGATCCTGTTTTTGAGACAACATTCGTTAACTCAGCCAGCGCACCTTGGTGGTTCTGTAGATCAACCTTAAGTTCAGCGATGAACTCTTGATCATAATCATCAGACCATTCAACCGCCATGTATTTATCTGGTTCTTTCTGGTAACCACGAACGTTTGGACACGTTTCACGATGGACCACAAGACCACGGCCTGGAGAGACATGGGCGATGATGTGATCATCTGGAATCGGGTGACAACATTTAGCGAATGTCAGCAATAGACCTTCAGCCCCACGGATAGGTAATTTCTTCCTAGGTTTGTTGCTGTTGTTTTCCATTTCAGTCAGTTCGTCAGCATCACCGAGTAGACGGCGAGCAATCACGATACTCATCAACTCACCGAGACCAATTGATGTCAGTAAGTCTTCAATGTTGGTTAGACGAAGATCAGACAATACATGGTCAATATTCTCTTGGCCGATATCGGCAATAGAACGCTCGCCAAGTGCGTGATTAAGTAAACGACGACCTAGCGTAATCGACTCTTCGCGGCGCATCGTTTTTAGAACCTGACGGATCTTAGTACGAGCGCGTGAGGTCACTACGTAGTTGAGCCATGCTGCATTTGGGCGAGCGCCCGGAGCACTGATGATCTCAATCGTTTGACCATTCTTCAGCGACTTGCTGAGTGGATAAGGGTTCATGTCTACACGAGCCCCCACGCACATGTTGCCGACATCGGTATGGACCGCGTAAGCAAAATCGACCGCGGTTGCGCCTGCAGGAAGTTCGACAATGCGACCTTTCGGCGTGAACACGAAGATCTCATCTGGGAACAGATCAGATTTAACGTTTTCAATAAATTCGAATGAGTTACCTGCGCTTTGTTGAAGCTCAAGTAAGCTCTGCATCCAACGTTGTGCTTTAACCTGTGCGGTTGTCCCGTTGCTGCTGCGCGAACCATTGCCTTTGTAAGACCAGTGTGCAGCGACACCTTTGTCTGCCATTTGATCCATATCTTCAGTACGGATTTGAACCTCAACGGGCACCCCATGAGGGCCGATCATTGATGTATGCAGAGATTGGTAGCCGTTGGCTTTTGGTACCGCAATGTAATCTTTCATGCGGCCAGGGCGTGGTTTGTATAGGCTGTGAGCCTGACCAAGTGCGCGATAACAAGTATCTGGGGTATCAACTACGACGCGAAAAGCGTAAATGTCCATAATGGTGTGGAAGCGCTGTTCTTTGGTTTTCATCTTGTTGTAGATAGAGAACAGATTTTTTTCGCGACCAAGTACACGCGCTGGTAAACCGACTTCTTCAAGACGGCCTTCAATTTCGTTATGGATACGTTGGATCATTTCCTTACGGTTACCACGTGCAGCTTTCACTACGTTTTTAAGTACACGATAACGGTTAGGGTAGAGGGCTTCGAAGCCCAACTCTTCCAGTTCAGTCTTGATGTTATGAATACCAAGACGATGAGCTAGCGGAGAATAGATCTCTAGGGTTTCACGGGCAATACGACGCTTTTTGTCAGGACGAAGAGCCCCAAGCGTGCGCATGTTGTGCGTGCGGTCAGCTAATTTGATCAAGATAACGCGGATGTCTTGCACCATAGCGAGAACCATTTTGCGAAAGTTCTCTGCTTGCGCTTCTTTGCGATCACGAAATTTAAGCTTATCCAGCTTAGATACACCATCAACCAATTCAGCAACGGTATTGCCGAATTGAGCTTCTAGCTCCTCTTTTGTAACTTCAGTATCTTCAATTACATCATGGAGTAGGGCGGCTTGCAGAGTTTCGATATCCAGACGCATTTCTGCCAGAATTCTTGAAACCGCTACAGGGTGGATAATGTATGGTTCACCCGTTGAACGGGTTTGCCCTTCATGGGCGTTTCTCGCTACCACATAAGATTGACGCAGAGCCTCAACTTGAGGCTCTGTTAGGTATTCTTGGGCAACGTCTTTGAGGCTATCGAATAGATACAAATTAAAGGCCCGGAAGGTTAATTAGTTCGAATGACGCTTTTAGCGGCTGTGAGCTAACGACTGCGAGCTAACGAGTGTGAGCGATGCTGCTTACTGCTGCAAGTTCAGCCGCTTCTTGCTCTTGTTGCTCTTGACGCTCACGAGCATCTAGTACGTCTTTAGTGATAAGGCTTTCTTCGATTTCGCGAAGGGCGATAACCGTTGGCTTATCGTTTTCTTCAGGCACTAGTGAATCTTTGCCGCCAGTTTGCATTTGACGTGCGCGGCGAGCCGCAATAAGAACTAGGTCGAAACGGTTGCCAACTTTTTCAACAGCGTCTTGAACAGTTACGCGTGCCATGAGGACTCCAAATAGTAATTAACTAATAAATTTTTAATGACGAGAAAGTATACAAGTTTAACTAGATACTTACTAGCTTACCGTATACTTATCTCAGTGGAAAATCTAGTTCTAGATTATTCCGCCAGTAGTGCTGTAAGCATGCCGCTGTATTTTGCTGCTTGCTTATCTTGTTTTAAACGTTCCGCACGAATGATAGCTCTGAAGTCCATTAGGGCTGCATCAAAGTCATCATTCACGATCACATAATCGTATTCTGCATAGTGAGAAATTTCTGATTTTGCTTCGCTCATGCGTTTCGCAATAACGTCGTTGCTGTCTTGACCGCGAACATTCAAACGACGCTCAAGTTCACCATTTGATGGTGGAAGAATGAAAACACTCTTTGCTTGAGGCATTTGTTTACGGATCTGACGAGCACCTTGCCAGTCGATATCTAGAAATACATCGATACCGCGGTCTAGGTTTTCTTCAATCCAAACGCGTGAAGTACCGTAGTAGTTGCCGAACACTTCAGCGTACTCTAGGAACTCACCTTTACCGATAAGGTCTTCGAAGTGATGTTTTTCTACAAAGTGGTAGTGAACACCATTCTCTTCACCAGGGCGCATACCGCGAGTGGTGTGTGAAACAGATACCTTCATTGCGTAGGTTGGATTGGTTTCTAGCATTGCTGAGATCAAGCTCGACTTACCTGCGCCACTAGGTGCAGATACGATGTAAAGAGTACCTTTGCCCATCTGTATATTTCCACTGTTGGTTGGATTAAGTGCAGGCGATAAACCGACACTATAAAAGATAGCACTGACCTTAATTGTTGTACCGATGATTGCATCTATAAAGGAATAGCGAGTGAAATCAATAGAGGCAACTGGTAAAAATTAGGTCAGAAAAATGGAGGCGAAGAGTAGCATATTTAGATGATTGAGAACAACTGGCTTGATCGTTATTTATTAGTGAATGATCCTTTGACTGAGTTTGGTATAAATGTAATGACCCTCGACGCTCATTTTTTTATGTGATCTAGGCAAAAAATGTTGATGTTTTAATCTCAATCCTTACAATCCGCGCAAACGATTAAATGCTGTATATGTCTAGTGATATGGACTAGATGTTTCTACTACCGAGCCTATCTTGGTGACTACAGTTTTTAGTGTAGAGACCTCTCTATTCTCACAGCATTTGAATCACCAAATTCTTAATTTATTGCAAAGGTTTTGTTGTGAGTACCGATTCCACCCTGAAAGCCCAGAACACCTCTGGTTCGCTTGATTCGATGTTTAAAATCACTGAAAGAAAAACCACGATTGGCACTGAACTGTACGCGGGTTTTATTACTTTCTTGGCGATGAGCTACATTCTTGCGGTTAACCCGGCCATTTTGGGGGGGATCCCAGGTATGGACAAAGGGGCGGTATTTACTGCAACGGCATTGGCTGCGGCTATCGCAACGCTCATCATGGGCATTTGGGGCAACTACCCAGTCATGCTTGCACCGGGTATGAGCATGAACGGCTTCTTCAAAGGTTTGCTATTAAGTGGTTCAGTTGCAGTGCTTTGGAATGAGGCGCTGTTCGGCATTTTCCTGTCAGGTATCTTGTACCTCGCGTTCTCGTTAACCAATATTCGTAAGTCGATGATTGAGTCGATTCCTGAAGACTTGAAGCTGGCGATTACTGTGTCTCTCGGCTTATTCATTGCATTCTTAGGCCTTAAGAATGCAGGCATCATCGTTTCTAACCCGTTCGTACTGGTTGGCTTAGGCGACATTTCCGATCCAAAAGTGGTCATCGCTTACGTGAGCATCTTCATCGCACTAGGATGTATGGTTCGTGACATCAAGCTAGCGACGTTCATCTCGTTCGTTTCTGCTATCGTATTGACCATTCTTGCTGACTTCTTCATGGGCACTTCAAACGCACCCATTCCAGATCAGTTTGTTGCTATGCCGCCAAGCATGGCCGGCAGCTTCGGTGCTATTTTTGATTTCTCTGCTTTCACGCCTGAGAAAATGTTCGATCTCTTGTTCATTGTCCTTATCTTCCTGATTGTCGATTTCTTTGATGGCTTGAGCACAATTGTGGGCGTTGGCCGTGATGCGGGTATTATCGATAAAGATGGCAAGGTGCCAAACGCGAAGTCAGCGTTGGTTGCTGATGCCGGCGGTACGGTGATTGGTTCGATTCTTGGTACGACATCAATTACCGCTTTCTCTGAGTCTGGCATTGCTTCTTCTCAAGGTGCAAAAACGGGGTTAGCGGCAGTGATGGTGGCTGGCCTGTTCTTAATCTCGCTCTTCCTATACCCAATCTTCTCTATCTTCTCGGCAGCAATGGTTGCGCCAGCGATGGTCGTGGTCGGTATTTATATGGTGGGCCGTCTTGGCCAGATTAATTGGGAAAAGAAAGAGTCACGCATTGCAGCCTTCTTCACCATCATGTTCACAGTGCTAAGCTTCTCACCTGCGAACGGTATGGCGATGGGCTTCATCAGCTACGCATTCACTATGGTTGTCGCGGGTAAGCGTAAAGAAGTACACCCGCTTATCTACGGACTGTGTGTGGTGTTCTTAACTTACCTAATCCTGCTATAAGCTTAATAGCGAAGTAACGTTTGTTAAGTAACAGTCGTTAAGTAAAAAACCAATAGATGGCTCTGCAGTGAATGTGGGGCCATTTTTGTATTCGTCGCTTCTCTAGAGTGCATGCTAATGTAGAGGTTGGATTAATTATTTTTTGAAGAGTGACTATGTCTTCTCATTTACCTAAATCTTTTAGTAAACCGTTTTTAAAAGTGTTCCACATTATGGAAGCGGTCTTGCTGGTGGCGATCACACTGGCGACCTTGTTTGCGATGGTTGAAGAGTTCATGCACGTTTTTTCTGAGCGGCGAGTGCAACTGACCGATATTCTTCTGATGTTTATTTACTTGGAAGTGTTGGCGATGGTTCAGCAGTTTGTGATGAACGGTAAGATCCCAGTCCGATACCCAATCTACATTGCGATGATGGCGATTGCTCGTTACATCACCTTAGGTATGAAGGAGCTCGATGCAGTATTGATCGTTTGGTTGTCTTTAGCGGCCTTTACCCTGGCAGCTGCCACATTACTGATTCGAGTCGGACATCACTATTGGCCCTATGTAGACCTTCGAACTAAGCAACCTGATGAGTAGGAGTTGGTTTTCTTTCGACTCAGCGCGTAGCACAAGAACCCCAGTTCGCTGGGGCTCAATAGATGTAAATTGAACGAAAAATAAATTTTATTGAAATAACGCTTTACAACTCAGCTCAGATAACTAATAATCACCTCGCTCTGTTTTCAGAGTTATTAAATGAAACATCCAGTTGTAAAGAAAAACCCTCAGTATTGCTTCGTTGTTATCCTCAGTGTTTCCCTTAGCTTCATAGATACATTAAATAATTCAAGCTTTCAGCGCATCGCACTTTTGGCGATTAATTTTTTATTTTTATATAAGGGACACAACATGTCTAACAAAACAAACGGCGTAGTAAAATGGTTTAACGAAGAGAAAGGTTTCGGTTTCCTAACTCAAGACAACGGCGGCGCTGACGTATTCGTTCACTTCCGTGCTATCGCTTCTGAAGGTTTCAAGACTCTTAAAGAAGGCCAACAAGTGTCTTTCGAAGTAGAGCAAGGCCAAAAAGGTCTTCAAGCTGCAAACGTTGTAGCTGTATAAGATTTTAAGTCGACGCAGGTTGTATACAACCTGCGTCACTTTCCTGCTTTACCTTCTGCTTTAATTTCTATCTCCTGCTTCAAGTCTTCATCTCTCTCTGAAATATCTTTAATACCTTTTTACTTTCATTACCCCCATTACTTCTTTAATACCTTTTTACTTTCATTACCCCCATTACTTCTTTACACCCTTATCGTAATCCACAATCTATACTTCGTTCTAAGCTAATTTTCCGGCTCACTTTCTGATCTTCGATTTTTCTTGCTGTGCATCATTGTATTTATAAAAAAAAGCCCCTAAATTTAGGAGCTTATCTTTAAGTTAATCAACACTGATTCAGCTTGTTCTTACAAACTGTTATTCAATATTCTGGATCTGCTCACGCATCTGTTCGATAAGAACTTTAAGCTCTACGCCTGATGCTGTGATGTCTGTGCTGATAGACTTAGATGCTAGCGTGTTTGACTCACGGTTGAACTCTTGCATCATGAAGTCGAGCTTACGGCCACAAGCGCCGCCTTTCTTCAGTACTGCGTTTGCTTCTTTGACATGAGAGTCTAGACGGTCTAGCTCTTCTGCTACGTCTGACTTCTGTGCCAGCAAGATAAGCTCTTGCTCAACACGAGAACCTTCAAGCTCAATTTTCGCTTCTTCAAACTTGTTAAGTAGACGCTCACGTTGCCATTCTAAAATCTCAGGCATGCGTGCACGAACTTTCACGACTTCTTCAGTGATTGCATCTAAGCGCTGTACGATGAGCGCCTTCATATTCTCACCTTCGCGAGCACGAGCATCAATGAACTCTGCGATTGCTTCGTTGAATGCTTCTAGCAGGTCTTTGTTGATGGCATCCATGTCTTGCTCAGGTGTTTCCATCACGCCAGGCCAGTTCATCACTTGGAATGGGTTCAAACGGCTGTCTTCGCCTGTCATCGTCATTACTTGGTTCGCAGCATTGATTACTTGCTGAGCCAAACCTTCGTTAATGCTTAGCTCGCCCTTTGCTGCAGGGTTTGCCTCAAAGCGTAGGTTACATTCAACCTTACCGCGTGCAAGACGCTTACGGAAACGCTCACGCAAGATTGGCTCTAAACCACGGAACTGTTCAGGCATACGGAAGTAAGTTTCTAGGTAGCGTTGGTTTACACTACGGATTTCCCATACTGCGCTGCCCCAATCGCCTTTTACTTCTTTGCGTGCGTACGCGGTCATACTATAAATCATCGAATTTTCCTGTCTTTTATCATTCTGAAAATAACGCGCACGCATAGTATCACGATACGGGTTGCACCCGAAGCCGGAGCTTTTCACGTAGTTATCCTTTCAGCCTCATTCTTTCTTTCATGTTCGTTTCCTTTTCGCAGTAGTTCCCCTTTCACGGTAAACCTCCTGTTACGAAAAATAGCTTTCGATGATAAATCGCTTTGAACGGTAAATAGATTTGAAAGGTAAACTGCTATATAATCTTGCCCCAATCAAAACTGTCTCACCCCTTTCTCAGGTGATGCACTCTTTCGATAGTAAATCACTTCAGACTGTTAATAAGGTAGATACCAATGCGTCCAAATGACCGCGCTGCAGATCAAATTCGTCCAATTAAAATTACTCGTAACTACACAGCTTATGCTGAGGGTTCTGTATTAGTTGAGTTCGGCAACACTAAAGTTCTATGTAATGCAACGGTAGAAGAAAACGTGCCGCGTTGGTTAAAAGGCCAAGGAAAGGGTTGGGTAACCGCTGAATACGGTATGCTGCCACGTGCAACACACACTCGTAACCGTCGTGAAGCGGCGAGCGGTAAGCAAGGTGGTCGTACGATGGAAATCCAACGTCTGATCGCTCGTAGCCTGCGTGCAGTTGTTGATCTAAAAGCAATGGGTGAAATCATGATCACTGTCGATTGTGATGTTATCCAAGCCGATGGTGGTACACGTACTGCGTCTATCTCTGGTGCAAGCGTAGCGATGGCTGACGCAATCAAGAGCCTATTAGACAGCGGCAAACTGAAAAAGAACCCAATGAAAGGCCACGTAGCGGCAGTTTCAGTGGGCATCGTTGGTGCACAAGCACTGTGTGACCTTGAGTATGTTGAAGACTCAGCAGCTGATACCGACATGAACGTTGTAATGACCGAAGACGGTAAGATGATTGAGATTCAAGGCACCGCAGAAGGCGAACCGTTCAGCCACGAAGAGCTGATGCAGCTTTTAGCCCTGGCGAATAAGGGCATTGCTGACATTGTTGAAGCGCAAAAAGCTGCGTTGGCCGACTAATCATTTTTAATAGCTCCCAAATGGGGGCTATTTTTTTATTTTCATCATAGATAACTCTACACCTGTGTTAGCTACAATTTTTCACCCTAATCACATAGGTTCCCTATGCTCATAGGGCTGAAAAATTTTGCTGCCTTGTTGTAGAGCTATCTATTTAGAAAATACATCATCGTTAGCTTTCGAAGTGATCGGAAGTTAGGAATTGGAAAGTAAATTAATTTAGAGGATGAGCATGAAAGCATATCAACGTGAATTTATTGAATTTGCACTAGAGAAAGAAGTACTTAAGTTTGGTGAGTTTACTTTAAAGTCTGGCCGTAAGAGCCCTTACTTCTTCAATGCTGGATTGTTTAATACAGGTCGTGACCTAGCGCGTTTAGGTCGCTTCTACGCAGCAGCATTGGCTGATTCTGGCATTGAATTCGATGTGCTATTTGGCCCTGCATACAAGGGTATTCCAATTGCAACGACAACAGCGGTTGCATTGGCAGATCACCACGATGTAGACACGCCTTACTGCTTTAACCGTAAAGAAGCGAAAAACCACGGCGAAGGTGGCAATCTAGTAGGTAGCGCACTTGAAGGTCGCATCATGCTAGTGGACGACGTGATCACTGCAGGTACTGCGATTCGTGAGTCGATGGAAATCATCCAAGCAAACGGCGCTGATTTAGCGGGCGTGCTTGTTGCTATCGACCGTCAAGAGAAGGGCAAAGGCGAACTGTCTGCGATTCAAGAAGTTGAGCGTGACTTCGGTTGTGCAATCATCTCAATCGTTAGCCTGACTGACTTGGTGACTTTCCTTGAAGAGAAAGGCACAGACGCCGCGCACCTAGAATCTGTAAAAGCGTACCGCGCTCAATACGGAATCTAATTCCTGAAATGTCGAATCTAACAGTTTAGCGTTCTAAGTTTAGAATCGAAAAATCAAAAAGGCCCGAGAGATAAATATCTGTCGGGCCTTTTACTTTTCTATTGAAGTGAGCAGTTTCCTATCTAAAGATAGGCGCTCTATTTGTAGCGGTAACTCTATTTATAACGGCTACTCTATTTATAACGAATACCGCGCTCCACTTCTGGATCTTCCATTGTTTTGAAGCGCTTGTGTAGCCACATCCATTGCTCTGGAGCACGTAAGATAATCTTCTCAAGGTAGCGGTTCATGTAAGCCGCCGCTGCTTTCTCATCTTTCTGTGGGTAGTTATCTTCGATTGATTCATCGGCCATGATTTCATACTTGCCATCGGCATTTCTAAAACCTGAACCCGGAACAATTGCGCATCGGCTGGTGTAAGCCAGAATGCTAGTCCCTGTGGTAGTACACGCATCTTCTACCGCGAAGAAAGGCACAAACACAGCTTTGTTACGACCGTAATCATGATCTGGCAGATAGAAAAGGATCTCACCCTGACGCAGAATTCGAATCATACGTTTCACATCTTTACGGTGAATCAAGCGATTGCCGTTCTGAGTACGACCTCGGTATTGAATGAACTCATAAGCTGGATTGTTGTGCGGGCGGTAAACACCTAAACCAGAAATGCCAAGTACCGCCATTGCTCGCGCAGTGATCTCTAGATTTAAGGCATGAACGCAGCATAGAAGAACCCCTTTACCGTTGGCTTTGTGAGTACGCAGCATTTGGGTGTCTTTGTCCACTAGGATGCGCTTGAAACGCCATGTTGGCCAAAACCACGTAATACCGGTTTCGATTAGCGCCATACCAGTATTCTTAAAGTTCTCACTGACCATTGTCGCGACTTCATCAGCTGGCTTGTCTGGGAAGGCGAGTTCCAAGTTACGGGTTGCTACAGCGACGCGCTTCTTGCCAAAACGAGCACCAAGAGAACCCAATAAACGACCTAGCAGTAATAACATACGGTAAGGGAGAACATTAACGATAAGCGCTAATAGCCCAAAACCGAACCAAACGCCCCAGTATTTAGGGTGGAGTAACGCCAGAGTAAAAGGTGGCTTAGTAATAACGTGTTGTGCAGTGCTGTTTGTCGGAGAAGTTTTCGTCGTCATAACCATCACTTAAGATTTGATTGCTACTTAATTTAATTGCTACTTAATTTGAGCGCTTAGCAGAGCCCAATAAGCATCAAAGTTTTCTGTCGGTTGATATTTGAAATCTGAGCGAACAAATCGATTCAAGCTACCTTCAACTTGACCTAGCAGCTGAGCGGCTAAGATTTTCTCATCAACCGGGAATGATTTCCCTTCACGAAGCTTTCTTTCACGCAGGATCTGGCGAAGTTGCGTCTCAATGCGTTCGAAAAGTTGGTTGATGCGATCACGCAGGCGTTCATTTTCAAACATTAGAGCATGGCCAGACAAAATTCGAGTCAGGCCTGGGTTACGTTCTGAGAAAGCTAAAATAAGTTGTAGCACTAGGCGTATGCGCTCTAGCGTGTCTTTCTCTTCATCCAGAATGCGGTTGATTCGAGACATCAACGCTTCTTCAATGAACTCGATCAGGCCTTCAAACATGCGGGCTTTGCTTGGGAAGTGGCGGTATAATGCAGCTTCAGAAACACCCACTTGCTTGGCCAACTTTACCGTTGTGATACGAGAAGCACCTTCGGTCGATTCCAACATTTGTGCGAGAGCTTGTAGGATTTCTTCACGACGGTTTGATTTTCGAGCACCAGCCATCTATTTACTTCCTTTCCTAAAGATGAGGATTGAGTGAAGAAGGATTATAAACACCATTCAATTCTGTTTCCTAGTTTTGTGAGCCCTAGGTCAACAGAATCGAGAGGTGTCAGCAGATTGTCAGAGCAAAATTGTGCGTTTATGCATCAATAAGCTTTTGGATCTGATCGAGGATCTGGAAACCAAGTGTGTCTTTGCTTTCCAGTGGTAGAGATTTATCGCCGCCTTTCCAATAAAGGTGCAGCTCATTGCTACTGCTATTGAAGCCTTGCCCTTCGACAGATACGTCGTTGGCGCAAATCATATCGAGATTCTTTCTTTCAAGTTTGCCGCGTGCGTACTTCTCAACATCTTGAGTTTCTGCTGCGAAGCCGACAGTAAATGGGCGACCTTCGGTCATTGAAGCGACAGAAGCGACGATATCTGGATTCTTAACCATTTGAATGGTCATGTCGTCTTTACCATCGACCTTTTTAAGCTTTTGGTCTGCGATGGTCTCAGGGCGATAATCGGCAACCGCGGCGCAGCTGATGAAAATATCGTGTTGAGAAGCGCTTGCTGCAACCGCATCAAACATCTGTTGAGCGCTGTCGACATCAATACGAGTCACTTGGCTTGGTGTCGCGAGTGATACAGGGCCGCTGACTAGAGTGACTGTTGCGCCTTGTTTGGCGGCTGCTTCAGCCAGTGCATAGCCCATCTTGCCTGAGCTGTGATTGGTAATGTAACGCACAGGGTCAATCGCTTCACGAGTCGGACCTGCAGTAATAAGCACAGAACGGCCAGTAAGCGGCTTAGGTTGGAAGAAGTCTTCACAGCGATGTACTAGCTGCATTGGCTCTAACATACGACCCATACCGACATCACCACACGCTTGCTCGCCAGCCGCAGGTCCCCAGATTTCACAACCACGACGTTTTAGTGTCGCGATGTTTTCTTGAGTCGCAGGATGGCTGTACATTTGCTGGTTCATGGCCGGAGAGACCGCAACTGGTGCATCGGTTGCTAAAACCAAAGTGGTCAGCAAGTCGTTACCCATGCCAGCTGTCATGCGCGCAATAAGGTCGGCGGTTGCTGGTGCTAGTAATACCAAGTCAGCCCACTTTGCGAGCTCGATGTGCCCCATGGAAGCTTCCGCCGCAGGATCAAGCAAACTATCAGACACTGGCCTTCCAGAGACGGCTTGCATGGTGAGGGGAGTAATGAACTCCTTGGCCGCATTTGTCATCACGACTTGTACCTGTGCTCCACGTTCAATTAAGCGACGAGTCAGTTCGGCACATTTATAAGCAGCGATACCACCACTAATACCAAGTAGGATTTTTTTACCTGCTAGGCCTTGTTGGTCTGCGTTACTCAGTTGATTAACCAATGTTTGCATGATTCTGTTCCTTAATTTTTCTGGGACTTACGATATCAGAACAAAGGATGAGTGCCTAGAAGCAGAGTTCGAACAGAGTTGACGCGCATCAAGTTGGTGTTATCAAACTTATCAATTACATGGTTTTACAATCGACTCGACCCCCTTCTACTGCATTGAAGGATCTCAATGAGCAAGGCCGTTAATCTGATGGACTGTATTTATGACCAACGAAATAGCCTTTATATGCCTATCAGTAATATTCCTGCCGAATCGATGCCGAGAGAAAAACTACTAAATAGAGGGCCGGATTCTTTGAGTGATGCCGAATTGCTCGCGATATTTCTTCGTACAGGTACACAGGGAATGAACGTACTAGAGTTAGCCGATAAGTTGATCAAAGACTTTGGCTCGCTACGGCAACTTTTTTCTGCAACGGAAACGGAATTCTGTGCCCATAAAGGACTGGGGCAAGCGAAATATGTTCAATTGCAGGCTGTGTTAGAGATGACGCAACGTTATTTAGCAGAGACGTTATCTCGTGGAGATGCATTAACGAGCCCTAGTCATACCAAGCTCTACCTTTCGAGTATGTTGCGCGATCGCCAGCGAGAAGCCTTCTATATATTGTTCCTCGATAACCAAAATAGGGTAATAAAGGACGAGGTGATGTTTGAAGGAACCATCGATGCTGCATCGGTTTACCCTCGGGAAGTGGTTAAACGGTCTCTTCACCATAATGCAGCGGCATTAATCCTGGCTCATAACCATCCTTCGGGTGTCGCAGAGCCCAGCCAAGCGGATAGGCGAATCACACGCCGTTTAACCGATGCATTAGCGTTGGTGGACATCCGAGTTCTCGACCATTTTGTCGTTGGAGATGGCGAAGTTGTCTCTTTTGCAGAGCGTGGATGGATTTGAATCACATTTTAGGTTGTTAGTTGCGTTAAATCTGCTATTATTCCGCCCACATTTTTAGACCTAAAATCAGCTCTGATTACTCAAGCAAGCTGCGCTGCACAAAAAAAGATCACGAAATCCGTAAAAAGGATCTGTTCGGGTCTTGAGCAATGCGTGTCAAGTTAGTATAATGCGCGACCTTTGATAGCCTTGTATGGATTTTCCATAACGGTTTTTACCTTCTATTTTAATTGATAGAGAGGTTCGGCCACCAAGGTTGATATCGAGCTGAAACGATTGGAGAAGACATTCATGTCCCGAGTATGCCAAGTAACTGGTAAGCGTCCAGTAACGGGTAACAACCGTTCACACGCACGCAATGCTACTAAGCGCCGTTTTCTGCCGAACCTACAAACTCATCGTTTCTGGGTAGAGAGCGAAAAACGTTTTGTTAAACTACGTCTAACTGCTAAAGGCATGCGTATTATTGATAAGAAAGGCATCGATGCTGTTCTTGTTGATATCCGTGCACGTGGCGAAAACGTTTAAGAGGAATTAAGCAATGGCTAAAGGCATTCGTGAGAAAATTCGTCTAGTATCTTCTGCAGGTACTGGTCACTTCTACACAACTGATAAGAACAAACGTAACATGCCAGGCAAATTTGAGATCAAAAAGTTTGATCCAGTAGTTCGCCAACACGTTATGTACAAAGAAGCGAAAATCAAGTAATTGATGCTTTTTTTGCTCTTCTCCAGTAGAAGAAAAAGTTAAAAAACCCAGCTTAATCGCTGGGTTTTTTTATATCTGAAATTAGGCATTATCAATTCTCCCCCTTTAATCGATAAGCAAACAACGCACAGAAAGTCGTGTGCATAGAAAGTGTTGCTCGTTTCACGATATACTGATTGCTCAATAGATTAGATGAGCAGAATCAGATGAGATATCGTGGACGCCGGTGGAACAACATACTCATGTTAAGCGTGATCGCTTTTATTGGGGTGTTAAACCTTCCAACACTGATCAAAGCGTACCTTATCGAGCCTGAGCCTCAGGTTGAGAGCCCTTACCCTTATCTCCTAAATCCAGCAGCAGAGCTTCAAGCGTTACACTTTGCTAAGTGGTCTGTCGTTCAACAAGACAATCAATGGGTTTACCAGTTCAAAGATGCAGACTTCCCTCAAACTATCAATGCACAAGAGTTGTCACAGCGTTGGAAAGAGCTTGTGGGTACGGAAGTCGACTCACAGACTTATACAGACCTTACGCCTCGGTTAAATACACCACATACCATCGAAGTATGGTATCAAGACCAAGAAGAGCCCCAGCGTATTACCTATTATCAATTGCCAGAGTTCTGGTTGTTAAAAAACTGGAATGATCAGTGGTTGGCGGTGTCTATTGAAGAGAGCTACCTGTTTCCAAGCCTTAGCTCAGAACATTCATTGAAATCAGACAAGCTATCTATATCAGACAAACCACCTAAATCGGACGAATAAATTATGCCTGAATTACCCGAAGTTGAAGTGAGCCGTATGGGGATCTCGCCTCATTTAGTTGGTGAGACAATAAAAACGATGACTTTTCGGACACCTAAATTACGTTGGGATATCCCACTTGATTTAAAACAGTTGGAAGGTGAAAAAATACTCGCCATCTCTCGTCGAGCTAAGTATCTGATCATTGAAACTAAGGTTGGCAGTGCCATTGTTCATTTGGGGATGTCTGGTTCACTGCGCGTATTAGATGCAGACTTCCCTGCAGCTAAGCACGATCACGTGGATCTTAAGCTCACTAACGGCAAGGTACTGCGTTATAACGACCCACGCCGCTTTGGTGCTTGGCTATGGTCGGCGCCTGATGAAGTCCATCCTGTGTTACTGGGGTCTGGCCCCGAGCCGCTAACGGACGACTTCAATGCCGACTACATAGCCGAGAAGGCAGAAAAACGTAAAGTCGCCGTGAAGCAATTCATCATGGACAACAAAGTGGTGGTGGGTGTCGGTAATATTTACGCCAACGAAGCACTATTTGCTTCACGTATTAGCCCTTTGCGCCCTGCAAGCAAAGTGACAAAACAAGAGTGGCTCTTGTTAACCAAAGAGATCAAACAAGTGCTCGCCACCGCTATCAAACAAGGCGGGACCACTTTAAAGGATTTTGCACAAGCTGATGGTAAGCCTGGATACTTTGCTCAAGAGCTACA
Organism: Vibrio kanaloae; assembly: GCF_024347535.1. Taxonomy (NCBI): domain Bacteria; kingdom Pseudomonadati; phylum Pseudomonadota; class Gammaproteobacteria; order Vibrionales; family Vibrionaceae; genus Vibrio; species Vibrio kanaloae. Next base: position 2,954,668 of record NZ_AP025497.1, on the reverse strand, counting down.
GGTTTATGGTAAAGCGAAAGAGGAATGCCCTAATTGTGAGGCTCTGATTCAAGAGTTAAAAATAGGGCAGAGAAACACGTTCTTCTGTGAACAGTGCCAAGTATAAAAAAACTGAACTTATGTTCACTTTTTTACGCTAGTAGATAGGCAGGCTAGTAGCTACAATTACACTAATGATATGAATTGAGAATAGTAGAATGAAATATTTAGTAACTGGCGTTGCCGGTTTTATCGGCTCTGCAGTGTCAGAGCGACTATGCGCAGCAGGCCATGAAGTTGTCGGTATTGATAACTTGAATGACTACTACGAAGTCTCACTGAAGCATGACCGTCTGAAACGTATCGAGCATGAAAACCTGACCTTTATCGAGCTGGATCTTGCTGATAGAGAGGGCATGGCGAAGCTGTTTGCTGAGCAAAAATTTGACCGTGTGATTCATTTAGCAGCGCAAGCGGGTGTTCGTTACTCAATTGATAACCCAATGGCGTATGCCGATAGCAACCTTGTCGGTCACTTAGCTATTCTTGAAGGCTGTCGCCATAATAAGGTTGAACACCTCGTTTATGCTTCATCGAGCTCCGTTTATGGCTTGAATCAAAAAATGCCATTCCATACAGCAGACAGTGTTGATCACCCGATCTCACTATACGCCGCGACCAAGAAATCGAATGAGTTGATGGCACATACCTATTCTCATTTATACGACGTACCGACGACAGGCTTACGCTTCTTTACCGTTTACGGCCCTTGGAGCCGCCCTGATATGGCGATGTTCAAGTTTGCGAACTTAATCGTGGCGGGTAAAGAGATCGACATTTACAACAATGGCGACATGATGCGCGACTTCACTTATATCGATGATATTGTTGAAGGTATTATTCGCGTGCAAGATCGTATTCCAGCCAAGCAGCCGGATTGGACAGTAGAGCAAGGCTCTCCAGCAACCAGTTCTGCACCGTATCGTGTATTTAACATCGGTCATGGCAGCCCGGTTAAATTGATGGACTACATTGAAGCATTAGAAGGTGCTCTAGGTGTTGAAGCGAAAAAGAACTTCATGCCAATGCAACCAGGTGATGTGTACGCGACTTACGCTGATACGGAAGATTTGTTTGAAGCGGTTGGCTACAAGCCTCAAGTGAAGATCCAAGAAGGAGCAAAAGCTTTCGCAGATTGGTATAAAGCCTATTATTCGTTGTAGTAATCGATAGCTTTGAAACAAAAGTAGCGCTCATTGAGCGCTACTTTTGTTTTTTGAAGATCGTTAACGCTGAGCATCTATAATTTTGGCCTGTATTCTTTTCCTAAAATAGACAAGTGGTAAAAATTAGTTGCTAGGTTGAGCGTCATGCTCTTTATTTTGTTAACGGCTTTCATTAAGGCTACTGAATAGTGTTTTTTGCCTTTGCCTTTGCCTTTGCCTTTGCCTTGACGAATGATTGACGGCTGCTTACTACGCTGTAATCCCGCAGGTGCAACACCAAACATGGGATGTTTATGAACCCAAGTATTCCGTAAGAAGACGTCGACCGGATAATTGAAAGTCGAACTATGTTCGATAAACGCTCGTGCAGCTTTGGGAGATATAGCGTAGCAGGCAGTTCCTTGAGGAACTTTCAAGTACTTTACAAGGTTTTGTTTTTGGTACTTATCAACAGAGTAATGCAGTTTGTTTTTACTGTCTTGTAACCGAATAAAACCACATTGCTCAATATGCTGCTCTGCGATAGCTAGCGTATTACGAAATATGTTTTCGTCAATATTGACATGATCTTCGAAGACTAAAACTGGTTCGTTGAGCTCTATACACTTTTGCCATATAAGGTAATGACTTGCATAGCATCCAACTTCACCGATAATATGGGGCCTCCCCATGTTGTACAAAAAAATTCTTTCTTGAATTCTGGTTAGTAAAGGATGCTCATCAACTCTTGCATCCACTCCAATAAAAAACTCAAAATCAACCTGAACATCCTTAAGGGCGTCGGCTGTTGATCTTTGCCTACAATGATTATTTTTCAAGGTAATACAGTATGATTTCATAATGTTGTAGTGATGTGTTTGTTGTTAGGAGAATATGTTAGCACCTACTTGTTTTATTGTGATAGTTGGTCACCTTCCTGTAAGCGAGGGTTGTGATTGATGTCAATAAACCTAAAACTCATGAGGTAAATTTGTTACTAAAGATGTGTTTGAAGCTCTTATCTATAAAGCTCAAGTTGAAATTTAAGAAGGGGCAAAAGCTTTCGCAGATTGGTATAAGGCCTATTACTCGCTGTAGTAATTGATAGCTTTGAAAATAAAATAGCGCTCAATGAGCGCTATTTTATTTTACGATTTAGCTAAAGAGAGCTATTTAGTTGTTTTTAGCTTTATTTCATCTGCTACTTTTTGTGGCACAAACTGACTAATATCCCCGCCGTGTATAGCGACTTCACGAACAATGGTTGAAGAGAGGAAGGCATATTCTTCTGAAGGGGTAAGGAACACACTTTCAAGCCCCGGCAGTAACTTTCGGTACATGCTGGTGAGTCCAAACTCGTACTCAAAATCCATGGTTGTTCTTAGTCCTCGCACCAACACATTCGCTTGCTGCTGTTTAGCAAAATCGACCAGCAACCCCGAAAATCCTTCAACAGAGACATTCGGGATATGAGCCACGGCATCACGCAGTAGCTCTACTCGTTCATCTAACTCAAACATGGTCTTTTTACTTGGGCTCTCAGCTACCCCAACGGTAATATGGTCAAACATGCTAGCGGCACGAACAATGATATCAAGGTGGCCATTGGTCACCGGATCAAAAGTTCCTGGATAAATAACGTGTGTGCTCATTTTAGCTGTCCTTGCTTAATGTAGTGTTCGAATTCGGTGCTTTACTAGAGTTTAAGGCCTTATCGAGTTGCTGCTTTACCATATCGAGTGTGATGTCTTTCATTAGGTCATCGCCTTTAGCACGGGTTCCCCATGGAAGGTCTGCGACTGGTTTACCTTGTTGTGCTTCTACGTGCTGTTGATAAACACTCACTACGATATCGAGATCGTTGTAAGGTCCTGTTCTACGAGGGTCGCTGTGCGCGTACAAGCCGATTACAGGCGTTGACTGCGTAGTTGCCAAGTGGGCTGGGCCAGTATCAGGTGCCAATACCACCGTTGCATGTTTCAGTACGGCAGTCAGTTGCTTCAAGTTCGTTTTGCCAATCAAGTTGGTTACTGGCGACTGGCATAATTTTTCGATGTCGCTACCAAGGTTAACTTCTCTTGGCGCCGGAGAACCACATAACACCACTTGCATGCCTTGTTCGACAGCATAATCAGCAATAGCAGCGTATCGCTCTGTTAGCCAGTTGCGCGAGTCTTTGCTGGCAGCAGGCGAGATAACCAGTGTAGGTTGGTTGGCTATGGTGCTGATTGCTAGCTCTTCATCTTCTGGCGTTAATGGAATAGCCCATTGAGGTTTATCGAAAGGCACACCAATGTATCGCGCAAATTCGGCAAAGTTATCTAACACATGAAACTTTTCTGAGATAGGAAGTTGGCGATTGGTGAACAGTGATTGACCTTCACGAGTGCGGTTTTTACCAAAGCCCACTTTATACCTTGCTTTGATCCCCCAAGATAGCACGCTGGCTCTCAGTGCCGCTTGCATGTGCAGCAGTGCGTCAAATTTACGATCAGAGAGCTGTCGCCATAATTCACGCATTCCTTTGAAGCCTTGTTTTTTATCGAAAACAATCACCTCAATACCCGGAAGATCGCCGATTAGCATGGCTTCGATTTTCCCCGTGATCCAAGTGATTTTCGTTTCAGGCCACTGCTTCTGAATGGCTTGAACCACAGAAATAGCATGACAAACATCGCCAATAGCGGAAAGACGAAGTATGCAAAGAGATTGAGGTGCAGTTGAGAACAGTGACATAAAGTGCCCGAAAAAGTGAATAACATCAGAATTATGCAGATACTCGCATTAGTTGTAAAATAGCAATGACGAAAAGCGACCCAAAGGCCTCATAGATGGAAACAATTAGCACCAACAACCAAACAATTTGGTATGACCCTGAACTTTTGGCTCAGGTACCAGAGGGCGATATCGATCAGATCTTTGAGGCTGAATATTGGCAGCAACAAGACGCCATTTCAGGCAGTGCTCAAGGACGAGGTACCACATGGTTCATTCAGCTTGATGGTATACAGGCCGCATTGCGCCATTATCGCCGTGGCGGATTGTTTGGGAAGCTAGTCGAAGACCAATATCGTTTCTCTGATTGGGAAAGCACGCGCTGTGCAATGGAGCTCAACGTTCTCAATGTCTTGGCCAATGCAGGTGTTAATGTACCGAAGCCCATTGCTGCTAGAGCCATTAAAAGCGGGCTGCTTTATCGAGCGGACTTAATGTCTGAACGAATTCCCAATGCCAAAGATCTGGTTGATATCTTGGTTGCTCATCCGATAGATGCGAATATTTACCGTAAAATTGGCCAAGAGATAAGAAAAATGCACGATACAGGGGTCAATCATACCGATCTCAACATTCACAATATCCTGCTTGATGATTCGCAAACGGTGTGGATTATTGATTTTGATAAGTGTCGCCAGCAAGCAGGTGATGACTGGAAAGAAGGCAACTTGAACCGCTTAAAGCGCTCGTTCTTAAAAGAAGTGAACAAGCGCCAGATTCAATGGCAAGAGTCAGATTGGGAACTGTTATTGCAAGGCTACCAAGGTTAATTAAATCAAATGGTTGTTAGCCAATAATGTGTTGTAAGGTGCTATCCAATGCCCCTCGGTTCTGTTCAACTACTTGATAAGCCGCTAAGCCTTTATTCTTACGTAATTTAGGTTGGGTGAACAGCTCTCTGAGTTGGCTTACAATGTCACTACTATCTTGACAAATAACCACGGCATTGGCTTCCAGCAGTTTGTTTGTGATCTCGCTGAAGTTAAAATAGCTAGGGCCATTGAGTAAAGGTAACTGCAGTGCCGCCGGCTCTAGAAGATTGTGGCCGCCTACTTTATCGCCGACAAGACTTCCTCCCATAAAACACACATCAGCGCCACCGAGTAATACCAACATCTCTCCCATCGTATCAGCTATATAGACTTCAACATCAGGCGTTATTGGCTGTTGACTCGTTCGAGTGATAGTGTTGAATTCTTGCTGTTCAGCCAGTTCCGTCACTTGGCTGAATCGTTCAGGGTGACGAGGTACAATCATCAATAACGCTCTTGGGTTGTCTGTTAGAAGTTGCTTATGAGCATCTAAAACAATTTCATCTTCACCTTGGTGAGTACTAGCAGCAATCCAGACATCGCGTTCAAAACCTATCTGTTTCCTCAATGCTTTGCCTTTTTCAACTTGTTCAGCTGAAACTTCAATATCAAACTTGATCGATCCAGTCACATGCACAGATGCTTTATCTAACCCTAATCGTATAAAACGCTCAGCATCACTTGGGTATTGGCAAAGTACTTGAGAGAGATTTTTGGCTAAGAGATCAAAAACGGCTTGGAATTTAGCATAACGCTGGCACGAGCGTTCAGATAGGCGAGCGTTGAGTACCGAAATGGAGATTCCAGCTTTCGCGACGCAGTGCAGTGTGTTTGGCCATAACTCGGTTTCCATGATTAGCATCTGTTTAGGCTGAACACTCTTCAAAAAACCTCGAATACACCAAGAAAAATCAATCGGCATGTAGCGATGCTCGACTAAATCACCGAGTTTTTCTATCTGCTCTGCACCCGTGCTGGTTGTCGTGGTAACGATAATGGCTTGGTTTGGGTTGCGTCGCTTCAGTTGCTTGATGATAGGTACGGCGGCAATCGATTCACCAACCGATACTGCGTGAATCCAGATAGGATTCTTACCTTGAGTTTGCGGTGTGATCCCGAAATGTTCTTTCCAACGCTGACCAAAACTTGGCTTTCCAGGTTTGCTCTTATAAAGCCCATACAGCAGTAGCGGAGAAGCTAATGACAATATGAGAGTATAGATAAGTCGTATAAGCATAGGAACAGTGACACCAGAAGGTAAAATCAATATTCAGAAGAGTATTTTCTTCAATCTCGAAAGTAAAGAGCGTTATAATTAAATGCTTAGTTGCACTTTCAAACGGACATGGTGAATTTTATCTCCTCGCTTATGCAAACCGATCAAACCTATCGTTTCTTGCTCTACGTCGAGCAAAATTATTCATTTGCTATCCTTCGCCCATTCTATGACTATGCGAAGCGACTTGGTCATGATGTAAAATGGCTACTGGTGGGTGACGATGCGTCCGAGCACTTGTTATTAGAGCAAGAGCAAAGAGTCTCTTTAGACGAAGCGGTGACCTTTAATCCCCATGCCGTCTTAGTTCCCGGCGATCGTGTCCCTGCATTTGTTTCAGGGATGAAGGTACAAGTATTCCATGGCTTGAACGAAAGCAAACGTGGGAACTTATACCCTGAGCGTGGTCTATTTGATTTGTATTGCACAGAAGGCCATGAAAGAACCAATTCACTTGAGCCATTAGCCAAACAGCGTGGCTATTTTCAAGTAAAAGAAACCGGGTGGCTGAAGCTGGATAGCTTGTTTAATTATCAAGCAAGTGAACACAATTACGAGAGACCCCAAATTCTATTTGCTTCGACGTTTTCGCCAAGCTTATCGTGTGCTGAGTTGGTTTATGAAGAACTTAAGCGCCTCAGCCAGCTGAGTCAGTGGCAATGGTTAGTGACTCTTCATCCGAAAATGAAGCAAGAGACCCGAGCAAAGTATCAGGCGTTGGAAGGCGATAATCTTCTGTTTTTCGATAATGACCGAGTGATTGAAATGCAACATCGTGCTGATGTGATGGTGTGTGATAACTCATCGATATTTCAGGAATTCTTGTTGCTCAATAAGCCGGTAGTCACGGTAAATAATCGAGACCCTCAAGCAAGCTTTATTAATATTACTCAAGCCGAGCTGTTAGAGTCAGCAATTAAGCAAGCGATGCTACCTGATGAAACAAGAGACAAAGCTATCGCCAGTTATGGTCCATCAATCACCCCTTACTTAGATGGGCAATCCTCAGCGAGAGTTCTGAGTGCTATTACTGATGTGCTAGAAAGCGGCTGGCAAGATAACAAGCCAAAAAATTGGATTCGTAACTTTAAAATCCGTAAATCATTAAACTATTGGAAATTCTAGGGCTGAATAATGAGAAAACATACCCTGTCTGTCATTGTTATTACCAAGAATGAAGAAGACCGAATTGAAACTTGCCTTAAATCTGTTGTTGATATTGCCGATGAACTGATTGTTTTAGACAGTGGCTCAACAGATGCAACCGTTGAAATATGCCAAAAATATACAGATAACGTGACAATCACAGATTGGCCTGGCTTTGGTAAGCAAAAGCAGCGAGCGCTAGATAAAGCGACATGTGATTGGGTGCTATCAATTGATGCTGACGAAGCTCTCGATAAAGAGATGAGCAACGCTCTTGTTGAACTATTAAAACAAGATCAAATCAAACACACTGCGTACAAACTGCCTTGGGGAGTGACGCTTTATGGCACGACTCTAAAACATGGCCGCAGTGCTCGTGCTGTGTTGAGACTCTTTAAAAGAGAGGGCTCTCGATATACGTTGGATGAAGTTCATGAAACCGCTATACCGGAACAAGGAACGACGGGCACTCTGAAAGGTTACTTGCTCCACTATACCCACAGAGATTATGGGCACGGCTTAGATAAAGCAGCGCAATATGCTTGGCTTGGTTCTCAAAAATATCACCGTAAAGGTAAGAAGTCACACGGCCTATTCCTTGCTCTAATAAGAGCAATATGGACGTTCTTCTTGGTCTATATTATCCGCCGTGGCTTTATGGATGGCAGTGTCGGTTTCATCATGGCTATGACCTACGCTCAAGTGAATTTCAATAAATATGTTGGCTTGTGGCTTATCGAAAAAGAAAGGAGTTAACCAGTGGCTTTTAAATTAGAGTACTGCCTGTCAGATACTTACAATGTAGGGGATGATCTTAACCCTTGGCTATGGCCACAACTGTTTGGTGACTTGATTGTAGAAGATAGCTCTCGTTATTTTTTAGGCATAGGGACGATTTTGACGGAGAAGCGATTAAATAAAACGCTTTCAGGTGCGGACGAAGTTATTATTTTCTCATCAGGTGCATGGGAGTGGAACGTCCCCAAGTTATCTGATAAGTGTGCTGTTTATGGTGTAAGAGGACCTAGGACGGCAAAAAAATTAGGGTTAAAACCCGAACTGGTGGTTGGAGATGGTGCTTATCTCCTTCGTGAAGTTGACTTCCCTAAAGCGGAAATACAAAAAGGGAAGATTGGATTTATACCTCATCATCGTAGTGAAGATTTTATCGATTGGGATAAAGTTTGCCAGAAGATAGGTTTAACATACATTACAGCAAAACAACCGGTCGAGACTTTTTTGTTGGCTCTTCAAGAGTGTGAGTCCGTTGTGACTGAGGCCATGCACGGTGCAATTATTGCGGACGCACTTCGCATCCCTTGGAAAGGAGTTCGTTTCTCCCCGGCATTTGACGATGAAAAGTGGTATGACTTTGCTGAATCTATGGATGTAGAGCTAATATTACACGACTTACCTTTTATTAGTGTTAATAAGATGCCCATTGGTAAATTGTTAGAAAATACGTTTAAGAGAAATGTAGCTAAATTATTTAAATCTTCATCGAGAAAGTGGCTGTCACTCGTGACTGTGTACAAACTGGCCTCTAATGACGATATGAAAAATTTACAATTGAAGCTTAAAGTTTTAGCCAATGACAAGAGCAATTACCAATTGAGCTCTTTGGCACAACTCAATGCGATAGTCGAAATTCAAAAAGAAGTGATAAGTAAAATTATCAAAGATCAAAACTAAATCGTTAGGGCAGGTTAACTCATTTTCCTGCCCTTTTAGTATCAGATCATTTCTTAGTTAGTTTTTCAAAAAAATTAATATGCTGTTTTACTGTTTCTGATGACGAAAAGTAGCGTTGAAGTCTGATTTTTGCTTTACGTCCCATCTCCGCGCAATGTTCTTTATTCTTCGCCATATTGTTTATAGAATCACCTAATAACTGGGCGTTTTTTACGGGAACAATGTAGCCAGTTTCGTTTTCTTCAATAAGTTCTGGGGAGCCACCAGTTGTCGTTACGATGGATGGTGTCCCATTAGCCATGGCTTCAACTATCGTTCTTGGAAGGCCTTCTCCACTGATTGATGGCTGGATTTGAAAGTCAGCCATTGCCATTATAGATGGCACATCTTTTCTGTGACCAATGAAGTGTATTCTTTCCGACATAGGGCTTTCTTTGGCCATTTCGAAATAAGGTTCGTAGCCACTGCCAATCAAAAGAAGATGGAAGTCGGGATTATCTACAAAGTGTGTAGCTCTGATTAGAACATCAATTCCTTTACTGGGTCTTACATGAGCAGCGCACACAGCAACGACTTTATTGGAATCTAAGCCAAATTCTTCCGGTTTATTTGCTTGAACAGTGTACCAGTCTAGTTCATGACCTTTGTAGATGGTGACTACATTGTCTTTATTGCACCAAACTCTCTTCTTGACGTCGTTAGCAACAGCTTTTGATACACAAACAACGCCGCTGACTTTTGGGTGCAGGTGAGTAAGATAGGCTGAAGGATCATGACGATACAGACCACCTGTAGTCCCGCGATATGTGATTAATTTTGTTTTTGTGCCAATACACGCAAACGCCGCGTTTGGGATTGTTTTGGAGTTAAATGCATAAAAGATGTCATAGCTTTTATTATTAAGTTCTTTTTTATAAGCTTTGATAGTCTTTAAACAAATCTTTTTATTTGGGTAGGCATCAACAACTCTTACGCCATTTTCTTGAAACCGTTGAGCGTATTCTGCATCGCCTTGGGTAAGAACTGTGACCTCATGACCTTGCTTTACCATTTCTATAAACATTTCGGCTTCAGGACGTACACTATTTCGAGCATGATAGTAGGAACTAGCAATAAGAATTTTCATTGGATTACCGCTTCGAGTATTTGAATTTTATGTTATGTAGGTGACGTTGGATAGTTTCGTTTAAATTGAACCATTCACGCTTACATTTCTTGAATAAACTTCTGGTGCTTGTGCGTTTTTCATATCCGATATCAGAATCAAACTTAGGGTCGTTCGTTAAGCAGGGTACTGCAGTGCCGTAGCACTCGACTTCGTTTTGCCAGAATCGGTCCATATAAATATCTACAGCCATATACCACTCTTTTGAGTGTTCAAGGAATTTTCTAGCTCCTGAAGGCCTTAAGAAATAGGCTGTTGCACTCATATGCCCTTTAGTGAACTTGTGAATACTAGTAGATTTCGCTTCGAGCACTTCGTAAGAATCATATTTACGGCGCTTGTTTTTGAATAATCTTATGCACTCTACAGTTTCGGGGATGTCACTAATATCTTGTATGAAGTTAAGGAATGCCTCTTTAAATATAAGAGCATCGTCTTCAATTACGATTATTGGTTGGTTGAGTTCGACACACTTCTGCCATAATAAGTAATGGCTTGCATAGCACCCTAACTGACCAGCGCTTAGTGTTTTTGCTCGGTATGTTTGGCTTAAATCATCATTATAACGCTTAAGTAGCGGATGAGGAGGTGATGTTCTGCCATCCACGGCAGAAAATAGCTCAAAAGGAAGAGATAGTTCATCTAGTTGACGACTAATGTTTTCTTTTCTATCTGTGGAAGATTCTAAATTTATGACAAAGATTTTAGTCATTGGTAACTCTCTTACATCTTGAGCAAATAGGGACTAGGAACAATAAATACAGCATCAGGGGTTGAGGATGATTAAAAGGAACATCCGTTAATCCAGCAATGAAAAATAGACTAACTAAACCAATCACTATATATGCATCGAGTGATGGTAATTTTTTAACTATCATTACTGGATAAAGTAGAAGTCCAATTACAAGTATTAAACCTATAATTCCAGACTTAACCGCTTTATCTAAAAATTGGTTGTGGTAATGACTGGAAGCATAATAATAAAGTTGATTGGATATTTCATTTTTATCTAGCTTTGTTTGTAATATTTTTTGTTGTTCATGCCCTTGTCCAAGTAACGGCTTTTTTTGTATTAACTCAGGAGCTAACATCCACATTTGTAATCTAAGACCAAAAGACGTTCTATAGTCATCGGCTTGAATTCTTTTGACTTCATAAATGGTACTATCATATCGTTGAACTATTTTATCTTTAAATAAAAAAGCACCAGAAGAGGCTAAAATGGCTGTAAATATAAAAGAAGATAATATTTGTTTTCTTGACGGAGGATTTTTAATACATTTAGCTATTATTATAATAAAGATACTTAAAGTGAACGCTAACCAGATACCTCTAGCCTCACTTAAGATTATAGGGGGTAATGATAGCAAAAAAGCTATCATAGGAAGAACCTTTCTCTTTAAAGGTGAGTTATCTAGAAATAAAGAGAAAGCGATTATGGATATCAATGCACACACTGTCGCGTAAGGTATCGGGTTTATATAGCCAGCATCACGCTCTATACCTATATACAGGTTGAAATAGATGCTATTGATACATACTGTAAAACTACCGACTAAAACTATCCATTGAATCACTCTTTGAGTAAGGATTTGATATGGAAAAAACAAAATAAACAGTGTCGCTCCAAGCAGTGCTCTTGTTTCTCTAGAGCTTGCCCCATGGTAATAGTAACTAAATATTGTATATATACATAATAGAGATAATAGCCATATAAATGGATGTTTAATATTTTTAATGATTAGCTCTTTTTTATACAAAAATATACTAATCACTATACTAAGTATAATAAATGGAATAAGCTTTTTATCACCATTATCTAATACAAGCATGCCTGTTACCGAAAAAAAATAAGGCAGTATCAGCAAAAGGGGTAGGCTGCGTTTGATAAGAGTCATTATAGTTATTACACACTAGCTATTATAAGGATTAATATTACTTTCAGGACGAGTCTTAAGCAGTCTTAAGATCCACATATATTGTTCAGGATTCTTACTCACGTAATCTTCAATGCATTGATTCATCATGCGTGCGTCTTGCCCTTCACTCCCTGTTGGGAATGGTAGAGCAGGGTAGAAGTCAAGGGTGTATTGGCCTGTACTGCTATCGTATTGAGCAAACAGAGGGATGATTTTAGCCTTGCTCAGTTTTGATAGTCGTCCGAGGCCTGAAATAGTTGCTTTTTGAGTCGCGAAGAAGTCTACGAAGACACTGTGCTCACGGCCAAGATCTTCATCAGGGAGATAGTAACCCAGGTACCCATCACGTACTGACTTGATGAAAGGCTTGATGCCTCCGCTACGGTCGTAAACACGACCGCCGTATTGCACGCGCTGTCGGTGCATTAACCAGTCACTGACTTTGTTTTTTTGTGCTTTTGCCATGGCTGATACCGGAAGGTTACGCGATGCCAGCAATACCGCTGGGATATCGATAGCCCATGTGTGTGGTACCAGCAAGATCACATTCTCGCCGCTGTCCGTAATATCGGTTAGGTTACTCAGGCCGTTTATCGAGGTGTTATTCTCTAGCCAAGTTTTACTCTTGAGTGTCAGTGAAGCAAATCCCATCAAAAATGAGATGGAAGTAACGTATGACTGATAGAGAGTTTCTTCGCGCTGTTCTACCGGTTGCTCGGGAAAGCACATCTCAAGGTTTACGCGAGCTCGGCGGTTAGCCTTATTCTTGATTTTTACAGCTTGCTTAGCCATAAACTTAGCTAATGCTAAACGAATGCTATTAGGTAAGAAGCAGACTAAAGACGATAACAAAACAGCAATCCAAGTTCCCCAGTATTTAGGTGCTAGAAACCCCCATTCAAACTCAGGATTGTAAGCTTTTGGATCAAAATCATTGCGTTGTGTGGTCATTCATTCACTACATTATTTAAATCAGAGAGTTAACTTAATATCGGTTACTCTGGGAATGATTATATTCGTTAGACATTCCCAATAATACACGCTAAAAGTAGGGTGTATTATTGGTCCTAATCTGAAATATACCGTTAAGCGTTTACGAGCTTCATGTACTCAGCGACACCATCCGCCACTGTTCTAAACTCGATATCGCAACCTGTACCGCGAAGCTTCGTTAGGTCTGCTTGAGTGAATTCTTGGTAAGCGCCTTTTAAATGCTCAGGGAAAGGAATCGTTTCGATTTCGCCTTTACCATGGTGCTTGATAACTGCCTTGGCGACTTCTTCAAACGACTCAGCATTGCCTGTACCTAGATTAAAGAGGCCAGATACACCATTTTCTAAGAACCACAAGTTCACCGCCGCGACATCACCGACATACACAAAATCACGTTTGAAAGTTTCGCTACCTGCAAACAACTTCGGGTTTTCACCGGCGTTCATTTGATTGTTGAGATGGAATGCGACTGAAGCCATGCTGCCTTTGTGCTGCTCACGCGGACCGTATACATTGAAATAACGAAACCCTACGATTTGTGGTAGCGTTTCGTTGTACGCTGCAGCATCCGCGGTTAGGCGACGAACATAGTTATCAAACTGCTGTTTTGAATAGCCGTAGACATTCAATGCACCTTCGTACTCTCGCTCCTCGATGAAAGTATCGGTTTCACCGTAAGTCGCCGCTGAAGAGGCGTATAAGAAAGGGATTTCACGCTCAACACAGTAATGAAGTAGCTCTTTTGAGTATTCATAGTTGTTGAGCATCATGTATTTGCCATCCCACTCGGTAGTGGCAGAGCATGCACCTTCATGGAAAATCGCTTCAATGTGACCGAAATCATCACCGGCCATGACTTGAGTTAGGAAGTCATCACGATCCATGTAATCAGTGATGTCTAGGTCTACAAGGTTCTTAAATTTCTTACCATCTTTTAAGTTGTCGACGACTAGAATATCGTTGTGGCCCGCTTCATTAAGCGCCTTAACAATATTGCTGCCAATCATGCCAGCACCACCCGTTACGATAATCATAATTTTCTAACTCTTTTGAATACAAAACTGTATCGAGTATAGCAAGGAATGGATAAAGCGGGCTAGTGGAATAATTCCCCAACCGGAGTATGATACGACAAGCTAAGTTATAATTTTTATTGAGTTAATAGCTCAAAACATAGGTATTATCATGAAGATTGCAGTAGCCGGTACCGGATATGTAGGTCTATCAAATGCAATGTTGTTAGCGCAGCATCATGAAGTAATCGCGGTAGATATCATTGATGACAAAGTGACAATGCTAAACAACAAGCAGTCGCCGATTGTTGATAATGAGATTGAGCACTTCTTGTCAAACAAGACGCTGAACTTCAGGGCAACAACAGACAAAGCGGCTTACCAAGACGCTGAATTTGTCATCATTGCCACACCAACTGATTATGATCCGAAAAATAATTATTTCGATACCAGTTCTGTGGAGTCGGTTATTAAAGACGTCATGGATATCAATCCAAATACCGTCATGGTGATCAAATCAACGGTCCCTGTTGGCTATACTGAGCGCGTTAAGCAAGAGCTGAACTGTGAAAACGTTATGTTCTCACCTGAGTTTTTACGTGAAGGCAAAGCCCTGTACGATAACCTACACCCATCACGAATTATCGTGGGTGAGTGCTCTGAACGCGCTAAAGTATTTGCTAATCTTCTGGTGGAAGGTGCTGAAAAAGAGAACATCGATGTGCTCTTTACCAATTCAACAGAAGCTGAAGCGGTAAAACTATTCTCTAATACTTATCTCGCGATGCGAGTTTCTTACTTCAATGAGCTTGATTCTTACGCGGAAGCGCATGGCTTGGATTCTCGTCAGATCATCGAAGGTGTTGGCTTAGATCCTCGTATTGGTAATCACTACAATAACCCTTCATTTGGTTACGGTGGTTACTGCTTACCGAAAGATACCAAACAGTTGTTAGCGAATTACCAAGATGTACCAAACAACATTGTTGGTGCCATCGTTGATGCTAACCGAACCAGAAAAGATTTTATTGCGGATTCCATTATCAAGCGATCTCCTAAGATTGTTGGCATCTATCGATTGATAATGAAAGCCGGTTCGGACAACTTCCGTGCTTCTTCGATTCAAGGCATCATGAAGCGTTTGAAAGCTAAAGGTATTGAAGTGGTCGTATTCGAACCTGTGTTAGAGGAAGAGCATTTCTTTAACTCGAAGGTTTATTCTGACCTAGAAGCGTTCAAAGCTGTATCGGATGTGATTGTATCTAACAGAATGGTTGATGAACTCTCCGATGTTGCAGACAAGGTATACACACGAGACCTTTTCGGCAGTGATTGATTACAGCAGCGATTCATTGCAGTTGAATTTTAGCGATTGCTAATTCGACCAGATGTTAACAGCTCGATCTATCCGTTTAGTGGCGATATACTGAACCATTGAACGGATAGGGATACTAATGACTAATGAAAACACGTGACAAGATTGTTTACGCGGCGCTAGAACTTTTTAATGAGCACGGCGAGCGTAGTATTACGACCAATCATATTGCTGAGTATATCGAGATCAGCCCTGGTAACCTTTACTACCACTTTCGCAACAAACAAGAAATTGTCCGTGATATCTTTACTCTCTATTCGACAGAGCTGCTTGAAAGGTTCACCCCTATTCAAGGGCAACAAGAAAGCCTGACGCTACTAAAGCGCTACTTAGATTCTATCTTCACGCTGATGTGGAAGTACCGATTCTTCTATGCCAATCTACCGGAAATATTGTCGCGTGATGAAAAGCTCCATCTTGATTACATGGCCGTACAAGAAAAGCTGCAAACCAATCTTGTGGGTATCATGAGAGCCTTCGTTGAGTTGAACTTGCTCAAAGCAACAGATGCAGAAATGAAGTCGATGGTGACGTCTCTTCACTTGATTGCATCGGGTTGGTTGGCGTATCAGTCTGTCATGTCGCCAAAAGCTCAAATTACCGAGCAAGTGGTCCATCAAGGAATGCTGCAGATGATCGCGACGGTTAAACCCATTGCGACAGCCCAAGGCTTTGAGCAACTAACGCTATTAGAAGATGGTGTCAGGGCGTTGAACTCAAAGTAGAAAGAGACGAGTAAGCGAGATACGGGTAACGAAGAGCTTTACTCGAATTCCGTATCTGCTCTTACCTAACCAACCAACTCTTCGGGTTTTGAGCTTTACTATTTCTACGGATTTCAAAGTAAAGCGATGGACGGGTTTGGCCGCCAGTGTTACCGACAAGTGCAATGGCTTCACCTGCTTTCACCTTATCACCTTCTTTTTTCAATAGCGCTTGGTTAAAGCCGTAGAGTGTCATATCGCCTTTACCGTGGTCGAGCAATACAACCAGTCCATAACCCCTTAAATATTCGGCAAAAACGACCGTTCCTGAGTAAACCGACTTTACTTGCTGACCGTAATTAGCGTTGATCACCATGCCTTTCCAGTTTACTTGACCAGTTTGACGAGAGCCGTAGTTATGTAGGATATTCCCTTTTATTGGCCAAGGCAGCTTTCCTTTGCGCTTGGCTAAACCATCCATAGGGACAGAGTTCTGTCTCTCGCGAGCGGCTTTCTCTGCTTTGGCTATCTCGGCTTTGAGGCGAGTTTCATTGCGCTGGAGTTCCGCTAAATAACTCTTGTCACCGGAGATATTATTTCTAATATGACCAACCGTTTTCTTACGTTGTACTTGTGTCTGTGACAGCTTATCGCGCTTTGTCGTTTGTTGTTTTAAAAGCGTTGTTATTTGTTCTTGCTCAAGTTGGCGTTGTTTCTGGCTTTCTTCTAATTCCCGTTGAGTGTGTTCAATCGTATTTATCGTTGCAGAGCGAGCTTTAGCAAGATGTTGGTAGTAGTGGCTAATGCGGTCTTCTTCAACACCGGTATTGAGGATATGAGAAGAGGCTTTCGCTCGACTTGTCATATAGTAAGTTTGAATCAGTTGTTCTAACTTGTCTGTCTGCACTTTTTTTTGTGCGGTGAGTTCTGTGATCTTTGTGTTCAAGTTGGCAATGTTAGCATTGGCCGTCTTGAGTTGCTTTTTGCTATCTAAGATCGCTTTTTCAAGTGAAGCAATGGCGAGCTCTTGCCTTTTTAGATTGGCTTGCAACGTATCCAGTTTTTTTTGCTGTGAAGATAGGGCTTTTTGTTGACGAGATATTTCGCTCGACACACCTTTTAGCTCACCTTGCGATGCGGCAAATGACGATGAAGATAAAACAGCAACACAAAGGCTGGTCGATATCAAAAGAGTCGTATTAATGGCGAGAATTTTTTTCTTCATTATTGTCATTCAGTGTCTTTTTTTAGTTATCAGGTCGCACGCGTTTTTTTGAGTCTTTTCCCAGAGCAAGCCTTTTTCATCCCGACACTCGCATCTCGTTACTGCGCTTAAATCCCATCACCATAGATAAAATGCTGTGAGCGACCGTTAAACCCTTGGTCCATATCCAAAGACGGTTTATCCGTTTGTGGTTTGCCGACAATCTTGGCTGGAACACCAGCAACGGTAGTATGGGGAGGCACGGCTTGCAGTACCACAGAGCAAGAACCTATCTTAGCTCCTTCGCCCACTTCAATGTTGCCCAAAATCTTCGCACCGGCCCCAATCATGACACCTTCGCGAATCTTAGGGTGACGATCACCACCTTCTTTACCGGTACCACCCAATGTAACGTCTTGAAGAATCGACACATCATTTGCAACTACAGCCGTTTCACCAATCACAATACCTGTAGCGTGGTCGAGCATGATTGCTTTACCAATACGAGCCGCTGGGTGAATGTCCACTTGGCAGGCGACTGAAATTTGGTTTTGTAAGTAAGTAGCAAGCGCGATGCGCCCTTGTTTCCATAACCAATTCGCCACGCGGTAGCCTTGTAGAGCATGATACCCTTTTAAATAAAGCAGAGGCATTGAATACATTTCAACGGCGGGGTCGCGGGTGACCGTCGCGCAAATATCACAAGCGGCAGCGTCAATGATGTCTGCATCTTCCGCGAAGGCTTGTTCAACCACTTCGCGCACAGCCATTGCTGGCATTGAAGCGGTTTTGAGTTTATTGGCAAGGATATAACTAAGCGAAGCACTCAAACTGTCGTGATTGATAATAGTGGCGTGGTAAAAACTCGCTAGCATAGGCTCTTGTTCTGATTGCTCGCGAGCTTCCTTCACGATGCATTGCCAAACTTTTTGCTGTTCACAGTGTTTCATTCTTCCATCCATCTTATCTATTTTATTCCACGACTGAATACGCGATGTTATCGCTCTGACTTTTTGTCTCGAGCAAGTAGGTCTTGCGCCGCTAAGTGAGCATCTTTCCCTTGATACAGCACTTGATAAATTTGTTCAACAATTGGCATCTCAACGCCCATACGCTCTGATAGTAACCAAACTTCTTTGGTGTTGCGATAACCTTCGACCACTTGACCGATTTCTTCTTGCGCCGTGTCGACGTCTTTACCTGAACCTAAAGCTAAACCAAAACGACGGTTACGAGATTGGTTATCGGTACATGTCAGCACTAAGTCGCCCAGTCCAGCCATGCCCATAAAGGTTTCTGGTTGCGCACCAAGTGCGGCGCCTAGTCGGCTCATTTCAGCCAAACCTCGGGTTATCAAAGCCGTACGTGCATTGGCACCAAAGCCAATACCATCCGACATGCCTGCGCCGATAGCGATGACATTTTTAACTGCGCCGCCAAGTTGCATGCCGATGAAATCTGAGTTTGCGTATACGCGGAATGTTTTGCCGCAGTGGATCTTCTCTTGCAGCTCTTCTAGGAACTTTTCATCTGGCGAAGCCACTGAAATGGCGGTGGGCATACCCATCGCCAGTTCTTTAGCAAAAGTAGGGCCAGACAGAACAGCCAGTGAGTAGCCATCACCCAGTATATCGTGTGCGACATCTTTCAGTAGGCGCCCTGTCTCTGGCTCCAAACCTTTGGTGGCCCAGCAGATGCGAGAGTTCGTCGTTAAGTACGGCTTCAGGTTGTTGAGCACGATACCAAACACATGGCTAGGAACGACAATGAGAAGGTCACGGCTTGCAGTGACTGCTTTTTCTAAATCCGACTCAATGATTAAACTTTCCGGAAAATCGATATTGGGTAGAAACGCATTGTTAGCTCGCTCTAATTCGAGACGTGCCATATGCACAGGATCATGTCCCCAGAGAACAACATTGGCACCGTTACGAGCTAGAGATATCGCTAAAGATGTCCCGTAAGAACCTGCGCCAATCACTGTCATAGCAATCTCTTTGCCATAAGCATTGGTCGTATTAGTCGGGTGAGTTGTTTCTGTCATGCTTCCACCTAAAAATAATGAGGGAAATCGAAAAGTTCTGTGAGTGCTCTTTATCTAATAAAGGTGCTCCCCCTAAAAGGAAGCGCTCTCTACCAAGAGAATATACAAAAAATGCACATCGCAGAAGCTGCGATGTGCATTTAAAAGCTCATTCTCTAATAAAAGCCAAGCTTCTAATCAAAACTAAGCTCCCAATAAAAAACCAAGCTTCAAATAAAAGTGGCTATATAAGCGTTAAGTTCTGATTGGAGACTTAAGCTTGTTCGCCTTCAGCTTGTTGAGCTTGGTTTTGTAGGTAGTTCATGAACAAAGCATCGAAGTTGACTGGTGCTAGGTTCAGTTGTGGGAATGTACCTTTAACCACTAGGCTAGAAATCGTTTCACGAGCGTATGGGAACAAGATGTTCGGGCAGAAAGCACCTAGGCAATGTGCAAGCTGGCCAGCTTCCATTTCGCTTGCAGAGAAGATACCACCTTGCTGAACTTCACAAAGGAATGCTGTGTCTTCTGCGTTCTTAACAGTAACCGTTAGACGTAGGATGACTTCGTACACGCCTTCGCCAAGTTCACGGCTTTGAGTGTCTAGGTCCAGTTTTACATCTGGGTTCCACTCTTTTTGAAACATGTCTGGAGAGTTTGGTGCTTCGAAAGAGACGTCTTTTAGGAAAATACGTTGGATTGCGAAGTTCTGTTGTGCGTCTTGTTGTGCTGCTTCAGCCATTTTCTTGTCCTTAAAAATTTATAATTAGGTTTTGCCTGTCAGTTTGTCACTCACAAAGAGCGCCATACTTAAGCAAAACCTGAAAGTCATATTTGTTGAGTCAGGTCAGCTTATTTCTTACCTTTAACTAAAGGCAAGTTAGCTTCGCTCCACGCCGCTAAGCCACTTTTTAGTACGCTAACATTTTCAAAACCAGCTTTAACCAGTAAGTTAGCGCTTTCTTGAGCAGTTTGACCTGTCTTGCATACTACGATGATTGGGTCAGCTTTATGACTTTCAAGGTTACCAAAGCTATTTGCTTTAATATCTGACGGCAAAATGTGAAGTGCGTCAGTAATATGTCCCTTTTTGAATTCATCCTTTGTACGAATATCAACCACAACGCCGTTTTCACGGTTAATTAGTTGTGTGGTTTGCGCTGCAGTAACCTCTTTGTAGGCCGCGTTTGATGTTTTGATAACGCTCGCAATGATGGCAACAACCAAGCCGATCCATACGATGGCTAAAATCATATTCTCTTGAAAAAATGGAACTAACTCTTGCATATCTTGAACTCTTATTCGTTATTGGGCGAAAACTTATAGGGTAGGAGTATAGCGAGAAAGGGTAGGAGAATACAGAGGAAGGGTGTTGTGGAAGTCAGTGTTACCTCTCTTTCTTAATACTTCGCATCTCGTTCACCCGAATCCCACATTCGCACTTCAAATTATTCGACAACCCTAGCTTTTGGTTCTCCCCCTTAAACGCCGAACTATTGTGAGTGGTGATGTTAATAAAAGGGGGGGGGGGGGGGGGGAATTAGAGGGGGCTAGCTAATGCCTAACCAACCCCTTCCTGCCTCCCCTTATATTGATATTTTTTACAAAGTAACTGTAGTGGTCTAATGATCCCGGACACCAAATTAGGTGGTAAAGTCTCCACCATAAATGAGGTGTTCAATGACAAAACGACAACGACGTACATTTTCTGCTGAGTTCAAAATAGGTGCTGCAAGTTTGGATCTTGACCAAGGGGACTCCATATCTAAGGCTGCTAATTCTATGGGCGTAGGTGAAACGGCTTTATGGCGATGGGTCGACCAACTCAAAGTTGAGCGAGGTGGGATGACTCCAACGACTAAAGCCCTCACGCCTGAGCAAAAGAAAATCCAAGAGTTAGAAGCCCGGATTAACCGGTTAGAACGAGAAAACCCATACAATGAAAGTTTTGTCTCGCTGTATTAACGGCAAGATTTTTATCGACCTTGAAAAGCGCTACTGCGATGCCGGCACAAGAAAACCGTTATTACATAGGGTCGCAGTAGCTACAAGGTTTGCAATGCTTTCGCTGGGTGAACGCGTTGTAACAGCCTAATCGAGTAATATAACTATACTAGTGTGTATACGAGTAATTTGCTAAAATCAGCCCAAATATTAAAACCGTATAAAAAAACACATAACTGAAATTCTTGCCTTTAGGAGCCAAACCTAAGGGCGGTAGCGTACCCAAATACAACTTTTAGTAAGGTGAAAAGCTGATTTTTGGATGAAACCTGCTCAGGTTGGCGATTGGTGGCCTATTGGGGCGGTGTTAAGAAAGTAAGTGAAAATTTATGAGGGATGGTTGAGATTTGACTGTCTCAAAATGTATAAAAAGTGTCTCAGGTTGGTTTGGATGTCTGAGATGGAAATGTAAATTTTGAAGCGCTCAGATTAGCGTTTGTATTAGAACTATAGAAGTTGAAATCATGGCTAGGAAAAAAGTCTTAACCGTTTTTGGCACTCGCCCAGAAGCAATAAAAATGGCTCCTCTTGTTCACGCATTAGCAGCCGATGAGAGATTTGAATCAAAGTGTTGTGTAACCGCACAACATCGCGAAATGTTAGATCAAGTTCTTGAGCTGTTTGAAATCACTCCAGACTATGATTTAAACCTCATGAAATTCGGTCAAACACTGAATGATGTGACGGCGCGTATTGTTCAAGAACTCAAATCTGTACTCCAAGAGTTTAAGCCTGACGTTGTGTTGGTTCACGGTGATACGGCGACAACATTTGCTGCTAGCTTAGCCGCTTACTATGAGCAAATTGAAGTCGGGCATGTGGAAGCTGGCCTACGCACTGGTAATATCTATTCACCATGGCCAGAAGAGGCGAATCGCCGATTGACTGGTGTCCTTACTAAATACCACTTTGCTCCAACAGAAACCTCTAAAGAAAACCTCCTACGCGAAAACTTCAATCCAGAAGATATTTCGGTAACGGGTAATACCGTGATTGATGCTTTGCTGATGGTGAAGGATAAAATCGAATCTGATAGCGATTTGAATGCCACACTAGCCTTGCAATTCCCATTCTTAGACGATAACAAGAAACTCATTTTAGTAACTGGCCACCGAAGAGAAAGCTTTGGTGGTGGATTTGAGCGAATTTGTGAAGCTCTGTCAAGAGTAGCGAGAGAACATCAAAATGTGCAAATTCTTTATCCAATGCACCTGAATCCGAATGTAAGAGAACCAGTAAATCGTATCCTCGATGGTATAGATAATGTTCTGTTAATTGAACCTCAACAGTATCTCTCTTTTGTCTATTTGATGAGTCGGGCGAGCATCATCCTCACAGACTCCGGCGGTATACAAGAAGAAGCTCCTTCTTTAGGAAAGCCAGTTCTGGTTATGAGAGATACTACGGAAAGGCCGGAAGCTGTAGAGGCCGGAACGGTTAGGTTAGTTGGCACTGAAATCGATGCAATAACGCGCGAGTTAATTCATTTGCTGACAGATCATGATGCATACGAGAAAATGAGCTTTGCACATAATCCATACGGTGATGGTCTAGCTTGCCGAAGAATACTAGAAGAATTAGCAAAATAACTGGGTAATTTATGTCTTTTGAAACAATTTCAGTAATTGGTTTAGGCTATATCGGCTTACCAACAGCAGCAATGTTTGCTTCACGTAAAAAAAAGGTGATTGGTGTAGATGTCAATCAGTATGCGGTTGATACGATAAATCGAGGTGAGATTCATATCGTCGAGCCCGATCTAGATATGCTTGTAAGTGCAGCTGTGCAACAAGGATACCTAAAAGCAACACTAGTTCCAGAATCAGCAGATGCTTTTCTCATTGCTGTACCAACTCCTTTTAAACCTTGTAAACAGGGAGAGGTTCCAGAGCCTGATTTAAGCTACATAAAATCTGCTTCCGAAGCGATAGCTCCTGTACTGAAAAAAGGTGATTTAGTTATATTGGAGTCTACTTCACCTGTAGGTGCAACAGAGCAAATGGCTGCGTGGCTTGCAGATGCGCGCCAAGACTTGAGCTTTCCACAAACAGCAGGAGAATGGGCTGACATCAATATCGCACATTGCCCAGAGCGTGTATTACCGGGCAAAGTGGTGACGGAGCTTGTCCAGAATGATCGTGTGATTGGTGGTATGAGCAAGCGCTGTTCAGAGCGTAGTGTCGAACTGTATAAAACATTTGTGATGGGTGAGTGTGTAGTCACTAATGCTCGCACTGCCGAAATGGCCAAGCTTACAGAGAACTCATCGCGTGATGTTCAAATCGCTTTTGCAAACGAACTTTCGATGATATGCGATGAACTGGACATTGATGTTTGGGAGTTGATTTCACTCGCTAATCGCCACCCTAGAGTGAATATTCTTCAGCCGGGACCGGGTGTCGGTGGTCACTGCATAGCTGTAGACCCTTGGTTTATTGTTTCAAAAACGCCGGAAACAGCAAAAATCATTCACACTGCCAGAAATGTCAATGATTATAAGCCGGAGTGGGTAATTGATAAGGTGAAGGTTGCAGTAGCTGATTTTCTAAATGTTAACCCAACTAAAACAGCGAAAGATGTTACGATCGCTTGCTATGGGTTAGCATTCAAGCCAGATATTGATGATTTACGTGAAAGTCCTGCACTCGATATAACAGAGTCTATCGCTAAAAACCATCCCGGTGATGTGCTAGCGATTGAACCTAATATTACATCTATCGATATAGACAATGTAAGTTTAGTATCTATAGATGAGTCTCTGACTAGAACTGATATTCATGTCATGTTAGTTGATCATAAGCAGTTTAAAAAAATTAAAATTAATGATGCATTTGTTATTGATACTAAAGGTATTTGGGTATGAATTTGAAAGATATAAACATTGGTATTGTCGGTTTGGGGTATGTTGGACTTCCCCTAGCGGTCGAGTTTGGAAAGTCTCTACCGACCATAGGCTTTGACATCAATCAAAATCGAGTACGTGAATTGCGAGATGGTTATGACCATACTCTAGAGTGTGATGGTAGTGAGCTTAGAAACGCAAAAAATCTTAAATTTTCCTGCAACGTTGATGATTTGAAAGAATGTAATTTCTTCATTGTTACAGTCCCAACACCGATAGACCAGCATAAACAACCGGATTTAACTCCTTTAATCAAGGCGTCAGAAACTTTAGCAAAAGTTCTAAAAAAGGGTGATGTCGTTGTTTATGAGTCGACTGTTTACCCTGGCGCAACAGAAGAAGTTTGTGTCCCGGTTTTAGAGGAGTTAAGTAGGCTTTCTTTAAATATAGATTTCTATGTAGGTTATTCGCCTGAGCGTATAAATCCGGGTGACAAAGAGCATCGAGTTACTAACATATTAAAGGTTACTAGCGGGTCGACACCGGAAGTTGCAAGTTTTATAGATGAAGTATATGCATCAATCATTACTGCGGGTACTTTTAAAGCATCTAGCATCAAAGTTGCTGAAGCTGCAAAGGTAATCGAAAACACTCAGCGAGATGTTAACATTGCTTTAATAAATGAACTTTCTATTATTTTTAACAGGTTGAAAATTGATACTTTAGAAGTGCTAGAAGCTGCAGGAACTAAATGGAACTTCTTACCGTTTCGTCCTGGACTCGTAGGAGGACATTGTATTGGTGTTGACCCATATTATTTAACGCACAAGGCACAAATGGTCGGATATCACCCAGAGATGATTTTAGCAGGACGTCGCTTAAATGATAATATGGGAAGACATGTAGTATCAGAATTGGTAAAAGCCATGCTTAAAAAGCGCATACATGTCGAAGGGGCGAACATATTATTGATGGGTTTGACTTTTAAAGAAAACTGCCCTGACTTAAGAAATACCAAGGTAATCGATATTGTATCTGAGCTAAGGGAATATAACATTAATGTTGATATCACTGACCCATGGTGCTCTAGTATAGAAGCAGAGAAAGAATACGGCGTTAGCGTAACAAAGCCTAAAGTTGGACATTATGATGCTATTATTATGGCTGTCAGTCACGACGAGTTTAGATATATGGGTGCAGATGCCATCCGTCAACTTGGTAAAGAAACGCATATAATCTATGACTTAAAGTACGTATTAGACAAGTCTGATGTAGATATGCGCCTCTAAATTATAAGAATCACTATAGTAAAGTAGAAGTTATATTTTTCTTCTACTTTTTACTCATTAATATATGAAACGATACGAAAGAGAAATTTATGTCTAAATATGAACAAATAAAACTAGAACTACTTTCCTCACCAAAAACTTGGTTAGTTACAGGTGTTGCTGGGTTTATTGGTTCAAACCTTTTAGAAACGTTGTTAAAGCTTAATCAGAAAGTTGTTGGGCTTGATAACTTTTCGACAGGTTATCAAGCTAACTTAGATGAAGTTAGAGCTTTGGTTGAAGAAAAACAATGGTTGAACTTCTCGTTTATAGAAGGTGATATCTGTGACTATGATATTTGTAATAAGGCTGTAAAGAACGTTGATTATGTATTGCATCAAGCAGCTCTTGGGAGCGTTCCAAGATCAATTGAGGACCCTATAAGTTCTAATGCAGTGAATATTACAGGCTTTTTAAATATGCTCAACGCAACTAAAGAAGGAGGTATTAACAGTTTTGTATATGCAGCGAGTAGCTCAACGTATGGTGATCATCCCTCCCTACCTAAAGTGGAAAATAATATAGGAGCACCACTTTCTCCTTATGCAGTTACAAAATATGTTAATGAATTATATGCCGATGTCTTTGCAAGAACTTATGGGGTAAAGTCTATTGGACTAAGGTACTTTAACGTCTTTGGTCAAAGGCAAGATCCAAATGGCGCTTATGCAGCAGTTATACCAAAGTGGATATCAAAGATTATTAATGGTCAACAAGTACAAATCAACGGCGATGGTGAGACTACTAGAGATTTTTGTTATATTGATAATGTTATACAAATGAATATCATAGCAGCTACAGATTGTAATACCAATACAGATGTATACAATGTCGCATTAGGTGATAGGACTTCCCTTAACTCTCTATATTCCGAGATCGTTTCTCAACTCATCGAACAACAAATTATCAATGAATCTATTCCACCTTTATACGTAGAGTTCAGAGCAGGAGATGTAAGGCATTCACAAGCTGATATTTCAAAAGCAGTTGAAGCATTAGGTTATACTCCGGAGATTAAAATAAAGGACGGACTTAAAAAAGCACTTTCCTGGTATACAAAATGAATGAATTGACGAGGCTAAAAAATAGTTTTTTTTCACTATTAGGAGGTACTTTTTTTTCCTCGGTTTTAGGTTTTTTGAGTATTGGTCTTATTGCGAAAGGTTTAGGTTTAGAGCAATTTGGTATATTTTCCCTGTGTCTAAGTATCGTTGCAGTTATAGATAAGGTAGTAAATTTTCAGAGCTGGCAAGCTCTTATTAAGTTTGGTACCGACTATCTTAACAATAAGAAATATAATGAGTTTTCACAACTTGTTAAGTTTTGTATATTAATTGACTCTATAACGGCACTATTAGGTTTATTAATAGCTTTGATTTTTTCTCCCCTTATAGTAATGTATTTCTCATGGGGAGATGAATATCAAACAGTTCTTAACATCATTATTATTTCGCTTATCTTTAAGTTCTCCTCTTTTTCCCTTGGTGTATTCAGATTATTCGACCGAAACAAAGAACAAGCTTTGGTACAAGTCTATTCTTCTGTTATTAAATTATCATTAATTGGTGGATGTTATTTATTAGATGCAGATATTGAATATTATGCATTAGCTTGGACTGTATCTGAGCTTGTTTTAAACTTTTGTCTTTCTATTCAAGCTATTTTAATATTAAAATCAAAAAACAAAAAATGGTTTTTTCCTTTTGAAATTACCATGGATAAAAAGGTGTTTAAGTTTGTTTTCTGGACCAATCTCACTTCTTTAGTAGATCTCCCTGCGAAGGAACTCGATGTAGTTATTCTTAGTGTTTTAACTAACGAATCTCAAGCGGGTTTATATAGATTAGCAAAACAGGCAATGACAATAATTGGGCGTCTCGTCGGACCTCTATATCAATCTGTATATCCTATACAGGCTAATTTTATTGAGAAGAAGAAAATTGCTGATGTGATGAGTTTTACGAAAAATATCACTTTAAAAATTGGTGTTTTTTCAATATTACCAATTTTATTTTCTTATTTTTCAATGGAATATTTTGTATTGAACACTCTCGGACGTGAATATATAGAGCTTATCCCTATAGCGATTTTTGCAATATTTATAAAGTGCATTGATGTAATATTCACGTTGTACCATTCATTGTTTATAGCGTTTGGATATGTGAAGAAAAACGTCCAGATTGTGTTGATAGCAAATCTAATAATGATGTTATTGTTCCTATTCACCGTACCAGTTTATGGCACGTATGCTGCTATTACTTGCTTATCTTTTCAGTCTATGTTTACTTTTGCTTGGAAGTATAGATATATAAATGAAAGGTTATGATGGCTATGATAAATATCAACTTTGTGATTCCAAATAAAGGAAATTATGAAAATTATTATTCAGACTTTGATGGAGACATAGACAATAATTGGCGATTTTTTATTAACGGTGAATGGGCGTGGATAATTCAAACTTATCATAGACTTATAGACTATGGTGTTATGGTGCAACATCAAGAGAGTCCACTAGAGGAATGTATAAATGTTATTTTTGCAAATGACTACGTCGAACTAAAAAATAAGAATGAGTTTTATTGCATAGTTATTACTTTGGATAGAGTTGTGTTTTTTCCAGGTGACCTAAATGTTATCCAGAATAAGAGTCAGAAAATACCATTTCGCAAAAAGTACATACCTCATTGGAGCCAATGTGGAATTATTCCATCGTCAGATACCATACCGAAAAATGACAGGTTTAAAATAGGATTCTTTGGATTGCCGACTAATTCGATCAATCTTATAAGCACCTTGACTGAAGAGTTTAGTGATGAGGCGGAAATGTTTACATTTGGGCCGGATAACTGGAACGATTATTCTCATGTAGATCTAGCCGTTGGTATACGAGATTTTAAAGGAAAACATATACACAAACCGCCCACAAAACTGCTCAACGCATGGAAAGCAGGAGTTCCGTTTATCGGTGGAGGCGATTCTGCTTATGAACAAGTTGGTACAAACGGTTTCGATTATATAAGAGTTCAAAGTAAGAAAGAGTTGAAAGAGAAAATCAGATACCTGATGAATAGTAAAGAAGCTCGACATTTGTTATCTATGCGAGGTAAGGAGAGCTTTAGTCAATATAGCGATAGAAGTCTAGTCTTTGAGTGGGAAAAGCTCCTTTTCGCAGAAAGAGAAAAGTTTCAGATTTGGTCGAAGAGTTCTTTGGTGACCAAAAGCGTTCATGTTGAACTTAGAAGAGTGTTTTTTAATTATTTAAGAATAAAACGTCGATTACTAATGGCAATAGGTAAATACAAATGAAGAGTGACATATGGGGCTTAGTTCAAAAGTCTGATATAAAGTCTCAAATGTGGAGTAAACATAGCGTTACAGGTGTACGGCTAGTAGCTTTACCAAGATCACAAATTTTCGACTTGCTAGAACTAGTCTATTTAATTTATATAAACAGATCTAGACCAGACTTTTTTGTGTTTCGATATCTTAATGACTATCAATCATTTACAAGAACTATATGTCGTTCTATTTCAGAGATAGCGGTTATTCTATTCTGTAGAATTATTAAGATCAAGATTTTTTGGGTGTGTCATAATGTAGATAAAGAAAGTGTATCTTTTTTTCCAAAAATAACCAAATTGAGAAGAATATTATTATCTAAGGTGTCAGAAAAAATCTTTGTTACTAGTGAATTACTTGTCAAGGATGCTTCACATATTTTGAGAAAGAAAAATATAGACAATATAAGCTTTGGATTGATAGAAAAAAACGAAAATAAAGTTTCGTACCCAAATAATTTTAGAAGATTTAATCAAGACGCAGATTTAAGAATACTCATACTAGGTGCACCTGTAGCAAAGAGTAAGCATTTTGATTTAATTACAGACTTAATAGAGAGATGCCGCTGTTTAGACATATCTATCTCGGTATTTATAGCTGGTGAGTTTGATAAAAGTGAACGGAGCAATAACCTTAAGTTAAAGTATAGTGATTTTCCAGAAATAGATTTAATGGAAAGCTACGTAGGTCTAACCAAATCTTGTATTAAGGATAACTTTAACTATTATTTTCGTGTTTACGATGACCTCTCGGTGCCATATACCCTTTATGAATCTTGTAGTTATTATATTCCTACCATTTCATTAGATGGTTGCTTCACAGCTAGGTTAATTTCGCATTATGGTATTGGATATGTTTTGGATAAAGATATGAATAATGTGGAAATACTGTTGGATGATATCGTTCCTTTGGAAAATTATGACCGGTTTTTAAAGGTAAATAACTGGTGTTCCTTGTCATCTAAAATTAAAGAAAGCCTGTCGGATGACTAAATTTAAAACAAACTTTATACAATATATAACTTATATTCTGATCTTCTTTTTTATATATTCTCCTTACATTAAACTGTTAGGTATAAATATTAACTTCCCTCTTTTTTTGACCTTGATTTTGATCGCTTCTCTTTTGTTAAGAACTATAAAAATTGGTCTTGATATTAATGTTTTTCTACTCGCGTTTGTATACTTAATTCCATTTATTTATATACTCTTAACTACTATAATACATAGTACTATGGATACTCAAGTCATAATCGACTATGTATTGACGATTCTGTCAATATTTGCTGCAAAGGAACTAGTAACACTATATCAGAATTATATAGGTACTGAATCTGAAAGGTTTGTGAAGACATTATTTATATTAGGAGTTGTACATGCCTATATAATGGTTTCCGTATTTTTTGTACCATTCCTGAGAGATGCTCTATATAGCGTCGTTTATATTAATGAAGTTGGGGCTGAGTTTCTTGATTTGAATTATCGTTCTCCAGGGCTTACGACAGCAGGAGGGGATGGTTTGGCATTTATTCAGTCTGTCCTACTTGTCTTTGGTATTTTGTTATTTTCAAACATGAAGAAAAGAAAAAGTATAATTTCCTATCTTTTCTATTCTTCAAGTTTTGCTATTTTGTTGTTTTCCATATTCATATCAGGTCGGACGGGTTTCGTATTTCTTCTTTTTGGACTGTTCCTAATATTAACGTTCAGAAGCGTTCCTCTTCTCGTTATAAGTAAAAAGTTCACTTTTCGGATGTCTTTCCTGGTACTTGTACTAGTAACTTTATTGTTTGTTGCTTTCATGGTTTTGTCACAAAGTGATTATGTTAAGTTATTTCTTCGAGTATTTGAATTATTCTTGAGTTACTTCACAACTGGCGAAGCGACAACGACATCGACCAATGATCTTGGAACAATGTTTTTCTTTCCTCAAGATGAAATGCATTTATTGTTTGGGGATGGTAATTTTGGTCGATATAATGAAAATCGTATTATTGAGTCGGATGTCGGGTACGTAAGATTCATCTTTGGCAGTGGAATTTTAGGTACACTACTTGTTTATGGAACTATAATGGCGATTTCTACCATCCTTTTCAGTAGAACTGAGAGCTATTATGGTAGGTTTGTCGTACTTTTTGTATCATCCTCTCTATTTATAATGAATGTTAAGGTGCTTCACTATTTTGGAAGTGCACTTGTTATAAAATTATTCTTCTTGATTTTCTTTTTCTATATGACAAGAAAGTCAGGCAGTAGCGCAGTTTATCGATGAGGGACAACATGAGTTTATCTAAATTACACATACGCATAATTCATAAAGTGTTAAAAAAGCTCCGCCTTACCAATCAACTAAATTCTACGGTTCATTCTTCGTCTAAAATCGAATCTGGTACAAGTTTTATTAAGTCTTCAATGGAGAAATATTCATTCTGTGGCTACGATTGTGATATCAACCATGCTCAGATAGGAGCGTTCACATCTATTGCTAATAATGTGGTCATAGGCGGAGGTCAGCACCCTATTAAATGGGTTTCCACATCACCGGTATTTTATAAGGGTAGGGACTCCGTAGCTAAGAAGTTTTCAGAGTATGAGCGTGATAACATTAAAAATACAATAATTGGGAATGATGTCTGGATTGGACAGAATGTTGTTATTAAACAGGGTGTTAATGTTGGTAATGGTGCAGTTGTTGGTATGGGATCTATTGTTACTAAAGACGTACCTCCGTATGCCATTGTAGGGGGGAATCCTGCTAGGTTGATTAGGATGCGGTTCAGTAAAGATGTCTTAGAAAGCATTAATGCTAGTAAATGGTGGGATCTTCCAGATGAAAGAATACAGGAGTTAAGTGAGCATATTCGTAATCCAAAATTGTTCTTGGAGAATATTAAATAATGAAGATAATGCATTGTTGCTTAGCTGCATTTTACATTGACAACTATGGTTATCAAGAGAATATTCTGCCCAAGTATCATAAGCTTGACGGTCATGATGTATATATTGTTGCCTCAACAGAAACTTATAGTGAGAATAAAACCCTTTGTTACGTTACTGAATCCACATATGTAAATGAATATGACATTCCTGTTACACGACTACCTTATGTTGAATGGTTACCCCCCAAAATTGCCCGAAAATTTAGGTTATATAAAGGGTTAAAAGATCAACTTCTTCAATTCGAACCAGACATTATATTCCTACACGACATACAATTTATAGATGTTTTAACTATCGTCAATTACGTCAAATTAAGGCCAAATGTCAAAGTTTACGCTGATGGTCACACTGATTTTATTAACAGTGCCAGAAGTGCTCTATCCAAATACTTTTTGCACGGTGTAATTTATCGTTGGTGTGCGAAGAAAATAGAACCCTATGTTGAGACATTTTTTGGTGTAACACCTTTGAGATCAGATTTTTTCTCCGACATGTACAAGATTGACAAAAGTAAAATTGAGTTGCTTCCTTTAGGTTATGATGATTCTTTGTTAGCGACTGAAGATATTTCTGTGATAAGAGATAGTGTGAGGGCTATGTATGACATTTCTACAACAGACTTTGTCATAGTTACTGGCGGTAAAATTGACGAAAGGAAAAAAATCCACCTCCTTATAGAGGTGTTTAATAAGCTTTCGCTTTCAGATACCAAATTGTTGGTGTTCGGAGAATCTACGCCAGATATGGAGCCTTTAATTAATAAAGCAAAGCGAAATGAAAACATTATTTTCGCTGGTTGGTCTAAGCAAGAAGATATTTATCGAATGTTTTTGTCCTCTGATATTGCAGTTTTTCCAGGTACGCATTCTGTATTATGGGAGCAAGCCGTAGGTTTAGGGGTTCCGTGCATTTTCAAACGGTGGTCGGGAATGGAACATGTAGATTTAGGTGGCAATTGTATAATGCTTGAAGAGTCTTGCCCAGAGCAGTTATATGAAGCGATAGTATATGTTTACAATAAGCGTGAAGCCCTTAACGAGATGAAGCGAGTTTCTCAAATAAAAGGGAAAGAGTTTTGTTACAGCAGTATAGCACGCAGATCTATCGGATTAGAGTAGCTGTAATAGTTCCTTTTCGCTAATTAATTTTTAATGAGTACTTTATGATGAAAAATATAACCCAAATTTGTTCTAACTGTGTCATGGATACGACTGATTCGAAGATTGTTTTTGACGGGGATGGCGTTTGCGATCACTGCAATACTTTTAAGGCGATGATACTACCTAAGTGGAACCCTAACGGTATTTGTGATGATGCTCTTCTAGAACTAGCAACTAAAATTAAAAAAGAAGGTAAGGGGCATGATTTTGATTGCCTTATGGGAATGAGCGGCGGAGTTGATAGTTCATATTTATTATATCTCGCTGTTGAAAAAATGGGACTTCGTCCTTTGGTTTTTCACGTAGATGCTGGTTGGAACTCGCAAGAAGCTGTAAATAATATTCAGCGAATGGTGGATGGCCTAGGATTAGATTTATATACGGAAGTGATTAATTGGGAAGAGATGAAAGATTTGCAACTTTCATTTTTCAAATCAGGAGTTTCACATATAGATACCCCTCAAGACCATGCCTTTTTTGCGACCATGTATAAATTTGCATCTAAACATGGAATTAAGAATATTCTTACTGGTGGTAACTACTCTACAGAATGTACAAGAAATCCTTTAGAATGGATGTACTATCAATCTGATTCTAGACAATTGAAGGATATACATAATAGATTTGGCCAACGTCCTATTAAAACATACCCTGTAACTAATATCTTATGGCATAAAATATATTTACCATATATAAAAGGCATTAAACTAACTAGGCCTCTAGATTATATGAAATATGATAAAGAAGAGGCAACTAAGTTGTTAGAGGATAAGTTTGGATATCAGCGTTATCCTCAAAAACATTTTGAATCCCGTTTTACTCGTTTCTATGAAGGCTACTGGCTTCCACAAAAATTTGGTTATGATACTAGGAAAGTGCAATTTTCTAGCCTAATTCTAACTGACCAAATGACGAGAGAAGACGCATTAGAAGAGCTTAAGCAACCTGCAATGACCGACGAGCAAGTACGTCAAGAGTTTGAATATATTGCTAATAAATTAGGTATATCAACAACTGAATTACAGACTTATTTCGATGCGCCAAATAAAACTTACAAGGATTATAAGTCGATGCAAGGTATCTATGATATTGGAGCTAAAGTACTTAAAGGGCTAGGTATTGAGAAAGGTGGCAAACGTTGATTGCAATCGTTGATTATGGTTTAGGTAACATTCGAGCATTTGGTAATATCTATAATAGACTCAATATCCCTTTCGTTTATGCTTCAACTGTAGAGTCGCTGAAAGGTGCTTCAGGTATTATTTTACCTGGTGTTGGATCATTTGATTATGCTATGCATAAACTTAATGAATCAGGTCTTCGAGAGACATTAGACGATTTGGTTTTGAATGAAAAAGTTCCAATTATCGGAATCTGCGTCGGAATGCAAATGATGGCTATGAAGAGTGACGAAGGTAATTCAGAGGGACTGGCTTGGTTAAAGACGGCTGTCAGAAAGTTTGAAACAAAAGAAAACTACCCTTTACCACATATGGGGTGGAATCAATTATCTTTATTAGAAAACCCAATATTTAAAGACTTAGAAGAAAAACCTGAATTTTACTTCTTACACTCTTATCATTTTGATTCTGACTATGAGCATGTTATTGCTTCTGCAGAATACTCAAACTCAATCGGCTGTGTTGTTAATAAAGACAATATCTTCGGTATTCAATGTCATCCAGAGAAAAGTCACAAAGCAGGGATTACTGTTTTAAAAAACTTTGCTGAGGTCGCTAATGCTCAAGTCTAGAATTATTCCTGTTTTGCTTATCAGAGACAAGGGGTTAGTGAAAACAACAAAGTTCAGTGATGATAAATATGTAGGAGATCCACTTAACGCTGTTAGAATTTTTAACGAAAAAGAAGTGGATGAGCTAACGGTTTTTGATATCGATGCGACAGTAAATAATGCAGATCCAGATTTGAAAGTGATTGAGCACTTGGCCGCTGAATGCAGAATGCCACTTTGTTATGGTGGTGGCATCAAAACACTTGAGCAGGCGCAATCTATTTTGGCTCTAGGCGTAGAAAAGGTAGCGCTTAGTTCTGCTGCGATTGATAATCCCAAACTAATCTCAGATATCGCAACTCAAGTCGGTAACCAAAGTGTAGTAGTTGTTTTGGATGTTAAAAAGAAACTATTTAGCGGCTATAAGGCATACACGCATAACGGCACTAAGCCAGTTAAAAAGGGTTTATTTGAACTACTGAGAGAGTTTCAATTATTAGGGGCTGGTGAAATTATTATCAATAATATTGATTTGGATGGCACACAAAAAGGCTATGACCATCAGCTAATTAGTCGCTTGAAGTCTGAGCTTATTATCCCTTTTACTGTTTGTGGTGGTGCTAGCTCTTATGAGGATATAGGTAACGCTGCTCGAGAGCATAATCCAATTGGGTTGGCAGCTGGAAGTCTTTTTGTGTTCAAGGGTAAGTATCGTGCAGTGCTGATTAGTTACCCAAATAAAACTGAAAAAGAATTAATATATAAAATGTGAGTAAGATATGAGACAAGTATTACAAAATATAAGTAATGGGGAAACTAGTCTAGTAGAAGTTCCATGTCCGCAAACTAAAAAAGGCAGTTTGTTAATTTGTTCGAACAAAACCTTAGTGTCGGCGGGAACGGAGCGTATGTTAATTGATTTCGGTAAGGCTAACTTCATCGACAAAGCACGCCAGCAACCCGATAAAGTTAAAATGGTGCTAGGTAAGATTAAAACAGATGGCTTGATGCCCACTGTTGACGCCGTACGCTCTAAGCTTGATCAGCCTCTTCCCCTTGGTTACTGCAATGTAGGTACAGTTCTTGACAGCGGTGATACAAGTTTTGATATAGGTACTCGTATAGTTTCCAACGGCAATCACGCTGAAGTAGTTCGTGTACCTAAAAACTTATGTGCAAAAGTTCCTGATAATGTTGATGACGAATCAGCAGCTTTTACGGTTTTAGGCGCTATTGGTCTTCAAGGCGTTCGTCTTATTAATCCGACACTGGGTGAATGCGTAGTTGTTACCGGCCTTGGGTTAATTGGACTGATTACAGTTCAATTACTTCGTGCAAATGGTTGTCGAGTGCTAGGCATTGATTTTGATTCGACCAAATGTGAATTGGCGCGCCAACTAGGTGCTGAGACAGTCGATTTGTCTAAAGGCGAAGATGCAATTAAAGCGGCTGAGGCATTTTCACGAGGCCGTGGTGTTGATGGTGTTATCATTACCGCTTCAACGAAGAGTAGTGAACCACTAAGCCAAGCAGCAACAATGTGTCGTCAACGTGGCCGCATTGTGCTTGTCGGTGTTATTGGACAAGAGATTTCTCGCGCCGATTTTTTTGCTAAAGAACTCACATTCCAAGTGTCTTGTTCTTATGGTCCAGGTCGTTATGACACTGGATATGAAGATAACGGGAACGATTATCCTGTTGGTTTCGTTCGCTGGACTGAGCAGCGAAACTTCGAAGCTATTTTGGATATGATGGCTTCTGGAGCACTGGATGTTAAACCGCTTATTACTCACCGCTATGCGATTGACGACGCGCTTGAAGCATATAAGTGCCTAGATGACAAATCATCTTTAGGTATTGTTCTCGATTATCCAAACAATGATGCCGCAGTATTAACAGCTCGTTCTGTAACTCTAAAGTCAGAAAATACTTCAGCTCCGTCTTCTGCGTCTTGTGCATTCGTTGGTGCTGGGAATTATGCGTCACGTGTTTTGATGCCCGCTTTTAAAAATGCAGGTGCTGGATTAAATACAGTGGTGACTAGCGCAGGTATGAGCGCAGTGCACCACGGTAAAAAGCAAGGCTTTGTTAAAGCGTCAACTGACTATGCGGATGTGCTAGCTGATAAAGCTATTGATACAGTAGTTATTGCGACGCAGCACAACCTGCATGCTCAACAAACTATTGATGCTATTACCGCTGAAAAGCACGTGTTTGTCGAGAAGCCTTTAGCGCTTGCTGAGTCTGAAATCGACCTTATTGAAAACGCCTTTAATGAAAGCCAAACTAAACCTAAAGTAATGGTTGGCTATAATCGACGTTTTGCACCACATGTTGTGAAAATGAAAGCGCTCTTATCTTCTGTTAAAGGCCCTAAAACGTTCATCATGACAATGAACGCTGGCGATATCCCTTCTGATCATTGGACTCAAGATCCTACAGTAGGTGGTGGGCGAATTATTGGTGAAGCGTGTCATTATATCGACCTAATGCGTCATTTAGCTGGGTGTAAAATTACAGGCTTTAATTCGATGTGTATGGGTGATGCGCCTGGCGTTGCTATCCGTGAAGACAAAGCTAGCATCACACTATCATTTGAAGATGGTTCAATCGGTACTATTCATTACTTTGCTAATGGCGGTAAAGACTTTCCGAAAGAACGAATTGAAGTGTTCGCCAATGGTGCAGTTCTGCAACTCGATAACTTCAGAAAACTGGTTGGTTTTGGTTGGAAAGGGTTTAGTAAAATGAAATTGTCGAGCCAAGACAAAGGACAAAATGATTGTTCTAAGGCGTTTGTTGATAGTATTAAACAAGGCTCTGCATCACCGATTAAATTTGATGAAATCATTGAAGTTGCGAGGGTTTCATGCCTAGTAGCAGAGCAACTTAGAAAGTAAATCACCAGTAAAGGGTAATAAGGGGGCTAAGGCCCCTTTTTTTGGATATGAATAAAATTTTAAAGCTTTACCGCACTCTCAAGTACTTAAAGCCCATTCAATTCAGTAACCGTATGTCACGACGGTTCACGAAGGTTAAATTTACAAAACCAGAAGTAACCTTAAACGAAGTATCAACAACAGGTTGGCAAACATTTTCGGTCTTAAATTCATGCTATCAAGGCAATGGTCAGTTTGAATTTTTGAATGTCGTAGATACGGTTAGTGACTGGAATGACGCAACAAAAGCTAAACTTTGGCTTTATAATTTGCATTACTTCGATGACCTAAACCAGTCTGGGTGGCAAGACAGAATTGAAATTCATCATAGTTTGGTCAATACATGGATAAAACAAAATCCGAAGATGATAGGAAATGGATGGGAGCCTTATACCATTTCACTTAGGTCGGTAAATTGGATTAAATGGTTCTTGTCTGGTAATGAACCAAAAGAAGAATGGCTGGCTAGTTTGTCATTGCAGGTTCAAGCCTTAGAGCAGCAATTAGAGTATCACTTACTTGGCAACCACTTATTTGCAAACGCAAAAGCTTTGTTGTTTTCTGGTTGTTATTTCAAAGGGGAATTGGCTGATGAATGGTTAAAGCGTGGCTTAGGTATTTTAAAAGAAGAAATCCCAGAGCAAATTCTTGCTGATGGCGGTAATTTTGAACTAACGCCTATGTATCACAACACCATCCTTGCCGATATACTTGATTTGTATCAGTTAAGCCTTGTCTACCCATATAAGATTCCGAAAGCGACCAGTCAATACTGGTGTGAACTCATTGGAAAAATGTTGTCATGGGCTGAACACATGCAACATCCCGATGGTGACGTATCTTTTTTTAATGACTCAGCTATGGGTATTGCTCCCAAGTTGGTTAATTTGCAACGCTATGCCGAAGTGCTCAAGATTACGATTCCCGCCACTAATAAAGATCAAGTTACCTCTCTAAAAGAAAGTGGTTATGTGGTGGTTAAAGACCAAGTTAAAAAGCTAATCATTGATGTCGCAAAAGTAGGACCTGATTACATCCCCGGTCATGCTCATGCTGATACACTTTCATTTGAGTTGAGTATTGATGGTCACCGAGTACTTGTAAACAGTGGGACATCGGTTTATGGCTTAGGTGAAGAAAGACTAAGGCAGCGCAAAACCGAAACTCATAATACGGTAGTGGTTGATGACATGGATTCATCTGAAGTCTGGAGTG
Organism: Vibrio kanaloae; assembly: GCF_024347535.1. Taxonomy (NCBI): domain Bacteria; kingdom Pseudomonadati; phylum Pseudomonadota; class Gammaproteobacteria; order Vibrionales; family Vibrionaceae; genus Vibrio; species Vibrio kanaloae. Next base: position 2,915,889 of record NZ_AP025497.1, on the reverse strand, counting down.
GATTTCGCGTAGCAAGACGTGCATACCCTAGTCAACCGTTCATTACGGATAATGAGGGCGGCATTAGTGTTGAATGTTCTCATGATGGTTACATGCGCTTGCCTGGTAAAGTGACGCACACTAGAAAGTGGAAACTAACGGAAGGTGACTTATTTATTATTGACAACCTAACGGGTACGTATAACCACGCAGAAGCCCATTATCACCTCCATCCTGATGTTAGAGTTGAAGGGGTAAATAACTCTAGTCAAGTTCAACTCCACTTGCCGAACGGTACTAAATACACGATTAACGCTGAAGGTGCTGACATTAAGGTAATTGAGACGACATGGCATCCTGAATTTGGCTTATCGATAGCCAATAAAAAGTTGGTATTAAATTTTAAACAGAATGAAGTAAACTTTGTTTTAAGGCGAGCGTAGCAATGCATATTCTTTTTCTTACTGATAACTTTCCGCCAGAAGGCAATGCGCCAGCAACCAGAACTTATGAACATGCTATCCGTTGGGTGCAAGCGGGGCATAAAGTGACGGTGATTACGTGCGCACCAAACTTTCCTGAGGGTAAGGTATTTGATGGTTTTAAAAACCGCTGGTATCAAACTCATGATCTCGATGGCATAAATGTCGTTCGTGTCAAAACGTTCATTACTGCAAATGAAGGTTTTGTAAAGCGTATTCTGGATTACATGTCTTTTATGGTGACGGGCTTTATCGCAGGGCTGTTTCAGAAAAAGCCGGATGTCATCGTAGCGACTTCACCTCAGTTCTTCTGTGCATGCGCTGGTTGGGCGTTATCAGCCGTTCGTAGAAAACCGTTTGTGTTTGAGCTACGCGATATATGGCCTGCGTCTATTACAGCGGTTGGTGCTATGAAGGACAGCTTTGCTATTCGTATGCTAGAAAGAATAGAAATGTTTTTATATCGAAGAGCCGATTCCATTGTTTCGGTAACCCATGCCTTTAAAAAGGAATTGATTGAGCGTGGAGTGGATAGAGAAAAAATAGAGGTTGTTTTAAATGGTGTTGATTTGACTAAGTATGAACCGTCGTTATCCAAATACACTGGTTTAGCGGAACAATATGACTTGGAAGGTAAGTTTGTAGCAGGTTACATTGGTACTCACGGTATGGCACATGGCCTAGAACATATCGTGGATGTAGCTGAACGCTTGCAAAACAATGATGATATTCGGGTCGTATTTGCAGGTGGTGGTGCAGCAAGACAAAAGGTCGTTGATCTTGTCGAAAAGAAACAGCTTAAAAACGTTGTATTAATTGATAGGCAACCAAAAGAGATGATGCCTAAGTTATGGTCTCTTTGCGATGTTTCTTTGGTTCCCTTAGTGAATAGCGATCTCTTTAAAACAGTTATACCCTCTAAAATCTTTGAATGCATGGGCATGGGGATACCAACGATAATGAGCGTGCCAGAGGGTGAAGCCACCGCTATTATTCGAGATACAAATTCAGGTCTGGTAGTCGAAAGTGAAAGTGTAGATCAAATTACCGCTGCAATTTTGCAATTGCATGAGGACAAAGAGTTATATCAGCGAATACGTTACAATAGTATAGAAACAGCACCAAAGTTTAGCCGAGATACTATGGCAGCGGATATGGAATCTATTTTTACAAAGTATGTTTGTTAGTTTTTTTAAACACTTAGCCGCACATTGGAAATATCCAAATTCATGTTCTGAAATTGGATATTTTTCTCTTTAAACCACCACATATGTAAGTTATACACAATCTTAGTTTAGTTTAGTTTAGTTTAGTTTAGTTGTATTTCTGTACTTTTCTATTTAGGGTATACTTTTCTGATATAAGAAGTGATCTTCCAAATGTTACTTAATATCACAAGATAAACTGCAAAGCAGATGAAAAAAGCATAAAACATGACATATTCTGGGATGTTTAGTATTTCACCGGAAATACCTATCACCGCGTAGAGAGTTGCAATACTACAAATAACGATAAGTGTTTGTGTTGAGCTTAACCCCAAACGCTGGGAAATGTGATGTAAGTGTTCACGGTCAGGCTTAAAAGGAGAGTCCCCTCTTCTTATTCTACGAATCATGATAGCAGCCATGTCCATCAAAGGCACAGCAATTAACCATAGCGCAGTAACTGGACGGAGTGGTGGAGAGCTTCCATTTTGACTAGATAGCAGCAATAGCCAGATCACGGTAAAACCAATCAACATACTCCCTGCATCCCCCATAAATACCTTTCTTTTTCGGCCAAAGGCACCGAGGTTTAGTAGGATATACGGAATGATCACAACGACCAATACTAAACAAATGTAGGCTAAATTTGATTGCCCGTCATGGTTAAGCATAATGCCGAGCCCACCAAAAGTTACGATAGATAACCCGCCCAGTAGGCCATCAATTCCGTCGACCATATTAAATGCATTGATCGCTCCCACTACTGCAAGCGTGGTCATAAAGTAACCAAGCCAACCTAGTGTAATAACATCGCCGCTACCAAAGACATCACCTATTGTATTAAGCTCAATACCACCCACAACCATCATGATAACAGATAGCCCCGCCTGTACTGCAAATCTTAGTTTAAAGCTGATGTCATATTTATCATCTAAAACTCCGATACCAACAAGTATTAAGACACATGCTGCATAGAGTGGTGTATTAGGCAAAGTGTGTGGGTTATTGAATAAGAAATAGAGAATAGAGATACAAATCGACACACCACCAACTAAAGGTATGGCACCGTTGTGTAATTTACGAGCATTTGGCTTGTCAACTAATCTTATTTTTTTTGCAAATTTACGCATGGTAAAAGTAGTCGCAAGAGAAAAGAAAAACAGGAAAAGGAGGTCAATAAATGAGATGAGCACGATTCAGCCTAATAATGTATTTTGGAGTATTTTAGAGTATTTAACATCGAGTTGAAAGAAGGGATAGTCATCTACGTGAGGAGACTGTCTCAAATTCTGTGCAATAGCTTGAACTAAGCCTTAAAAGCTTAGTTTAGGCTATATGATCAAGAAAGAGCTTGAAGTTTGTCCCAAGGAAGTAGTCAAAGGAATTAACTGAGTTCAGCTAAATGCCGATGAAAATTACGATTGAGGTCTTACTCAATGCGGTAATGGATGAGCATTTTGGCTATGAAAAAAACAACAACCTAACTCAGAAGTGGGTCATACCAATGTTGGTGCTGGCCTTTTAGTATATTAGGATTTCACTCGAATTACTAAGTCAAGCTCATATGGCGAGCTCGGCTAAACCGAAACACTATTGACAAAACTTTTCACATCATGGGCTTATACCTCTAGATGGTGTTCAATCTCATGAAGGTCACATCTACGCAGCTGTTGAAATAGCAGATGAGAGTGGCGTAGAGAATATCTACCTACATGCATTCCTATACGGTCGTGACACTCTACCACGTAGCGCAGGAAAAGGGCTATTCGCGAAGCTAGGTAAAGGCCGTGTAGCTTCTCTTATTGGTTATACTACGTAGTGGGCCGTGATAACAACTTGGACAGCGTTCAAGAATCTTTCGGCGTGCATACATAAGCACAATCAGAGTTTATATTCGATACAGCAGTTGCTTCTCCATTACGACCCACAGCCAGAAATGAGAGCACCAGAGCTAACTGAAAAACTTGTTACTGCAATCAAAGGCGGCAAATATGATGCCGATTGAACTAAAATAAAACTAGGTTATAGTGCGCTGCTAGTTGTCTGAAGAGCGCTTTCAGAAAGCTAACAAGTTACACGATACTAACACCATACGGTGTGATAGCATTTGTAGTTATTAATTCAGATATTTTGAGAGACTTATAGTGAAGCAGCATTACCAACCACAGCCTTACTCCCCAGAAAACCCGCCAATGTATAGCGCAAATGATGAACTTGATCTGCGAGACCTTTTTAAAGCGCTTTGGGACGGTAAGCTAATAATAATTTTGGTAACTACTTTATTTACTGCTAGTAGTATTGTCTTTGCCTTGTCAGCTCAAGAGTGGTGGTCTTCTAATGCTAAAATTACAAAAGCTCAGCCTCAAAACTTAGCTGAATATCAGCAGCAGGTGAAGCAATTTCAACCTGTTTTTAATATATATCAAGAAGATGGGACAGTTCTTGTTAGCACAGAACTAGATAGATTGATTGACTCTACGGTGTTGTTCCAACGATTTGTGAATGCCTTTAATTCAACTAATAATAAGAGAGCTTTTTTAGATAATAGTATCGAATTCCAAGAGTTTAAAAACTCTTTGGTGGTTGGCGAGTCTGATATGAGCGTTGACGAGGTTAGAGCCTTATATGCTCAATGGTTTAATAGAGTCTCAGCTTCTAAAGTTGATAAAAAGGATCATAATTCACCATACATTGTTAATTTTCAAACAATGACTAAAGAAGGCAGCTTTAACTTGTTAACCGCTTACATTTTGGCGACTGAGTCGAAGGTTCATCAAGACGCATTCAATAACTTGAGTGCAGTTGTTAGTGGTAAAAGGAATGAGTTGATTCAACAAAAAAGAATCTTAGAAAGCCAGGCTAGCAATCAATTATTAGTCGAAACTGAGCGAGCAAAATATGCTTTCAAAATTGCTAAGTCTGCAGGTGTCGATAGACCAATCCAAACAGGTAATGAAAAGGAACTGTTTAGTATTGATTTGGGTGCTAAGGGTTTAGATGCAAAAATTAAGGCTTTAGAATCGGTTAAAAATCTAAGTGTTATAGAGCCTCGCATTCAACAAATAAATGCAAAGCTAGATATGTTGGATCATCTTGATGTTGACCGTAGTGTTGAGTTTCAGACGTTTCGTTACATAGAAAGCGTAGAGCAACCGATCACTCGAGATAAACCTAAACGGTCTCTTATTGTCGTTCTCGGCACATTGCTTGGTGGAGTGTTGGGTGTTGTAATCGTGTTTATAAGATTTGTATTTAGAAAAGAAGATTAATTCGCTTTATTGGCTAGTGTTTATACACTAGCCATTTTTTATTCCCTCTTACGCCAAGACTGCGTAACGAATGACTACCGTAACTCCAAGCAAATACCGATACCTAACGTTTGGCGAATTAAAGTTGCTTATCCTTAACGCATACAATGCCAGACAGACATCTGAACATCATTCAAACGGTACTAGGCAAAGGCTCTGGCGATCGGGTGTTGCCTTATATATCGTTCTAGAGTTGAATATAAATCGATAGAGTTGAACGAGGCCCTTATTCGGCTCATAACGTTAGCTTTATGAAGTTTTTGAACCGTTGTGGTGCGTTTATTAATTATACATTTACTTGATAGTTGTTATTATCTATCATGTGTTCAATCAGTTGTTTAAGCTGAGTTATTCCTTTTTGCAAAACCTATCAGCAAGTCAGTCGGTAGGTAAGGAAGGCCTAAGCAGGTGGTTTGGCTATCGCAGTCAAAGAGGCTTTCTTCTTACGTCTGTGATCTAAGAGTTCCACTCTCGGAGTTGAGAGCAAAAAGGAGTACTTGTGATTGGCTTATGGTGTACTAAGCAAGTGACTCTTAAGTTCTTTAAGCTCAATTAAACATAGACAAACCTAGCGCTAATGAAGAGTGCAACATTGAGTGGTGATATCACCGATGTTGCTTAAATACGTCAGTTGTTTGGGGTCGGAAAGTACGTATGACTGCCTGATTTTTTGGGTCGTGGTACAAGAACTGATTAGACTACCACGCAGATTTGCTAGGAAAATCGGCATCAATTCAGTTTGAAATATGGAAGATATAATTATATGAAAATGCAGTGGTTAGTTAAAGTTTCACCTTTGTTGTTGCTATCAGCAACAGCCATGGGAGCTGAGAATTTATACGTAGGCGCCAAAGTTGGTAGTGTCTCTGCCGATAAGTTTGCCCCTTTAGTAGAAAGCAGAACGGCTATTGATGATTCAGACACCTCTTACGGTTTGTTTGTCGGTTATCAGATTGTCGATTCATTAGCCATAGAAGGTGGTTACAGCTACCTTGGTGAATATGATCTTAAAGACATTGTCGGTGGCAGCTATGACGCGAGCAGTTTTGATGTCGTACTAAAAGCCTCAGGCAATGTAAACGATAGTTTGGCTGTGTATGCCAAAGGCGGCTTTGCTGTTTATGATTGGAATGCAAATGGTAAGGGTGTTGAGTCTGATGATTCAGGCGTTGCTCCAACTATTGCTTTTGGTACTGAATACTCCATGACATCAGCAATGAAAATTGGCCTAGAATACCAAGTATACCAGGATGTTGGTGGTGTAAATATCGATTCATTTAATGTTGCTTTGTCTCATTACTTTTAATTATTTGTAGGGATCAATTGTGAAATATAAAATTTTAGCGTTATCAGTCGTTGGTGCAATTTTAGGGGGCTGTGGTAGCGATAATGACAATAGCACTCCTCCTGTTGAACCATATCGTAATATTATGGCATTCGACCCTGCAGTTATGGGTATGAAAGGAACATTCAGTTGTGACGATGGCACAACGGGCATTTTAGAAGCAACTAACTTTTATGGTGTTTCTGAAGTTACTGAGCTTACCGTTTTTAATAAGCCTGAAACTTGTTCGTTTTCCTATAACGCAACGCCAGGTGCCAAAGATGTATCTAACGGCAAAGACATGAGTAAGGTGAGCTACAAGTTCCCTAAAGGCTTAGCTAATCTCGATGACCTTGTGACATCTTCTCCAATCTCAACACTGATTGAGAAAGAGCTAGATGGCCAACCTTACAATGACACTGTAGGTGAACAGATTCTTAACGATCTTGGCTTGGGCTACTTAATAAACAATGGCCGTGCTAAGAATGTTGCTGACTTCCTGCGTCGTACTGAAGAAATTATTAATGGTCTTCCAGCGACTGAAAAGAGCCAAGTTTTAGCGACTAACGCGGTATTGTCAGATGTGCTAGTGGTTAGCCCGAATGCATCAGCAACTGATTTGTCAGCGGCAGCAGAGGCTATTGCGACAAAAGTTTTTAATGACTACCCAGACTACCCTAAAGCACCGAGTGGTAAGACAATTTTCTTGGATCTAACTGAAAACCCAACGTTAGTTGAAAAAGTAGTTGCTGATCCAACTGAAACTGTAGTTCTTCCACCGGAAAAAGAAGCTGAGCCTGTTCCAAATCCAGATGAAGGTACTAACCCACCTACTGGCGGTACTGGTGGTACTGGCGGCACTGGCGGTACTGGCGGTGGCGGTAACGGCGGTGGTACTGGCGGCTAATTTAAGCACCAATGATAAAAGGCACCACTCGGTGCCTTTTTTACACGCTGTCATTATTAAACGCTGTCATTATTAAACATAGTTACTATCCAATATAGTCACTGTCAAATACGGTTATAACCTATTGCATCCTAATGAAAATACTCAGTCATTCTAAAAACGTATCTCTCGTGGCATCTATTAGCGCATTAGCCATCTCTTCTAATGTTTATGCTGTCGATAACCTGATGTCGTCTCAAAGTTATACCGGTGCGATTATCGTTCCCAATGCTCAGGTAATGGACACTGGAGATATCTCTTACCTCTATGGCCAAGGTGTACCATACCGAGGAAAAACCAGCGACTTAGACAACATATTGTTTAGCGTTGGCTTATTCGATGGGTTGGAGGCAGCGGGTAGAATTGTCACCAAAACTTATGATTGTCACCTTTACCCGAATGTACCGAACTACGATCCTAACTGTGGTAACGGCATTCGTGATTTATCGGCTTCCTTTAAATACCAACTCCCTTTTATTAAAGATTGGACGGGGTTCGATGTTGCCTTCGGTGCTCAAGATTTAGGTGGGGCGGCAAATAATTTTAAAACTTATTATGCGGTCGCTGATTATGTGCCTGACTTTGTGCCGGCTCGGTTTAGTGCGGGTTTCGGTAAATCGGATATTAGCCATGGCGTGTTGAATGGGCCTTTCGCCAGTTTAGAGTATCAGCCATTGGATTTTGTTCAGTTGATTGCTGAGCACGACTCTGCTCAATTTAACGCTGGTTTAAAGGTGTTTACACCAGAAAACTACTTGCCGCTCGATACGCAACTCTCTTTTCAATACCAGTTTTACACCAGTGGCACTGCCGATATCGATATTTGGTCTGTGGCGGCATCTGCTCCCTTAATGGGCTTCTCTGAATCTCGCAGAGTCAATGAGTTAACTCTGGAAGACAAGATCTCAATAGAGCAAGCACACCATGAATTTTCTGGCGTTGTGCAACTTAAGAAAGCCCTAGTTGATGAAGGCTTTCTTAATGTGAGAATTTCTGCGGATGATCTTGGTTTAAATGTCGCTCTGGAAAACAGACGTTACAATCGTAACCAAGTTGATGGCGTTGGTGTCGCTTTGGGGATCATCTCTTCCTACGTGGGAGAAGGCATGCTTCAAGACCTTGGGGTTAAAAATTATCAGCAGCAGAATATTCGCCTGTTTAATTTGGTTAATGACATTCCAATGATGGAAGTGATCACCAGTGCCCCATGTTATCGAGAATTTGTGAAAACGGGTGAGCCTTGCAGAAACCTGATTGTTCGTACTTCCGATGTGAAAAAGAGATATGCCAAGGCGAAGTTTGATAAAGAGGCTGCTCGTTCCGGTTTTGGACGTACACAAGTTATCGTTTCTCCTGCTTTGTATCACAATACTGCGACAGAATACGGTGTATTTGATTACTCATTAGCACTGTCCACCAACCTTTATACTTCTCTGTGGAAGGGCGCCGCGTTGGATGTTAGACACTTAATGCCATTGGCGGATAGTGATGACTTTGAAGAAGGCAGAATCTGGGCCGATGATGCCTTTGAAAATGAAGTTGATAGGGTTCTTTTCCATCAAGCATTTCAATTGCCTTATAACCTCACCACTCAATTCTCATTCGGCCAAGTGTACGGCAACTTCTTGGGCTTCTTGAACGAAACTCAGTATGCCAGCAATAGCGGGCGACATATTCTTGGTTCTGAATACGCCAACTTCTCTGCTCAAGATAAATTTGATGCGAAAGGAGACGTTATCGCAGATGCGACGCCAATCATTGGCCATTACACCTACGCAAGGCCCGATTGGAATTGGCAAGGTAAAGTGCAAGCTGGCCAATTTTGGAAAGGTGACGAAGGGGTTCGAGTGACCAGCAGTCATTGGTTGGGAGATGTAAGGGTTGACGCTTCATACCAGACCACAAAAGCGGTAGGGAATAGTGAAGCCGAAGACTTTGTCACTCTTTCTATCGCGATCCCTTTAACACCATGGCGTGATATGAGCCCTAACTACGTTCAGTTGCGTGGTATCGACCAGTTTGTTTATGCGCTTCAAACTCGAGTGGGTGAGAGTAGTAACAACTTAGGTGAAGGCTTAGGTGTCGATACTGGGTTACAGCACAATATTGAAAGACAGTATTTCAACCGTAACCGAATCGGTGCAAGCTATTACCAAGAAAACCGACAACGCTTGCGTAATGCTTATCTAAAATATTTAGAAGCCGTTAAATAAGTTTGAGTAAGAGAAGAAGCGAAGGGCGGGCACAAAAAGTGTTCGCTCTTTGGCTTTTTTTCACTTACTCGTCTCTCGTTTACTGGTATTTATCATCTGCTCTTCCTAGTGCTAAACCATTCAACTAGGTTGATATTAAGCACAGATTGTGGATAATGCTTACGAATTAAACTGAGCGTTTGTACCTGCTTTTTTTTTTATGTTTAAATTGGCAATTCCATACCATTTTAAATGCCTTGGTGGGCAGGTTTGAATGCTTTGGTAACAAATTGAAATCCCTTGGTGGCAAATTGAAATACCTTGGGAAAATACATGACGCAGTGTGATGTCGCGAAATATCAAAGGGCGGTAGCGTTCTCATTTTCTGACTATAAATGGGAGGAAGATCGTGTTAATTCTTCGCATCTCTCCGATTCACCGCTGTGTAACTGATAAAATCATTTGCCTTCTATTCTTTGGATGTCCTTAGGGGCGTCAAAACACATTCCGTTTCTATGACTTGGTTAACATGAAGATTAATAAAAATCGTCTCCTTTTAGCGCTCCTTCCTGCATTATTGGCAGGGTGTACGACTCCAGGAACTCACCTTTCTACTGGCAACAAGAATGTGATTCAGCCTTCAGAGGAACAGCAAGAATCTGATATCTCTGATGTGGTTAACCTTTACCCATTGACGGCTCAGTCAGTATCGAGTTACCGAAATGAACCGTTATCGGTTTCCCAGGCTAACCCGACATTAGATGTTGATATTGCAAAGTATGAATATCAAGTAGGGGTTGGTGATATCTTAAACATCACTATTTGGGATCACCCTGAACTGACCATTCCTGCTGGTTCTTACCGTAGTAGTACGGAAGCGGGCAACTGGGTTCATGCTGATGGCACCATCTTCTACCCGTACATTGGGACGGTTGACGTTGTCGGCAAAACCGTGCGCGAAGTTCGTGCTGACATTGCGGCTCGTTTAGCAAAGTATATCGAGAGCCCTCAAGTCGATGTCAACGTGGCGGCGTTTCGCTCTAAAAAAGCATATGTCACAGGCGAGATAGAAAAGCCTGGCCAACAAGCCATCACCAATATCCCTTTGACCTTACTAGATGCCGTGAACCGTTCTGGCGGTTTATCTGAAAATGCCGACTGGCGTAATGTGTCATTAACGCGTAATGGCGTAGAAGAAAGCCTCTCACTTTATGGCTTAATGCAACGTGGTGATTTAACACAAAACCGTTTACTGCAAGCGGGTGATATTGTTCACGTGCCGCGTAATGACAATCAGAAAGTATTCGTGATGGGCGAAGTGAATGATCCTCAACTGTTGAAGATTGACCGTGTCGGCATGAGCCTAACGGAAGCCCTTAGCACCGTCGGTGGGATCAACCAACTGACCGCCGATGCCACTGGTGTATTTGTGATTCGAACTTCGGATGACAAATCAGAACGCATGGCGGATATCTACCAACTTAATATGGAAGATGCATCGGCACTGGTCATAGGCACCGAGTTTGACTTAAAACCTTACGATATTGTTTATGTTACCGCTGCGCCAATCAGCCGTTGGAACCGTGTGATTGGTCAGCTTGTACCAACCATTTCGGGCTTCAACGACCTAACCGAAGGTATGTTGCGCGTTCGTAATTGGTAGTATGCCCTGGTTGGTAAAAAGCCCTGTTTAATCATCAGGTTACATTTGGTGTGTAACCTGATTTTTTATGTTTAAACGTCAATGATGCTGAAAAGTACAAGTGCCTTTGGTTTGTAAATGCCTTTAGTTTGTAAGCGCATTCGGTTTGCAAGAGTATTCAGTTTAATAAGCACATTATAGTTAGAAGTCAGTTATGTTTGATAAAATTTTAGTGGTGTGCGTAGGCAATATTTGTCGTTCACCAACTGGAGAACGCGTTCTTCAACAATTGCTTCCCAACAAAAACATCGCCTCTGCTGGTATAGCAGCCGAAAAAAGTCGCTTAATCGGTAAGCCAGCAGACGACACCGCAATTTTAATTGCCGCTGAACATGGTATCGATGTTGAAAATCATCAGTCTCAACAAGTCACGCCGCAGCTTTGTGCTCAGTATGATTTGATCTTGGTGATGGAGAAGGGCCATTTGGAGGCGCTTACCCAAATTTCACCAGAGGCAAGAGGCAAAACCATGCTGTTTGGTCAGTGGATTGGTCAGCAAGACATTCCCGATCCGTACCGTCAAAGCCGTGAAGCATTTGAACATGCTTATAAGCTTATTGACGAAGCGGCACACGCTTGGGCGAAAAAGCTGTAATTAAAGCTAAAAGAAATCGAGTTAGCTTACACATCGCCATTAATAGAATCACATAAGAGAAAAGGGTACGTAAATCGTATTTACATTCTCTTAAAGTACTAGTTTAGGAAGTAGCAATCTGATGACAACACAACCATCTCAGCAAGCACATACTAATAATTCTGATGAGATAGATTTAGGGAAACTGCTTGGCATTCTGTTGGATGCTAAATGGTTAATCATGGTTACCACATTTGCTTTTGCTGTGTTTGGTATCGCATTTGCCCTACTTTCAACCCCGATCTACAAAGCGGATGCTCTTATTCAAATTGAAGAGAAGAGCTCTGGCGGTATCTCATCGATGGTCGGTGACATGGGCGAATTGTTCTCTCAGGAATCCTCTGCCACGACGGAAGTTGAGATCATTAAATCGCGTATGATCTTGGGCGAAACGGTCGATAAATTTAATTTAACCACCGTGACTTCACCTATTTATGCCCCCATTGTCGGCAAAGGCTTCGCACGTTTAACTGGCGACATTAACCACATTGCGGTGAGCCGTTTTACCTTGCCAAGTTATGCAAGTGCTTATGCTCACACGATTCAGGTTGTTGATGCCGAACAAGGCACTTATCAACTGGTGCGTGATGATGAGCGCGTTATCTTAACCGGTAAAATCGGTGAGCCAGCAACGGCTGACGGTTACAGCTTGTTTGTGGCAGATTTTGAATCAAGTAACGGCTTTGAGTTTGCTATTGGTAAACAAACCCGATTAGAAGCCATCGAATGGTTGAAATCTTCGCTGTCTCTATCTGAGCAAGGTAAGCAAACCGGTATTTTGAAGCTGAGCTTTGAAGGTGAAGACAAGCAGAAGATCTCTGAAATACTCAACCATATTAGCCAGATCTATTTCTTACAAAACGTAAAGCGTAATTCCGCGGAAGCAGAGAAAAGCCTCGCTTTCTTAGAAAGCCACCTTCCGGGTATTAAATCTGAATTGACCGGCTATGAAGACGTACTAAACAATTATCGCCAAGCCAATGATTCGATCGATTTAGGCTTAGAAGCACAGTCAACCTTGAAAGTAATGGTCGAGCTTGAAGCGCAATTGAATGAGTTGACGTTTAAAGAGAGTGAAATCAGCCAACGCTTCACTAAAGATCACCCGGCTTATAAATCTCTGCTTGATAAGCGTAAAACGTTATTGGGTGAAAAAGAACGCCTCAACAAGCAAGTGCAAAAACTACCCAAAACACAACGTGAAGTACTGCGTATGACACGTGATGTTGAAGTGAACCAACAGATCTACATCCAGCTACTTAATAAAGTTCAAGAGCTGAGCATTATTAAAGCCGGCACTGTGGGTAACGTTCGTATCTTAGATGATGCCCAAGCGTATTCTCGTGCTGTAAAACCAAAGAAACCACTGATTGTGGTACTAGCGACACTCCTTGGTGGCATGTTAAGTGTGGCGTTTGTGTTAGTAAAAGCGGCCTTTCACCGTGGTGTTGAAAGCCCAGACCAAATTGAAGAAATTGGTTTACCTGTGTACGCGGCCGTACCTAAATCTGATTTACAAGTTGAGCTAACCAACCGTTTTAAATCGAAGAAACAGAAAACGAAAGGGACTCAAGCCCTGCTTGCTGAATCGAACCCTGCGGATCTTTCCGTTGAAGCACTGCGTGGCTTAAGAACCAGTTTGCACTTTGCGATGCTGGAAGCGAAAAATAACATACTGATGATTTCTGGCCCAGCGCCAGGCATTGGTAAGTCGTTTATCTCAACCAACTTTGCCGCAGTTGCTGCGAAAACGGGTCAAAAGGTGCTGCTGATTGATGCCGATATGCGTAAAGGTTACTTACAACAAAGCTTTGGTGTGAAGTGGGATAATGGTCTTTCGGATGTATTAAGCAGCAAGCAAGACTTTGCTCAATCAATCAAAGCGACACCGGTAGAGAATCTCGATATTCTTACGCGCGGCCAAGTGCCACCCAACCCATCTGAACTGTTAATGCACCCACGCTTTGCAGAGTTGATTGAATGGGCATCCAAGGAGTATGACTTGGTGATTGTGGATACTCCACCTGTACTCGCGGTTACCGACCCAAGTATTGTTGGTGCCTTTGCTGGTACCACATTAATGGTGGCGCGCTATGCTCAAAACACCGTTAAAGAGATTGAGGTCGCTCGTAACCGCTTCGAACAATCGGGTATTGAAGTGAAAGGCGTTATCTTTAACGCCATCGAGAAGAAAGCATCAAGCTCATACGGCTACGGTTACTATAACTACGCTTATTCGAGCGATAAAAAATAACATCAAAGACGGGGTGTGTCACCACACCCCGTCATTTCGCCGTTCTACCATTCTGCTATTACGCCATTCTGCTATTCTGTTATTGAGAAGTGAGAAGTGAGAAGTGAGAAACGAAGTCTCTGGAATGAGCGCTTTACCTCTGCTTTTCCCACTCTTCGTATCTCGTTCTCACTCTTAGTTTTTCGTTCTTACTCTTTTCTGCTTGTTTGCTGTTTGCTTTCTTAACGGCTTAACGGCTTAACGGCTTAACGGTTAAGAAAATTGACCGCTTTGTCTGGAAAATCGGTAAACAACCCATCGACTTTAACTTGATTGTAAAAAACATCCAGCATGCCATCAAAGTTGTCCGCATAAGCCGGAATTCTTCCCGGATCGGCGCGGAAAGTATAAGGGTGCACTTCTAATCCGGCGTCTTTAGCCGACTTCATCAACGGCTTAATCATAATATTGCTTTTGGTGGATGCATCATCAACCAGCATTGGTTTCCAAGGACCAATCCCGTCTGCGTAGCTTGCAACCTTCTCCATACCTTCGTCTTCGAACATCCAGTCATAATTGTACGGCGTCGCTTTGTCGCCTTGATAAGTCATGGTTTCATTCCAGTCTGTGTAGGCCATCAACTGTACGAGTTTCAGATCCATCTGCATGGCTGGCATGAGTTCATTGTTAATGCGTTGCAGTTCATTGGTATCAAAACTCTGTAGATACACCTTGTCGTCTTTTGATAGGTAACCATATTGCTTCAAAGTCACCAGTACCGCTTTTGAAATATCTTTCCCTTCATGGCGGTGGAACCAAGGTGCTTTAATCTCAGGGTAGATCCCCACGTCATAACCTAATGTTTTATTTAGACCTTGGATTAGCTCAATCTCTTCGGCAAAAGTCGCGACGCGAAAATCAGACTGCCACATTGGGAAACGTTCAGGAAAACCGGCGACTTTATTCCCTTGCTTATCAATATTGAAGCCTTCGGTCACGGTGAGTGATTTGATCTCGGCCAGCGTAAAATCAATCGCATAGTAGCGGCCATCAGCTCGTGCTCGTGTTGGAAAACGCTCTGCGACATTGGTGACTCTATCTAAGTAGTGATCATGCAATACCACCAATTGGTCGTCTTTGGTCATCACGACATCTTGTTCGATATAGTCGGGTTTCATGGCATAGGCGAGCGATTTAGCGGGCAGTGTGTGCTCGGGTAAATAACCGGATGCACCGCGATGCGCAATCACTAAAGGATCGGCGAATGCATTAGCCGATAAGCTTAGTGCTAAAAAAGTCAGAGACAGTGACGTTGTTTTCATTATGTTTTCCCTTGATAGCACAAAGGCAGGGTTCGCCTGCCTCTGTGGTGTATTGATTTTTATTCCGTTAACGTTCGCTTAAGCCAACGCTTCTTTCTCTCGTTCGAGATCTTTTTGTTTGTGGTGTGCGCGCTCGCCTAAGAAGGCGTAAAGCAGACAAATGATTGAAGCAACACAAGCGCCGACCAAAATAATGAAACCACCATCCCAGCCGTAGTGATCCACCATAAAGCCAAGTACCGCATTGGCAGCAACCGCGCCGCCTAAGTAACCAAATAGCCCGGTGAGGCCTGCCGCCGTACCTGCGGCTTTTTTCGGTGCCAGTTCGAGCGCATACAAACCGATTAGCATCACTGGGCCGTAAATAAGGAAGCCAATCGCAATCAGTGCCAGCATATCAACCGTTGGGTTACCAGCTGGGTTTAGCCAGTACACCAAAACGGCGACGGTGACCAAAACCATAAAGAGAATCCCTGCCGGAGCACGGCGGCCCTTAAACAACTTATCTGAAATCCAACCACATAATAAGGTGCCAGGAATACCGGCCCACTCATACAAGAAGTAAGCCCAAGACGATTTATCCACCGAGAAGTCTTTTGCTTCTTTTAAGTAAACCGGTGCCCAATCGAGTACACCATAACGAATAAGGTAAACAAACGCATTTGCGATCGCGATAGACCACAACAACTTATTAGAGAAGACATACTTAAAGAAAATTTCTTTCGCTGTCATCTCTGTCTCATGAGATTTATTGTAATCGTCTGGGTAATCGTTTTTGTGTTCTTCAATCGGTGGCAGGCCACAAGATTGAGGGGTATCTCTTACCGTAAACCAAACAAAAATAGCGACGAGAGTGGCAAAAAATGCAGGAACATAAAAAGCGGTGCGCCAGTCATCGTTGAAAGCCCAAAGTCCCAATAAAAACATTGGACCAATCAATCCGCCGCCAACATTATGCGCGACATTCCATACCGACACTATCTCGCCACGTTCTTTGCGTGACCACCAGTGAACCATCGTTCGTCCACAAGCTGGCCAGCCCATACCTTGAAACCAACCATTCAAAAACAGCAGGATAAACATCGCGGTAATGCTGCCGGTTGCCCATGGCATAAAGCCAAAGCAGAACATCACCAGAGCCGACATTAACAAGCCGCCACTGAGGAAATAACGAGGGTTGGAGCGATCGGACACGCTGCCCATTAAAAACTTTGATAGACCGTAAGCGATAGAGACGGCCGCTAACGCTACCCCTAGCTCTCCTCGGCTGAACCCTTGCTCAATAAGATAGGGCATCGCCAAACTAAAGTTTTTTCGGACTAAATAGTAACCCGCGTAACCAACGAAGATGCCGAGAAAAAGCTGCCAGCGTAATCGCGCATAGGTGCCATCAACCTTATCTGCTGATAAGCGATCGATATGCGCCATAGGTTTGAATATTCCAAACATAGAAACCTCATAAAAATTGGGCTTAAAACGTACAATAAATGCTCGAACGAACAAAGTTGATCATCATTCGAAAGTGCACGCATTGTATGTGCTTCAAAATTAATTTCTGTGATAGAGATTGTTATTAACAAAAAAGATCATTTAATACAGCATATTAGTTTCATTTAATTAGAACGAACTTCATGTTTTCGCTTGCGTGTTTTTAACCAAGATGAGCATGAATGTGAGAAGTGATGAGTAAACGAGCGACAAAAAATAAAGAGCAGTAACGAGATGCGAGTGGCGAGATATGAAAAGCACCGCTCTTCGCATCCCGTTTACTCGCTACCCGCATCTGCTCTTTCAGCGCTTCGAATCCTGTTTACCCGTTACTCGTATCTGCTCTTCTATTTTTTCACCACGCCCCCTGTTAAATACAAACCAATCGCCGCTAATACCGGATAGCCAAAGGCTTCATTGGTCATTTCCCCTAACGGTTTCCAATCGTAGCCGTGCATACAACCCAAAATCACCATCACATGCAGTGCTACATAAGGAATGGTGAACAACAACACGATGTAGCGCTGCACTAACTTAAAAGGCTCATAGGCTTTAAGCAGTGCCAGTTTGTGCTTCGCTTTTTCTTCATCAGTAAAAAACATCGCATCTCCTGTGTTGGTGAGTGCATCTAACCCTTTGTTAATGGAAGACTGGCTCCCAAATATTCGCCCGAACAATGTCATGCTGCTCCTTGGTTCGTTGATGGTTATATACCGCCTTTCTAGTTCTTCCGTCATTACGCCATTTTGTTACTCAATCATTTCGTCATTTAGTCATTCCAGAACTGAGGGACGAGGTATCTGGAATCTGCTCTTTCTGCTCTTCAAGCTTTTCGCATATCGTTCATTTTTATCCCGAATTCTCTTCAGCTCCTAACGCGTTATCAGCAAAAGCTAGATTCTGAATCACGCTCGTGCCTCGCTGTTCAGAATGACGACTTAAGTAACGTCACACTCCAAAACTCTTCGCTATTCGCCACTCGTTATTCACCACTCGCACCGCTCGCGACTCCGTCATTCCGCCATTTTGTTACTTAATCATTTCGTCATTTAGTCATTCCAGAACTGAGGAACGAAGTATCTGGAATCTGCTCTTAAGCTTTCCGTATCTCGGTTACTCGAATCCCGCATCGGCTCTTACTCCCTTAGCCTCACCACCGGACACGCCTTATTTACCCCCCAATCTTTATGCCCCTTCACATTCTCATCTGAAATCAAGAACTGCTCTTGCAAGGCCGCCACCAAACCAAACAGTGCCTTACGCTGTGCAAGCGTGAAGTTATCTTCTGGTTGCAGTTCGGAATTACAACCACCGACCATGCAAACGCCAATATTGCCCTTGTTGTGTCCTTTCACATGCGCGCCGGTTTGCGACAGCGGCCTACCCAGTTCGACATCCCCATTGCGACGAATCACAAAGTGATACCCCACATCGCGCCAGCCTCTCTTTTTATGCCATCGGCGAATATCGGCGACGTGAACATCTTGCTCCGACGGTGTGGCGCTGCAATGCACAGTAATAAAAGAGTAGGGCGGGCAATGAGGTAAGCGGAGTAACACCGAAACCAGGCTGAAAGAATAGGAGGCTGAAGGCAAACAAGGATCTAACGAAGGGATGAACTCCACCTCGCCCGCTTGTTTTTCGGAATGAGCCTGCTCTTGCGAACCAGTCGGCTCTTCTGAATAGGGCGACTTTTGCGAATCATCTTGCTCTTGCAAAACAGACGCGGCTAACGGCTGGTGTGGAACTCGATCAGTTGCTGGTGGAGTGTTTGACAAAATAAATCCTCTTGTTGTTGTAACCAGGTGACTAAAAACGTTGATAACGATTCTTTTAAATCAGGGTGTAATGCGATGTGTTGTCGCAAACTCGCGGCTACGGTTTTTGCATAACCGGCGTGGTGACTGACATAACGTAAATACATCACGCAATAACCCAGAGGCTGGCTTCGCCGCGCTCGGCTGATCATCCAACACATGTCTTCATAGCTGGGATCTTCAAAACGCTCCTCTTCAAAACAAACCGATTCATCACTTATCGAACCATCAGCCATTAATCCATTGCTATCACGGCACCCGTCGCTCTGACTAACAAGTAGCGGCAGGTAAGACCGATTGAGGGAATAAGGACGACACTCGATGCTCGCCATGCCCGGCTGGTACGCTGAAATAAAAAGAGAAACTATCGCCTTCATTAAGCACCTTATTGCTGTATGGGGAGGGCAATGTACTTCAAGACTTTTGATTGGGGTTGGTGGCAATAACGCGAAAAAGGAAGAGCGCAGAAAAGTGAGAGGTGCTTCGAAGGTTATCATCTTAAGTAATGTTCTTGTTGCATATCAATGAGAGCACAAAGGAAAAACACGTTTTGTTACTTTTAATCTCGCCCCACCTTAGCCCCCAAAGCACCAAAAAGTGTTGTTAATGCACCTTTTATCAATGGTTATGCATATCTATCCGCTTTTATAGCGAGAACGATTTAAGTAGATAGACCCATTAACAAGGAGCGTTATTCATGTGTGTTTCCCTCATTCTCTCTTTCATCCCATTAAAAACCGGCTCGCCGATAAGCAAGTTGGTGTTATTAAAGTTGGCCGACAATGCCGACGCGCGTGGTGTGTGTTTTCCATCCTTAAATTACTTAGCACAATATTGCGAAGTATCGGTAAGAACCGTGAAACGACATCTTAACGAGCTAGAAAAACAAGGGTTTGTGAAGCGGATAAAGCGGTTTGATAACAAAGGCCGTCAGCGCAGCAATTTATACCAATTACGCCTACCCAGCGGTTGTCATATTGAACAGAGTGATTTAGACCGCTCGGACGTCGATAAAGCCGAGAACGAGCAACCGGAACTCAACCCAAGCCTTCCACAAAGTGACCATTCAGACACCCACCAGGGGGACTCAAGATCCAACACGGAGAGTGATCGCCCGGCACACATAATCTTTCATAAAGAACATAAAACAGATATCAGCTTGAAAAGCGGCATGGTAGACGACGCCGATATTCTTGATACCCCCAACGCCTCTGAAGAACATGCGACCTCCATACCTACAACCCAAAAAGAAGCCGTGATTGATCTGCTTACCGAAGAGGGCTGCGCACCGATTTATCATGAGTTCTACGAAATATTAAAACGCACCTACCCGAAGTTAGATGTGCTGCAAGAACTGCATGCCATGCAAGCTTGGTTGTACATCAACCCCGACAAGCGCAAACCCTTTGAACACATTGGCCACTTTGTGAATGGTTGGCTAAGAAGAAGTGCCCAAGCCAAAACCAAACGAGGTTTAACGCCTGTGCTTCAGCAAACAAAAGGCGCCAAGCAAACCCTAACGGTTAAACAAAAAAGAGCGGCTAAACCAACAGACACAAATAAACCGACAGCTGATCTCCACCATGCGCATTCGCTCCAAATCGACCAAGTTGAAAATAAGCAGCAACAACCAACACCGGTCTCTCAGGCCCTAGCGGACTACAAAGCCAAAAGCACCACCAACCCGTTTGAGGCGCGTATCAAGGCCCTAATTCAATCCAAATTGGCGAGTACCGACCCCGAGCAGTGAGAACCTGTATTTCACATTACTTAAAGGCTTAAATTAGCCAAAGCGAACACAGACATAAAAACGTCAAGAGACAAAGGTAAAATTAGGAGAGGCATATGGACGATACCAACCTAAAAAAGCTGACAACGGAAGAAAAAGTAAAGGTGTTAGAGCGCGAGATAGAACGGGTGGAAGGACGCATCGGCGAGTTCTTAACTTTGCTGGTTAACCACTACCCACAAGGGCTAACACGCACAGAAATTAAGGACTTGTTGGCGGTGAACAATAATGAAAGTTTTGTCTCACTTTATAGAAACGGTAAAATTTTCATTGATATAGAAAAGCGCTACTGCGACGCAGCACAAGAAAACCGGTACCACATAGGGACTAAGTTTCTGCAAGACGTACAATGTTTTCGCTGGGTGAATGCTTGGTAAGATGTTCGACCACTTCGCTTATAAATCAAACTGGTTAATATGCACTTACTTTGCTAGAATCCCCTGCGCAAAACAGCCACGGATAGCTGGGGGATGCATTCACCCCGTAAATACCTTGCCTTTAGGAGCCAAACCTAAGGGCGGTAGCGTGCCTGAATCTTAATGACTAGCCGAGCCTAGAACACTAACTATCTCTTCTTAAACTAAATTAAATATGTCTGAGTACCTAAAAGTGTACTGAGGCATTTTTTGATGTTTACCCATCACTAAGTTCATCGGAATCAAGTGAAAGGGTGGTCTCAATAAAATAATTATTAACAATCAGGTTTTATTACTTATGAATTTGTCAGTAGAAAATGCAAAAATTGCAATAATTGGCTTAGGTTACGTTGGTTTACCTTTGGCTGTAGAGTTTGGTAAAAGGTCACCAACGATTGGCTTTGATATTAACCAAGTACGTATTGATGAACTGGCGCTTGGTCGTGATAGTACGCTAGAGTGCAGTGACAATGAACTTGCTGAAGCCTCTCACCTTTCTTACACCACCTCTCTTCAAGACTTAAAAGAGTGCAATGTCTACATTGTTACCGTTCCAACACCGATTGATGAGCATAAACAACCCGATCTAACACCACTGATTAAAGCGTCAGAAGCGTTAGGCACAGTGATATCAGAAGGCGATATCATTGTTTATGAATCAACAGTATACCCAGGCGCGACGGAAGAAGACTGTATCCCAGTTGTAGAGCGTGTTTCTGGCCTTAAGTTTAACCAAGACTTTTTTGCTGGTTACTCACCTGAACGTATTAATCCAGGTGATAAAGAACACCGCGTGACTAATATCTTAAAAGTAACCAGTGGTTCGACACCAGAAGTGGCTGAATACGTAGATCAACTTTACAAGCGCATTATCACAGCTGGCACACACAAAGCATCTTCTATCAAAGTGGCAGAAGCGGCAAAAGTGATTGAAAACACGCAGCGCGATGTAAACATTGCCTTAATTAACGAACTTTCAATCATTTTTAGTAAGCTTGATATTGATACGTTAGAAGTACTTGAAGCTGCAGGCACAAAATGGAACTTCCTTCCATTCCGCCCGGGTTTGGTGGGTGGCCACTGTATTGGTGTGGATCCTTACTACCTAACGCACAAAGCGCAAACAGTCGGTTACCACCCAGAGATGATCTTAGCGGGGCGTCGACTAAATGATGGTATGGGGCAGTATGTTGTTTCTCAATTAGTTAAAAAAATGCTGACAAAACGCATTCATGTAGAGGGTGCTAACGTACTGTTGATGGGGCTAACTTTTAAAGAGAACTGTCCTGACCTACGTAATACTAAAGTAGTTGATATTGTCTCTGAATTGAAAGAGTACAACATCAACGTAGACATTATGGACCCATGGTGTTCAAGCGAAGAAGCGCAACACGAATACGGCCTAACTTTGTGTGAAAAAGAACAACAAAATCATTACGATGCAATCATCATGGCGGTATCTCACAACGAGTTCAAAGAGATGGGCGTAGAAAAAATCCGCTCGTTTGGTAAATCAGAGCATGTTCTGTATGACTTGAAGTACGTTCTAGACAAAGAAAGTGTGGATATGCGTCTTTAATTTATAGACAGAACTAAAACTCAGGAGAGAAACGTTTTAGCTCCTGAGTTTTATTATGAGGTAGGAACGAGAACCTCAACACTGTAAGCTGAACTTATTCATACTGAGTTTCGAGAAACGAATATGGCTCAGAGTTTATAAACACAATTTATCCTGTCGAAAAATAATATTTGCCTCTCCACGGAAAACACAATGACCAAATACGAACAAATCCAACAAGAGCTAGCTGAGTCACCAAAAACATGGTTAGTAACGGGTGTTGCGGGCTTTATTGGCTCAAACCTACTTGAAAAATTACTAAAGCTTGATCAAACCGTGGTGGGGTTAGATAACTTCGCAACGGGGCATCAGCACAACTTAGATGAAGTTAAAGGCTTAGTAAGCGACGCTCAGTGGGATCGCTTTAGCTTTATTAAAGGCGACATCCGAGAGCCTCAAACATGCCAACAAGCCGTAAAAGGTGTTGATTACGTACTGCACCAAGCAGCACTCGGCTCTGTACCTCGTTCTATCGCTGATCCACTTACCACGAATGCTGCGAACATCACCGGTTTTCTAAACATGCTAGATGCTGCAAAAGAAGAAGGGGTAAGCAGCTTTACTTATGCAGCGAGCAGTTCGACATACGGCGACCACCCAGCGTTACCAAAAGTGGAAGAAAATATTGGCAACCCACTTTCGCCTTACGCAGTAACTAAGTACGTAAACGAACTTTACGCAGGCGTATACGCTCGCACTTACGGTTTTAAATCTGTTGGTCTAAGGTATTTTAACGTGTTTGGGCCTCGCCAAGACCCAAGTGGTGCTTATGCTGCAGTTATTCCGAAGTGGACTGATTCCATTATAAATAACGAAAATGTATATATCAATGGGGATGGTTTAACGAGTCGAGATTTTTGTTTTGTGGAGAATGTGGTTGAAATGAATATTTTAGCTTCATTAGCGTCAGACAATACAAAAGATGAGGTATATAATGTCGCTTTGGGTGAAAGGGTTACCTTAAATGACTTATACGAATCAATATTTAATATAGTAAATATTCTTATTGGAAATATAACGAACAATTTGATATATCGAGAATTCAGGGCGGGAGATGTACGTCATTCTCAAGCAGATATAAGTAAAGCTATAAGTAAATTAGGCTATTCAAGTAAGCATAAATTTTCTGATAGTATTGGGGTTACGGTTGAATGGTATATAAATAATGAAATAAGAAAAAATCATCATGAAAAATAATAAGGGAATAGATGTACTATATTCGATACTACCTTTTTTTTATACAGTAAGATCTAGGTATGATAATTTTAGTAATTTTTTGTCATGGTTGATTAGTTTTCCTATATTTTACATCATGATTTTTAATATGATGGAATCCACTGCCCCTGTTATTAATATGTTGATTTATTTTTTGTGCATTAACTTAGTTTATGAGATAGGTTATATTTACAATGATAAAGTCACGACTAAGAAAGAAAAAAGCCCCACTATAAGATGCTCATTTTTATTTACGGATGAAAATTATGAGTTGGTTATTATTCTTAAAGCTGTTTTAGCTTTTTCAATTAGTGTTTATTTTTTTGAAATAAGGTTTACATTTGGTTTGTTTTTATTGTTACTTTCCTTTTTGCTTCACAATGAAGTAAGGAGTAATTATAACATCTTAACTTATTGTCTACTATTCTCAATAAAAACTTTATTACCGGTTTTGTTTTTTGTCAATAATTACTTTTTGATTTGTTTTTTAATGCTAGTTGTAGTGTTTCCTAGGGTTATAGAGCATACATCTAGGAATCGTTACAATATAAAAAGCATACAGAATTTATTGATTGACCGTGATTTGTTTAGAATTTTATATACAATGTGTTCATGTGTTATAATGTTATTATTTTCTTTTTATTACTCCATTGAGAATAGTTTGATTGTAGCCTGTTCTTTTCTATTTCTTATAACTTACAAGTTTCTAGCCAAATTCATTAAGGATAGAAAAATTCTAAAAATCAAGAAACATCCAGACTATGAATATAAATAACTTACTTAGTATAGCTTTAAGACTTGTTACTATATTTTCAAAGTTTATATTTGCAGGGTGGATGATAACAAATGATAAATTAGGACTATACGGTGAGATTTCAATTATATTGGCTGTTGTTTATTTTTTGACCTATCTATTTGGTCTTGAATTTTACTACTTTATTGACAGGTTGGTAAATGAGAATGGTTTGTTTAATTCTCATTTGGTAAAATTATTACCGTATATTTCTATTTGTCTTTTAATACTGTTTCTTGATTTGTTTATTAATTTAGATTTTATTCTTAATTATTCTGGTTTAAATATAGGAATTAATAGTTTTATATTGCTGGTTTTCTTAGAAGGCAATGCTCAAGAGCTAACTCGATTATTAATAGCTAAGGGAGAAATAGTAACTGCTAATATATTAATATGCTTTAGGGTAGCAATATGGCCGATTATTGTAATGTTTTTTTCCGTGCTAGATATAATAGGGATTATTGATATCTGGACTTATACATTGTTATCGTTATTTTTTATATCTATATTTTGTTTGCTTGGGGTTGGTGGTTTTTCATTCAGCAAAATATTTTGTAACTTGCGTAATATTTTCAAGGATAGAAAAATTTTGTTTAAAATGTATTATTCAAATATAGCGCATCGAAGCATCTACTCGTTTGATAAATTGATTTTATTATATTTTACAAACTCATCAGTAGTAGGGATATATAGCTTCAACATGAATATTATAATGGCATTGAATTCAGTCTGGGATGCATCAATTCTATCTAAAAATTTGAGTATGTTTTTAAAGGGTTGTAATGTTAAGTACAGAGCTGTTTTGAAGAAAAATTTTACATTTTTCTTATCAGTAATGCTGTTTGTCATCGCTGGCTATTTGATAATATCAAAAACATATTACTCCTTAATTGGGTACATGCCAGAGTATATATCAGAGAAAATTAGTAGTTTGATTGAAGTTGTTGATTTAAAAATGATCTTAGTTTGTTTTTCTGTCAGTTTCTTTATTTATGTTTACCAAGATCTAAGAAACTATCTATATGCGTTAAAGTTTGATCATGTTTTGTTTTGGGTTAATATTTATATGCCATTAATATTTTTCCCTATATTTGTTTTTACTTCTTGGTTGTTTGGCTGGGCTGGGATCTTTGCATATTCATTATCTTATTTGGTTGTTAGTTTTTTATTATATAGAAGAATAGAACAATGTTAGAGGCAATTCTTACATTATTTCAAGTTTTAATGATTGTAATGATATTAATTTATTTGATGTTTTTGTTTCATAAAAACCCTAAGAAATTATTGTTAAATCCGATGTCATATTGCTTAGTCTGTTCTGTAATGTATTTAGGGGTGCCATATATTACTCCTGATTACTTGTTTGAATATTTTGGATATGAGATTGATATAGATACCATTGTTTATATAAAATTACTTTCTATTTATGTGAATGTAACGTTCGCTTTTATATTATACATATCCCACCGATTTGTGATGCCTAACTTTAATAATTTAGTTGTGTCAAACAGTTTGGGTGAATTTATGAGGAGATACTTGATATTTATTCTAACCTTAATTTCATTACTCTCAATCTATATTCTTGTAAAGTATTCACCACAGTTATTTGCGAATTTTTCTAGTCGAGGTGTTGCATATTCAATTTATTCTGATGTGTTTAACAATTTTAAAATCCCTATTGTATTTGCAGTCGCATCTGTTTGCTCGATAACGCTTTCAATATTTATTCGTTTTAAGTTGATTTATTTTACACCACAAATAATTCTAATCATATTAGCTGGATTGAGTGGTGATAGAGATATGATTTTTTCAATTATTGTGTTTTTTATGTTGATTGGGGTTATTAAAATACCCAATGATAAGATAAAAAAACTTGTTATATTTGTTTGTATTACAATGTTACTCCTTATTATATTTAGATTTTTCCAAAATGGATATTTTTCTTCTGGAACTCACGGGATTAGAATTGACTATTTGTTACTTTCTGAGTTTTATCATACTGCATTTACAACGACATATATGATTCAGAATAATTTAGTGTCTAACGGGAACTTATTCGAGTATATATATACACCTATATTGAAAAATGTATCATTTTTATTTGGTATTGAGAGGGTTTCTTGGTATGCAGATATAGTTAGTGGGCATATAGGTCGCGGATTTGGCTTTGCTGGTAATATAATGTCCGAATCTTTGTATTATGGAGGTGTGATTTTGTTATTGGCCTATCCCTTTATTATTTCATTCCTTCTACTTCTTTGGATATATATATGGAAAAAGGGTAGTTATTGGGGGTTTGTTATGTTGCTAATATATATACCCAATATAAGACTCTTCTTTAGAGGGAGTTTTTGGGATAATTACATTGCTATAATGCACTGGTCAATAATTTTGGTATTACCTATAATGTTTTTAATGTTTAAAAAGAAAGGCGTTAGTTATGAATAAGTATATGGTTAACTATGATCTTAGGCAGGGGGGGGCTGAAAGAGTTTTTCATAGTTTATCTTGCTACGAAGGTAGTACTTTTAATTACATCTTACTCAAAGAAAACCGTAATTTCTCATACCAAGATGAGCAAGAATCTTCTAACTTGAATATTTTATCAAATTCAGAGTGTAAATTTTTTCCTTATATTAAGCTCATAATTTTTTTCCTAAGAAACCCTGGTTGTTATGTTTCTTTTAAATATAATATATCATTTATTTTACTAGTGGTTAATTTCTTTGTGCCTAAAAAAAGAAAAGTCTATACTAGAGTTATTAGTTCTATATCTAGGGAGCAAAGTGAAGTCGGGTTTTTTAAGAAGTTTTACATTAAGTTCGCATTAAAAAAGTCTGATGGGATAATACTTCAATCAAAAGGTATGATAGGAGATGCAGTATCTGCAGGTGTTAGTGACTATAAGGTGATCAATAACCCTTTGGGAAGTTTGAAGACGATAGACATAACTGAAGCTTCTCCTAGATTTGTTTTATTTGTAGGTCGGATTAATTTAGTTAAGCAAATTGAACATATTGTTGAGGCTTATTCAAAATCTAACTTTCCCAAAGATGGTGTTTTTCTTTATATTGTTGGAGAAGGTTGTATGAGTGTTAAATCTTCAGTTTCTGAATTAGCTCGTAAACTAGGCGTGTCCGAAATGTTAGTTTTTCTTGGTTCAGTTAATGATGTTCATAATTATTACGCTAAAGCCGAGGTGTTAATGTTGACTTCTAAATATGAAGGGTTCCCAAACGTTCTTTCTGAGGCTATAAGCTATAATTGTCCAGTTATATCCTACGATTGTATCTCTGGGCCCTCAGATATCATAATCGATGGTGTAAATGGTTTCCTAATACCGCAAGACGACATTGATAGTTTGACTACTAAGTTAAACAATATTAGTGAACTTTCTGGCTCTGATATTAGACACACTGTTGAAAGATTTAATGTTATGGAAGTAAATTATGACTACGAAGAATACGTTAGATGATAAATTATTACTTATTGATTTATGTAATACGCTTTATAAAGTAAACACTTGGTATGAGTTTGTTCATTGGAGCGGGGGGTTGAAAACGTATAGTCTCCTCAATTCATTTTTATTTAAATCGATTAACTTTACGCTTGAAAAAATTTTTAATATATCTTTGTCTAGATTTATTTTGGCTTTATATTCAAAGTTTTTAGTAAATGAAAACACTTCTTATAAGGATTATGTTGTTCATTTGAACTCGAATTATCTAAATGAAAAAGTTTTGAATTTCATATCTCACGTCGATGCTAGGAAAATAATAATAAGTGGTACTGATTCAAGAATTGCCGAAGAGATAAAGCTTTTTTTTGATTTTGACGATTGTATTGCAACAGTAATATCAAAAAATAATACGGTTAATGTTTTTGAACTTAACATTTATAAAAATAAAACTAATCATATAGAGCTTGGTGTATATAAAGAGAAACAGATAGTAACTGATAATTATGCTGATTTCTCATTTGTCAATTTTGATGTCGAAATAATAGCGGTGTGTAACAATGAAAAGGATAAGGAATTTTGGCATTACCACAAAGTAGACAGGATTATAGAAAGTGATTGAAATGAATGAACTGGCAATTGTTATACCGATATATCACGGAGATAAATTTATATTTATTAAAGAGGCTGTTAATAGTTCGTTATATTTTTCTGAAAATATTGCGGATGTTATAGTTGTGGCTGATGGTCCTTTAGATTCAGATGTTATCAATTATCTTAATCAAAATAACATCCATTTGATTCAGTTGGCTGTTAACTCAGGATTGCCTGTCGCTTTAAATATAGGTATACAATTCGCCCTTGAACGCGGGTATGAGTTTATCGCAAGGATGGATGCTGACGATATCGTTGTAAATGATAGGTTCAAAAAACAACTTGAAACTCTAAAATCAGATTTGAAAGTTGACTTCTGTTCAAGCAATGCTGAAATAATAGATTCAAAAGGTGTTCATTTAAAAACTACTAACTTCTCAGCTAAATTGACAGTTGATAGTTTGTTGAACAAATGCACGGTAATACACCCATCAGTTATGTTTCGCAGAGATTTCTTTTATAAATATGGATTCTATGATGAAAGACTTATGAAGTCACAAGATTTAGATTTGTGGTTAAAAGCTGTGTCTAATTCTTGCGTATATTATCTTAATAAAGAGGTTTTACTAAAGTTTAGGTATGATGATAGTTTGGTTAATAGGCGTATTCGTGAGCAAAGTTATAATATTAATATCAAAAAAAACTATATTACTAGCATTTTTCAATATAGGTTCTTGATTAAGAACTATGTTGTTAAGTATTCCCCTGTTTTTGTTTTGAAGTTTCTTCTAGGGTTATCTAAATGAAAAATGCTTTCGATTATTTATTTTCTTTCTGCGGCCTTTTGGTTTTATGGCCAATAATATTTTTGGGTTGGATTTTCGCTAGTTGGAGCACTAAGTCAAATGGTTTTTTCTTACAAGATCGAGTTGGATTAAACGGCACTATATTTAAAGTCATTAAGCTTAAAACTATGTCCGACACACCTAATCATTCGTCATCTGTTACGGCTTTGAACGTAAACAGAATTACTGCATGTGGTTCTATTTTAAGGAAATATAAAATCGACGAGTTACCTCAGTTGATTAATGTGCTTCTAGGTCACATGAGTTTTGTTGGGCCTCGTCCGGATGTTCCTGGTTATGCGGATAAATTAATTGGTGATGACAGAACCATATTGAAAGTGAAACCAGGTATTACAGGTTATGCTACTTTGTATTTTAAGTATGAAGAGGAAATATTACTTAGTACTAAGGATGCATCAGATTTTAATAATGAAGTTATGTTTCCTTTGAAGGTGAAATTGAATTGTATGTATATTAGAAATAAAAGCACTCTATTTGATATAGATATAATATTACAAACAGTAACAGGTATTACTTTGTTTAATAAAAAAATCATGCCTTTAAGGTCAACTAAGGAATGTTTGGAATTATTAAGGACAACTAATGTTAAATACTAAAGTGTCACCTTGGCCGTGCTTTACTCATGAGGAGGCTAATGCTGTTAAGCAAGTTTTACTTTCTAATCGCGTTAACTATTGGACAGGCCAAGAAGGGCGTGAATTCGAAAAAGAGTTTGCGGCTTGGGTTGGCTGTGAATATGCAGTGGCGCTAGGTAACGGAACGCTAGCGTTAGATATTGCATTGAAAGCTCTAGGGGTAAGTCAAGGTGATGAAGTTATTACTACATCGCGGACTTTTTTGGCGTCAGCTTCCTCGATAGTGACGGCGGGAGCAATCCCTGTTTTCGCTGATGTGGATTTGAATAGTCAAAACATTACCGCTGAATCAATACAAGCGGTACTTACACCAAAAACAAAAGCGGTGATCGTGGTCCACCTTGCGGGTATGCCTGCCGAGATGGATGCAATTATGGCGCTCTCTGAAAAGCATGGTTTCAAGGTTATTGAAGATTGTGCTCAGGCGCATGGTGCTAAATACAAAGGTCGCAGTGTCGGTACGATTGGTGATATTGGTGCTTGGTCTTTCTGCCAAGACAAGATCATGACCACCGGCGGCGAAGGCGGCATGGTAACCACCAACAACAAAGATCTATGGTCGTTTATGTGGTCTTATAAGGATCATGGTAAAAGCTTTGATGCTATTTACAACCGCGAGCACCCACCGGGCTTCCGTTGGCTTCATGAACGCTTTGGTACCAACTGGCGCATGACAGAAATGCAAGCGGTTATTGGTCGTATCCAAATCCAACGCATGGCTGAATGGACCCAAAAGCGTCAGTCTAATGCTGCTATTATTGAAGCGGCGATTGCTGAACTTTCAATTGTTCGAAGTGTGGAAGTTCCAGATTACATCGAACATGCTGAATATAAACATTATGTGTTTATTCGCCCCGAGCACCTAAAACCAGGTTGGACTCGCGATAAAATTGTTGAAGCGATTGTTGAACGCGGTGTACCTGCCTATCAAGGCAGTTGTTCTGAGGTTTATCTAGAAAAAGCATTTGATGGCACAAGTTACAGGCCTGAAACGCCGTTAAAGAATGCCGTTGAGTTAGGTGAAACCAGCTTAATGTTTTTAGTGCACCCAACTTTATTACAGGGTGAGATTGAGAAGACGGCTGAAGTTATTCGTGCTGTTTTACTCGAAGCTCAAATCTAATTAAATCTTATGATAGGCAAGGTTAGAGCTTTCCCTAATTATTTTTATATCAAATTCTTAATTATACAAATTACAACGTCAGCGAAGAAAAATAAAATGAAAATTGCAATTGCCGGTACCGGCTATGTAGGCTTATCAAATGCGATGTTGTTATCACAGCATCATGACGTTATCGCGGTCGATATTATCGAAGAGAAAGTGAGATTACTTAATGACAGAGTATCTCCTATCGTCGATGCTGAAATTGAAGATTTCTTGGTAAATAAGCCGTTAAACTTCACCGCAACTTTAGATAAAAAAGCGGCGTATCAAGACGCGGAATTCGTGATTATCGCAACACCGACCGATTACGATGTTGAAACCAACTACTTCAACACCTCATCAGTTGAAGCGGTGATTAAAGATGTGATGGCGATTACCCCAAACGCGGTAATGGTGATCAAATCAACCGTGCCTGTCGGTTATACCGCGCGCATTAAACAAGAATTAGAGTGTGACAACCTGATGTTCTCGCCAGAGTTCTTACGTGAAGGTAAAGCGTTATACGACAACCTACACCCATCACGTATTGTGGTCGGTGAGCGCTCTGAACGTGCTCAAGTTTTTGCGAACTTGTTGTTAGAAGGTGCGGTTAAAAAAGACGTTGAAATCCTATACACTGATTCAACAGAAGCGGAAGCCGTTAAGCTATTCTCGAATACTTATCTAGCGCTGCGCGTTGCTTACTTTAACGAGCTAGACACCTACGCCGAGTCACACGGGCTAGATACGCGTCAAATCATCGATGGTGTAAGTTTAGACCCTCGCATTGGTTCACACTATAATAACCCTTCGTTTGGTTACGGCGGTTACTGTTTACCAAAAGATACTAAGCAGTTGCGTGCCAACTACTCTGATGTACCAAACAATATTATTGGTGCGATTGTCGATTCGAATACCACACGTAAAGATTTTATTGCTGACTCTATTATTAAGCGCAACCCGAAACGTGTGGGTATTTATCGCTTAGTCATGAAGTCCGGTTCAGATAACTTTCGCGCGTCCAGTATTCAAGGCATTATGAAGCGCTTGAAGGCAAAAGGTATTGAGGTTGTAGTGTTTGAACCTGAACTTAAAGAAAAAGAGTTCTTCCGTTCATTAGTGCTCACCGATTTTGACCAATTTAAATCAAGCTGTGACGTGATTGTCTCAAACCGCATGGCTCAAGAACTGGCGGATGTAAAAGACAAAGTCTACACACGCGATCTATTCGGTTCAGATTAAGGAACAAAAAAATGAAGTATTTGGTAACGGGCGCGGCGGGTTTTATCGGCAGTGCAGTAGCAGAGCAGCTAACGGCGAAAGGCCACACGGTTGTCGGTGTCGATAACCTGAATGACTACTACGATGTCGCTTTGAAAGAAGCGCGCCTAGCCCGTATTCAACATGCCAATTTTAAACTGGTTCAGTTAGACATTGCCGATCGCGATGGTGTAGCTAGCTTGTTTGAAACCGAGCAGTTTGATCAAGTGATTCACTTGGCTGCACAAGCGGGGGTTCGCTATTCAATTGAAAACCCACACGCCTACGCCGATTCGAACTTAGTCGGTCATTTGAACATTCTTGAAGGGTGTCGTCACAATAAAGTGAAGCACTTGGTGTATGCCTCTTCAAGCTCGGTTTACGGGTTGAATGCGAAAACACCGTTTGCAACGTCAGATTCGGTTGATCACCCAGTTTCACTGTATGCGGCGACCAAGAAGTCGAATGAGTTGATGGCGCACAGTTACTCTCACCTATACGACATTCCAACCACAGGCTTGCGCTTCTTTACTGTGTATGGTTCGTGGGGCCGCCCAGATATGGCACCATTTATCTTCACTAAGAAGATCCTCGATGGCGCTACCATTGATATCAACAACAATGGCGATATGTGGCGTGACTTTACTCATGTAAAAGACATTGTTGAAGGTGTTGTGCGTATCGCAGATGTGATGCCAACGCGTGAAAACGATTGGACGGTCGAAGCGGGTTCTCCAGCAACCAGTTCTGCGCCTTATGCGGTGTATAACATTGGTCACGGTTCACCAATCAACTTGATGGATTTTGTAAAGGCGATTGAAGACGAACTCGGTATTGAAGCGAAGAAAAACTTCCGCGAGATGCAGCCTGGTGACGTTTACCAAACTTATGCCGATACACAGGACTTGTTTGCCGCAACAGGTTACACACCTAAAGTAACGGTAAAAGAAGGCGTTGCTGAGTTTATCCAGTGGTATCGCGAGTTTTACTGCAAGTAAAATAGTACACGTTATTAAAAAGGACTTTTCTTTCAGTATCTTTGGTCTCAGCATTATTGGCTTATTTGCTTGAGTTTCCAATATATGAGATGCCAGTTAGTTTAAGATCCTTTCTTTGATAGGTCATAAATTCCCCAATAGGTGAAAGTTGTCGAATTGTCGGGGTGTTTATATCCATCAAAATTGAAGCTTGAATTAAATATTCAGGCTGTCGTTCACACGTTCTTCTTGTGAACTTCAAACATGTTCAATACATCCCACTCATGCAGTCTTTGTGGTTTATTAAATACTAATAAATAAGAATATTTCTATGCAACGTCTACATTTCATATGGCACCTTTCTCGTTTTAAAAAGCGAGTTATCAGTGTTTCTATCGATACTTTACTTATTATCTTTGCTCTGCATATTGCGTTGTGGACAAGGTTAGGTGAATTTCATTTCTTGAATAATGGTGACAACTTATTACTGACAGGCTTAACAGTAATAGCGACGGTCATTGCTTTTACTAAAATAGGACTTTATCGCGCCGTTCTTCGCTACCTTACCTTTCAAGCGCTGTTTGTAGTGATGGCTGGTGCAATATTTTCGGCAATATCTTTGGCGATATTTGCTTATTACTTACAAGAGCCGATCCCTCGCACAGTACCTATTATTTATGGTGCTTATTTAGCTTTGTTATGTGGTGGTTCTCGTTTAGTGGTTCGTAACCTTATTGCGACGACTTCACCGTCTAAAGATTCACCCGAAGAAGTATTAATTTACGGTGCGGGATCTGGTGGCCGACAATTGGCTTTAGCGTTAAGGGCGTCTGGGAGCTATCGAGTACGCGCGTTTATTGATGAAGATAGAACATTAACTCATACCGTTATTTTAGGTTTACCGGTTATCGATTTAGATAAAACGGAACGTTTGATCGAGAAGTACGACATTTCTAAGATATTGCTAGCAATACCCAGTGCCTCTCGTGCACGCCGTAAGCAAGTGTTGAATTTGTTAGCGCCACTGCCTGTTGAGATTCAAACCGTTCCAGAAATGGCTGATATTGTGTCAGGTAAAGCGAAAATTGATGAGCTTACTGATGTTCCCATTGAAGATTTGTTAGGTCGTGATGCGGTTGAGCCTCAGCAGGCTTTAATGGAAGCCAATATCAAGAATAAAGTGGTGATGGTGACCGGTGCCGGTGGCTCAATCGGTTCTGAACTTTGTCGTCAAATCCTAAAGCAACAACCTAAAACGCTAGTTTTATTTGAAGTCTCTGAGTTTGGCTTGTATCAAATCGACCGTGAGCTTTGTTTAGCAAAAGAAACCCAAGGTTATGATGTTGAAATTGTGCCGTTATTGGGCTCAGTTCAGCGTTCACACCGCCTGTTAACTTCCATGCAGTCTTTTGGCGTTCAAACGGTTTATCATGCAGCTGCTTATAAACATGTCCCTCTTGTCGAGTATAATGTAGTAGAAGGTGTGCGTAACAATGTTTATGGCACTTACTACACAGCTAAAGCGGCTATCGAAGCCGGCGTTGAATCTTTTGTGCTTATCTCGACAGATAAAGCGGTGCGCCCAACCAATGTTATGGGCACAACCAAGCGTATGGCTGAACTAGGTTTGCAGGCGTTGGCCGAGCAAGAGAACCAAAAAGAGAATGGCACACGTTTTTGTATGGTTCGCTTTGGTAATGTACTTGGGTCTTCTGGCTCGGTAATTCCTTTGTTTAAAAAGCAGATTAAGGCCGGTGGTCCACTCACCGTTACCCACCGTGATATTACCCGTTTCTTTATGACCATTCCTGAAGCAGCGCAGCTAGTTATTCAAGCTGGCGCAATGGGCAAAGGTGGCGATGTATTCGTTCTTGATATGGGCGAATCGGTCAAAATCACAGATCTTGCAGAAAACTTGATCAACCTTTCAGGGCTTTCTGTGAAGAATGAAGAGAACCCTCATGGCGATATTGAGATTCAATTTTCTGGTCTTCGACCTGGCGAGAAACTTTATGAAGAATTGTTGATTGGAGACAACGTGGAGCCAACGGCTCATGCTCGGATCATGACCGCTCAAGAAGTCTTCTTGCCGATAGAAGAATACGACACTTTACTAGAATCTTTAGATTTTGCTTGTCATAACCTACAGCATGAAACGATACGTCAACTTCTCGTCGACGCGCCGGCTGGGTTTAAACCGACTGATGGGGTTGGTGATTTGGTTTGGAATGCCACTCAAGTACGAAAAGAGGTTGTAGGAGTCTAAGGCGTGCTGATCTTACTCTCGGCTAGGTGTATGTATCGGTCAAAATATGGCATTCTCATTGTTACTGTTTAAAAAGGACACATGGATAGTAGGATATGGATACCAACTCGCATCAACTCTCTTTACGCACCATTGAACCATCGGATTACACCGAGCTCGCGGCATTAATGGATCTCGTCTTTCCTGATGTTGGAGGGGCGTGGCCACGTTTGACCATCCTGGATCTGATTCATCAGTTTCCTGATGGGCAAATTTGTATTGAAGATAACGGCAAGATCATCGGCGCCGCTTTGACGATTAAAGTGAATTACAATCGCTTTTCTCTCCCTCACCTTTATACGGACATCATCACGGAAAATAACGTGATTCAGAACCAAGTGACAGGCGATGCCATGTATGGTTTGGATGTCTTTGTACACCCCGATTACCGAGGGCTTCGTTTGGGCCGCCGTTTGTATAATGCTCGTAAAGAATTGTGCCGGAGCAAGAACTTTAAAGCCATATTAGCAGGTGGTCGCATTCCTCATTACCACGAACATGCGAATGAACTGAGCGTGGCGGAATATATCGACAAAGTAAAACGTCGTGAACTTCATGATCCCATTTTGTCGTTTCAATTAGCGAATGATTTCGATGTGAAACGAATTATGCGCGGCTATCTACCCGAAGACGACGCATCCAAAGGGTATGCCACGCTGCTGGAGTGGGATAACTTTTTCTATGAGGAAGACATTCAATCGGTTCACGATGTAGAGAAAAACCTGATCCGCATTGGCGTGGTGCAATGGCAAATGCGTGCCATGAACGATTTAGAAGATTTGCTCGATCAAGCGGAGTTCTTTATTTCTTCTCTGGCCAATTACCAAGCTGACTTCGCGCTTTTCCCTGAATTTTTTAACGCACCACTGATGGGGCTGAAAAAGGAACAAAACTCGGTTGAGGCCATCCGTTTTCTCGCTGGCTTCACAGAAGAGATCAAATCGCGCTTTTCCCAATTAGCGGTGACCTACAACATCAATATCATCGCCGGTAGTATGCCGATTATTGAAGAAGACGGTAAGTTGTATAACGTCGCTTACCTACTGCAGCGTGACGGCAGCATTAATGCTCAGTACAAAATCCACATTACGCCTCATGAACAAAGAGATTGGGTGATTGATGGTGGCGACAAGGTACAGGTGTTTGATACGGATGCAGGTAAAGTGGGCATACTCATTTGTTACGACAGCGAGTTCCCGGAGCTAGGCCGAATGATGGCGGAGCAGGGCGCACAAATTGTGTTTGTACCGTTTTGGACGGATACCAAAAATGGTTACCAGCGCGTTCGTATTTGTTCGCAAGCGCGAGCGATCGAGAATGAATGTTATGTGGCGATTGGTGGCAGTGTTGGCAACTTACCTCGTGTTGATAATGTCGATATTCAATACGCACAGTCCGCCGTGTTCTCACCCTCAGATATTTATTTCCCGCACGATGCAACGTTGACAGAAGCCAGTGCCAATACCGAAATGATCATTTTTGCAGATGTCGATTTAACGAAGCTTAAGCAGCTTAATATGGAAGGATCGGTGACTAACTTGCGCCACCGTCGACTTGATTTATACGGGGGCTTTACCAAAGCAAACATGAGATCATCAAATACAAAATGATGATTTTTTTCATGTTCAGTTGCCCGACCTGCGCCCTTTCTTGATCTTCCGCTACAGTTTTGACTGTAAACTGTAGTAAAATTACGCTAATTTGTTTCTATACCGATTTATTTTGAATTGAACGAGGTCAGTCCTATGTCAGCTAAGAAGCCAATGGCTCTAGTGATCCTTGACGGTTACGGTTACCGTGAAGACAACCAAGACAACGCGATCGCGAACGCGAATACACCAGTAATCGACGGTCTTATCGCTAACCAACCTAACACGCTAATCTCTGCTTCTGGCCTAGATGTAGGCCTACCTGATGGTCAAATGGGTAACTCAGAAGTGGGTCACACCAACATTGGTGCGGGCCGCGTGGTATACCAAGATTTAACGCGTATTACGAAATCAATCGCAGACGGCGAATTTGGTCAAACTGAAACGCTAGCGAACGCTATCGATAAAGCGGTAAAAGCTGAGAAAGCCGTGCACATCATGGGCCTTATGTCGCCAGGTGGCGTTCACTCTCATGAAGACCACATCTACGCAGCGGTTGAAATGGCCGCTGAACGTGGCGCAGAGAAAATCTACCTACACGCATTCCTAGACGGCCGTGATACGCCGCCACGTAGCGCAGAAAACACATTAGCGCGCTTCCAAGCGTTATTCGCGAAACTAGGCAAAGGCCGTGTGGCTTCGCTTATTGGTCGTTACTACGCAATGGACCGTGATAACAACTGGGATCGCGTTCAAGAATCTTACGACCTGCTTACTCAAGCAAAAGCGGAATTCACATTCGACACGGCCGTAGCTGGCCTAGAAGCGGCTTACGCTCGTGAAGAAAACGATGAGTTTGTTAAAGCAACGGAAATCAAAGCGGAAGGCGAAGAGTCTGCTGCTATCGTTGATGGCGATGCGGTTATCTTCATGAACTACCGTGCCGACCGTGCGCGTGAAATCACACGTGCGTTCGTGCCTAATTTCGACGGCTTTGAGCGTAGCGTATTCCCAGCAATCGACTTTGTGATGCTGACTCAATACGCAGCAGACATCCCACTTCTTTGTGCATTCCCACCGGCTTCTCTAGAGAACACTTACGGCGAATGGCTATCAAAAGCAGGCAAAACGCAGCTACGTATCTCTGAAACCGAGAAATACGCGCACGTGACGTTCTTCTTCAACGGCGGTAAAGAAGACGAGTTCGAAGGCGAAGAGCGTCAACTGGTGGCTTCTCCAAAAGTCGCAACTTACGACCTACAGCCAGAAATGAGCGCACCAGAGCTAACTGACAAGTTGGTTGCAGCGATCAAAGGCGGCAAATACGACGCTATCGTTTGTAACTTCCCGAACTGTGACATGGTTGGCCACACTGGCGTTTACGATGCAGCGGTTAAAGCCGTAGAGTCGCTAGACGAATGTCTTGGCAAAGTGGTAGCAGCAATCAAAGAAGCCGATGGCCAACTGCTAATCACTGCGGACCACGGTAACGCGGAAATGATGGTAAACCCAGAAACGGGCGGCATTCACACGGCGCACACGAACTTACCAGTGCCACTTATCTACGTGGGTAACAAAGACGTTGAGTTTAAAGAGGGCGGTAAACTGTCTGACCTAGCACCAACCATGCTTTCTTTATCTGGTATTGATATCCCAGCTGAAATGTCAGGTGACGTGCTCGTTAAGTAGTCAGTAGTTAAGTAATGGTTTGGCTCAGCGGTTCACGTTGAGCTTTAACGATTTTGAAAGCCCGCACTTCAAAGTGCGGGCTTTTTTATAGATGCGAGATACGAGTAAACGGGATGCGAAGAGCTTACCCGCATCTCGAATCTTTCTCTACTCGAAGCGCAAAGCAGTATCCGGTAATACCGCCGACAATATTCCCCAAAGCCAAGCCAATAAACAGTCCTTCGACGCCATCGATTTGGCTGCCTATCCATGCAAAAGGTAAGGTAAACACAAACAGGCGCATGAAGCTCCATTGGAAGGCTTTGAGTGGTTGATGCATCGCGTTCATGCCGCTGATCAGCATCATCACAATGCCTTGGAACCCATAGCTAAAGGGTACAACTAGCAGGTAATGCCATAATATGCCTCGCACCGACTCTTCTTGAGAGAACAGAGCGGCCAAAGGAATGCTCAGCGGTACCATCATTAAGAAAACCAAACCTTGGAACAATACGGCAAAACGCATGCTCAAAAAGAGCCCGTCAAAGCTGCGTTTAGGGTTGTTTGCGCCAAAGTTCTGCGCCATGAAAGGGGTCAGGGCCGAGGTGAGAGACATTAATACGATGATAAGAATCGATTCAATACGTTGCGCTGCGCCGTAAGCGGCCACGGCTTCAGTGCCTTGTTTGGCTAACATCATCATGATGATAGCGCCAGCAAGTGGGTTTAGGGCATTAGAGAGTGCGGCTGGGGTGCCTATTTTTAGGGTCTGTCGCCAGTCATTGATGATATTGGCCAGTTTAGGGGGAGCCAACAGTTTCTCTCGTATTGTTAACACGTACAGTGAGCCACATAACGCACCAAACCAACTAAAACCGCTGGCAATGGCTGCGCCTTGAATCCCCAGCTCAGGAAAAGGCCCATAACCAAAGATGAGTAGCGGATCTAAGACGCCATTGATCAGCCCTGCGATCATCATAATTTTGGCTGGCGTTTTGGTGTCGCCGCTGGCTCGTATGGCGCTGTTGCCTGCCATTGGGATAACCAGTAATGGGATCGCGAGATACCAGACCAACATGTATTCCGATATCAGCGGCAATAACGCTGGCTTTGCCCCTAACTGAATAAACAGTGGTTCTAAGAAAATAATACCCAGCGTTGAAGCGCAGCCGACAAGCAGTAAGGCAAGCAGTAAGCCATGACAGGTAAAACGTGCCGCATTTTGCGCACTGCCTTGGCCAAGTAATCGGCCAATACACGTCGATAAGCCAATGCCAATGCCCATGGTGATGCAGTTGATGGCAAAGGTAACCGGAAAAGTAAAACTGACCGCCGCTAAGGCTTGGGTGCCAAGCAACGAGATAAAGAAGGTGTCGACTAGGTTAAACATCAAGATCGCCACCATACCGAAGATGGTCGGTATGGTCATAGTGCGCAGAGTGTTTGCTATCGGGGCGGTTAAAAGCCCGTGCTTATCTTGCATGTAAAACGCCGATTGAAACGAAAAACGTAGGATAAATCAGAATGAATCAAATGTAGAGAGCGGATAAACAGATGCGGGATAGGGAGGCTTCTTTTTTCTTTTTTCGCTACTCGTTCATTTGCATCTCGAATCTGCTCTTTCGATCACAATTTTTATCTTTTCCCCCCTTGGGATCTTCCACATTGCCCCCAACATATTGAGTAACCTCATGCCAATCGTGGCAACTATCATATTAAATGGAAATTATCAGGAGATACGACCGATGAATATCCGTCCTCTACACGACCGAGTTATCGTTGAGCGCCAAGAAGTTGAATCTAAGTCTGCTGGTGGCATCGTTCTAACTGGTTCTGCCGCTGAAAAATCAACGCGCGGTATTATTCTAGCTGTTGGCAAAGGCCGCATTCTAGAAAACGGTTCAGTACAACCGTTGGACGTTAAAGTTGGCGACACCGTTATCTTTGCAGAAGGCTACGGCACTAAAACTGAAAAGATCGATGGCAAAGAAGTTCTGATCATGTCTGAAAACGACATCATGGCGATCGTTGAGTAATCCGACCCATAAAACAGAACTGACTGAATAAAGAATTGAAAGGAAATTAAGATGGCTGCAAAAGACGTTAAATTTGGTAACGACGCACGTATTAAAATGCTAGAAGGTGTAAACGTTCTGGCTGACGCTGTAAAAGTAACGTTAGGTCCTAAAGGCCGTAACGTTGTTCTAGACAAATCATTTGGCGCACCGACTATCACTAAAGATGGTGTGTCAGTGGCTCGTGAAATTGAACTTGAAGACAAGTTCCAAAACATGGGTGCACAAATGGTGAAAGAAGTGGCTTCGCAAGCGAATGACGCGGCGGGCGACGGCACAACAACAGCAACCGTATTGGCTCAGTCTATTATCGCTGAAGGCCTAAAAGCGGTTGCTGCTGGCATGAACCCAATGGATCTTAAGCGCGGTATCGACAAAGCGGTTATCGCAGCGGTTGAAGAGCTGAAGAACCTTTCTGTGCCATGTTCAGACACGAAAGCGATTGCTCAAGTCGGTACTATCTCTGCGAACTCTGACGCAACAGTCGGTAACATCATTGCTGAAGCGATGGAAAAAGTAGGTCGTGATGGCGTAATCACGGTTGAAGAAGGTCAGGCTCTGCAAGACGAGCTAGACGTAGTGGAAGGTATGCAGTTCGACCGCGGTTACCTGTCTCCTTACTTCATCAACAACCAAGAAGCGGGTTCTGTTGATCTAGAAAGCCCATTCATTCTTCTTATTGATAAGAAAGTGTCGAACATCCGTGAACTGCTTCCGACTCTAGAAGCAGTAGCAAAAGCATCTCGTCCACTGCTAATCATCGCTGAAGATGTAGAAGGCGAAGCGCTAGCAACGCTTGTTGTGAACAACATGCGTGGCATCGTGAAAGTGGCGGCTGTTAAGGCGCCTGGTTTCGGTGATCGTCGTAAGTCTATGCTGCAAGATATCGCTATCCTAACGGGCGGTACGGTTATCTCTGAAGAGATCGGCCTAGACCTTGAGAAAGTAACGCTAGAAGACCTAGGTCAAGCTAAGCGCATTACTATCACTAAAGAGAACTCAACCATCATTGATGGCGCGGGCGAAGAAACAATGATTCAAGGTCGTGTTGCTCAAATTCGTCAACAAATCGAAGATGCAACGTCAGACTACGACAAAGAGAAGCTTCAAGAACGTGTCGCTAAGCTAGCTGGCGGTGTTGCAGTGATCAAAGTAGGCGCAGCAACTGAAGTTGAGATGAAAGAGAAGAAAGACCGCGTTGAAGATGCCCTTCACGCAACTCGTGCTGCCGTTGAAGAAGGTGTGGTTGCTGGTGGTGGTGTTGCACTTATCCGTGCTGCATCTAAAGTTGCTGGCCTTGAAGGTGACAACGAAGAGCAAAACGTCGGTATCCGTGTTGCACTGCGTGCAATGGAATCGCCGATTCGTCAAATCACTAAGAACGCTGGCGATGAAGAATCAGTGGTTGCTAACAACGTTCGTGCTGGCGAAGGTAACTACGGTTACAACGCGGCGACTGGCGAATACGGCGACATGATTGCAATGGGTATCCTAGATCCAACTAAGGTAACTCGCTCTGCACTTCAGTTCGCAGCATCAGTTGCGGGTCTGATGATCACAACAGAAGCGATGATCACAGATAAGCCTCAAGACGCAGCGCCTGCAATGCCTGATATGGGTGGCATGGGCGGTATGGGTGGCATGGGCGGCATGATGTAAAATCATCCCCCTGACTTAATCCTATAAAGTCTGAAAAGCCCCGTAGGACTAGCGCTTACGGGGCTTTTGTTTGTTTTGAGTTTCTATAGTATTCAATGGAAGAGCATAATTTCTAAGGTTCTTAAGGGATTAATGAGGGGAGAGTAGCTTTTGAAATCAAGTTGCCAGATGTTACAGCCTTAAGATCTTATATTGGCTTATATGCTTAATCACGTTCGATAAGAGCGTGACATATTACGTAAGCGATGTTAAGTATAGAAAAGCTCACATCTTCTTTACCCAACAAAGCTAATACCTAATAATAAACATTCATCGAAGTTACGCAATTAAATGACTGACTTGTGATGAAAATGATTATTAAATGACTCTCCCAAGCCTATCAATTCAATAACCTCAAGGTGTTGCTTTTATGTGCAGCTGCCTCTGTTAAAGATGTGCTCTCAGAAATAAATACCGTGAAATAATATGGATATACATTTTTAAATATAGCAAGGATGAATAATATGCAACATATACACAATACGATTGTTTCATTACAACACAGTAGCCCCGCGCAAAAAGAGTTTTATCAAGCGGTAGAAGAGGTTCTATCCTCTCTTACACCGGTTATCGAAAGCAATCGTCAATATCAAGAACAAGCGATTATTCAAAGAATTGTAGAGCCTGAAAGGCAGATCATTTTTCGTGTACCTTGGGTTGATGATGCCGGAAACGTGCAAGTCAATAAAGGCTATCGCATAGAGTTTAACTCGGCATTAG
Source organism: Vibrio kanaloae (assembly GCF_024347535.1). Classification (NCBI taxonomy): domain Bacteria; kingdom Pseudomonadati; phylum Pseudomonadota; class Gammaproteobacteria; order Vibrionales; family Vibrionaceae; genus Vibrio; species Vibrio kanaloae. The sequence goes on along the minus strand of NZ_AP025497.1, from coordinate 2,872,438 downwards.
GCCCATACAAAGGAGGGCTAAGGTTTCACCCATCAGTAAACGCTAGTGTCATTAAGTTCCTTGGTTTTGAGCAAATATTCAAAAACGCACTGACGGGATTACCTATTGGTGGCGGCAAAGGTGGCTCTAATTTTGATCCCAAAGACAAATCTGATGGTGAAATCATGCGTTTTTGTCAATCTTTTATGAACGAACTATATCGTCATATTGGCCCTGTTACTGATGTGCCAGCAGGTGACATCGGTGTCGGTGCTCGTGAAATTGGCTATATGTTTGGCCAATACAAGCGTTTAACCGGCCGTTACGAAGGTGTGTTTACTGGTAAAAGTTTACTCTGGGGGGGCTCTCTTGGGCGCAAAGAAGCTACTGGGTATGGCGCCGTTTACTTTGCCGAATACATGCTTAATGATCGTCAAGATACGCTGAAAGGTAAAAGGTGTCTGGTATCTGGTGCTGGTAATGTTGCGATTTACGCTATCGAAAAGCTTTATCATATTGGAGCACTTCCAGTAACTTGCAGTGATTCTCGCGGGACGATCTATCATGAGAGGGGCATCGATCTTGAGTTACTTAAAGAGCTCAAAGAAGTGAAGCGCTGTTCCTTAGAAGAGTACTTAAGTACTTATCCTGAAGCGGTCTACACTCCAGTCGATGATTATCCTCTTGATGGCCATGCAATATGGCGTTATCAAGCGGACGCTGCATTTCCGTGCGCAACACAAAATGAACTTACTTTAGCCGATGCGCAAGCGCTTATGAGTAACGGTTGTCGATTGATCTGTGAAGGTGCGAATATGCCAACCACTCAAGAAGCGGCGAATGCAATTGTTGATTCCAAAATTGCGTACGGTCCTGCTAAAGCGGCAAACGCAGGCGGTGTTGCGACCAGTCAACTTGAAATGGCGCAAAATGCCAGTATGCAAAAATGGACGTTTGAAAAGGTAGATTCTCATCTACAAGTCATAATGAAGAACATTTTCACCAGTGCGAATGAGACCAGTAAAGAGTTTGGACAACCTGGTAACTTGGTACTCGGTGCGAATATTGCGGGGTTTAGAAAAGTTGCTGATGCAATGATCGAGCAAGGCGTTGTTTAAACATTCTACTCGTAGTAAAAAGTCAGTGTTTAGTCACTGACTTTGTTGTTTTTATACCTGACGACATGAAACCTCATCGAGTTGACCATAGCGTGTCATCTCGCGGGTTAGAATGTGTCGATCGTTAAATTTTGATTAATGTTGGCTATTAGAAAGATTCATCACCGTGCTCGAAACATTCTCTGCACCTTTATGGATCTCATCCATGACAGTCGAGACTTCGGTAATCTTGGCATTGCCTTCTTCCGTAATTGATGACATTTCGGTCATCATATTGGTCACCTCGTTGATGAGTTGTTGATTTTCTTCGACGACTTTGATTATTTCGTTTGTCGAGTCTGAAGTTCGAGACGCGAGTTGTCTTACTTCGTCAGCGACTACGGCAAAACCTCTCCCGTATTCACCGGCTCTTGCGGCTTCGATGGCGGCGTTGAGTGCCAATAAATTCGTTCTCGCTGCGATCTCTTGAATTGTAGCGACAATATTTTGAATACTTTTCGAACTGTCATTGAGTGAATGCACCTTTTGAGAGGTACTGGCCGCTTTTTGGGATACCGTTAAAGAGACCTCTACCGAATCGGCAAGCAGTTTCGATCCTTCCAGTGCTATTTGCGCCGTTTCTAGTGATGTTGAGTAGGCTACCTCTGAAGCTTCAGCAATCGCATGGCTGCGTTCAATGCGATCCGTTATGTTGCTGGCAAGCTTGACGATTTTCACGACCTTGCCTGCTTCATTCATGATGGGGTTGTAGCTGGCCTCAATCCAGATGCTTGCTCCGTTAGAGTTGCGACGTTGAAAAAGCCCCGACTTTACCTGTCCTTTTTGCAATTCTTGCCAGAAGTGAGGGTGATTATTATAGAATTCCTCAAAACAGAACATGCGATGATGTTTACCTACCACCTGGTTTTCTCTGTAACCCAACGTATTTAAAAAGTTTGAGTTGGCGGTCAGTATTGTCCCTTCAGGATCAAATTCAATAATCGCTTGTGATTTGTCTAAGGCAGAAAATAACGCATCATTTTTTTTGTTTTGCTCGTTGATCTCTGTGATATCAGAAGCTAGTTTTGCTACGCCAGTGACACGACCATCTGAATTTTTGATCGGTAAATAGGTCGCTTCTAGAACAACCGTGTCACCTTGCTTATTTACTCTCTCGAACGTGCCTTCTTTTGAGACACCATTGGCAAGATCTCGCCAAAAGCTTTGATAAAGCGAAGAGCGAATATAGCTATCCGTACAGAGCATTTTGTGGTGCTGCCCTTTTACCTCATCTAATGAGTACCCGACAAGCGTTAAAAAGGGCGCACTGGCATCTTGGATGACGCCTTCAGGGGTAAACTCGATCCATGCAACATGCTTTTTTAAAGACTGATAAACATTGTCGGAATGGCTAGGTTTTATCTCTGGCTTTTGCTTCTTAGTAAAAAACACCACTGACCTTACTTAAATAGGAAATATACGAATCAAATGAAATTGATGCGATTATACACAGTTGCTATGAGTTTTGAATGACCATTTTCTAGCCGTTCTAAATGTATAATTCTGCAGGGTGTTCAAGGTAGGATAAATGCGCTTATTGATATATCAATGGGGGGGGGGGGCTTACTTCGCACTCTATTTTAAACACTTTAATAACTTTTGCACTTCGCATAGAATCCCATTTTGACTTTTATTATGATGTTTATGTCGAATGTGAAGCGTTTACTCAATTTTTGCTATCTTACTATTCCCATATTTTTTGCTTCATTCATTGTTGCCGGATTAGCAAGCTATGGTCATGTTACTCCAACGACCCCTTTATTGATTGCTTCTATAGGCGCTTCAATCACAATTATCTTTGTGGTTCCTAGTAGTCCAATGGGTAAGACGTGGCCTTTAATCGGTGGGCATTTAGTTTCTGCATTGATAGGACTCGGTTTATCTGCGGTGTTTAATAACATCATAATATTGTTCACACTGACGATAACCTGCACCATTATGGTTATGATTGCATTGAAATGTGTTCATCCTCCAGGGGTTGCTACTGCGCTTATTCCTGTGTTGAGTCAGACATCGAACCCGGTTGATGTTTGTTTTTTGCTCGATCCGGTTTTGCTCAATGTTATTCCTTTAGCATTCTCTGGTATTGTTTATCGTAGATGGATTGTGAGTAAATCTTCAAAGACGCCTCAACATTTATCAAACTCCGCACTTTCTGCTCATGACAAATCATCATTCTATTTTGATGAATTGCACGAAGTTCTGGAAAATAGAAATGATTGGTTGGATGTTGATGAAAGAACGATCGATGAGATTTTTAAACAAACTCATTTGCTCGCTTTAGAACACAATAATCAAAAACTAACTTGTGAACACGTCATGACGAGTGAAATTTTGACTCTTGCCGAAAATGACTCTGTCTACGATGGACTCAAGATACTTCAGAAAACGAAGTTTAGCGCTATTCCAATCGTTAACATCGATCACAAGATTGTAGGTATCTTTTCTCTGGTCGACTTTTTACTCTATGTTGAACATAGAAAAATTAACTCTTTTGTTGGTTTATATCTTCTAGCGAAGAAAAGAACATCTAAGACCATTGGTCAATATATGAAAAGAAATCCGGTTTCAATGCACAAGGACCAGCATATTGCGCGTTTGATACCTTATTTAACTTCAGGCTTTCATCACATACCAATTATAAACGATAGTGATCAGTTAATAGGTATGATAACACAGTCAGATCTGATTGAATTTTTGTATAACTTAAAGCAACAATAGGTAGAGGGGATGATTAAACTCCCAGAAATTTGAGCCTTCCTGGGAGATGCTGGTGAAGTCCTGATAGCTAAAACTAGATCACTGAATTGATACAGATTACAATACTGGCTCTGTTTTTATAACGAGGCTTAGAAATAAGACGACGAAGTGTGATGGAGTAAATTTTATTTTATAAGTTGTTGGTTCTTTTTTAATTCGTTTAATTAGCAGCATCATTTTTTAGAATCGGTCTTGGTTTCCCTGCCAAATCTATAGCCACATAATTAAAATTTGCCGCACAAACTTGGAATCGCAGATTAACATTATCTTCTTGAATCGGTTTGACCCAAACTTCCAAATCAATCGACATTGATGTTCTACCCGTTTTAACGCATTCACCATAACAGCAAACAACATCACCGACCTTTACTGGCTTTTTAAAAGTGATGCTTGATACTGAAACTGTTGCTATTCGTCCTCCTGATATTTCTTGAGCTAGAATTGCTCCAGCTAAATCTAGCTGTGACATTATCCATCCCCCAAAAATATCACCATTCGCATTAGTGTCTGCGGGCATTGAAAGAGTACGTAAAAGAAGCTGCCCTTTAGGCTTTTGTTTGGTATTTACTGAAGTACGCAAGATAGGTTCCTATACTAAATACAATATATTACTTTATTCTACCACACTCTTATATAATGTGAAAATATGGTAGAATTATTGACTATTTTTATCTTTTGTTGTTAATTGTTTTCTCGTGTGAAATGTTTTTTATTTTATACTTCCTTTTTTCTCCAAAAATATACAATTCAAAATTATCGTTTTCGGATAATCTAAAAATAGAAGAACCCAAGTATGAATAAATTGAAATTAAACCATCGTTTGGGTTGCTTTTTTTATTTGAAACTAAAATTATTTGATAGCTTTTATTTCTTTCTTCATCAAAGAATTTAACTCTATCTCCAATGTTTGCTCTTCTCTTTATATCGAAGTTATCATATGGATAGATATCTTCCATTTTTTCAAAAACACTAAGTAAAATAACAGGAGATTGGAAAATAAAGAAAGAGCTAGTAACCAGTTTTTGTATTAAATAAAAAAATAATACATAAATGAAGTTTATTTAAAGCACCTCCAGAATTAGTTGATAAACACTAAACTAACGTCCGAAAGTGATACTTTCGGACTAAATTCTGTAAGATGAATAACATTTTTAACACCTTTGTTTTTTATTTTAAAATGAATATACCAGAAGCGTTTTTTTATTCAATTGAGAATTTTTTATAAATTAAAAATAGAGTTAAAGCGCATGTAAAACATTTTATTAACACAAAAAAACAGAAATATCTCCTTTACAATATTTTCGTCTGGCGGTGGTGAGCTCGTGATCAACGATGAATGGCTTTGTTGCGTAATTCATTGGAACTAAATTCAGAACCTACGATCTGAGCCGTTACGTCCATTCCCTCTCGTAGCCCTATGTCTAAACCTCGTTATAAAATAACCAACTGGAAGCAATACAACCAATCACTCATTAACCGGGGCTCTCTAACCAAGAAAGAAAAAGACATTAAAATTAAATGTGTTATTAAGGCATAGAACCTCGCGATTTTTTTCTTTATATTAAGACACCACTCCCACAAACTTTGTCAAGATCATGCAAGCCGATTTGAACATCATTGCCGAACTCGAAAAGAAAATTGCAGAACTCGAAAAAGAGAATGCTGATCTCAAACGACATAATGCTCGCCTGCAAGAAAAGTTGAATGCCGCACTCGACAGTAATGGCTTGTGTTTGTGGGAGCATCATATTCCTTCAGGACAACTCACTATCTTTAATATGGATTGGGGAAAAATGCTCGGCTACCAACCGCACGAGCTGACAGCGACGTTTGAAACTTGGAAAAATAACTTACACCCTGATGATTATCACCAGGCCATGAAAGCTTTTGAAGATCATCTAGCGGGAAGGTGTGATTTGTATGAAGTTGTTTACCGGATGACCCATAAAGATGGCAGTGATAGCTATGTGTATGATAGAGGTCGTGTTGTCGAATTTGATACCAATGGAGTTCCGCTTAGAATTATGGGTACGCACATCGATATCACCAAAGAAAAACGCTTTGAACAACAGTTAGCGACTTTGGCCTCTACCGATAGGTTGACGGGGTTATTCAATAGACAAGCCATCGAACAACGTTTTCGTGAGATGAAAAGCGCGGATACATTAGTTAAAGCGGCGATGATCTTTATTGATATCGACAACTTTAAAGCGGTCAATGACACATTAGGACACCAGGCGGGCGACCAGGTGTTGAGTTTTATTGCTCAGCGTTTAGGTACGCTAGCCTCTGACGTCGCTTCTCTAACTTCTGATTTAGCTAAATCATCCTCTGAACCGGCGCAAATCGGACGAATTGGTGGGGATGAATTTGTCATTTTGTTTCCCGATATGGAACCAGACCAAGTCACTCACTTTTGTGAAGAGTTGTTGCAAAAGGCGGTACCTGAAAGCAATCAAATGCTGACGGGTGTCTCTATTGGAATGAGTATCGGTGTGTGTTTCTTTAACCAAGGTGATCATCATTTTGATGACGTTTACCAGCAATCTGATTTGGCTATGTATCAAATTAAGAAGAACGGTAAAAATGGAGTGAAAACTCTGCACCTTTGATGGGAATGGCACTGTATTTTGAGCACTGTTTTTAAACATGATGTCTTGTTGTGATGGGTGCGTACTGGTTTTATATTTTCCTTTTCTGAGATGATAAAAAATATATATACATATGAACTCGGACACTTATTGGTGGTAAGTGCAGCTTATAATCTATATTTCTACTTCTGCGAGGAATTGACTGAAAATCTTAACTTTAAATGTTAATGTTATGCAAAATGTAGCGTTAAGAAATGGATAAAAACAATGTTAGAAAAGGTTAATTTAAGAAAGTTAATTCTAGTCTTGTGTGTATTTTCTGTAATGGTTACTTTATTAAACGCTTTCTATTCACTTTATCAAGTGCAGCGAAATATCATCATTAATACGACGCTTGAGTCGAATCGAGTTTATGCTAAGAAGATGGCAGAAATGACGGATGTTTTTCTTGATTCCGCGATGACACAACTTGAATACAGTGCAAAAGCCTTATCTGACCTCACCAATGATAAGGAGGCGTTGGCAGAGGAAACGAAACGACTCAAAAATCAAACAAATATGTTTAACTCTGTGGTGGTTGTCAACTCTGATGGCGTGATCACGTCGGTTTCTCCTGAAACCATTAAAGTGCAAGGGATCAAGTTGAAGAGTGAAAGCTCCCTTCAATCATTAAAAGCCCAAGCTCCTTTGGTAACGGATCCTTTCGTGTCCCCTGCAGGTAACTATCTTATTAGTCTGTCATACCCTATTTTTTCGAGTCAAGGGACATATCTCGGTTATATCAGTGGGAGCATTTATCTAGAAACGGCGAATATACTAGGGAAGTTGTTGAGTGAGCATAGTTATGAGGATGGCTCGTACCTTTACGTTGTGGACCGGCATGGAACGTTGATTTATTACCCAAATAAATCAAGGATCGGTCAAGTAATCACAAACAATCGCGCAATCAATACTGTATCAAAGGGAGAAAGTGGCAGTCTAGATATTGTGAACTCTTTGGGTATTCAAATGTTGGCAGGATTTGCTCCTGTCTCTCAGGCTGGTTGGGGCGTAGTTGTTCAGAAATCGAAACAAAGTACGCTACTGACAGTGAATCAACAAATGAAAGAAGTGTTTATCACAACGCTTCCTGTTGGAGGGCTGACATTAATGTTTATTTGGGGTTTTTCTAGCTTTATATCCAAACCGTTAAAACAATTAGCCATGGCTGTAAAAGAGGCGGGTAGCCATTCAAGTACGGTGAACAACGTAAAGCAAATCCACTCTTGGTATTTTGAAGCATCACAACTTAAGAGTAGCTTTATCAAAGCCTTTGGGGTCGCGTTTGAGACGATTGACACGCTTCATACCGCAAGTTTAACGGATTCGATGACCGGTTTATTAAACAGAAGAGGCTTAGATAAAGCGATTGAGAGATTACAATCTCAAGCTATCCCATTTTCTATTCTCGCATTGGACATCGACTTTTTTAAATCAGTTAATGATAACTTTGGCCATGATGCTGGTGATGATTTATTAAGACGTTTTGCGCAATTGATGAAAGAGCAATCTCGAGAACAAGATTTGTTGTTTCGAACTGGTGGAGAAGAGTTTATTATTTTTTTACTCAATTCCGATGTTCAAGATGCTTTTAAATCTGCAGAGCGGTTACGTAGAAAGGTGGGGTTATACGACTTTGCGGGTATAGGAAGCGTTACGGTTTCTATTGGTGTTGCTTTTTGGGGCAACGAGCAACAATCCATTCGCTCGACGTTAAAAGAAGCGGATACGGCCTTATATCGTGCAAAAAACAATGGCAGAAACCGCTCTGAGATTTTCTCTGCTGACAAATAGCTCCTGAACTTGAGAGGTAAGAAAGAAGTTAAATAGTCTGAATGGTACGTAAAGCAAACATATGAGCTTAATGGAGATGCTCGCTGAAGTAATACTACTTCAAGAATATTGAGTAAATATCAATGACCTTGTTCATTTATGAAGTGATGATATCACCTTAATTAGCTGCCTAGGTTAACTGCGTGACGACACCGGTTGAATACATTATCCATATGATAATAGAAAACCTTTCCGCGAGTTATGTGCGAAAGCGCGTTGTTGGCTAGAAAAAAGTTAATGATGGTTACGGATTAAGTTTATGATGGTTACGGATTTTTAAGTGGAGCCATGGCCAAATACTGACAAGTAACACCCCGACTAAGATCAGAAGCGAACCCCAGATAAAGCCGCTGTGCGCTTGTTCATCCAGAAGAAGAATACTCGCTAGTACGCCAATCACTGGTGTCATGAATGATAAAACGCCTAACTGTGATGCTTTGTATTTTCGGATAAGGCTAAACCATGCTAAGTAGCTGGCAAAGCTCACAAATATAACCTGAAATATTAGGTTGATTGATGCGTTGTAAGTGAGTGAAAAATGAAGTTGGTCTGTAATGGTCGCATAACTGAGCAGTAATACACCGGCTCCTCCAAGCTGAAAGAATAATGTATGCTCTGCTGAAGCTAGTCCTAATCGAGTACATCGAACCACTACGGTTGTCGCGCCCCAAAGTAAGCCTGCGATCAGGGCCATAATGTCACCTATTAACATATCCTGTAGGTTGGTGCTCGCTTCATCTCGCGAGAAAAACGCGACGGCAATTCCACAAAAAGCGATGCAGATTCCGACCCACTGCATTCCGGCCAGTGTTTCGTGTTTGTTGAATAATTGCAGGCCAATAGCAGCAAAAATAGGTGCGGTATATAAGAAGACGGTCATATGAGAGGCGGTGGTATATCTCAAGCCTTCTGCAACAAACAAAAATTCCAACGCAAAAAGTGCGCCTACGACGACGCCTGATATTAGATAGTTTTTAGATTGTTTCAGTGAGTTGTTTTTGAGGGTCATTATTACCCACACCATTAATGCGGCGAGAAAAGAACGACCTCCAATTTGTAATACAGGAGCGATTTGGTCGGCAATTGACTTGATGGCCGCTTGTTGGACTCCCCAAATAAAACAGATCATAAGCATGGATAAACTTGCCGTGACATCGACATTAAGCCTTGAGTCGTTCATTAATATTTTCCTTGATAATTGTATATTGTAAGAACAGCTGATTAGGTTTTTTATCCTCTTATTTTTTCTAAATACCGTCGCCAAAGATGATTGATGGCTGATCAACGTTATATTATCCGTATTCAACGTTGAGTAATTAGACCCTAACAAGGTGTAGAAAACCTTACAGAGAGCTCTCTACCTCAGCTTGCAAGTAGGATAACTGAGCTTTTAGCTTTGTATCGGCCGGGGTCGTGAGCGGCAAGAAGTTCTCGTGTTCTTAAAATGCTCAAGTGGATCCATTTGAGCATTTTTTTTCGCTACAGGCGGTATTCGCCAGCCCTTTCTGGTTGGTATGTAATATCTAGGATCGTGACATCAACTTGAGACCCATCTGGCTTCGTCCATTGAATGGAATGGCCGGTGGATAGGCCAATCAAAGCACTCCCTATCGGCGCTAAAATTGAGATTTTTGTGCCGCTACTGTCCACGTCTTTTGGGTAAACCAAAGTCAAAGAAAACTCTTTCTTTGTCGCATCGATTGAAAATGTCACTGTTGAATTCATCGTGACTATGTTGTCAGGCAGTTGATCGGGTTCAAGAATGGTCCCACGCTCCAATTCTTGTTCGAGTTGCTCTGTAGACGGGCTGTTGCGTGGTAAAGACTCAATCAGGTCATAGATTCTATCGACATCTAAGGATGAGAGTGTGATATCCGGTTTCGTATTCATATTTTCCTCATAAATAATAGCGCTGACGTGTTAGACAGCGCTAAGCATTAAACTAAGTATTTGATCTAACGCCTTATTACTCAGTCAACATTAAAGTAAATAGGAGGTTAGACAGATAAAACCACAACTTGGATGACCGTGTTTTGGATGACAGTGTTTTTTGATAACAGTGTTGTTGCTCTAATCCATCCGTGTTGTGGTCTAGTAAGTGAGTGTTAATCCAATGTTTGAGTAACGATAGATTGAGTCGGTGTGTTGTGAAATAAACACTTTCGCAAGGTAGCCTAAAGTTGGTCGTGTTTTTAGACACAACTCTCTATCTGAAACGTATTTGGGTGGTGAGCTTATCGGTGTTTGTACGGTTTTGTATTAAGTGAGAATTATCACTGACCATTCGGCTCGAAGTAGAAGTGCCGTCACGATAAGCTTTTTGGTCAACACTTTCCCCATGGAGATGACTCTACTCTAGATACCCCTGAAATCAAGCTCGAAGTGCGATACTTCATGGGTCAGATAATCAATTGTTGAGAATAAGAGATATCAATCAAAAACATGGTGTTTGGTTCTCATCGGATTCTCAATTTATAGGGTATTAAGCGTCCACAGTGGCAAAGAATGATGACCTGTTTAACCAGAACCTTCCGGTTGTATGGTTGTCCGGGGATAGGGGGCTTCATTGCGCTTTATGAGTTTAAAGCTATATTCAACAGTATAGTCATGACATTGTTTTAACATGGGTGACTGTATAATAAAGGACAATAGACGCTTGATTTAGAATGTATAAATCAGGTTAATAATAAATCAAAGCAACAATAAATCTAGGCAATAATAAGTCAGTGGAGACTCCCCAATGAAAAAACTACTTTCGATACTTGCTGTTTCTGCAGCAGTGATGGCACCAGCAGCATTTGCTTCTTCGCCTGTTATGTTCTCAACGATCAACGGTTTTAACGCACCAGACGCCGATGCGGTTGGCGGTGTACGTGTTGCGCTTCTTCACGGACAAGTGAGCGATCTAAAAGGCCTTGATCTTGCCGTTGTTGGTATGTCTGAAACGCAAACCACAACCGGTGTCAACCTGGGTATTTTCGGCGCATCAAAAGTGAACCAAGAGATGACAGGTGCTTCACTTGGCTTCTTCAACTGGAATACGGGTAACACAACAGGTGTAAACCTAGGTGCCGTGAACATTACTAACGATGTTAAAGGTGCCAACGTAAGTTTCGTCAACTACTCTGAAGGTAACACTTTGGTTGATGTAGGTGCCGCGAACTTATCTGAAGTATCAACCGTTCAGGTGGGTATTTTCAATAAAACAAACAAGATTGAAGGCGTACAAGTTGGTTTGATCAACTGTGCTGACAACGGTTTCTTCCCATGTTTCCCAATTATTAACTTCGCTAAATAATTGATTTTTTCGTTTGTTATTGAAAAATCGAACTAATGACTAACGCCTAAACCTATGGTTTAGGCGTTGTTTTAATAACGGTTTATAGCTCATGTCACCAAGGTTTAGTTTTCGCTACCTTCTGGTTCATTGAGTCGAAAGGCTCGAATAGGGGCGGTGACTCTGAGTCGATACGATCTGAATAGGTACGAAGACTCTATTCAATGTGTAGGTCGAGTGGGGTTTTACTGCTGCGACCGCCGATCTCGCGAGTTAACTTGGGCACTAGGTAACCAGAAACTTCAGAGATTAAGCCTTTAAAGTGATGCTTTGCTTCTTCATCCGAGATATGGAAATGCGCCGCGCCCTGTACTTTATCAAGCACATGCATGTAGTAAGGCAATACACCGGCATCGAATAGCTTTTCGCTTAATGCTTTCAATGAGTCAGCACTGTTGTTGACCCCTTTCAACATCACACCTTGATTAAGTAGAGTTGCACCCGTTTGTTTTAGTTTGTGAAAGGCTTGCTTGAGCTCTGCATTGATCTCATTGGCATGGTTAATATGGCTAACCATGACGACATTGAGCGGCGTTTGTTTGAGTAGCAGACACAACTCATCCGTTATTCGAGCAGGAATCACCACAGGTAAGCGACTGTGGATACGCAACGTTTTGATATGTGGAATGGTCTCAATGGCTTTCACTAGCCATTCGAGTTCGCTGTCTTTTGCCATCAGTGGGTCTCCACCCGATAAGATCACTTCGTTGATCTCTGGGTGCTCTGCGACATAGTCGAGGCTGGTTTGCCACGCTGACTTTGATCCCTTGTTATCTTGGTAAGGGAAATGACGACGGAAGCAGTAGCGACAGTTGATCGCGCAACCGCCTTTTACAATCATCAATGCACGGTTTTTGTATTTATGCAGTAGCCCGGGAATGGCGTTGTCTTGTTCTTCTAATGGATCGGCGGAGTAGCCGGGATGAACCTCAAACTCTTCGCTGAGCGGTAAAGCCTGTCGCAGTAAAGGATCATGTGGGTTGCCTTTTTCCATTCGCTCAACAAAGCTTATGGGCACTCGAAGCGAAAACAGCTCACGCGCCGCGAATCCTTTTTGCCACGGTGCAGGGTCTATTTCTAATACTTCGAGCAGTTTTGTCGGGTCAGAGATCGCATTCGATAGCTGTTTGAGCCAGTTTTGCTCAACAGATTCGACTTTTCGGGTTATGATATGCGGCATTGAAATCAACTCAAAGATGTGTAAGAGGAAATCATGGCGTCAGTAAGCACCAATGAATTCAAAGGCGGTTTAAAATTCATGATGGATAACGAGCCTTGCTCAATTATCGAAAATGAATACGTTAAGCCGGGTAAAGGCCAAGCGTTTAACCGTGTAAAACTTCGTAAACTGCTGTCAGGCAAAGTGTTAGAGAAAACATTTAAGTCAGGCGATACCGTAGAACTAGCCGACGTTATCGACGTTGAACTAGGCTACCTATACAGCGACGGCGAATTCTACCACTTCATGAACAACGAAACATTCGAGCAAATCGCGGCTGATGCAAAAGCAGTGGGCGAAACAGCAAAATGGTTAGTTGAAAATGACGTTTGTACTCTAACGTTGTGGAATGATAACCCTATCACAGTAACTCCACCAAACTTTGTTGAGATCGCAGTAACTGAAACCGATCCTGGCCTGAAAGGCGACACACAAGGTACTGGCGGTAAGCCTGCAACTCTAGCAACTGGCGCGGTAGTTCGCGTACCTCTATTCATCGCAATCGGTGAAGTTGTTAAAGTTGATACTCGTACTGGCGAATACGTTGGTCGTGTGAAGTAATTGACTTCAAGTATCTGAAAAAGGTCGCTTAGGCGGCCTTTTTTGTATCTGGAGATCGGGGAGAACCGAGCCAGAGAGATATGAGATGTAACCAATAGCAAAAAAGCAGAACAAGATAATCTTGTTCTGCTTTTAGTTTTAGAGCTTCGAGGCTCGTTTACTCGAATCCCGAATCTGCTTTTAAATCATAAAAATGAAAATAACAGACAATGCGCTAATTAGGCCTGCGAAGAAGTAGCAACCCACTTTACCCGCAACGCCGACGTGGAACTTAAGGTCGTGCATACCGTGATGAAGACGGTGCATGGCGTGCCACATTGGCAGTGCTAACGTGCCGATGATGAATAGCGCACCGATAATGCTGGTGGCAAATTCAGAGACACGTTCGTAGCTCATCGCGTTAGCGTCAATAATGCCCATTGGCACTAAGATACCAAGCACTAAGATCGTGATGGGTGTGATCATCGCGAACCACGTACCGCCAGCGCCGAATAAGCCCCACCAGATTGGCTCGTCAGAACGTTTAGGAGCACGATTTACTTTGTAGTTTGTGTTCATAACGAAAGCTCCTTACACCACAACAAGAACGATTAAAGAAATAAAAGCCACCGCTGCCCACTGAGTCAGTACGATGATTCTTTTGTCCACCAATTTACCTTTCAGGCGGATCGGCATTACTTGAGGCATCATGCTGAAGAAGGTTTGAGCGTGCATCAAGCTACCTAGCAGTGCCACGATATTAATACCGACAACGATAGGGTTCGCCATAAAGCTCAACCAACCTGCCCACGCTTCAGGGCCTTTCACTAGCGCACCTAAACCAAAGGTTAGGAACAGAGTGAACAGAATCAAAGGCAGTACAGTTGCTTCGCGTAGCATGTAGAAGCGGTAGAACGGATGGTTGCTCCACCACGTTCTCTTCATCTCACGAACATAAGGCTTACGATTGCTCATCTTATGCCTCCTCTGTTGTTTTTACTTGGTTCTTGCTAACTGAAGTGCCGTCTGGTTTGAACATCGAGATAACGAAGTCCATTGAAGACTCAACTTTGCCTTGGTTTACCGCTGCTGCTGGGTCTACTTTCTTCGGACACACTTCAGAGCAGTAGCCGACGAACGTACAGCCCCAAGCGCCGTTTTCACCGTTGATAAGCTGCATACGTTCAGCTTTACCATTGTCACGGCTATCGAGGTTGTAACGGTGAGCAAGAGTCAGTGCCGCAGGGCCGATGAACTCAGGGTTTAGACCAAACTGAGGACACGCTGCGTAACAAAGACCACAGTTGATACAACCAGCGAACTGTTTGTATTTCGCCATTTGTTCTGGCGTTTGAATGTTAGTGCCGTCTTCAGGCTTACGATCGTTACCAATGATGTAAGGTTTGATCGCTTCAAGGCGCTCGATAAACGGCGTCATGTCGACAATCAAATCTTTCTCGATTGGGAAGTTCGCAAGTGGTTCGATCGTTAGGCCGTTCGGGTAGTCACGTAAGAAGCTCTTACACGCGAGTTTAGGCACACCATCAACCATGATGCCGCAAGAGCCACAGATCGCCATACGACAAGACCAGCGGTAAGAGAGGTCTTTATCTTGGTAGTCTTTGATGTAACCAATCGCATCAAGTACTGACATAGTGTCATCAAAAGGCACTTCGAAAGTCTGCATATGAGGTTCTGCATCTTTCTCTGGATCGTAGCGCAGGATGTTTACTTTTTGGATACGGTTCGCTGACATTATGCTTGCTCCTCTTCACGCTTGTCGTTTGCCTCAGCGGCTTTTTCTGCTGCTGCGGCTTTCTCTGCGGCTTCACCGTACAAACGCGCTTTCGGTTGAGACTTAGTAATCTTCACATCGCTGTAGTCGATGGTTGGTGCTGAGTCTTCTTGGTAGAAAGAAAGCGTGTGTTTGAGGAAGTTCACGTCGTCACGCTCAGTGCAGTTGTCATCTAAACGCTGGTGTGCACCACGAGACTCTTTACGAAGAATCGCTGAGTGAACCATCGCTTCTGCCACTTCAAGGCCGTAACCCACTTCGATAGCGTAAAGTAGGTCGGTGTTGAACACTTTGCCTTTGTCTTTAATGCTGATCTTCTTGTAGCGCGCTTTCAGTTCAGTGATTTTGTCGATGGTTTCTTGCATCAAGTCTTCTTGACGGTAGATACCACAACCCGCTTCCATGGTGTGACCCATTTCAGTACGGATATCAGCCCAGTTCTCATCGCCTTCTTGATTCAAGATACCAGCGATGCGATCTTCAACCGCTTTCACCTGTTTAGCGATAGATTCTTCATTCCAACCTTTGAATTCTGCAGCGCGTTTCACGGCGTGTTCACCGGCAACGCGGCCAAATACCACGAACTCAGCCAGAGAGTTAGAACCTAGGCGGTTTGCACCGTGTAGGCCAACTGACGCACATTCACCCACGGCGAATAGGCCTTTGATGCGAGTTTCACAAGTGCCGTTGGTTTCAATACCACCCATGGTGTAGTGAACCGTCGGGCGAATAGGGATTGGCTCTTTTGCAGGATCAACGTTGACGTACGCTTTTGCTAGCTCACAGATAAACGGTAGGCGTTCTTGTAGGTACTCTTCACCAAGGTGGCGAAGGTCAAGGTGTACCACATCACCAAGTGGGTGCTTGATGGTGTTGCCTTTCTGCTGCTCGTGCCAGAATGCTTGAGAAACTTTGTCACGAGGACCCAGTTCCATGTATTTGTTTTTCGGCTCGCCCACTGGAGTTTCAGGGCCCATGCCGTAATCTTGCAGGTAACGGTAGCCGTTCTTGTTGACGATGATACCGCCTTCACCACGGCAACCTTCGGTCATCAAGATGCCAGTGCCAGGTAGGCCTGTTGGGTGGTATTGAACGAACTCCATATCACGCAGTGGCACACCGTGGCGATAAGCCATTGCCATACCGTCGCCCGTTACGATGCCGCCGTTGGTATTGCAGTGGTAAACACGACCTGCGCCACCGGTTGCAAGAACAACGGATTTCGCTTTGATGGTAACAAGCTCACCTTCAGACATATGAATCGCGATTAGGCCTTGAATTTCGCCTTCCTCTACGATCAAATCCACCACAAAGTACTCATCAAATCGTTTGATTGTGTCGTACTTCATCGAAGTCTGGAACAGAGTATGAAGCATATGGAAGCCGGTTTTATCCGCCGCGAACCACGTTCTCTCTACCTTCATACCGCCGAATCGGCGCACGTTTACTTCCCCGTTTTCTTTACGACTCCATGGGCAGCCCCATTGCTCCATTTGGATCATTTCGCGAGTCGAGTTTTCAACAAAGTATTCAACAACATCCTGTTCACATAGCCAGTCGCCACCGCCAACCGTATCGTTGAAGTGGTTATCTAGGCTATCTTCGTCTTTAATTACTGCTGCTGAACCGCCTTCTGCTGCCACCGTGTGCGAACGCATTGGGTAAACTTTAGAAATCAGTGCTACTTCCAATTCAGGATTAGCTTCAGCCGCAGCAATCGCTGTACGAAGACCAGCGCCGCCTGCGCCGATGACTGCGATATCTGTGGTAATTGTCTTCACAGTTATTCTCCAGTGTGATGCGGAGTATTCCGCTTGTTATTATAAAAAGCTTATTGATCGTACTGACTAATTGGTAGCTCTTACTAATTGGTAGCACTTACTAATCGATAGCACGTAAACGGCATCAACCGTTTATCACCCCTAAGCCTTAAGTGGTAGGTTCAGTGTAAGAGAGGATGGTCTTTGAAAAGTTGATGTATTTGGGTTTTTAGGTCGGTAATGCATATGGAAGCATAGAATTTATAGGTTATGTGACTGCAATCACGGCAATGAACTATTGATAGCGTTCCTCCTACAAGGCGTGTGTTAACAGCTTGTTGAGTATGGTTTTCGTTATCAATATTCTCATCGTGCCAACATCGATAAATGTGTTGTAGTACGTGATTTTCTTGCTTCATCAAAACAAGGTGCTGGTTTGATAAGGCAAAGATAGAAGCTTACAAAAGAGGCGAAAAGTGGTAATTTTCGTTGCCTATCATTCAGTAATATGGAACTCGATAATGCACTCCACATGGCAACCAGCCGCCACTATTAAGCAGTTAAAGCAACGTGCTGATATCCTTAATCAAATCCGTCAATTTTTTGCAGAGCGAGATGTGATGGAGGTGGATACGCCTGCGATGAGCCACGCCACGGTGACGGATGTGCATTTACATACTTTTAAAACAGAGTTCGTAGGGCCAGGTTATGCGCAGGGTCAGCCACTGTTCTTTATGACAAGCCCAGAGTTTCATATGAAACGACTGTTAGCGGCGGGCAGTGGCTGTATTTACCAAATTTGTAAGTCTTTTCGTAATGAAGAGAACGGCCGTTACCACAACCCTGAATTTACGATGCTGGAGTGGTATCGAGTGGGGTTTGATCACCACGATTTGATGGACGAAATGGACCTGCTGTTGCAGCAAATCCTCAAGTCGGGCACAGCCGATCGAATGACCTACCAGCAAGCCTTTATTGATGTGCTCGGTGTGTGTCCGCTGGAAGACTCGATGGCGACTTTAAAGCAAGCCGCAGCGAAACTGGGTCTTAGTGATATTGCGGACCCTGAAGGAGATCGCGATACCTTACTGCAATTGCTGTTCAGCGTGGGTGTTGAAGAAGAGATTGGTCAAACAGTGCCTGCGTTTGTTTATGATTTCCCGGCATCGCAAGCAGCGTTAGCTAAGATCAACCCTGATGATTCACGAGTGGCGGATCGCTTTGAGGTGTATTTCAAAGGCATCGAGTTAGCCAATGGCTTCCATGAGTTAGACAAACCACAAGAACAACTGCAACGTTTTGAAGATGACAATGCCAAACGTATCGAGATGGGTTTAGTGCCTCAACCGATTGATTATCACTTGATTGAGGCATTAACAGCGGGCTTACCCGATTGTGCGGGTGTGGCGTTAGGTATCGACAGGCTAATCATGCTGGCTTTGGGTTATGACCATATCGATGATGTGACCGCTTTCCCTTTCCCGCGTTCTTAGCTTTCGGTTTTTACTGAGAGTTAATCGTCATTCGCTATTAACTCTCAGCTTCGAATTCGCTTCACTAGCTGACTAGGGTTCCTGAGCCACTAGCTAACCAGGATACCAGTACCAAGTACGGCAACAATGGCGCCGATCCAAGCGTAAGCATTCGGCCTCCGTTTGCTGTAAAGCCACAGTATCGGTAACAACATGATGGGGGTGGTTGATGACAGTAGAGCGACCATGCCAACATTACCTTCCTGCAGTGCATACAAGATCAGTGTCATTCCCAGCGCCATTGCTAAAAAACCGTTAACCGCGGTGATGGCGAATATTTGTCCATTCATCGGATTCAGTGCTCGCGAATGCTTGGCTCCGGTTAAGCGAAATAGTGAGTGAGCAATAAAGGCGGTGATCATTCGAATCGCTGAAGCGGCAACTGGGTCAATCTCAGTTTGCATGATGGGTTTTGCAATGATGCCACCCAGCGCTTGGCAAATCGCGGCGGTAATACCTAGAGCGACGCCAACCCACACAGTGCCCTTAATGGTTTCAAGTTGGTTTTGGGATTGACCTCGTCGACCAAAGAAGATGGCAGTTAATACACCACTAAACACCAACGCCGAGCCAATCAGCTCCATCGAAGTCATGCTTTCACTAAACAGGAAGTAACCAAGAATGGCGGAGAATACGGCGTGGCACGAGAACAGCAAGCCAGCTTGGCGTGGCCCCATTCGGTTCAGGCAGGCAAATAGGGCGGTATCGCCAATGAAGATACCAATCAGGCCAGAAAGCATCATAGGTGTCACTAGGTCGGCCTCGACACTTGCCCAGCCACCGGTAAACCAAGCCATGCTCGATAAGATGACCGCAGTGCAACCCATGCGCCAGCGGCTATAGGCGAAAGAACCTAAATGTTGAGCCGGTTTTACTGACATTAAGCTCGCAATCGCCCAGAGAAAAGCGGCCGCTAGAGCTAACCATTCAAATCCCATGTCATTAACATCCTTGTGTCTGGGATAAATTAGCTCATCAATATGCATCAAACCGAACGGAGAACAAAGTGATTCTTAATAAAAGAACCATGAACGTTTACAGTTCGGCCTAGCTTGGTTCGGCTTAGCTTGATGTGATCAATTACGCTTTACACTTTAAAGCGCTCCACATCTTGGCGCATCGACTGTGCAGCATGGCTCATTTCGTTTGAGCTATTGCGACTGCTTTCTGCTTGCTGTGCAAGATCGTCAGAGGCATCTTTGATCCCTTGTGTATTGCGGCTTATGTCTTCGCTTACGGCGCGCTGTTCTTCTGCGGCACTGGCAATTTGTAGCGCCATGTCGTTGATTTCAGTGATCGCTTGGGTGATTTTAGTGAGGCTGCCATGGGCTTGCTCTGCGAATCCAACACTATTTTCCGCCAACTGAGTGCTGGTGGTCATGCTGTCAACGGCATGTTCGGTATTCTTCTGCAGCGTATCAATCATCTCGCGGATCTCTTCCGTTGAGCCATGCGTTCTTTGACTTAGCACGCGAACTTCATCGGCCACAACGGCAAACCCACGGCCTTGTTCACCCGCACGGGCGGCTTCAATGGCGGCATTCAATGCCAGCAGGTTGGTTTGCTCGGCAATGCCTTGAATGGTCGATAGGATCTGGTTGATGCTCTGAGCGTTGCTCTCCAATTCACGAATAACATTGGCGGCGTCTTCAACTTGCGTTGCCAAGCCAGTAATGGCATCACGGTTTTGCTGAATAACCTCTTGGCCTTCATTACAAGCGGTAGCTGACGCTTGAGAAGCGGATGCGGTTAGTTCAGCATGGCTGGCCACTTCTGCGGCGGTGGCCGACATTTCATGAATCGCGGTCGCAATCTGGGTGATGTCATTTTGTTGATTTTCAACGCGAATTGAAGATTGGGTCGCCAGTTGATTGGCTTTTTCTGAATGATTGTTTAAATCGTGGCTGTGCTCAATGACCCCCTTAAGCATGCTTTGCATTTGGCTTAAGAACTGGTTGACGAGCTCGGCAAGTTTGCCAATTTCGTCCATGCGTTTGATGTCAATTCGCTGAGTGAGATCGCCTCTGCCTTGAGCGAGTTGGGTCAGCGCTTCAGACAATGTTTGCAATGGGTAGAGTAAGCGGTTGATGACGATGGTGCTCGCAATTGAAATGACGATGTACAAAATGAAAGAAGTCAGCGTGATAAATTGAATGGCATCGGATACCGCAGAAAATGCCATGGCTTTATCGATAACAATGCCGAGTGACCAGTTGGTATTTGGAACGTTAGCAATGTAGACCATTTTATCCCCTTGGCCTGGCCAAGTAAGCGTGGTGATCATTTGGTTTTTAATCAGTTGCGAAACTCGGTTTGCTGTTAACTCTGGGTTCAAACTGGTCAAGGGTTTTTGGCTGAGCGCTTCATCACTGTACGCAACGATATTGTTGTTGCCATCGACTAAAAACGCAAAGCCATCGTTCTCGAGTTTTACATTAAGCACCGTATCAATGATGCTAGTGACGGTTAAATCTGCCGCAAGGACACCCTGTTTTTCACCGTTGAATGCTTTAGCAAAACTGATGACGATGCTGCCATCGAAATCTTGATAGGGTTCGGTAATGATGAGATCGGACGTTGCGTTGGCATCTTGATACCAAGGGCGAGTGCGAGGATCGTAGCCTGCTGGCCAATCTTCCCCTTTGTCGCCATAAGCAATAGTGCCGTCGCTGAATCCTGCATAAACAGACAGGAATTGTCCGGCTTGTTTGGTGATTAACAACTCGCGGTCAGAGTTATTACTGTTGGAAACAGTAGCTTCATTGGCCAGCATCATATCACTGCGAATGGAGAGCCAATCGGCAATGTAATTCGTGGTGCCGACACTCACATTTTTCATTTCTTGGTTGATCGCAATTTCAGTCTCTTGATTAAGCTGATTCACTGATATCCAAGCTTGAGCGCCACTTACGACGGCGATAATAACCGCGATTGCGATCTGAATTTTAAATTTAATAGTATGTCTCAAGGTCTATTCCTCCCTTTTTAGACAAAACGCGAATTAAAGTGACGTACTTGATATTGCAATGATGTGTTACTGGTACGTGTATAGTGTCGTTATATGAAGCGTTATAAATGTGTTTAAAATCAAAAATTTAAAAATAATTGTGATTTTTTTAATAAACAGTGAAGTGAAATCACAATTATCTATCGATTAGAACTTGATAAGCCCTCCAGATACGAAATAACGATGGCTATCTGGAGGGCGGTGATAAGAAGTTAACGCGCTAGGTGATAATAAATAGCGCGAGGTAGACGAGCAGCAAGCCGATGACCCCTAAGATGACCCCCATCTTCGCCATGTCTTTACTTTCGATAAGCCCAGTGGAGTAGGCCAATGAGTTTGGTGGTGTCGATACTGGAAGAATCATCCCCAGTGATGCTGAGAAAGCGACCACAACCAGCAAGCCTTGTAGGCCACCAATCGCAACTAAGCTTTCCATCGATGCGCCGATCGCAGCGGCAATAGGCATCAGTAAGTTGGCCGTCGCGGTGTTCGACATGAAGTTGGCCATTAACCAACACACGATAGACAATGTCAGTACCACAGCTGCAGGTGAGAGCGATTCATAATCAATCGCGTGTGCCAATGCTGCTGCTAAGCCAGTTTTATCAAGCCCGATACCGATAGCGATACCACCGGCTACCAACCACAACACATCCCAGTTAATTAGCTTGAGTTCATCTTTGCCCATGATGCCAGTGAGTGTAAATACGGCCAATGGAATAATAGACACGACGTAGGTGTTCATGCCATGTAGCTTGGTGGTCATCCACAGCACAATTGTCGCAGCAAAGGTGATGTAAACTACGATGGCTCGCCAACTCTTTTGAAACTGCCCATTGAGCTTGAGTACCATGTTCTTCTGCTTGGAAGGAAAGAGTTTCTGAAGAAGGAACCAAGCAATGGTGAGTTGGATAATGACAAAGGGTAAGCCCATTATCATCCAACTGAGGAAGTCGATACTGTTTTCGCCAGTTAAATACTGCAATGCTATTGCGTTGGGCGGTGTACCGATTGGAGTGGCGATACCACCGGTGTTGGCGGCGATTGGGATACACAACACGAGCGCTTTAATCCCCATGTCGCCTTTAGGCGCAGAAGCCACAATTGGGCCTAATAGAGCAAGCATCATTACGGTGGTTGCCGTATTCGACATAAACATCGAGAACACAGCAGTAATCAGCATCAAGCCGAGCATAATGAAGCGCGGTTCTGTACCGAAGGGCTTGAGTAAAACCCGAGCTAGGTTGTTATCTAATTCGTATTTTGAGGCAGAGATTGCAAGCGCAAAACCACCCATAAAGAGAATAATGATAGGCGATGAAAATGCACCGAATATGTCGGTATATTTGATTAAATCACCGAGATCGTGCCCTGATGGTGGGTTTCTAAATAAGTGTAGGCCTTTGTCGGATATCATCACTAATTCTAGTGCAATGATCAAAATCGAAGTGGCAAATACTGGCACCGGTTCCAGAACCCAAAGTAGTGCCGCTAACAGGAATATTGCCAGCAAGCGATGCTGAATGAGAGTGAGGTCATCGATTGGGATTGAATCGATCGGCATGAGTAACACGCCTAAGGGAATCGCAAAACAAATCAACAGCTTGACCAAGACGCCAACATTGAGTTTAGGCATGACACAAAGACCCTATTAATAAAATATCTTCAAATAGAATAAGTTATCTGTTTTTTTTGTACTTGGAGGTGGGTTGTAAAAACGAAAAGTTGTTCAAGATTTCAACGACTGTTTTGTTTTTGGTCAAACTTTTACGGGGGAGTTCTAGGTTTGTTACGAGCAGGATCTACAGCAATGAAAAAGGCGCGTTATTGACTAGAAATAACGCGCCTTTAAAAGATTGAGCAGTTAACTTGTATTTAATTTACATGTCAATGCAGAAGGTTAGGCTTGGTCTGTGTTCTCAGTTGAATCAGCCGTTTCAGCCTCTACTTCCTGACCCGCAATGTGCGCGAAAGGTGTGCCCAGAACGGTTTTCACGCCATTCTGCATCGTTTCGTCAAACTTGATGGCGTCTTTAGCAAATAGGTTGATGACCGTTGAACCAAGCTTAAAGCGACCCATCTCTTCGCCTTTCTTCAAGATGACGGATGTGTCACCTTGTGCTGGGTAATCCCATTTGTAGACAGAGTTACCGCGAGGTGGTGTGATGGTGCCAGCCCATACTTGCTCGATGCTGCCGACAATGGTCGCACCAACAAGCACTTGTGCCATTGGGCCAAACTCGGTATCAAAGATACAAACCACACGCTCGTTACGTGCGAATAGATTTGGAACGTTCTCTGCTGTTAGCGGATTTACTGAGAAAAGATCACCTGGAACGTAGATCATCTGGCGCAATGTACCGTCGCATGGCATGTGCACGCGGTGGTAATCACTTGGTGATAGGTAAAGCGTTGCGAATTCACCGTCTTTAAATTCATCCGCCAGCGCTGCATCGCCACCCAATAGCTCGCGCGCTGAGTAGTTGTGGCCTTTAGCTTGAATCAGTTGACCGTCAGTAATGGGGCCAAATTGGCTGACGCAAGCGTCGGCAGGGTGAACAATAACAGAGTCACCTTCGGCAATAGGGCGCATGTCTTCTTTTAATTCACGTACGAAGAATTCATTGAATGTTTTAAAGTGTTTTGGATCGCTATGCAGCGCTTCATCCATGTTCACTTTGTATTGTTTGATGAACCAGTTGATAACTGCTGTCGTTAAGCCGCCCGCTTTAGCCGACGCTAATTTACCGACTAGTCGAGTCAGTCCATGTTGTGGAATCCAGTACTGCAATCCAACTTTAATCTTATCCATTGTATTCATTTTCCAATGCTGTTTATTTTTAATGCTAATCGCTTTTAGTGCAAACGAGGTTATGACGGTTTAGGGCGCGAGATGTTACTTAAAATTGCGGCCATTGTCAGTAATCACTGTCATCGTCAGTAAAAGCACATGCTTGTTCACCAGAGTGCGGTTAGAGATCTGCTTTCTTACTTCGCGAGTACTGACGGTTATCTTTGTTGTCAGCCATTGTTTCAATAATGCGATGGTAACTAGCGAAACGTAAGCGACTAATTCTGCCATCTTCAACGGCTTCACGCAGAATACATCCAGGGTCGTCATTGTGTTTGCAGTCACGGAACTTACAACCGCCTAAGTATGGCTTGAATTCAATGAAAGCGTCAGTGATCTCATCCGGTTCTAAGTGCCATAGGCCGAATTCACGTACGCCTGGAGAGTCGATTAGGTCGCCGCCAGAAGGGAAGTGGTATAAACGAGCTGCCGTGGTGGTATGCTGACCAAGACCTGAGTTCTCAGAGACTTCGCCTTCTTCAATGTCTAGAGTTGGCATTAGCGCATTAACTAAGCTGGATTTACCCACACCCGATTGGCCAACAAAGATGTTGATGCGATCTTTGAGTTCGGCTTCCAATTCTTTGATGCCGTAGCCAGACTCTTTACTTACAAACATCACTTTATAGCCAATTTTCTCATATATTGTCAGTGTTTCACGGTATTCCGTAATTTGCTGTTCAGTGAGTAAGTCGACCTTATTGAGAACCACAAGCGGGGCAATGTTTACCGTTTCTGAAGCAATCAAATAGCGGTCAATGATATTAAGTGAAAGCTCCGGTAGCACGGCTGAAACAATAACCATTTGGTCAACGTTGGCAGCAACCGGCTTTAGGCCATCGTAGTAATCAGGGCGAGTCAGCATTGAAGTTCTCGGTTCAACCGCTTCCACAACGCCAGAAATTCCGGCCATTGATTCTAAGCCTGCGCGCCAGATAACTCGGTCACCAGAAACTAAAGTCTCAATACTACGGCGTAAGTTACAACGATGAACTTCGTTAGTTTCAAGATCTTCGATATCAGCATGCTGACCAAAGCGTGTAATAACTAATCCACTCTTTGTACCGCCAAGCATGTTTTCATCCCACTGGATAGAATCTTCTTTCTTGAGTCGCTTGTTCTGGTTGCTACGTACACGACGTACTTGACCTTTGGTCAATTTCTTTTTTTTAGCCACAATTTTTCACTTAACACATCTAACTTGATGATTGGGGACTCAAACAAGGTGTTGCTGGTGCCATATGATTTCGATGGCCCTAAAGCTAGTTTGAGTATAGTTATTTGGGTATAGTACCTCTTTTACACATAAACAAATAGGCGACGCCTTATGTCCTTTAGCGATCAGAACCTTATTTGGGTTGATCTAGAGATGACAGGACTTGATCCTGAAACTCATAAAATCATTGAAATTGCGACTATCGTTACTGATAGTGAGCTTAACATCCTGGCTGAAGGACCTGTTTTGGCTATTCACCAACCTCAGAGTGAATTGGACAAGATGGACGAGTGGTGCACAACGACTCATACTGGCAGCGGCCTAGTGAAGCGAATTCAAGAAAGTACGGTTTCAGAACAAGATGCAATCCAACAAACGATTGAATTTCTTGAGAAGTGGGTACCAAAAGGTAAGTCACCGATTTGTGGCAACAGCATTGGCCAAGATCGCCGTTTCCTATACAAGCACATGCCTGAATTGGAAGAGTACTTCCACTACCGCTATGTTGATGTCAGTACCTTGAAAGAACTTGCTCGTCGTTGGAAGCCTGAAGTGTTAGATGGGTTTTCTAAGTCGGGAAGTCACCTGGCATTAGATGATATTCGTGAGTCGATCGCTGAGTTGCAGTACTATCGAAAAACGATTATTAATATCTAATCAGATCAAACGATCACGTTTATCTAACTTTTCAGGGACCTAAGAGCTGATTTTTTTGAAAATCTGTGTGCTTTTACAGCAGTTGAGTAAAAACTTGCGTAATTTTGCATTAAGGACTTGCATCACAAAAAAATGCTCTTATAATTCGCAGCCCTAAACGACGAAAGACGTTTCAGATTGCGATACTAGCTCAGTTGGTAGAGCGCAACCTTGCCAAGGT
This sequence comes from Vibrio kanaloae, assembly GCF_024347535.1. Lineage (NCBI taxonomy): Bacteria > Pseudomonadati > Pseudomonadota > Gammaproteobacteria > Vibrionales > Vibrionaceae > Vibrio > Vibrio kanaloae. The sequence goes on along the minus strand of NZ_AP025497.1, from coordinate 2,845,945 downwards.
TGAGGTCATCGGTTCGAACCCGATGTATCGCTCCAAATTCTCTCTTGTGCTTTGCACTGAAGAAGATGGTCAAGTTCCATTGTACTTAACAATGCATCCGGACGCGGGATGGAGCAGTTTGGTAGCTCGTCGGGCTCATAACCCGAAGGTCGTCGGTTCAAATCCGGCTCCCGCAACCACATTACAGTTAGACGTTGATTTGCTGCTTGTTAGCAGACAAGATTAACGGTTAACTTATGCGATACTAGCTCAGTTGGTAGAGCGCAACCTTGCCAAGGTTGAGGTCATCGGTTCGAACCCGATGTATCGCTCCAATTTCTTTCTAAGAATTGATATTGGAAATATAGAGTCATCAACTTAAATGATGCATCCGGACGCGGGATGGAGCAGTTTGGTAGCTCGTCGGGCTCATAACCCGAAGGTCGTCGGTTCAAATCCGGCTCCCGCAACCACATTACAGTTGAACGTTGATTTGCTGCTTGTAAGCAGACAATATTAACGGTTAACTTATGCGATACTAGCTCAGTTGGTAGAGCGCAACCTTGCCAAGGTTGAGGTCATCGGTTCGAACCCGATGTATCGCTCCAAATTCTCTCTTGTGCTTTGCACTGAAGAAGATGGTCAAGTTTCATTGTACTTAACAATGCATCCGGACGCGGGATGGAGCAGTTTGGTAGCTCGTCGGGCTCATAACCCGAAGGTCGTTGGTTCAAATCCGGCTCCCGCAACCACATTACAGTTAGACGTTGATTTGCTGCTTGTAAGCAGACAAGATTAACGGTTAGCTTATGCGATACTAGCTCAGTTGGTAGAGCGCAACCTTGCCAAGGTTGAGGTCATCGGTTCGAACCCGATGTATCGCTCCACTTTTATTCGAACAAGAAGTAGTATTCTTAGAGCTTTGCTCAGAATGAAAATGGTTTAGTCTCATTGTCTTAAACAATGCATCCGGACGCGGGATGGAGCAGTTTGGTAGCTCGTCGGGCTCATAACCCGAAGGTCGTTGGTTCAAATCCGGCTCCCGCAACCACATTACAGTTAGACGTTGATTTGCTGCTTGTAAGCAGACAATATTAACGGTTAGCTTATGCGATACTAGCTCAGTTGGTAGAGCGCAACCTTGCCAAGGTTGAGGTCATCGGTTCGAACCCGATGTATCGCTCCAAATTCTCTCTTGTGCTTTGCACTGAAGAAGATGGTCAAGTTCCATTGTACTTAACAATGCATCCGGACGCGGGATGGAGCAGTTTGGTAGCTCGTCGGGCTCATAACCCGAAGGTCGTCGGTTCAAATCCGGCTCCCGCAACCACATTACAGTTAGACGTTGATTTAACGCTTGTTAGCGAATAGATTAACGGTTAACTCATGCGATACTAGCTCAGTTGGTAGAGCGCAACCTTGCCAAGGTTGAGGTCATCGGTTCGAACCCGATGTATCGCTCCAGCTTTATGCTTTTAAGACGTAACACTCTTAAAGCCTCTCGGTTAGAGACAAGAGTCATCAACTTAAATGATGCATCCGGACGCGGGATGGAGCAGTTTGGTAGCTCGTCGGGCTCATAACCCGAAGGTCGTTGGTTCAAATCCGGCTCCCGCAACCACATTACAGTTAGATGTTGATTTTCTGCTTGTAAGCAGACAAGATTAACGGCTAGCTTATGCGATACTAGCTCAGTTGGTAGAGCGCAACCTTGCCAAGGTTGAGGTCATCGGTTCGAACCCGATGTATCGCTCCAGCTTTATGCTTTTAAGACGTAACACTCTTAAAGCCTCTCGGTTAGAGACAAGAGTCATCAACTTAAATGATGCATCCGGACGCGGGATGGAGCAGTTTGGTAGCTCGTCGGGCTCATAACCCGAAGGTCGTCGGTTCAAATCCGGCTCCCGCAACCACATTACAGTTAGACGTTGATTTAACGCTTGTTAGCGAATAGATTAACGGTTAACTCATGCGATACTAGCTCAGTTGGTAGAGCGCAACCTTGCCAAGGTTGAGGTCATCGGTTCGAACCCGATGTATCGCTCCAGCTTTCTTCTAAAAAAGCTAATAATATTCTTTGAACCACTGCGTTTAAAGGCGACCTTGAAGGTCACGCTCTTTCTTTAATGCTGCGAAGCATAATTCCCCAAAAAAGCAAATAATCCTCCATCACGGTGGATATTTTTTTGTCTTAAATTTTCCTTAGCAACTGGAATGCTAGTAAACATCAGGTCTCTGAAGCAGCTACTTGAGGTTTTTTATATCTATAAACAGACTTATCCACAAATTCTTCCATGTGGATAACTTGGTTGATAAAGTTATTTCAGGCTTGATTCTTTATATATATCAAAAAGATCTTTCTTGTTTTTAAGACAATGCTTAAATTGAATATCTATTAAGCTATTGTTTTATATGGCTTTTCTAGTGTTTGTTTGAATTTATAAAAGATCGTTAATTTGTTGTTTTTTGATCTTAATCATTTATCGGTACTGTGTTTAACTTTGTGTAGGTGTCGGATGTTTACGAGAGATCTGAATTTTTTCCACATTGTTAAATTGAGAACAAGGTCAAACATTGTTCGAAAATTATGTGCAACGAGTTGTGTCGAATATTGGACTATTGATATGAGTTTGTTTGTTAAGTGTTGATGCACAAAGGGCTAGGCGTCTCTTGGTAAGCCTTTTTCAACAATACGAATAAGTCGGTGCTTTTTGGTAGACACTTTGTTGTGACCTTCTTGTTCCCTGTTAGCGTTCGGTAACTGTTGTAGTTGTTTTCCCAAAGCCCACTCAATATGAACATCCAATAATTCACTTTGACCGCGATACGATTCTAATGATTCAACAATGCGTTGTTGAAAAGGCGCATTGCCCATGGCGACAAAAATGTTTCGCAGCCATTGGGTGTGTCCAATACGTCTGATCGCTGAACCTTCCATTCTTTTGAGAAAAGTAGCCTCATCCCAGCTTGAAAGAGCAACCAGATCGGACTCTTCGAAATCTTCTCGACGGTGGAAATCTTTTTGGTCGGTAATATCGGCATGACGATTCCAAGGACATACGAGTTGGCAATCATCACAACCGTAGATACGGTTACCAATCGCTTCTCTGTACTCTTCCGGAATAATACCGTCGAACTCGATGGTTAAGTAAGAGATACACTTGCGAGCATCCACTATGCCATCATCAATAATGGCACCGGTTGGGCAGGAGGTGATACAGGCGGTACATTTTCCGCATTCATCGACACTGGGTTCATCGACCGGAAGAGGGATGTTAACTAACAGTTCTCCTAAGAAAAACCAAGAACCGGCCTCTTTATCTAGGATTAGTGAGTGTTTGCCTGTCCAACCCAGCCCTGCCTTTTGAGCAAGAGGCCTTTCTAAAATTGGTGCAGAGTCGACAAATGGGCGTGAATCTAAACCTTCGACTTCTTTCTCAATTTTTTGGCCCAGCTTTTTCAATTGGTTACGGAACAATTTGTGATAGTCACGGCCCAATGAATAACGACTGATATAGCCTTGAGTGGTATCGCTGAGATTAGAAGCAAACTGCGCTTCTGGTGGTAGGTAGTTCATTCGGGCGCTGATCACTCGAATCGTTCCAGGATGAAGCTCATCAGGACGTGCTCGCATCATTCCATGCCGAGCCATCCAATCCATTTCGCCGTGATTACCCGCATCTAGCCATGCTTGAAGAGGAGCTTCGTGTTCACTTAAATCAACATCGCAGATGCCAACTTTTTGAAAGCCTAACTCTTTTCCCCAAATTTTAATTTTTTCAGCAAGATGGTCTAGGTTCATGGCTTGATTCTTAATTCTTATTTTCTCTGTTTTACAATTAGAGATAAGGCTAATTAAAATTAGGTTCGGCAAAAATGGGGGCGGATCTTAACGGATCTTAGCGGTATTGACCAGAACAGACGTATTTTCGTCAGTATTTTTCACAGAACTTACACTTGAGTGCTTGTTTCCTAAAAGCATCACGGTTTACTATTCTTGTTCTTTTGATTTTTATATAGTCAACGATCGATTTTTAGAGAACGTATTCATGAGCATTAAGCAATTTACTTTGAAAGATGAACAAGCAACGATTCAATTAGGAACGGAGCTTTCTAATCTTTGCTCACAGCAGACGACTATTTATCTGCACGGTGATCTTGGCGCCGGTAAAACGACTTTCAGTCGCGGTTTTGTAAAAGCACTTGGCCATCAAGGAAATGTAAAGAGCCCAACGTATACTCTAGTTGAACCTTATCAACTTGCAGATTGGCAGGTGTATCACTTTGATCTCTATCGCTTAGCCGATCCTGAAGAGTTAGAGTTCATGGGAATTCGTGACTACTTTACTCCAGATGCTATCTGTTTGGTGGAGTGGCCAGAGAAAGGCTACGGGATGCTACCGGAAGCTGATTTGGATATTGAGATTCGTTACCAAGACGATCACCGTATTGTTTCTTTAACCGCTAACAGTGAATACGGACAGCGCTTACTTAATCAGTTGGATTTATGTTGATTTCTAAACGCCTTTTTTCTACAGCAGCCATGATGGCTGCTATTTTATCTTTACTGTTTTCTTCACTTTCTTTTGCTAATTCACTTAAAGGTTTGCGGGTTTGGCCTTCTCCTGAAGAAACTCGTGTGGTGATCGATCTGCAATCGGAAGCTGATTTTAGTTATTTTACTCTGAGTAGCCCGAGTCGTTTAGTTGTCGATTTAAAAAATACCAACCTTGCGACCCAGTTGCCTGTTGTGGTGAAAGATAGCCCTATTCTGTCGAAAGTCCGTAAGAGTTCCCCACCAGAGAAAAACACTTATCGCTTGGTGTTTGAGTTGAAAAGGTCGTCTGAAGCCGATTTGTTTAAACTCAGCCCAACGCCAGGTGGTCAATATGGTCACCGTTTGGTGATTGACCTCCCTCATGGTGCTATCAGTAAAGATAAGTCCACGCCGAGTAAGTCAACGGTAAGTAAAAATATTAATCAGGTTAAGCGTCAGAAAGATATTCTGATCGTGATAGATCCTGGCCACGGTGGTGAAGATCCAGGCTCGATTGGCCCAACTCGTAAGTACGAAAAGAATGCGACTTTGAGTATATCTCGTAAGCTTGCAGCCCAGTTGAATGCGGTGCCAGGAATCACGACGCGCTTAACACGCAATGCTGACTACTTTGTGAACTTGAACCGACGTGTTGCGATTGCTCGTGAGAATGAAGCTCACCTGCTGATCTCTATTCACGCGGATGCCTTTACGACACCTCAACCCAGAGGGGGATCGGTGTTTGTGTTGAATACTCGACGTGCGAATACCGAAATATCACGTTGGATTGAAAACAAAGAGAAACAATCCGAATTATTGGGTGGTAGCGGCGCGGCTTTCACTAGCAATATGTATGATAAGAATGTCAACCAAACCTTGCTTGACCTGCAGTTTAGTCACTCTCAAAAAGAAGGCTATAAATTGGCAGCGGCGATCCTGTCGGAAATGGGTAAGGTCGCAAGGCTGCATAATAGGAAGCCGATTAATACTAGTTTGGCAGTATTGCGTTCCCCACAAATTCCATCGGTATTGGTCGAGACAGGCTTTATTTCTAATCCGACGGAAGAGAAGCTTCTTTTTCAACGCTCACACCAAGATAAACTTGCGCGTGCTGTGACCAAAGCGGTCGTTAAGTATTTGAAAGCGAATCCGCCTGAAGGGATCATCTTGTCGAAGGCCACATCATCAACGGGTAGCGTTAGCCAACATAAGGTGTCTCGTGGCGAGTCGCTATCTGTGATTGCCAGCAAATATGGCACGTCGACGCAGGCCTTGATGAAACTCAATAACCTGAAATCGAGTAGCCTAGCAATCGGCCAAGTGCTTAAGATCCCAAGCAGCGCTTCAGGCTCATCATCTAGCAGTGCAGTCAAAACCAAGACCATAACGCACACGGTTAAGTCTGGAGAATATCTCGGCAAGATAGCCAGCCGTTATAAAGTTTTGGTCGCGGACATTAAGCGCGAGAACCGTTTGAAGTCTGAAACCCTGAGAGTGGGCCAAAAGTTACGTATTACGGTTGAGGTGAAAGATGTACCCTTACGTAAGCATAAAGTCGTACGAGGGGATTATCTTGGCAAGATTGCTTCTAAGTATGGCGTGAGCGTTAACAGTATTCGCCAAGCGAACAATCTACGATCCGATGGTTTAGCCGTCGGCCAAGTGCTGATTATTCCGCACAAATAAGCTTTTTAACGCAGACATGTTTCCATCAATGGCAGTAAGGTAGCTATGAATATGACGATCAAAATACTGCCAGCTCGGTTAGCTAACCAAATCGCAGCGGGTGAAGTGGTAGAAAGGCCTGCCTCTGTTGTCAAAGAGTTGGTAGAGAACAGTTTGGATTCAGGTGCCACACGTATCGATATCGATATCGAGAAAGGTGGCGCCAAGATGATCCGCGTTCGTGACAATGGCAAGGGGATCGTTAAAGATGAGCTTGCGTTGGCATTGAGCCGTCATGCTACCTCCAAAATCCATACCCTTGATGACCTTGAGGCGATCGTCAGCCTTGGTTTTCGTGGTGAAGCGTTGGCGAGTATTAGCTCTGTCGCACGCTTAACCATGACCTCTCGCCCTGCAACTCAAGATCAAGCTTGGGCTGCACACAGTGAAGGGCGAGAGATGCAGGTTAAACTGCAGCCTGCTGCGCACCCTATTGGTACCTCGGTTGAGGTGTTGGATCTGTTCTTCAATACACCAGCACGGCGCAAGTTCTTACGTACCGAGAAAACCGAATTTACTCATATTGATGAACTGCTTAAGCGAATTGCGCTAAGCCGCTTTGATGTGACGATCAACCTGCGTCACAACGGCAAGATGATTCGTCAGTACCGTGCGGCCAAAACCGATGTTCAGGCTGAAAAGCGTATTGCAGCCGTGTGTGGTAATGCTTTTGTCCGTCATATGCTTAAGATTGAGCTCGAACATCAAGGGTTGAAACTTCATGGCTGGATCACCACGCCTGAAGGAGCAAGGCAGCAAAGCGATCTGCAATACTGCTATGTGAACGGCCGTATGATGCGCGACAAATTGATCAACCATGCAATCCGTCAAAGCTATGAAACTAGCCTTCGACCAGACCAATTTGCGACGTATGTGTTGTTCATTGAGCTAGACCCGCATCAAGTCGACGTGAATGTGCACCCTGCCAAGCATGAAGTGCGTTTCCATCAAGCACGCCTTGTGCATGATTTTATTTACCAAGCATTGAGTGATGGTCTTGCGCAAAGTAAACAGATCGACGCTGCGCCAATTAATCAGTCGGCTTTTCATCAATTAGACGTGGATCATTATCAGCAAGATGGTGCTGTTTCTGAATCTAGCAATGCGTCCAATGTTTCCGAACAAGAAGACACTGTGCCTGCCGATTCAGAGCAAAACTTAGTGTCAGAAAGGGTGCGACAGGCTATTGAGCAAACGCCAGCTTACCCAAGAAAATCAGAACCTGAACGAGCTTCTAACCGGTCTCAAGATCGTGTTAATGACGGCGGGCAAGACTATGCTTCATCAACTAACTCCAGTTCATCAACCAGCCCAAATTCATCAACTAACGTAAGCTCGTCCACTCACCTCAGCTCGCTTGAGCGTGAAACCAATTTTACCGGCTCTCCTCGTCAAGAATGGATAGAGTCTCGCCCTGCACCGAAGAAAGAAAAAGAGTCGCACCAACACCATGCTGATCCCGCGCCTTCTAGGCGCGAAGTGAAAGCTTACAAAGAGCTTCTAAAAACCCCTGATTTTGATGAACAAGCCGTTGTGGATAGGCAAGTCGTTGTGGATAGATCAGAGGCAAACGTTGCGCCTTTGCAGAGGAATCCGATTTCGAATAAGCCTGACGATATTAAGCCCGTTGATACGAAACCAAGAGCTCCGGTAACTGACTTGGGGAAGGCGGTTACCGTTGTAGAGCGTCAGTACCTCGTGATGGGCAATAAAAATGGCTGTGTATTGGTTTCTTTAGCCAAGGCTGAGTTGTTGCGTGTTATTGGTCAGATGGATACTCAAAGTGGACCGTTGAAAAGCCAACCGTTGTTAGTGCCTTTATCTATTAAGCTTGGTAGTGAACTTGTCGAGGTAGCGAAAGCATTAAGCCAAACACTGACGTTACTTGGTATTGAGCTTAAGGCTCGCAACAGTGAGACGGTGATGGTGATGGGTGTGCCTTCGCCCTTGAGACAGCAAAACTTACAAATTTTGATCCCAGATCTGTTATCTTACGCGGCTTCAATAAACGGCCAGATTGTAGAGCATCACGCGGCTAATGTTGTTAACGACCTGTTGCCATCACTGGCTTCCTGGATCGGGATTCAAACCGCGCAAGTAAAAAGCGACTACACTTTATCTGAGGCGGTTCAGCTCGTTGGGGAACTTGAACAGCTTTGGCATGGTCTACTTCCATTAGATGATCCTGAGTTTGTTCATCCTATCGATTTTTCAGCGACCATAGCCGCGTTTTCGGTTTAACTTTTTCGCGACCACATTTATCTTTTCAGCTGAATGTATCGCGACATAAAGCCCTTTGCTATAAAGGCTCTAACAGAGAAAATTATACTAAATATCATGACTGAAAAATTACCTTTAGCGTTGTTTTTAATGGGCCCAACGGCATCAGGAAAAACAGATTTAGCTATCCGCTTACGTCAGAAGTTCCCAGTAGAGATCATCAGTGTCGATTCGGCATTGATCTACAAAGATATGGATATTGGCACCGCTAAACCGGATGCGGAAGAGCTCGCGCTTGCGCCTCATCGCTTGATTGATATTCTGGATCCCAGCGAAGCGTATTCGGCGGCAGATTTTCGTCGTGATGCGATCAATGAAATGAATAAGATTGTAGCGGAAGGCAAAATCCCGCTACTGGTCGGTGGCACAATGCTGTATTACAAGGCCTTGTTGGAAGGTTTATCGCCATTACCTGCCGCGGATCAAGAGATTCGTAAGCAAATTGAAGCGGAATCTATCGAGCAAGGTTGGCAAGCACTGCACGATCAATTAAGAGAGATAGATCCCGTCTCAGCTGAAAGAATACACCGAAATGATCCACAAAGGCTTTCAAGGGCATTGGAAGTTTATCGAATTTCGGGTAAAACATTAACTGAGCTCACTCAAACGAAAGGCGATAGCCTGCCATTTCGTGTAAAACAATTTGCTATAGCTCCCAAGGAAAGGACAGAACTCCATCGCCGTATTGAGCTGCGCTTCGAGAAGATGATAGAAGCGGGTTTTGAAGAGGAAATGAAGGCGTTGTACGCCAGAAAAGATCTTCACCCAGAGCTCCCATCGATCCGATGCGTTGGTTATAGGCAGATGTGGGATTATTTAGACGGGAATTGTGATTTAGACGAAGCGGTTTTCCGTGGTGTCTGTGCAACCCGTCAGTTGGCCAAGCGACAAATCACCTGGTTGCGCAGTTGGGATGATTTAACTTGGTTAGATAGCGAAAACATTGAACAAGCGTTAGAAACTCTTTCAGATGCAATAGCATCTGATTAGTATTGCTGTGTATAATGTGATCGCTTTTGCGTGAATATACTCTGGAAAGGATCCGTTATTGAGGCTTTTAAAAAATCACAGCCTTTCAATAACAACGGAGTTTTTTTATTCATTTAGCTCAGATGCAAAGGCCGCACCTTTTTGTGCACCACTAGCTAAATAATTACAACAAAATACAAATAAGGAAAATAAAATGGCTAAGGGGCAATCGCTACAAGACCCATTCCTAAATGCACTCCGTCGTGAGCGCATTCCAGTCTCTATCTATCTTGTTAACGGCATTAAGCTGCAAGGTCAGATCGAGTCTTTCGATCAATTTGTGATCTTATTGAAGAACACAGTAAACCAGATGGTTTATAAGCATGCGATTTCTACTGTGGTTCCTGCTCGTGCGGTTAGTCACCACAACGGCGAGCAACGTGCGCCATCTGATCGTCCAGAGAAGACTGAAGATTAATTATTTAACGAATACAGCACATGCTGTAATAAGGAGTTGGTTGCTTGTTTGACCGTTATGAATCCGGCGAGCGAGCCGTACTTGTTCATATCAACTTCACGCAAGAGGGAGAATGGGAAGACCTAAGCGAATGTGAAATGCTGGTCTCCTCTGCGGGGGTAGAAACGCTACAAGTGATTACTGGTAGCCGCCAATCCCCACTCCCTAAATACTACGTTGGAGAAGGTAAAGCCCTAGAAATCGCTCAAGCCGTTCAGCTGACCGGTGCTGAAATTGTGATTTTTAACCACTCTCTCTCTCCTGCCCAAGAGCGAAACCTCGAGCAATTGTGTAAATGTCGTGTGATTGATCGCACGGGGTTGATCTTAGATATCTTTGCACAACGTGCGCGAACTCATGAAGGTAAGCTACAAGTTGAGCTCGCTCAACTTCGTCATATCTCTACTCGACTGATTCGTGGTTGGACTCACCTTGAAAGGCAGAAAGGTGGTATTGGTCTTCGTGGTCCAGGTGAAACTCAGCTGGAAACTGATCGACGTTTGTTGCGTGACCGTATAAAGGCAATACTGCGTCGTTTAGCAAAAGTAGCTAAACAACGTGAACAAGGACGACGTGCTCGTCATCGAGCTGAAATCCCAACAATTTCTTTGGTTGGTTATACCAACGCAGGGAAATCAACACTTTTCAATCGTATTACTAGTGCAGGTGTTTATGCGGCAGACCAACTGTTTGCAACCTTAGACCCAACACTACGTAAGATTGATTTGGCAGATGTCGGGCCTGCAATTCTCGCAGATACCGTAGGTTTTATCCGTCATTTACCACACGACTTGGTCGCTGCGTTCAAGGCTACGTTACAAGAGACGCAGGAAGCTGACATTTTGTTACATGTTGTTGATGCCAGTGATGACCGCTTTCGTGAGAACATTCAGGCGGTTCATGAAGTATTAGAAGAAATTGATGCTCATGAAGTGCCAACCCTTGTAGTCATGAATAAAATTGACTGCATGGAAGACCAAAAACCTCGAATTGAAAGAGACGAAGAGGGCGCACCTCGCGCTGTTTGGGTTTCTGCAATGGAAGGAGAAGGTATTGAACTGCTGTTTGAAGCTTTAACTGAGCGTTTAGCTAGCCAGATGGTTCAATTCCGGTTGTGTATTCCACATCAACATCAGGGCCGTATTCGCAGCTTATTCTTTGAGATGAAATGTATTCAACAAGAAGAGTATGATGAAAATGGTAACTTGTTGATAGATATCCGAATGCAACAAATAGATTGGTCTAAACTTGAAAAAAGAGAAGGGGCGCTCTTAGGTGACTTTATCGTTACCAAAGAGACTGCTACAGTATAACGTCATATCAAATGATGGAGCTTTCTAATGGCGTGGAATGAGCCTGGAAATAATAACAACGGTGATAATAACGGCCGCGATAATGACCCTTGGGGTAATAAAAATAATCGCGGCGGCCGAGATCAAGGACCGCCAGATCTAGACGAAGTGTTTAATAAACTAAGTCAAAAGTTAGGTGGCAAGTTTGGTAAAAAAGGTGGTGGCGGTAACGGACCATCTATTGGTGGAGGCGGTGCAATTGGCTTTGGTGTCATTGCCGTTATTGCCATTGCTATCTGGTTCTTTGCTGGTTTCTACACGGTTGGTGAGGCAGAAAGAGCCGTCGTGCTTCGACTGGGTCAGTTTGATCGTATCGAAGAACCTGGCCTTAACTGGCACCCACGTTTCATCGATGAAGTTAAAGCGGAACAACTGGTAAACGTTCAAGCGATTCGTTCGCTACGTGCTTCAGGCACTATGCTGACAAAAGACGAAAACGTTGTGACCGTTGAGATGGGCGTTCAATACCGTGTTTCTGACCCATACAAATACTTGTATCGTGTAACGAATGCGGACGACAGTTTACGTCAAGCAACCGATTCTGCGCTTCGTGCGGTAATTGGTGATTCACTGATGGATAGTATTCTAACGAGTGGCCGTCAACAGATTCGTCAAAGCACTCAAGAAACGCTAAATCGTATTATCGATAGCTACGACATGGGTATTTTGATTGTTGATGTGAACTTCCAATCAGCACGTCCACCAGAGCAAGTGAAAGATGCATTTGATGATGCAATCGCGGCTCGTGAGGATGAAGAGCGTTTCGAACGTGAAGCTGAAGCATACCGAAATGACATTCTTCCAAAAGCAACAGGTCGTGCTGAGCGTTTGAAGAAAGAAGCGGTTGGTTATTCAGAGCGCATCGTAAATGGTGCTCTAGGTCAAGTGGCTCAGTTCGAGAAATTGCTACCGGAATACCAAGCAGCGCCTGAAGTAACACGTAACCGTATGTACTTAGATACAATGGAAAAAGTGTACTCAAGCACATCGAAAGTGCTGATTGATTCAGAATCAAGCGGTAACTTGCTATACCTACCAATTGATAAGCTAGGTGCTCAAGGTGAAGGTCAGTCGGGTAAGCGCTCGACAAAAGCCCCATCGACTTACGATCAAATTGAGTTAGAAACTCAAGCGGATCCAAAGTCTAGCACTCAAACTCGTTCAGATAGTTCACGTCAAGGGAGATACTAATAATGCGTAAGTTAATGATCCCTGTATTGGTTGTGACGTTGGCTTTACTACTAATGTCAGTATTTGTGATTCCTGAAGGCGAGCGCGGTATTGTGATTCGTTTTGGTCGTGTATTGAAAGATAACAATGATATCTCTCAGATCCACGAACCGGGTCTGCACTTTAAGTTGCCATTGTTCGACCGTGTGAAAACACTTGATGCGCGTATTCAGACAATGGATGGTCGTTCAGACCGTTTCGTAACGTCAGAGAAAAAAGACGTCATCATTGATTCATACGTTAAGTGGCGTATCCAAGACTTCGGTCAATACTACTTGGCAACAGGTGGCGGTAATGCATTGACGGCTGAAGCGCTACTTGAGCGTAAAGTAACTGATGTATTACGTTCTGAGATCGGTTCGCGTGAAATTAAGCAAATCGTGTCAGGTCCTCGTAATGAGGATATTCTGCCAGACTCTGCTGATAGCGAAGTGGTGACAACGGTAGCGGCTGCGGAAGCGCTAGAGGTTGATGGTGAACGCGATAAGATCATGGCAAACGTATTGTCTGATACTCGTGAGAGTGCGTTTAAAGATCTTGGGGTTGAAGTTGTTGATTTCCGAATGAAGAAAATCAACCTTCCAGACAACATCAGTGACTCTATCTATAAGCGGATGCGTGCCGAGCGTGAATCGGTTGCCCGTAAGCACCGTTCACAAGGTCGTGAGAAAGCAGAAGTTATTCGCGCTCAAGCTGAGCTAGAAGTAGCGACTGTGCTTGCTGAAGCGGATCGTACCGCTCGAATCACGCGCGGTGATGCCGATGCAGAAGCAGCGAAGATCTACTCTGATGCTTTCAACAAAGATCCTGAGTTCTATGGTTTCATGCGTTCACTGCAAGCTTATGAGACATCATTTAGCGATAAGAGCGACATTCTAGTATTGGATCCGAAGACAGACTTCTTCCGTTACATGAATCAAGCAAGCGGTGTTCAAGAAAAATAAGCGGATTCGTGAGTTAATGACTAGCAGAATGCGTTAAAAATCAAAAGGCTCCCATCATGGGAGCCTTTTTGTTTTCTGGCAGCTGAGAATTCACTGTTTTGAAACTTCAGGGAGGCAGCTCAACAGCGTTGTGCTTTGAGAAAGCCTAACGATAAGTCATGAACGCGATAACTGCTCCGGCGACAACAAGACAGCCTCCAATGCGACGTAGCTGGGTGTCTGGTTGCTGGCTAAGTTGGGCAACCATATTTCTCCAACCGTTTGGTGCCACTAAGGGCCCAAGCCCCTCGACGATAAGAACAAGCCCAATAGCGAGCCAAATTGAATGGGACATCATGCTGCCTTATATTTATAAAAAGATAATGATATCAGCATCTTTAAAGCTCCGCCCTGAGTTATCGCAGATTTGTTTTTGAATGGCCTTGATGATTATGAACAAAAAGTGACTGCAAGAAGCATGATTCAGTGCTAGAATCCATTTTTAATTAGCAACAGAAATTGGAAAGATGGGAAATAACGTAGTCGTTCTAGGCACCCAATGGGGTGATGAAGGTAAAGGTAAAATCGTTGACCTTTTAACTGAAGATGCAAAATATGTGGTTCGCTACCAAGGCGGTCACAATGCAGGTCACACACTTGTAATTGACGGTGAAAAAACCGTTCTTCACTTAATTCCATCAGGCATCCTACGCAATAACGTTAAATGTGTTATCGGTAACGGTGTAGTTTTATCGCCTGACGCACTTCTAAAAGAAATGAAGCCTCTTGAAGATCGCGGTATCCCTGTACGTGAACGTCTTTTCATTTCTGAAGCTTGTCCTCTAATTCTTCCGTACCACATTGCTATCGACAACGCGCGTGAAGTCGCTCGTGGCGCGAAAGCTATCGGTACAACGGGTCGTGGTATCGGTCCAGCTTACGAAGATAAAGTTGCTCGTCGCGGTCTACGCGTTGGTGACCTTTTCGATAAAGAAGCCTTTGCTGAAAAGCTAAAAGAAGTCATGGAATTCCATAACTTCCAACTAGAGCATTTCTACAAAGCCGAAACAGTAAGCTACGAAGAAGTACTTGAGCAAGCGATGAGCTACGCAGACATGCTAACTGCGATGGTTATCGATGTAACTGACGAACTAGACGCAGCACGTAAGCGCGGCGACAAGATCATGTTCGAAGGTGCTCAAGGTACGCTACTTGATATCGACCACGGTACTTACCCATACGTAACGTCTTCTAACACGACGGCTGGTGGTGTTGCTGCAGGTTCTGGTTTCGGTCCTCGTCACATCGGTTACATCCTTGGTATCACTAAGGCTTACTGTACTCGTGTTGGTTCAGGTCCATTCCCAACTGAGCTATACGATGGCCTTGAGAAGCAAGATCCAATTGGTAAGCACTTAGGCGATGTTGGTCACGAGTTTGGCGCAACAACAGGTCGTCTACGTCGTACAGGTTGGTTCGATGCGGTTGCTATGCGTCGTGCAATCCAAATCAACTCTCTATCTGGTATCTGTCTAACAAAACTAGACGTTCTAGATGGCCTAGAAGAACTGAAAATCTGTACTGGTTACAAGATGAAAGATGGTTCTATCCTAGAGGTTTCTCCAATGGCTGCTGAGTCATTTGAAGAAGCAACGCCAATCTACGAAACTATGCCTGGTTGGACTGAGAACACATTTGGTGCTAAATCAATTGATGCGCTTCCACAAGCTGCTCTTGATTACATCAAACGTATCGAAGACCTAACTGGCGTGCCAATTGATATTATATCAACTGGCCCAGATCGTAACGAAACTATCATTAAGGTTCACCCATACAGCGCGTAATGCCTGTCTGAGTGATTCAACACATAAAGTGTTGTGATAATTAAATCGTTTCTAAAAGCCGACTTTGTTAAGTCGGCTTTTTAATACCTGCAATTTGAGAGTCGAATACCAATCACAGTAAGTAAGTGATCAAAAATAGCGCCGGAAAAATGCTTGAGAACAAGGCAGAATTTTTCGATAAGTAGTTATTCTACAATCAAAAATTCTAACGAAGTTATCGAGTATTTTAACAAGCTAGAGTGAGCAGTTATTTACTACGATTGGTATATAGCTTTGGGTGGTGATATTTTGCACGCCATCTGGCAAAATATTGCCCGTTAGCGGCAAGTTTTGTCTAAAGCCGTCAAGGTTATTGCCGATACAGATATCATGGAAAGTGAAGTTCACCCTATTTTGTGCGCGTAGAAATCCTCTGTCGCCCTCAATAGATAACTTTAACGACAGATAATAGAGTGCAGGTATGAGGCTACGAATTGTAGCAGCTTCATTGATAATGGCGCTGAGCTCACCCTTGAGTCATGCAAATTTGGCTGATGTGGGGGAGCCCGTTCCAATATATACAGAAGCTGAATTGATTAAATTAATTGAGAATAATCAACACCTAGAGCGCGTGAAAGCTGATAAGTGCCAGTTAGTTGAAGATATCGTTGCGCGTGCGACGCGTATTAGCTTGCCTTCTTATGAGTTTTTATATGGTGATATGTTGGCGTGGGGTGTGTGTGTTCCTCAAGACGTAGAGCTTGGTTTGTATTATATGGAAAACGCAGCACATCAAGGTTTACCCACCGCGTTAGAGCAACTGGGACGTTATTATTCTCGTGGTACTTTGGTTCAACAAGACAAAGAACGTGCGATTCCGTATCTACGTGAAGCGGCTGCTATGGGGAACCTAAGTGCGAGTATTCATTTAGCTGAGCTGTTGCTACGTGACTATGGTAGCCCGCTAGATTACGAAGATGCTTATCGCTGGTTATATAACTCGGTAACGGCAGACCAAAGGCAACACAAGCGCATTACTGTGCTTAGAAGTGGGTTAGAGCAGAGGATGCCTGAAAACATTATCGCTCGAGCCAAGCGCCGAGATGTATTCTGGTAACCACGAATACTATTTTAGGTTGATGATTAACTCCTGCACTCGTTACTCATCAATATTAAGGTAGATAGAAACAGAAAGGCCTCGCCGGTGAATACCCGCGAGGCCTTTTTGATCTGCACTGTTTTTTATTTTTAAAAACCGTAGCGAGCTAGTGTTCGTCGTTACTGCACAACCTCACCAGACTCAATGACCGTTTCACGAACCACTTTGGTGAAATCGAGCGCTTCTTGGCGAATCTTATCTTCGTCTACTGTCAGCATGTTGCGGTCTTGCATGATGATCTTGCCATCCACGATGGTGTGGCGAACGTTCCCCGAGTTTGCAGAGTACACTAAGGCTGAATATGGGTTGTACACAGGAACCATGTTTGGTGCCTTGGTATCGATCACTATGATGTCGGCGAGCTTACCTGCTTCAAGAGAACCAATTTTATCTTCCATGTGCAATGCTTTGGCTGCGCCCATTGTTGCCATGTCGATCACTTTGAGCGGCGGCATTGCGGCACGATCTTTATTAACCAGCTTGTGAACCTTAGCCACTTGGTTGAACTCATCAATTGTGCTCAATGTGTTACCAGACATCGGCCCGTCGGTACCTAAACCGATACGTATGTTCTCGTCATACATCTTAAGGGCAGGGGATACGCCTTTCGCTGATTTGATATTGGCACTCATGTTATGAGCAACGCCCATGTCTGACTTTTTCACAAGTTCGATATCTTGATCATCCACTAAGATCATGTGTGCGCCAACGAGGTTTTTGTTGAGTGCACCAATGCTGTCCATGTATTGAACTGGTGATAGTCCATTTGAACGTTCTGCGATTTTCTCTTCTTCACGGTGTGATTCTGCAAGGTGAATCATCACTGGCACATCTAGCTCTAAAGAGAGTTTAGAAATTTTCTGCAGGATCTCAGTCGTATTTGTGTAAGGCGCATGTGGGGCAAACGCTGGAGTAATTCGAGGATGATCTTTGTATTCTTCGATGAAGTTCAGTGCGTACTTAATCCCTTCTTCGGCATTGGCCGCATCGGCGACTGGGAACTTAATCACGCTTTCACCTAAAATGGCACGCATCCCGATCTGGTCGACAGTTTTCGCGACTTCATCCTCAAAGTAGTACATATCGGCGTAAGTGGTGACACCGCCTTTCACCATTTCAATGTTACCTAGGTTAGCACCAATGCGGACCATGTCTCGCGAAACCAGTTTCTTTTCTAGTGGGAAGATGTAGCGATGGAGGCGATCGGGCACATCATCGGCGAGTGAACGGAAAACCGTCATCGATACGTGAGTATGAGTATTAATGAGACCGGGCATGACGATATCGCCATCCACATCGAGTACTTGCTTAGCTTGGTATTGCTTCTCTAATGAAGCATCGCCTACAGCAATGATTTTGTTGTTTTTTACGACAACAGTACCGTTCTCATAAACCGTTTTGTCTTGGTTCATCGTGAGAACCATAGCGTCGGTAATCATCAGATCTGCTTTTTCCATCGCTGAACTGGCGAATGAAAATAGGGCTAGGCTTGTCATTGCAGAAGCCAATAAAGTGCGTTTAAGTTTCATATCAATACTCGAAACAGAAGTGGGAAAAGTATCAGAATCATAGAGTATTTCATTTATCGAGCAAACGTTTGTTTTATCGTTTGCTTGAGGTTCTGATGATAGATAATGGCGATGAAGTCATTTTTAACAAAGGGAAATATGCATCAATTTGAGGTTATTTTAGGCTTTTCCAAAGCATATCTGTAGGTTACCTCTAGCATCAGATATACTAGGGGTATATACATTCCTTGCTTAAGCAGGCCCGCCTATGTCAAAAAAAACACCGATGCCAGAAAATACCACCACGACAACCAATATTGATCCCTTTGCAGACCGAGAGTCTAAAAATTACGACAACCCAGTACCAAGCCGAGAGTTCATTTTATCGTTTCTAACAAAAGCGAATATTCCAATGAACCGTAACGATCTATTCGAAGCTTTGGGTCTTGAGGGTGAGGAGCAATACGAAGGCTTGCGTCGTCGTTTACGTGCAATGGAGCGTGATGGACAGCTCATCTTTACTCGTCGTCAGTGCTATGCATTGCCTGAGAAGATGGAACTGATTAAAGGCTACGTGATTGGTCATAAAGACGGTCATGGTTGGGTTCGCCCAGATGGCAGTGTCGGTAAAGATAACGATATCTTGTTGCCGCATCACCAGATGAAAACCATCATGCACGGTGATTACGTGCTGGCTCAGCCGACTGATAATAGTAAGCGCGGTCGTCGTGAAGGACGTTTGGTTCGTGTTCTTGAAGAGCGCAAAACGCCACTTGTTGGTCGTTTTTTCCTAGAGTATGGCCACTCTTATGTGGTCGCCGATGATTCACGGATTAGCCATGACATCCAGATCCCTACTGAGCATAAAGGCGGTGCTCGAATGGGTAATGTGGTTGTGGTTGAAATTACGGATCGCGGTGGTCGTTCTCGTAACATGATGGGTAAAGTCACCGAAGTTCTCGGTGAGAACATGGCACCGGGTATGGAAACGCAGATCGCGATCCGCACTCACCAGATCCCAAATGAGTGGCCTGAAGCGGTTGATAAGCAAATCGCAAACCTAGGCGAGCATGTGCCTGAAGAAGCAAAAGAAGGACGTGTTGATCTACGTAAACTGCCATTGGTCACGATTGATGGTGAAGATGCTCGTGACTTTGATGATGCGGTTTATTGTGAAGCGAAAAAAGGCGGGGGCTGGCGCCTATGGGTGGCCATTGCAGACGTAAGTTACTACGTTCGTCCAGATACAGCGCTAGATAAAGAAGCGATTAACCGAGGTAACTCGGTGTACTTCCCATCGCAAGTCGTACCAATGTTGCCAGAGATATTGTCCAATGGCCTATGTTCATTGAACCCTCAAGTCGACCGCTTATGTATGGTGTGTGAGATGACTATCTCAGACAAAGGCACACTATCAGGCTACAAACATTACGAAGCTGTCATGAACTCTCATGCTCGTCTGACTTACAACAAAGTAGGCGCGATCTTAGATGGCAATGAAGAGCTTCGCGAGCGTTACGAGCCAGAAGTACCGCATCTTGAAGAACTGCACAAGATGTACAAAGTGCTTAAGAAAACGCGTGATGAGCGTGGTGCGATTGAGTTTGAAACGGTAGAAACGAAGTTTATCTTCAATGCGGATCGTAAGATCGACCGTATTGAGCCGGTAGTCCGTAACGATGCACACAAGATCATTGAAGAGTGTATGATTCTCGCGAACATCGCATCGGCGTCTTACGTAGAAAAAGCGAAGGAGCCTGCTCTATACCGTGTTCACGAAACACCGGGAGAAGAGCGTTTAGTTGGTTTTAAAAGCTTCTTAAGTGAGTTAGGTCTAACGTTGGAAGGAGGGTTATCTCCATCACCAACAGATTACGCCGAATTAATGCAGAAAATTCATGAGCGTGAAGATCGTGAGCTAATTCAGACCATGTTGTTACGCTCGATGAAGCAAGCGGTATACAACGCAGATAATGCGGGTCACTTTGGTTTGGCACTGGAGCGTTATGCGCACTTTACTTCACCAATTCGTCGTTACCCTGATCTATTGTTACACCGCGCAATTAAGTACTTAATCGCTAAAGAAGAAGGTCGCAGCAGCGAACGTTGGACACCAACGGGTGGGTACCACTACACGTTCGATGACATGGATTTCTACGGTGATCAGTGTTCAATGACTGAGCGTCGTGCGGATGATGCAACACGTGAAGTGAACGACTGGCTGAAATGTGAATACATGCAAGACCATGTCGGCGAAGTGATGGATGGTGTTATTGCCAACGTGACTGGCTTCGGCTTCTTTGTTCGTCTAACTGAACTGCACATTGATGGCTTGGTTCATATCTCTGCGCTAGCGAATGATTACTACCAATTTGATGCTGTTGGTCAGCGCCTAGTGGGTGAGAGCTCTGGTAATATCTACCGCTTGGGTGATTCGGTTAAAGTGAAAGTTTCTGCGGTTAACTTAGAAACTCGTCAAATTGACTTTGATTTGGAAGACACTGAGCGTCAGCCGCGTGGTAAAGGAAAAACGGCCAAGAAACGCGCAGCAGATGCGATGAAAAAGGCAAAGAGCAAGAAACGCTCGGCAGTAAAGAGCAATCAACCAGGAACGTCTGCGAAGCCTTTGGTTGAGCCAACTAAGCGACCAGACGGTAGTACTCAAGAGTCTGATAAGAAGAAATCGGCGAATAAAACCGGTGCTGCTAAAGCTCGCGCTAAGAAAAAACGGGCAGCAAGTCGTAAGCCAAAAGCGGATAAGTCTTAATATTTTGGTTTACAAGGACCAGCACGGTTTAGCGTTTCACTAATTGAATACGAGAGTATCAGGCGAAAAACGCATACTCTCGAAATAAACAACACAGAGAGGGAGGTGTCGGAATGGATGCACTCTTCTCTGAGCACTATGAGTAACTTGAGATAATGAGTAACGAATTTATTTACGGTATTCACGCGGTGAAAGCCGTACTAGAAAAAGATCCAGTACGTTTTATTGAAGCGTATGTACTGAAAGGTCGCCAAGACGAGCGTCTTCTTCCATTGCTGAACCAACTGCAGCAGTTTGGTGTATCGATCCAACAGATGGGCCGTAAGCCGCTTGATGAAAAAGCACAAGGTGCGAATCACCAAGGTATTATCGCGAAGGTAAAGCCTGCTAAGCAGCTTAATGAAACGCACCTAGACGATATTCTAGCGCAACATGAACAGCCATTACTGTTGGTTTTAGATGGCGTAACAGACCCTCACAACCTCGGTGCTTGCCTTCGTAATGCCGATGCGGCTGGTGTGGCTGCGGTTATCGTTCCGAAAGACCGCTCTTCGCCGTTAACGGCAACGGTAAGCAAGGTAGCATGTGGTGCGGCTGAAACGGTTCCTCTAGTACGTGTAACCAACTTGGCTCGCACAATGCGTGCATTGCAAGAGCAGGGCGTATGGTTTGTGGGAACTGCGGGTGAAGCAACGCATGATATTTACCAAGCGAAGCTAACTGGCCCATTGGCTGTAGTGATGGGCGCGGAAGGTGATGGTATGCGCCGTTTAACGCGTGAAACTTGCGATGATTTGATTAAGATTCCAATGGCAGGCAGCGTGTCTAGCCTGAATGTTTCTGTAGCGTCAGGTATCTGCCTATTCGAAGCGGTAAGACAGCGTTTAGCTCAATAACGCCTACTCAGTAATACTGGGGGTAGTGATGCTTTACGACATAAAGCATTAGAACTATTCTAAGTCTATGAATTTATTAACGCTCACCCGAGTTGGTGAGCGTTTCTTTTTCTGGCTCAAGAGAGAGAATATTTCACTTTCTTGGATGGCTAGATGGCGAAAGGAAAACTGTTTCATTATTAGCCAAATACCGCTTGCTAATACCGGGTTCTTTCTATAATATTTGCCGTCCTTAAAACTCGGTCATTTTTCTTTAGTTCCTTGCTTCCCTTGGACGACCGAGCCTTTCGTGGAAGCTAATAATCCGTAAGGAGCAACCAAATGCGTCATTATGAAATCGTATTCATGGTTCACCCTGATCAAAGCGAGCAAGTTGCTGGCATGATCGAGCGTTACACTGGTTCAATCACTGAAGCTGGTGGTACTATCCACCGTCTAGAAGACTGGGGCCGCCGTCAAATGGCTTACCCAATCAACAAACTTCACAAAGCTCACTACGTTCTTATGAACGTTGAAGCTGGCCAAGAAGTGATGGACGAGCTAGAAACTGCTTTCCGTTTTAACGATGCAGTTCTACGTAACATGATCATGCGCACAAAAGGCGCTGTGACTGAGCAATCTATCATGCTTAAGCAAAAAGAAGAGCGTGCAGAGCGTGCTCCTCGTCGTGATGACCGTGAAGAACGTGCACCTCGTCGTGAAGAAGAAGCTAAGCCAGAAGCTGCTGCTGAGTAATTCTTTTTTGACCCTTTAGGTCATTAAATTTTATTCAACTCGTTTAGGTATTTCACTTCAAGCATTTGCTTTCGCTTATTTATAAGCTTGTGTCAATACCGCATTATTAAATTTAGATCAGGAGATAGCCCATGGCTCGTTTCTTCCGTCGTCGTAAATTCTGCCGTTTTACTGCAGAAGGCGTACAAGAGATTGACTACAAAGACGTAGCAACTCTAAAAAACTACATCACTGAAGCTGGTAAAATTGTACCTAGCCGTATCACTGGTACAAGTGCTAAATACCAACGTCAGCTAGCTCGCGCTATCAAGCGTTCTCGCTACCTAGCACTACTACCGTACACTGATAAGCATCAGTAATCGGTAATAGTTAACAATAGTTTAAGAGGACAAAGATAATGCAAGTTATTCTACTTGATAAGATCGGTAACCTAGGTGGCCTTGGCGACCAAGTAAACGTTAAATCTGGTTACGCTCGTAACTTCCTTATCCCACAGGGTAAAGCAGTTATGGCAACTAAAGACAACGTTGCTATGTTCGAAACTCGCCGTGCTGAACTAGAAGCTAAAGTTGCTGAGCAACTAGCTGCTGCTCAAGCTCGCGCTGAGAAAGTTAACACTCTAGAAGGCGTTACAATCGCTTCTAAAGCTGGTGACGAAGGTAAACTATTCGGTTCTATCGGTACTCGTGACATCGCTGACGCTATTACAGCGGCAGGTGTTGCAGTAGCTAAGAGCGAAGTACGCCTACCTGAAGGCGCTCTACGTAACACTGGTGAATTCGAAGTAAGCATCCAACTTCAATCTGAAGTTTTTGCTACTGCGAAAATCACTATCGTTGCAGCTGAGTAATTTCAGTACCAAGACGAATTCTTTCTTTTGAAAGTTTTAAACACCAGCTACGGCTGGTGTTTTTTTATGTCTGGGATATAGGAAATATAAGGAAGGGTTGTGGTAAGTAAAAAGCTTACGGTGATCTAAATGCTCTTATTGCTGAACAAGCAGTTGTTCAGATTAGAATTGGAATAACAGGTTAACAGACAGCACTGAGTCTTCTTTGCTCAACCCATTAGGCACCTTGTCGTGGTATTGACGAGAGTGAGCGATCTTCAACGCAATATTATCAGTGATATCGTTGATCGCTTCTAATTCAGTATCAAAGTTTAGGTTGCTGTGTCCTGACACAACAGTCACATTCGCTTTGAATTGTAAGTTCGGCAAAACTTGCCATGACGTATTCACGTTGCCACGGAAAATCGCTTCCTCAACAATGTCGGGGAAGATGATGTCATCATCGTCTATCTCATCAAGGTTAGGTTCTTGGTAACGAAAACCAGGCCCTATTTCCACTTCTAATATAAATTCTTCTGTATTTGAAAATTGATAACCAAGGCCACTCGAAACGGTGTAGTCTTTAAAGTACGCGCTGTATCGAGAGTCGACGCCTTTAAAGCTGCCGTAAAGATAGGTTTTAGGGCTTAATTTGTAGTCGCTTTGAGCTGAGTACGTCGATTGCCTTTTATCCTCTTCACCATCTTTGTAGAGGTTGTAGTATTTCCATTCACCACTGGTTCTATGGCGCCCGGAGGTGTACTCACCATTAAGGCGAGCATTAAGCGAGCGGGATTCTGAGTTACCATTATGTGATTGGTAACCAAATTCAACTTCGGTTTTCAGTGGATTAGGCAGTTCTGTATCACTCGGTACGATATCCATATCTTCTTCGGGTGCCGGTGCAACGACAAGCGGTTCAGTGGTAGCTTCTGGTACTACTATAGAGTCGAGTATTGCATCAACAGAGGGTTTAGCATCATCAGCTAAAGCCAACGGAGTGCTCAAGAGACCTGTGCTCAGAAGGCCAGTGCTCAGAGCCAATAATTTGGACACGCATACCCCAGTTATACAGTGAATTAATGGAAAGATCGTAATGCTACCCTTGGTGGTTTCAGTCAGCAATAGGTAAATTTTTCTGGAAGAATAAAACAAACCTGTAGGATCGGATTACAAATGAATGTTCTTGGGTATAATGAGCGATCATTATTAGTTATTGAGTGTAGTCATAGTGGATAGCAAAAGTCAGAAATCAGCCAACGATCCGGTGGATGCCATCAAAGTCCCACCACATTCATTAGAAGCTGAGCAATCTGTTATTGGCGGCTTGTTACTGGACAACGAGCGCTGGGACACGGTTGCTGAAAAAGTGGTGAGTAAGGACTTTTATAGTCGTCCTCACCGTCTGATCTTTGAGGCAGTAAAAGATATCCTTGAAGAAAGTTCTCCTTTGGATCTTATTACACTCTCTGAACATTTAGAGTTGCGTGAGCAACTGGAAGATGTCGGTGGCTTCGCTTACTTAGCTGACCTTGCTAAAAATACACCAAGTGCAGCAAACATTAATGCTTATGCGGATATCGTGGCACAGCGTGCTCTGGTGCGCAGCCTGATTGGTGTGGCGAATGAGATTGCTGATTCAGGTTATGACCCACAAGGGCGTACATCAGAAGAGCTAGTAGATCTGGCTGAGAGTAAAGTTTTTGCTATTGCCGAAGGTCGTACAAGCGAAAATGAAGGCCCACAAAACGTTGATAACATTCTAGAGAAGACGCTAGAACGTATCGAGATTCTATATAAAACGCCACAAGATGGTGTGACGGGTGTCGATACAGGTTTTAACGACCTCAATAAGAAGACGGCAGGCCTACAGGGTTCTGACTTAATTATTGTCGCTGCACGTCCATCGATGGGTAAAACCACGTTTGCGATGAACTTGTGTGAAAACGCGGCGATGAAGCAAGACAAACCTGTTTTAATCTTCTCGCTAGAGATGCCAGCAGAACAGCTGATGATGCGTATGTTAGCGTCACTTTCTCGCGTAGACCAAACTAAGATCCGTACTGGTCAGTTAGATGATGAAGATTGGGCGCGTATTTCATCGAGTATGGGTATTCTGATGGACAAAAAGAATATGTATATCGATGATAGCTCGGGCCTAACCCCAACAGAAGTGCGTTCGCGTGCTCGACGTATCGCTCGTGAGCATGATGGTCTCTCTATGATCATGATAGATTACCTGCAATTAATGCGTGTACCTTCATTATCTGATAACCGTACTCTTGAAATCGCCGAGATTTCGCGTTCATTGAAAGCGCTCGCGAAGGAATTGAACGTTCCGGTTGTGGCTCTTTCTCAGCTTAACCGTTCCCTAGAGCAACGCGCTGATAAGCGCCCTGTAAACTCGGATTTGCGTGAATCAGGTTCGATTGAGCAAGATGCCGATTTAATCATGTTTATCTATCGTGATGAGGTTTATAACCCAGACAGTTCACTAAAAGGCATCGCTGAGATTATCCTTGGTAAGCAACGTAACGGTCCGATCGGTTCCGTGCGTCTGACCTTCCAAGGGCAACACTCTCGTTTTGATAACTATGCAGGCCCTGCATTTGATGATGAGTAATCGTTAATGACTTATATGAAAGCAGCGACAGCGAGTATTGACCTAGGTGCATTAGAGCACAATCTCCAACTGATTAAGTCTAAAGCACCTAACTGTAAAGTGATGTCAGTGGTAAAGGCTAATGGTTATGGGCATGGCTTATTGAACATCGCTAAACACTCTAAGAACTCTGATGCTTTCGGGGTCGCTCGTATTGAAGAAGCCTTACAACTTCGTGCTGGTGGTATTGTTCGGCCTGTGCTGTTACTTGAGGGCTTTTACTCTTCGGGTGATTTACCGGTATTGGTGGCCAATAACATCCAAACAGTGGTGCATTGTGAAGAGCAACTCAGCGCTTTAGAAAACACAGCGTTAGAATCACCTGTTGTGGTATGGCTTAAAGTCGATAGTGGTATGCATCGCTTGGGGGTTCGTTCTGAACAATATCAAGATTTCGTTGATCGCCTGCATCAATGTCCGAATGTGGCTAAGCCGTTGCGTTATATGAGCCACTTTGGTTGTGCTGACGAGTTAGACAAAGCCACGACACAGCAACAGACTCAATTATTCCTGTCTTTGACTGAAGGCTGTGAGGGCGAACGCTCTCTTGCGAACTCTGCAGGTTTATTAGCCTGGCCAGATAGCCACTTAGATTGGGTGCGTCCTGGAATAATCTCTTACGGCGTATCACCGTTCGCAGATAAGTCTGCACAAGAGCTTGGTTTTCAGCCTGTGATGACTCTGACGTCTCACTTGATCGCTGTTCGTGATGTTAAAACCGGGGAAAGTGTTGGTTATGGCGGCAACTGGATCAGTGAACGAGACACTAAAGTAGGGGTTATCGCGATAGGTTACGGTGATGGTTACCCTCGCACTGCACCTAACGGTACTCCGGTGTTTGTGAACGGTAGAAAAGTACCGATTGCAGGTCGAGTGTCAATGGACATGCTAACGGTTGATCTTGGCCCAGATGCTACTGATAAAGTGGGTGACGAAGTGACGCTATGGGGGAAAGGCTTACCTTCAGAAGAGGTGGCAGAACATATTGGTACCATTGCTTACGAGCTGGTCACAAAGCTGACCCCGCGTGTCGCAATGGAATACGTAAAGTAAAGATGTTCAAGCCTTTCTGATTATTTAAGGGTGGCACATAACTGTGCCACCCTTTTTATTTACTGGTGATTCTCTGGTTATCAATCGATCTTTATGGCTGAACGCTTACGGTTATTCGCCTTGGATTGTAGCAATGACAGTGCGGCTCCCACCACAATCTCGATGTTCACCTAAGTAAATACCCTGCCATATTCCTAAAGCTAAACGACCGTTGGTGATGGGAATTGTTACACTGGTGCCAAGTGTCGATGCTTTAATGTGGGCAGGCATATCATCATCGCCTTCATAAGTGTGTCTATAGTAGGGCGCGCGCTCGGGAACAAACTTATTGAAATGCGATTCCATATCGCCACGCACCGTTGGGTCTGCGTTTTCGTTTAGCGTGAGGCTGGCAGAGGTATGTTGAATAAAGAGATGTAATAAACCAACGGATAGAGAGCCAATATCGTGTATCTGTTGTTCAATTTCATCAGTAATGAGATGAAATCCACGCTTTCGCGCATTTAGGTGTATAGTCTTCTGAATCCACATACGCCATCCTTTATAATGTATTTGGAAAAAAAGTGGTTTAACGCTATCTTTTGAACTTGAATTTATCAGGTATCGCTCACATTTAATTATGTTAGAGCTAAAGTTTGTACCGATCTTTCTATCAGGAATTCGAATCCTGATTTATCTCAAGGTACCGCTCTTCATATACGGCATAATACGTCGTGAAAAAAAATTACAAAGAATCTTTCGGTGGTGATGCGGTTTGGTCATCACTGAAAAATATAAACTTTCGCCTAATCGGGGATTCTATTCATCACTTAAGTGACGTTTAGAATAAAACCTACAGTAACATCGGGATAGATACCATGTTGAAAAATATCAACCCAACGCAAACACAAGCGTGGAAAGCGCTAACGGCACATTTTGAGTCAGCTCAAGATATGGATATGAAAGAGCTGTTTGCTCAAGATGCAAAGCGTTTCGAGAACTTTTCTACTCGTTTCGGTTCTGACATCTTAGTGGACTACTCTAAGAACCTAATCGATGCTGAGACTATGCAGCACCTATTTGCTCTTGCAAACGAGACTGAAGTAAAGTCTGCAATTGAAGCGATGTTTGGCGGTGATGCAATCAACAAGACTGAAGGTCGTTCAGTACTTCACACTGCTCTACGTAACCGCAGTGATAAGCCAGTAATGGTTGATGGCAAAGACGTAATGCCAGCAGTGAACGCAGTACTAGCAAAAATGGAGCTGTTCACACACCGCATCGTTTCTGGTGAGTGGAAAGGTTACACAGGTAAAGAAATCACGGATGTAGTCAACATCGGTATCGGCGGTTCGGACCTTGGCCCGTACATGGTGACTGAAGCGCTAACGCCATACAAAACTCGTCTTAACATGCACTTTGTTTCTAACGTAGATGGCACTCACATTGTTGAGACGCTTAAGCCTCTAAACCCAGAAACAACGCTATTCCTAGTGGCATCTAAAACATTCACCACTCAAGAAACCATGACGAACGCGCACTCTGCACGTGATTGGTTCTTGGCTGAAGCGGGTGACAACGCACACGTTGCTAAACACTTCGCAGCACTATCAACAAACGCAACAGCGGTCGCTGAGTTTGGTATTGATACTGACAACATGTTCGAATTCTGGGACTGGGTTGGTGGTCGTTACTCACTATGGTCTGCAATCGGTCTTTCTATCTCACTGTCTGTTGGCTTCGATAACTTCGTTGAGCTACTAGAAGGTGCTCACGAGATGGATAACCACTTTGCTTCAACTGAGTTTGAAAGTAACATTCCAGTCATCCTTGCGCTTATCGGTATTTGGTACAACAACTTCCACGGCGCTGAGTCAGAAGCTATCCTACCTTACGATCAATACATGCACCGTTTTGCTGCTTACTTCCAGCAAGGTAACATGGAATCGAACGGTAAGTTTGTAGACCGTGAAGGTAACCCAGTAGAGTACCAAACCGGTCCTATCATCTGGGGTGAGCCGGGTACAAACGGCCAGCACGCGTTCTACCAACTGATTCACCAAGGCACTAAGCTGATCCCATCAGACTTTATTGCGCCTGCTATCAGCCACAACCCAGCCTCTGATCACCATCAGAAGCTGATGTCTAACTTCTTTGCTCAAACTGAAGCACTAGCATTCGGTAAGACAAAAGAGACAGTAGAAGCTGAATTCCTAGCGGCAGGCAAAACGGCTGAAGAAGTGGCAGAACTGGTACCTTTCAAAGTGTTTGAAGGTAACCGCCCAACAAACTCAATTCTTGTTAAGCAAATCAACCCTCGCTCTTTAGGTAACCTAATTGCGATGTACGAGCACAAGATCTTTGTTCAAGGCGTTATCTGGAACATCTTCAGCTTCGACCAATGGGGCGTAGAACTTGGTAAGCAACTAGCAAACCAAATTCTTCCAGAGCTTGCTGACGATGCTCAAGTAACGTCTCACGACAGCTCAACGAACGGCCTAATCAACGCATTTAAAGCGCTTAAAGCTTAATTGAGTTGATCGCCTAAAAAGAAACGCCAACCTTCGGGTTGGCGTTTTTGTATCTGTCGCTCTAACAATGGCTAAATCGCAGGTAACAAAAAAGGCTGCCATATCTGTCAGCCTTTTAAATACAGCGTCAGCCTTCTAAATATTTGCAGTGATTGTCTCTATTCGAAACAGATCTCGATGAAGGCATTACCCCATTGAGACGTGAAAGGCATGATGATGATTGCGCCTTCACATTTGTGACGAATAGTATGACCTTTACCTGCAACCACGATTGGCGTTGCCATGTCGAAGTCGAAGCCGCTTTCTGCAAGAATTCGTTTTGCGCCGCCAGTCACCATGTTAGTGATTTCACCGACCATATCGGTTACTTCTTCATTTAGGCCGTTTGGTCGTTCACCCAACATGTTTTCCATGATTTCTAGGGCAAGGCCTTCATCAAAGGTGATCGACATTGAGCCTCGAGATTGTGGGCCAACCATACCGATTAAACCAGAGACATCACCACGAGCGATTTCATCTTTTTTAACTCTTGGCTTTTGTGGTTTCAATTCTAGAGAAGCCATCGTTTTTAGTACATTCATTAGAGAAGCTAAAAACGGGTTTACAAATTCAGCGCGCATAATGTTCTTCTATAATCTTATTGTTTCATATCAGAGGAGCAAGTTTGGCAAATGCCATGAGATTCAATAACGTGATTCGTTAATTGAAAGCCATGCTTCTCAGCGTTATTAGCGAGTTGATTGATAAGAGCATCGTCTTGTAGCTCAATCACAGTGCCACATTTGTCGCAGATTAATAGCTGTGAGAAATGCTTGTTGGCATTACAAGAGCAACAACATATAAAGCTATTGGTAGACTCAACTCGGTGAATGAAACCTTGTTCCAACAAAAAATCTAAAGCGCGGTAAACTGTGGGCGGTTTGGCTTGTGGTTCGCTCACCTTTAATTGCTCTAACAATTCGTATGCACTGGAGGCTTTTTTATTAGAGAGGATGAGCTCAAACACTCGCTTTCTTTGCGGAGTTAATCTAACCCCTCGAGATGCGCATAGCCCTTCAACTTGCTCTATTAATGTGTGGTCCAAATTTTTCACCATTCAATCGGACATTCCTGTTCAAATTCTATTTCTAGATAACTTTACTTGGGAGCCAATGATTTCTATTAAAGTCAGGTACAGAGCGTATTGTGACCCACGACTTTGAATAAGACAAGGTAACTCAAAATGACTGTGTGACTCAAGGCATAACTGATTAGTGAGGCTGAATTAGAGGCCTGGTGAATAGGTTTAAATAAGAAAATGTGAAGTAAAGTTCATATAGCACAATTAGGACATAGCATTTACAATAGCCGACTTTGCTTTTTGCTGGGTGTTCCAGCAGATTTTTTGACTCGCTATCAGGTTACTTTGCCATGACACACTCATGTAAGTTGTCTGTCGCTCCAATGCTCGATTGGACCGACCGCCACTGCCGTTATTTTCACCGTTTGCTTTCTCAGCAGACTCTTTTGTACACGGAAATGGTAACAACGGGCGCGATCTTACATGGTAAGGGCGACTTTCTAGAATATAACGAGCAAGAACATCCCCTTGCACTTCAACTGGGTGGTTCAAACCCGGTTGATTTAGCGGCTTGTGCCAAGCTTGCTGGTGATCGCGGCTATGATGAGGTTAATCTCAACGTAGGTTGTCCTTCAGACCGAGTTCAAAATGGCCGCTTTGGTGCTTGCTTGATGGCTGAGCCAGAGCTGGTGGCAGATTGTGTGTCGGCGATGAAAGAAGTCACTGATATTCCAATCACGGTGAAAACGCGTATTGGTATCGATGACCAAGACTCTTATGAGTTTCTCGCTAAGTTTGTGTCGACCGTTTCTGAAAAAGGCGGCTGTGAGCAATTTACTATCCATGCACGTAAAGCGTGGTTGAGTGGTCTTAGCCCGAAAGAAAACCGTGAGATCCCACCTCTAGATTACGATCGTGCATACCAAATTAAGAAAGATTTCTCGGATCTAGTGATTGCTGTGAATGGTGGTATTACGACTCTTGAGCAAACGAAAGAGCACTTGCAGCACCTTGATGGTGTGATGATTGGCCGTGAGGCATACCATAGTCCGTTTATCTTGGCCGAAGTAGACCAACAGATCTTTGGTTTAGATACGCCAATTAAAAAGCGCTCACAAGTGGTTGAAGAGATGTATCCGTACATCGAGCGTGAACTTTCATACGGCGCAAGTCTAGGGCACATTTCTCGTCATATGCTTGGTTTGTTCCAAAGCATGCCGGGTGCAAGACAATGGCGTCGCTACATCAGTGAAAACGCACATAAGAAAGGTGCAGGTATCGAAGTGATGCAGACAGCATTGGCTAAGATCCCTAAAGAGCTAAACGTATAATCTCCCTCGAGGTTAAAAGTTCGAGCTTAAAAGCCCAAGGTTAGAAACTTAAGGTTAAAAACTTAAGGCTAAATTCGCCACTAGAGGCTAAATTTACCATTGATAGTTTCTTTAAAAGCCACGCATTTAGATGTGTGGCTTTTTATTTTATTGATTAATAAAGATTTTTTTGGTTTTTTAAACTTGGTATAGAAGCTGCAATATTCAAAAGTAAGAAAGATAGGTCATCAATTCAATAGGAGACCATTATGTTTGAATTAATCTTTGTTCTTATTTTTGTCGCAACATTACTCGTTACTGGTATTACGTTTATGACGGTCTTAGCGGCAACGGGGGTTGCATTACTCGTTATGTTGGTACTCGGTATGATAGGTGTCGTGTTTAAACTCTTGCCTTGGTTGATTGTGATTGCAATCGGTGTGTGGTTTTTCAAAAACTTTGTACACAGTTCTAGTCAAAGGCGTTACTAAAGTCATGGTGCCGTCAAACTTTTGCTCGCCAGCGGTTTATCGTTTTAGTCTTTAGGATGTGTGGTAAAATTTCTCCAATAATCGATGAATGTGCATACAATTAGCACAATGATATGAAATTGGAGCTACCTCAAATGAATAAAATGCCATTAATTGCTTTAGTGGGAATGCTACCTTTAAGTTCGGCAGTACTCGCTGAAGAAGGGTTTTCTTACACGGCTAAAGTCGGTGCCGATATGTGGTGGGGAAGTACCAAGCTAAACGAAGTTAGACAAAATGATGATGTTCATTCTCCTTCGTTATATTTCGCATTTGAGCACAATGCCCCAATGCTACCAAACGCGAGTGTCCGCTATACTTCTGTCGATGCGGATTTATTGGCCTTCGATAAGTACGACTATACCTTTTACTACACATTGTTAGATCACAAACTGATGAACTTTGATGCAGGTGTGACGTTTACTCAGTATTCAAACTCGAATTACATCGAACCGAAAACCGGTGGTGCTCAAACAAGCTTTGATGAGTTGACTTGGAGTTTCTACGGTAACGCAGAGATCAACGTTCCTGACACCAACTTCGATATCATTGGTACGATGGAGTTCGGTGATAGCAGTGGCATCAAGAGTACTGATTTGATGGCTGGCGGTCAGTACCGAATCTCAGTGGCAGAAACTGAGATAGCACTGCGTGGTGGTTACCGTGTTATCGATTTAGACTCGGATGAGTTCTTTAGCTCTCAACTAGGCAAGAGCTTTGTCATGGTCGATGGTTGGTTCGCTGGTGCAGAAGTACGCTTCTAGGTTATTTAAGCGCATTTAAAACAAATTTTAAGAACGTCACTTTATTAAGTGGCGTTTTTTATATCTATTGATTATATCTTTCTGGAATTAGTTAGCACATTCATCACTTTCGACCATCCTTATACAGAGACCTAATTAGCGTCTATTCTCATAAGGTCTATGTTGTGAGGTCAAAGCAAGGGATAGAATATGACACTCAATGAATTACGAAATTTATATCGAGAGAACCTGTTAGTCGAAGCGGTTATAGAGCCCTCGATTCAAGAGGGGGCTTGGGTTGTGGAGTTTCGCCATATGGGAGGTGGCTTTGTTTTGCTTACCGATGTTCATGGTGAGGAGTGCCATTATGCTGATTTAGATTTAGCATCAAAGTCGGCAATGGCCGTTGGTTTTCAGCAAGTTCGTATTGAAAACCAGTAGCGAATTTACGGTTCAATCGCTTTTTACTTCCAAAAAGTTATAAAACATACTTTTCTATTCTTTCTTGTTATTAAAGGGAGTGGTTAATCTATCGTCACGCAATGATTAGGGATGTCGTGACCATGTCTTTAAATAAGAAAGAGTCTTCACAAAATAATAATGCACAGTCTGGGGCTAATGAGCTACCTGGGCTAGCTGCACCACTTAATGACCAACAATTGGGTCATCTTCAGCAAACTGTTTCTGAACTGTCTTCACAGCAACTGGCATGGGTCAGTGGCTATCTTTGGGGGGTGAGCCAAGCACAGCCTGTGGGCGCCGCTGCACCTATTGCTCAAGCAGCCGCAGCTGTGGCCGCAAAACCTGCGGGTAAGTTAAGTGTTATCTTTGCTTCTCAAACGGGTAATGCGAAAGGTGTTGCTGAATCGCTTGAGGCTGAAGCGAAAGCGTTAGGTATTGCTGTCGAGCTTTTCGATGCCAGTGACTATAAAGGTAAAAACCTAGCCAAAGAGACACACGTGATTTTTGTGGCTTCCACTAATGGTGAAGGTGAAGCCCCTGATAACGCGATTGAGTTGCATGAATTCCTTCAATCGAAGAAAGCACCCAAATTATCGAATCTACAATACGGTGTGATTGGTTTAGGTGATTCAAGCTATGAGTTCTTCTGCCAAACCGGGAAAGATTTCGATAACTTCCTCGCTAAGCTTGGTGCTAAATCATTTGTTGACCGTCTTGATTGTGATGTTGATTACGAAGAGTCAGCAACGGAATGGCGAGCTAAAGCATTAGAGCAAGTAAAAGAGACATTATCGACAGGCACAGAAGCCGATGTCGTTCAATTACCAGTTGGTCAAGTAGCCGCGGGTCATTCGCAATACACCAAACAAAACCCATACACAGCGACATTACTGACGAGTCAAAAGATCACGGGTCGCGACTCGGGTAAAGATGTTCGTCATATCGAGATTGATCTTGATGAGTCAGGTATCACTTACCTGCCGGGTGATGCACTGGGAGTGTGGTACGAAAACAGTTCAGAGCTTGCGAATCAGATCCTTTCTAAGGTTGGGTTGTCGGGTATCGAAAGTGTTGATGTCGATGGTGAAAACTTATCTGTCCATAGCGCACTCGTCAGTAAATTCGAGATTACGACGTCAAACCCTCAACTTGTGACTCAGTTTGCTGAGCTGTCGGGTAGTAAGAAGTTAATCAAGCTGGTGGAAGATAAAGATAAGCTTCGCGAATACTCTGGTAACACTCAAATTGTCGATGTATTAGCAGAAAAAAGAACCAATCTATCAGCTAATGAGTTGATCGGCCTTTTACGTAAGTTAACGCCACGTCTCTATTCTATTGCATCAAGCCAAGCAGAAGTGGATGAAGAAGTTCACTTGACGGTTGGTCTGGTTGAATACCAAAAAGGTGAAGAGTCTCGTCTGGGGGGCGCCTCTAGTTTCCTAGCTCAGCGCTTGGAAGAAGGCGGTGAAGTGAAGGTGTTTGTTGAGAACAACAATAACTTTAAGCTGCCACAAGACGACAGCACACCTATTATCATGGTCGGCCCGGGTACTGGTATCGCGCCATTCCGCAGTTTCCTTCAAGAGCGTGAAAACAATGATGCTGAAGGCAAAAGCTGGTTGTTCTTCGGTGACCGTACTTTTACTCAAGATTTCTTATACCAAGTTGAATGGCAGAAGTACCTTAAATCTGGTGCGTTAACCAAATTGGATGTTGCTTTTAGCCGTGACCAAAAAGAAAAGGTTTACGTTCAAGACCGTTTAATCGAACAAGCAGAGCAGGTTTGGCAATGGCTTCAAGAGGGCGCATACCTTTATGTTTGTGGTGATGCGACCCGAATGGCGAAAGATGTTCATGAAGCACTAGTCACGATTGCTGAAAAACATGGCAACCAGAGCCGAGAACAAGCTGAACAATATATTAATGACTTACGTAAAGCGAAACGTTACCAAAGGGATGTGTACTAATGAGCAAGCAAGTAATAGAGCAAGAAGTGCTAGGTCAAGTACTTGGTCCTTTGGCTGACAATGAACGTCTGAAGCGTGAAAGTAATAATCTTCGCGGTACGATTGAACAAGATCTTCAAGACCGCATAACAGGTGGCTTTACTGCTGATAACTTTCAGTTGATTCGTTTCCACGGTATGTATCAACAAGACGACCGTGATATTCGTAACGAACGTACCAAGCAAAAGCTCGAACCGTTACATAACGTAATGCTTCGTGCTCGTATGCCTGGTGGCATCATTACCCCTAAGCAGTGGTTGGCGATTGATAAGTTCGCAGACGAAAGTACCTCTTACGGTTCAATTCGTCTAACAACTCGTCAAACGTTTCAGTTCCACGGTGTCTTGAAGCCGAACATTAAGTTGATGCACCAAACGCTAAACAGCATTGGTATTGATTCAATCGCTACCGCGGGTGATGTAAACCGAAATGTTCTGTGTACCACAAACCCTGTTGAATCTGAGTTGCACCAAGAAGCGTATGAATGGGCGAAAAAGATCAGTGAACATCTATTACCGAAGACTCGTGCTTATGCAGAAATATGGTTAGATGGTGAAAAACTAGAAACAACGGATGAAGAACCTATCCTAGGTAGTAACTACCTACCGCGTAAGTTCAAGACGACTGTTGTCATTCCTCCACAGAATGACGTAGATGTTCATGCTAACGATCTTAACTTTGTTGCTATTGCTGAAGACGGAAAGCTGGTGGGCTTTAACGTGTTAGTCGGTGGCGGCCTTGCTATGACACACGGCGATACCTCGACTTATGCACGTAAAGCTGACGATTTTGGTTTTGTGGCATTAGATAAAACGTTAGACGTAGCAGCGGCGGTGGTAACGACTCAGCGTGACTGGGGTAACCGTTCAAACCGTAAGAATGCCAAAACCAAATACACACTAGACCGTGTTGGTATTGATGTATTCAAAGCGGAAGTAGAAAAGCGTGCCGGCGTTGAGTTTTCTGAAAGCCGTCCTTATGAGTTTACTGGCCGTGGCGACCGTATCGGTTGGGCCGAAGGCATTGATGGTAAGCACCACTTAGCGTTATTCATCGAAAATGGTCGTTTACTTGATTTCCCTGGGAAAGCTCTGAAAACAGGTGTTGCTGAAATTGCGAAGATTCACAAAGGTGACTTCCGCATGACAGCGAATCAAAACTTGATTATTGCGGGTGTAGCGACTAACCAAAAAGCCAAGATTGAAAAACTGGCGCGTCAATATGGCTTGATGGATGATGCTGTTTCTGAGCAACGTAAAAACTCTATGGCGTGTGTGGCTTTCCCTACGTGTCCTTTAGCAATGGCGGAAGCTGAGCGCTTTCTTCCAGAGTTCGTGACAGATGTTGAAGATATTCTGAAGAAACATGGATTACCAGAAGAAGATAACATCATTCTTCGTGTCACTGGTTGTCCAAACGGCTGTGGTCGCGCGATGTTGGCTGAACTTGGTTTAGTGGGTAAAGCACCAGGTCGCTACAATATGCACTTAGGCGGCAACAAAGCCGGTACTCGTATTCCTAAGATGTATAAAGAGAACATCACATCAGCTCAGATCTTAGAAGAGATTGATGCGCTGGTGGGACGTTGGGCTACTGAACGTAAAGACAATGAAGGGTTCGGCGATTTTACAATCCGAACTGGTATCATCGAAGAGGTGATCATTTCAAAGAGGGATTTACATGCATAATTCTGTCGCTTCAAAAATGAAGTTAGCAGAGCTGCTCGCATTGACTAAGACGGAGCAGATACTTCGTCTTGGACAAATAAATGCTGAGTTAGAACAGCTAACCGCCTTAGAAAGAGTTAAGTGGGCTCTAGCAAATTTAGAAGGGACACATGTGGTGTCTTCTAGTTTCGGAATCCAAGCTGCGTTGATGCTGCACTTAGTCACTCAAGCAAAGCCAGATATTCCGGTTATTCTGACGGACACTGGCTATCTATTTCCTGAAACGTATCGCTTTATAGATGAGTTAAGCAAGAATTTGACACTAAACCTTCAAGTCTTTCGCGCACAACAGAGCCCTAATTGGCAAGAAGCGCAATATGGCAAACTTTGGGATCAAGGTATAGAAGGGATAGAGAAGTACAACAAACTTAATAAAGTTGAACCGATGAGGCGGGCGTTAGATGAGCTTGAGGCGGGGACTTGGTTTTCAGGGTTAAGAAGAGAGCAATCTCAATCGCGCGCAAACTTGCCAATCTTATCTATCCAAAATGGTGTGTTTAAATTCTTGCCAGTCATTGATTGGACAAATAAAGATGTTCACTATTACCTAGAACAAAATGGTCTCAGCTATCACCCGCTTCGAGAGCAGGGGTACCTTTCTGTTGGAGATACACATACGACTAAGAAATGGGAGCCGGGTATGACTGAAGAGGAAACCCGTTTTAATGGTCTAAAACGAGAATGTGGTCTTCATGAAGATGATGGAGAGCAATATGGCTCTGGGATTTAAACTCATTGTCATTTGAAAAGCTGCCATAAGGCAGCTTTTTTAGTTTCTAGGGGATGAAATTAGAGCGATTGTGGATAAGTCTGTGGTTATTGTGTAGTTATTTTGTAGTTAAAGTTATAAAAATAAGGGTTTGAGTGTTTATTCGTCATGTGATGGTTGTTTTTGCATTTTTCTTTAATAAACACTTGCCAATGTGATGAACATCTCTATAATGCCGCCTCACTGACACGGTAGACGCCACAAGGCTTCAACGAAGAATGTTAGTAAGGCAACTAGCTTTAAGTGATAATTCGCTCCTACTTTTAGAAAGTAGAAATTAATTTTTAAAAGTGTTTGACACTGAGAATTAAATCGCTAGAATAGCCGCCTCTTCCGAAGTGATGTAAGTCACAACGAAGAGAAGCTCTTTAACAATTTAAACCTATCAATCTGTGTGGGCACTCGTTGATGAATATCAAAACGTTTTATCTTCCCTTTTTATTAAGAGAAGTAAAACAGATTCCTCGGAATCAACTTTGGTTTCAATGAACTGAGTGACCAATACGAATAACGACTTTCTTTATAGAGAGGGGTTATTTGGCACAGTCAATTCATTATCTTTCTGTTGGAAAGATAATAGCTTTAGAATTACTTTTTGTAGTTTTGAAGTCAGTATTCATTGAGCCGACAAAATCTTAAATTGAAGAGTTTGATCATGGCTCAGATTGAACGCTGGCGGCAGGCCTAACACATGCAAGTCGAGCGGAAACGACACTAACAACCCTTCGGGTGCGTTAATGGGCGTCGAGCGGCGGACGGGTGAGTAATGCCTAGGAAATTGCCTTGATGTGGGGGATAACCATTGGAAACGATGGCTAATACCGCATGATGCCTACGGGCCAAAGAGGGGGACCTTCGGGCCTCTCGCGTCAAGATATGCCTAGGTGGGATTAGCTAGTTGGTGAGGTAATGGCTCACCAAGGCGACGATCCCTAGCTGGTCTGAGAGGATGATCAGCCACACTGGAACTGAGACACGGTCCAGACTCCTACGGGAGGCAGCAGTGGGGAATATTGCACAATGGGCGCAAGCCTGATGCAGCCATGCCGCGTGTATGAAGAAGGCCTTCGGGTTGTAAAGTACTTTCAGTTGTGAGGAAGGGGGTGTTGTTAATAGCAACATCTCTTGACGTTAGCAACAGAAGAAGCACCGGCTAACTCCGTGCCAGCAGCCGCGGTAATACGGAGGGTGCGAGCGTTAATCGGAATTACTGGGCGTAAAGCGCATGCAGGTGGTTCATTAAGTCAGATGTGAAAGCCCGGGGCTCAACCTCGGAACTGCATTTGAAACTGGTGAACTAGAGTACTGTAGAGGGGGGTAGAATTTCAGGTGTAGCGGTGAAATGCGTAGAGATCTGAAGGAATACCAGTGGCGAAGGCGGCCCCCTGGACAGATACTGACACTCAGATGCGAAAGCGTGGGGAGCAAACAGGATTAGATACCCTGGTAGTCCACGCCGTAAACGATGTCTACTTGGAGGTTGTGGCCTTGAGCCGTGGCTTTCGGAGCTAACGCGTTAAGTAGACCGCCTGGGGAGTACGGTCGCAAGATTAAAACTCAAATGAATTGACGGGGGCCCGCACAAGCGGTGGAGCATGTGGTTTAATTCGATGCAACGCGAAGAACCTTACCTACTCTTGACATCCAGAGAATCCAGCGGAGACGCAGGAGTGCCTTCGGGAGCTCTGAGACAGGTGCTGCATGGCTGTCGTCAGCTCGTGTTGTGAAATGTTGGGTTAAGTCCCGCAACGAGCGCAACCCTTATCCTTGTTTGCCAGCGAGTCATGTCGGGAACTCCAGGGAGACTGCCGGTGATAAACCGGAGGAAGGTGGGGACGACGTCAAGTCATCATGGCCCTTACGAGTAGGGCTACACACGTGCTACAATGGCGCATACAGAGGGCAGCGAGCCAGCGATGGTAAGCGAATCCCAAAAAGTGCGTCGTAGTCCGGATTGGAGTCTGCAACTCGACTCCATGAAGTCGGAATCGCTAGTAATCGTGAATCAGAATGTCACGGTGAATACGTTCCCGGGCCTTGTACACACCGCCCGTCACACCATGGGAGTGGGCTGCAAAAGAAGTAGGTAGTCTAACCTTCGGGAGGACGCTTACCACTTTGTGGTTCATGACTGGGGTGAAGTCGTAACAAGGTAGCCCTAGGGGAACCTGGGGCTGGATCACCTCCTTATACGAAGATATTGACGATGAGTGTCCACACAGATTGATGGTTTAGATTTAGTTAAAGCCAGAGCTTTAATTAATAACGTAAGTTATTGATTAAAGCTTTTTGCTTTATGCTCTTTAACAATTTGGAAAGCTGACTGATTACTTAATTGGTTTTCACTTTAAACAGTAAAATCAAACAGCTCAAGGCTGTGATTAAGTTAATCAAATTTAAAAGTTCTCAATGTTTATCTTTATTGATAAACACAACAAACACATTCAAGTGTCTTGTATTCGAATGATCAGAAATGATTGTTCATTTTTTGATTCTACTTTTTATTAAAAAGTGGAAACAAAAAGTAAATTGAGTCCGGCAAACAGTTATCAGGAATTAACCCTTCTTGATGACAACCAAAAACCTTGGTTAGTTGCCATACGCTTATTTGTCTTCACTTTTTAAAGTGAAAGCAAATAGAAACCCTTTCGGGTTGTATGGTTAAGTGACTAAGCGTACACGGTGGATGCCTTGGCAGTCAGAGGCGATGAAAGACGTAATAACTTGCGATAAGCCCAGATTAGGTAGTAATAACCTTTTGAGTCTGGGATTTCTGAATGGGGAAACCCACGTGCACAAGCACGTATCCTGTTGTGAATACATAGCAACAGGAGGCAAACCGGGGGAACTGAAACATCTAAGTACCCCGAGGAAGAGAAATCAACCGAGATTCCGAAAGTAGCGGCGAGCGAAATTGGATTAGCCCTTAAGCTTTTAATGATGCAGGTGAAGCCTCTGGAAAGTGGCGCAGTAAAGGGTGATAGCCCCGTAACCGACACATCATCATCAGTGAAATCGAGTAAGGCGGGACACGTGATATCCTGTCTGAATATGGGGGGACCATCCTCCAAGGCTAAATACTACTGACTGACCGATAGTGAACCAGTACCGTGAGGGAAAGGCGAAAAGAACCCCTGTGAGGGGAGTGAAATAGAACCTGAAACCGTGTACGTACAAGCAGTAGGAGCACCTTCGTGGTGTGACTGCGTACCTTTTGTATAATGGGTCAGCGACTTAATTTTAGTAGCAAGGTTAACCGTTTAGGGGAGCCGTAGGGAAACCGAGTCTTAACTGGGCGTACAGTTGCTAGGATTAGACCCGAAACCAGGTGATCTAGCCATGGGCAGGTTGAAGGTTGAGTAACATCAACTGGAGGACCGAACCGACTAATGTTGAAAAATTAGCGGATGACTTGTGGCTAGGGGTGAAAGGCCAATCAAACCTGGAGATAGCTGGTTCTCCCCGAAAGCTATTTAGGTAGCGCCTCGGACGAATACTACTGGGGGTAGAGCACTGTTAAGGCTAGGGGGTCATCCCGACTTACCAACCCTTTGCAAACTCCGAATACCAGTAAGTACTATCCGGGAGACACACGGCGGGTGCTAACGTCCGTCGTGGAGAGGGAAACAACCCAGACCGCCAGCTAAGGTCCCAAAGTATAGCTAAGTGGGAAACGATGTGGGAAGGCTCAGACAGCCAGGATGTTGGCTTAGAAGCAGCCATCATTTAAAGAAAGCGTAATAGCTCACTGGTCGAGTCGGCCTGCGCGGAAGATGTAACGGGGCTAAGCTATACACCGAAGCTGCGGCTACGTACCTTAGGGTATGTGGGGTAGGGGAGCGTTCTGTAAGCCGTTGAAGGTGGTCTGTAAGGGCTGCTGGAGGTATCAGAAGTGCGAATGCTGACATGAGTAACGATAAAGGGAGTGAAAAACTCCCTCGCCGGAAGACCAAGGGTTCCTGTCCAACGTTAATCGGGGCAGGGTAAGTCGACTCCTAAGGCGAGGCCGAAAGGCGTAGTCGATGGGAAACGGGTTAATATTCCCGTACTTCTTACAATTGCGATGGGGGGACGGAGAAGGCTAGGTGGGCCTGGCGACGGTTGTCCAGGTTCAAGTATGTAGGCGGAAAGTTTAGGTAAATCCGGACTTTCTTAACGCTGAGATACGATGTCGAGCACCTACGGGTGTGAAGTCATTGATGCCATGCTTCCAGGAAAAGCCTCTAAGCTTCAGATTGTAAGGAATCGTACCCCAAACCGACACAGGTGGTCGGGTAGAGAATACCAAGGCGCTTGAGAGAACTCGGGTGAAGGAACTAGGCAAAATGGTACCGTAACTTCGGGAGAAGGTACGCTCTTATCAGTGAAGTCCCTTGCGGATGGAGCAGACGAGAGTCGCAGATACCAGGTGGCTGCAACTGTTTATTAAAAACACAGCACTGTGCAAAATCGTAAGATGACGTATACGGTGTGACGCCTGCCCGGTGCCGGAAGGTTAATTGATGGGGTTAGACTTCGGTCGAAGCTCTTGATCGAAGCCCCGGTAAACGGCGGCCGTAACTATAACGGTCCTAAGGTAGCGAAATTCCTTGTCGGGTAAGTTCCGACCTGCACGAATGGCGTAATGATGGCCACGCTGTCTCCACCCGAGACTCAGTGAAATTGAAATCGCTGTGAAGATGCAGTGTACCCGCGGCTAGACGGAAAGACCCCGTGAACCTTTACTACAGCTTGGCACTGAACATTGAACCTACATGTGTAGGATAGGTGGGAGACTATGAAATTGCGTCGCTAGATGTGATG
Source organism: Vibrio kanaloae (assembly GCF_024347535.1). Taxonomy (NCBI): domain Bacteria; kingdom Pseudomonadati; phylum Pseudomonadota; class Gammaproteobacteria; order Vibrionales; family Vibrionaceae; genus Vibrio; species Vibrio kanaloae. The sequence continues at coordinate 2,803,081 of NZ_AP025497.1, read as the reverse complement.
GAGTCGTCCTTGAAATACCACCCTTGTAGTTTTGATGTTCTAACGTTGGTCCCTGAATCGGGATTACGGACAGTGCCTGGTGGGTAGTTTGACTGGGGCGGTCTCCTCCCAAAGAGTAACGGAGGAGCACGAAGGTGGGCTAAACACGGTTGGACATCGTGTGGTTAGTGCAATGGCATAAGCCCGCTTGACTGCGAGAATGACAATTCGAGCAGGTGCGAAAGCAGGTCATAGTGATCCGGTGGTTCTGAATGGAAGGGCCATCGCTCAACGGATAAAAGGTACTCCGGGGATAACAGGCTGATACCGCCCAAGAGTTCATATCGACGGCGGTGTTTGGCACCTCGATGTCGGCTCATCACATCCTGGGGCTGAAGTCGGTCCCAAGGGTATGGCTGTTCGCCATTTAAAGTGGTACGCGAGCTGGGTTTAGAACGTCGTGAGACAGTTCGGTCCCTATCTGCCGTGGGCGTTGGAAAATTGAAAGGGGCTGCTCCTAGTACGAGAGGACCGGAGTGGACGAACCTCTGGTGTTCGGGTTGTCATGCCAATGGCATTGCCCGGTAGCTACGTTCGGAATCGATAAGCGCTGAAAGCATCTAAGCGCGAAGCGAGCCTTGAGATGAGTTTTCCCTGGCACTATAAGTGTCCTAAAGGGTTGTCGTAGACTACGACGTTGATAGGCAGGGTGTGTAAGTGCTGCGAGGCATTGAGCTAACCTGTACTAATTGCCCGTGAGGCTTAACCATACAACACCCAAGGGGTTTTGTGGACTCAAAGAGACAGACCTTGAATGCGTTTGAAGAGACTTTTATTGCTCTATTGAATAGAGTAACAGCTTTCCGAATTATTAATTGTCGCAGAGGCGTCAATTAAACAGAATTTGCTTGGCGACCATAGCATTGTGGACCCACCTGACTCCATGCCGAACTCAGTAGTGAAACACAATAGCGCCGATGGTAGTGTGGGGCTTCCCCATGTGAGAGTAGGACATCGCCAGGCTCTTATTTATTTTCACTTTTTTGAAAGTGAAGACAAAAAGTTCGACTTTGTCTATGTAATAGACAAGTCACCATAGGGTTCTAAGTTTTCTTAGTATTTTATGTTGACTTTCAAAGTGGAAAGCGTATTATACGCGTCCTGCTTAAGTGCTAAGGCACTGAAAGCGTTCTCTTTTTAGAGAACACGCTCTTTAACAATTTAAACCTATCAATCTGTGTGGGCACTCGTTGATGAATATCAAAACGTTATTACTTAGGTAATAGCAGTTACTTCGGTAACACAATGATTTCAATGAACTGAGTGACCAATACGAATAACTACTTTCTTTATAGAGAGGGGTTATTTGGCACAGTCAATTCATTACCATTCTGTTGGAATGGTAATAGCTTTAGAATTACATGTTCATTTTCGAATGAATATTAGTTTTGAAGTCAGTATTCGTTGAGTCACAAAATCTTAAATTGAAGAGTTTGATCATGGCTCAGATTGAACGCTGGCGGCAGGCCTAACACATGCAAGTCGAGCGGAAACGACACTAACAATCCTTCGGGTGCGTTAATGGGCGTCGAGCGGCGGACGGGTGAGTAATGCCTAGGAAATTGCCTTGATGTGGGGGATAACCATTGGAAACGATGGCTAATACCGCATGATGCCTACGGGCCAAAGAGGGGGACCTTCGGGCCTCTCGCGTCAAGATATGCCTAGGTGGGATTAGCTAGTTGGTGAGGTAATGGCTCACCAAGGCGACGATCCCTAGCTGGTCTGAGAGGATGATCAGCCACACTGGAACTGAGACACGGTCCAGACTCCTACGGGAGGCAGCAGTGGGGAATATTGCACAATGGGCGCAAGCCTGATGCAGCCATGCCGCGTGTATGAAGAAGGCCTTCGGGTTGTAAAGTACTTTCAGTTGTGAGGAAGGGGGTGTTGTTAATAGCAACATCTCTTGACGTTAGCAACAGAAGAAGCACCGGCTAACTCCGTGCCAGCAGCCGCGGTAATACGGAGGGTGCGAGCGTTAATCGGAATTACTGGGCGTAAAGCGCATGCAGGTGGTTCATTAAGTCAGATGTGAAAGCCCGGGGCTCAACCTCGGAACTGCATTTGAAACTGGTGAACTAGAGTACTGTAGAGGGGGGTAGAATTTCAGGTGTAGCGGTGAAATGCGTAGAGATCTGAAGGAATACCAGTGGCGAAGGCGGCCCCCTGGACAGATACTGACACTCAGATGCGAAAGCGTGGGGAGCAAACAGGATTAGATACCCTGGTAGTCCACGCCGTAAACGATGTCTACTTGGAGGTTGTGGCCTTGAGCCGTGGCTTTCGGAGCTAACGCGTTAAGTAGACCGCCTGGGGAGTACGGTCGCAAGATTAAAACTCAAATGAATTGACGGGGGCCCGCACAAGCGGTGGAGCATGTGGTTTAATTCGATGCAACGCGAAGAACCTTACCTACTCTTGACATCCAGAGAATCCAGCGGAGACGCAGGAGTGCCTTCGGGAGCTCTGAGACAGGTGCTGCATGGCTGTCGTCAGCTCGTGTTGTGAAATGTTGGGTTAAGTCCCGCAACGAGCGCAACCCTTATCCTTGTTTGCCAGCGAGTCATGTCGGGAACTCCAGGGAGACTGCCGGTGATAAACCGGAGGAAGGTGGGGACGACGTCAAGTCATCATGGCCCTTACGAGTAGGGCTACACACGTGCTACAATGGCGCATACAGAGGGCAGCGAGCCAGCGATGGTAAGCGAATCCCAAAAAGTGCGTCGTAGTCCGGATTGGAGTCTGCAACTCGACTCCATGAAGTCGGAATCGCTAGTAATCGTGAATCAGAATGTCACGGTGAATACGTTCCCGGGCCTTGTACACACCGCCCGTCACACCATGGGAGTGGGCTGCAAAAGAAGTAGGTAGTCTAACCTTCGGGAGGACGCTTACCACTTTGTGGTTCATGACTGGGGTGAAGTCGTAACAAGGTAGCCCTAGGGGAACCTGGGGCTGGATCACCTCCTTATACGAAGATATTGACGATGAGTGTCCACACAGATTGATTAGGTTTAGAAAAGTTAAGAGACGATATTGGGTCTGTAGCTCAGCTGGTTAGAGCGCTCGCCTGATAAGCGGGAGGTCGGTGGTTCAAGTCCACTCAGACCCACCAATATCGACCTAGATGGGGCTATAGCTCAGCTGGGAGAGCGCCTGCCTTGCACGCAGGAGGTCTGCGGTTCGATCCCGCATAGCTCCACCATCTTTAAGTATTCTCTTAAGAGAGTCTTTAAAAATGGTTTAATTTATTGAATCAAGCTCTTTAACAATTTGGAAAGCTGACTGATTGATTACTTACGAGTAATTCAATCAAATTTAAAAGTTCTCAATGTTTATCTTTCATTAGATAAACACAACAAACACATTCAAGTGTCTTGTATTCGATTCAAACTTAGTTTGAATCACAATTGAGTCCGGCAAACAGTCATTGAGAATTAACCCTTCTTGATGACAACCAAAAACCTTGGTTAGTTGCCATACGCTTATTTGTCTTTACTTTTTAAAGTGAAAGCAAATAGAAACCCTTTCGGGTTGTATGGTTAAGTGACTAAGCGTACACGGTGGATGCCTTGGCAGTCAGAGGCGATGAAAGACGTAATAACTTGCGATAAGCCCAGATTAGGTAGTAATAACCTTTTGAGTCTGGGATTTCTGAATGGGGAAACCCACGTGCACAAGCACGTATCCTGTTGTGAATACATAGCAGCAGGAGGCAAACCGGGGGAACTGAAACATCTAAGTACCCCGAGGAAGAGAAATCAACCGAGATTCCGAAAGTAGCGGCGAGCGAAATTGGATTAGCCCTTAAGCTTTTAATGATGCAGGTGAAGCCTCTGGAAAGTGGCGCAGTAAAGGGTGATAGCCCCGTAACCGACACATCATCATCAGTGAAATCGAGTAAGGCGGGACACGTGATATCCTGTCTGAATATGGGGGGACCATCCTCCAAGGCTAAATACTACTGACTGACCGATAGTGAACCAGTACCGTGAGGGAAAGGCGAAAAGAACCCCTGTGAGGGGAGTGAAATAGAACCTGAAACCGTGTACGTACAAGCAGTAGGAGCACCTTCGTGGTGTGACTGCGTACCTTTTGTATAATGGGTCAGCGACTTAATTTTAGTAGCAAGGTTAACCGTTTAGGGGAGCCGTAGGGAAACCGAGTCTTAACTGGGCGTACAGTTGCTAGGATTAGACCCGAAACCAGGTGATCTAGCCATGGGCAGGTTGAAGGTTGAGTAACATCAACTGGAGGACCGAACCGACTAATGTTGAAAAATTAGCGGATGACTTGTGGCTAGGGGTGAAAGGCCAATCAAACCTGGAGATAGCTGGTTCTCCCCGAAAGCTATTTAGGTAGCGCCTCGGACGAATACTACTGGGGGTAGAGCACTGTTAAGGCTAGGGGGTCATCCCGACTTACCAACCCTTTGCAAACTCCGAATACCAGTAAGTACTATCCGGGAGACACACGGCGGGTGCTAACGTCCGTCGTGGAGAGGGAAACAACCCAGACCGCCAGCTAAGGTCCCAAAGTATAGCTAAGTGGGAAACGATGTGGGAAGGCTCAGACAGCCAGGATGTTGGCTTAGAAGCAGCCATCATTTAAAGAAAGCGTAATAGCTCACTGGTCGAGTCGGCCTGCGCGGAAGATGTAACGGGGCTAAGCTATACACCGAAGCTGCGGCTACGTACCTTAGGGTATGTGGGGTAGGGGAGCGTTCTGTAAGCCGTTGAAGGTGGTCTGTAAGGGCTGCTGGAGGTATCAGAAGTGCGAATGCTGACATGAGTAACGATAAAGGGAGTGAAAAACTCCCTCGCCGGAAGACCAAGGGTTCCTGTCCAACGTTAATCGGGGCAGGGTAAGTCGACTCCTAAGGCGAGGCCGAAAGGCGTAGTCGATGGGAAACGGGTTAATATTCCCGTACTTCTTACAATTGCGATGGGGGGACGGAGAAGGCTAGGTGGGCCTGGCGACGGTTGTCCAGGTTCAAGTATGTAGGCGGAAAGTTTAGGTAAATCCGGACTTTCTTAACGCTGAGATACGATGTCGAGCACCTACGGGTGTGAAGTCATTGATGCCATGCTTCCAGGAAAAGCCTCTAAGCTTCAGATTGTAAGGAATCGTACCCCAAACCGACACAGGTGGTCGGGTAGAGAATACCAAGGCGCTTGAGAGAACTCGGGTGAAGGAACTAGGCAAAATGGTACCGTAACTTCGGGAGAAGGTACGCTCTTATCAGTGAAGTCCCTTGCGGATGGAGCAGACGAGAGTCGCAGATACCAGGTGGCTGCAACTGTTTATTAAAAACACAGCACTGTGCAAAATCGTAAGATGACGTATACGGTGTGACGCCTGCCCGGTGCCGGAAGGTTAATTGATGGGGTTAGACTTCGGTCGAAGCTCTTGATCGAAGCCCCGGTAAACGGCGGCCGTAACTATAACGGTCCTAAGGTAGCGAAATTCCTTGTCGGGTAAGTTCCGACCTGCACGAATGGCGTAATGATGGCCACGCTGTCTCCACCCGAGACTCAGTGAAATTGAAATCGCTGTGAAGATGCAGTGTACCCGCGGCTAGACGGAAAGACCCCGTGAACCTTTACTACAGCTTGGCACTGAACATTGAACCTACATGTGTAGGATAGGTGGGAGACTATGAAATTGCGTCGCTAGATGTGATGGAGTCGTCCTTGAAATACCACCCTTGTAGTTTTGATGTTCTAACGTTGGTCCCTGAATCGGGATTACGGACAGTGCCTGGTGGGTAGTTTGACTGGGGCGGTCTCCTCCCAAAGAGTAACGGAGGAGCACGAAGGTGGGCTAAACACGGTTGGACATCGTGTGGTTAGTGCAATGGCATAAGCCCGCTTGACTGCGAGAATGACAATTCGAGCAGGTGCGAAAGCAGGTCATAGTGATCCGGTGGTTCTGAATGGAAGGGCCATCGCTCAACGGATAAAAGGTACTCCGGGGATAACAGGCTGATACCGCCCAAGAGTTCATATCGACGGCGGTGTTTGGCACCTCGATGTCGGCTCATCACATCCTGGGGCTGAAGTCGGTCCCAAGGGTATGGCTGTTCGCCATTTAAAGTGGTACGCGAGCTGGGTTTAGAACGTCGTGAGACAGTTCGGTCCCTATCTGCCGTGGGCGTTGGAAAATTGAAAGGGGCTGCTCCTAGTACGAGAGGACCGGAGTGGACGAACCTCTGGTGTTCGGGTTGTCATGCCAATGGCATTGCCCGGTAGCTACGTTCGGAATCGATAAGCGCTGAAAGCATCTAAGCGCGAAGCGAGCCTTGAGATGAGTTTTCCCTGGCACTATAAGTGTCCTAAAGGGTTGTCGTAGACTACGACGTTGATAGGCAGGGTGTGTAAGTGCTGCGAGGCATTGAGCTAACCTGTACTAATTGCCCGTGAGGCTTAACCATACAACACCCAAGGGGTTTTGTGGACTCAAAGAGACAGACCTTGAATGCGTTTGAAGAGACTTTTATTGCTCTATTGAATAGAGAAACAGCTTTCCGAATTATTAATTGTCGCAGAGGCGTCAATTAAACAGAATTTGCTTGGCGACCATAGCATTGTGGACCCACCTGATTCCATGCCGAACTCAGTAGTGAAACACAATAGCGCCGATGGTAGTGTGGGGCTTCCCCATGTGAGAGTAGGACATCGCCAGGCTTTAAATTAAATCTTTAGGTTGACCGACCTGGAGATATGGACGCTCACTTGGTGAGTTGACCACTGCGGAGTGGTAGTTCAGTTGGTTAGAATACCGGCCTGTCACGCCGGGGGTCGCGGGTTCGAGTCCCGTCCACTCCGCCACTTATTCGAACACCTCGCCTAGTGCGAGGTTTTTTCGAATTTGAAGTAAGATAAAGTTTTAGGGGTGTAGCTCCAATTGGCAGAGCAGCGGATTCCAAATCCGCGTGTTGGGAGTTCGAATCTCTCCACCCCTGCCATATTTAAGGCTCTAGTCGCAAGACTGGAGCCTTTTTACTTTTTGGTGTAGCTCCAATTAGCAGATCAGCGGATTCCCCGATTTACCAAAACAGCGCGTGTTGGGAGTTCGAATCTCTCCACCCCTACCATATTTAAGGCTCTAGTCGTAAGACTGGAGCCTTTTTACTTTTTGGTGTAGCTTCAATTAGCAGATCAGCGGATTCCCCGATTTATACCAATTCCATTAAATTAATGATCTAATATAGACTCTGAAAGGAGCCTATATGAACTCAGATTTATCAAAGCTTATCGGCACAACCTCCAACGCGAGGTTGAGGCTAAGATTACTCGCAGTCTCTCACTTTATCGATGGTAAAAATCGAACTGAAATCGCGTCATTCCTTAAAGTCAGTCGTCTCAGTGTGAATAAATGGATCAAGGCCTATCTTGATTTTGGTGTTGAAGGGTTAGTAGAAAAACCTCATACAGGAAGACCTTCCAGACTCACTATTGAGCAAAAAAAACATCTTAAAGAATACGTCACTTCAAATGCAATAAAACCTGAGGGTGGGCGCTTACAAGGGAGTGATATCACACAATTCATCCTTGATGAATTTGATATATCTTACCAACCATCCGGTGTATACCGCTTACTGCATGAACTTAATTTGAGTTGGATAACAACACGTTCAAAGCACCCAAAACAATCAGAAGAAGCTCAAGAATCTTTTAAAAAAATTCCCAATAGAAACGATCCTTAAGATCCCTGGGCATATCCACTTAAAAGAAGTGCTTGTTTGGTTTCAAGATGAAGCTAGATTTGGTCAACGCAATACCACAACCAAGATTTGGGCAGAAAAAGGAACTCGACCTAGAGCCGTTCAACAGCAACAATTTGAGTATGCTTATTTGTTTGGAGCCGTTTGTATCAATACAGGCGAAGCTGAAGCTATTGTTTCACCGTTAAGCAACATGGAAGCAATGACGAAGCATCTTGAATTAATCTCAACGGCGACCCCTAGAGGTAAACATTCCGTGGTTATTATGGATCAAGCGAGCTGGCATCAAACACATTTAGCCAATCATTTTAAGAACATCACGATAATCCATATCCCGCCATATTCACCTGAATTAAACCCGATAGAACAAGTTTGGCAATGGCTTCGACAATACAAGTTAGCGAATAGGTGTTTTGAAAACTATAACGATATAGTGAACTCAGTATGCAATGCTTGGAACAGTTTTTGTGAAGATAAACGAAGAGTCCAATCCCTCTGCTTTAGAGATTGGACTCGATTGGTAAGTTAATTAATGGAATTGGTATTACTAAAACAGCGCGTGTTGGGAGTTCGAATCTCTCCACCCCTACCATATTTAAGGCTCTAGTCGTAAGACTGGAGCCTTTTTACTTTTTGGTGTAGCTCCAATTAGCAGAGCAGCGGATTCCCCGATTTACCAAAACAGCGCGTGTTGGGAGTTCGAATCTCTCCACCCCTGCCATATTTAAGGCTCTAGTCGCAAGACTGGAGCCTTTTTACTTTTTGGTGTTGAAACATGTCATTAGCAGAGCAGCGGATTCCCCGACTTACCAAAACAGCGCGTGTTGGGAGTTCGAATCTCTCCACCCCTGCCATATTTAAGGCTCTAGTCGAAAGACTGAAGCCTTTTTACTTTTTGGTGTTGAACATGTCATTCGTAGAGCAGCGGATTCCCCGATTTACCAAAACAGCGCGTGTGGGAGTTCTAGCGTTTAGCCCACATAGGCGCCTTTGATTGTTCTAATCATCCCCGTATATCTTTCATCTTGAGTTTTTACACATATATTTTGTTTTGATTGTGGAAAAATTGGAGTGGTTAGTTTTTAGCAGGTACAAAAAAGGCCACCTAAATTAGGCAGCCTGATTTAATATTTTTAGATGTTAATCTAGCTCTTTCTCAGCTTGTTTCGCCTTCTCTATCATTGGAGTAATGGTTGAGCCTTGAACTAGAATAGAGAACACAACAACTGCATAGGTCATGACGAGTATGATTTCTTTTACATCGATGAGCTTCTCTTCAACTACCCAAATACCAGAAGGGATTGAAAGTGCCATTGCTAGAGCCAAGCCACCACGAAGCCCACCCCAAGTGAGAATGTTAATTGACCATGGGTTATAAATTCTAAATCGTTTAAATCCGACATAGGATAAGAAAACACTTAGGTAGCGAGCGCTTAATACGAGGGGGACAGCGAATGCCATTAAGATCCAATCCTCTTGATGGAACTTAAATAGCAACATCGACATACCTATTAATAAGAATAATACGCCGTTTAAGAATTCATCTATCAGCTCCCAGAAATGGTCTAGATGATCCTCACTCTCTTTTGAAAAGCCAATGAACCTCGTCCAGTTTCCAATCATGATTCCAGAGACTACCATTGCTAATGGCCCAGATACGTGTAGAACCTCAGCGAAGGCATAGCCCGCAGTTGGTATGCCGAGCGTTAGCAGTAATTCCATTGAGTGATCATCGGTATTGCTGATTAGGTAGTGGAACAGTAAACCTAAAGCAAAGCCATAGACGATCCCCCCAATAGCTTCTTGGACGAATAGCATAGTTACACTACCAACTGTTGGAGCCTCTGTCCCGAATGCAATGGTAAATAGAGTAACGAATATAACTAAGCCAAAACCATCATTAAATAGAGATTCTCCCTCAATTTGAGTTGAGATCCGTTTTGGAGCATCGAGTTTTTTTACGATAGCTAAGACGGCGATTGGATCGGTTGGAGAGATTAAAGACCCAAAGAGTAAGCAATAAATCAGGTCAAATTGAATACCAATGAACTGACAGAACCCGTAGAGAACAAAGCCGATAAAGAATGTTGAAAACAGCGTTGCACCAAGAGCGAGTACTGTTATTTCCCACTTCTGGTCTTTTAGATTCGGTAATTTAATCCCCAGGCCGCCAGCAAAAAGTAAAAATCCTAGTATTCCTTTGAGTAGGAAGTCTTCAAAGTTGATACTGTCAACGGTTTCTGAGGCGATGTCAGCCAATTGGAACCAATTGTTTTGTCCTGCAATGATAATTAATAGAGATAACATCATCGAGCCAGCAGTGATGGCGATAGTTGTCTGCATTTTACCAATTTTACTATTGACGAAAGCAATCAGCATGGCTGCTGCAGACAAGAAACATAAGGTGTAGTAAACCGACATTGGGATTCCAATATGTAACAAAGTATAAACGTGAATTTTCGTTGTCTCATGCTCAAATAGCAAACACTTTTTGTTATTAGTCGGTAATCAATTTCCTGTTTTAGACGTCTAGACTCCTTTTTAATGTGTGATAGGATGGAGAGATAATTAAAGGAATGAGGTTGTACCGTGGGAAGTAATGTAAGGCAAAAGATTGAAGCTTTGTTGAAGCAACGAATTTTACTGATTGATGGTGGCATGGGTACCATGATTCAGGACTATAAATTGGAAGAACACGACTATCGTGGTGAACGTTTCGCTGAATGGCATAGTGATTTAAAAGGCAACAACGACCTATTGGTACTTACACAGCCCAATCTTATCAAAGATATCCATGAAAAATACCTGGAAGCAGGGGCGGATATCCTTGAGACCAATACCTTTAATGCTACAACCATCGCTATGGCTGACTACGATATGGAAGGTCTTAGTGAAGAGATTAACTTTGCTGCTGCTAAGCTAGCTCGTGAAGCCGCTGATAAATGGACAGCAAAAACCCCAGAAAAACCTCGTTTTGTCGCGGGTGTACTAGGTCCAACCAACCGAACTTGTTCTATCTCCCCAGATGTGAATGACCCCGGTTACCGTAATGTTAGCTTTGATGAACTTGTTGAAGCTTATTCTGAGTCCACTCGTGCTCTTATCAAAGGCGGCTCAGATCTTATTCTTATCGAAACCATCTTCGATACGTTAAACGCTAAAGCTTGTTCTTTTGCTGTTGAATCTGTTTTTGAAGAAGTAGGCATCACGCTTCCTGTGATGATTTCCGGAACCATAACTGATGCATCAGGCCGAACGCTTTCAGGACAAACGACGGAAGCATTCTACAACGCCCTTCGTCACGTTAAGCCTATTTCATTTGGTTTGAACTGTGCATTGGGCCCGGATGAGCTACGAGAATATGTCAGCGAGATGTCTCGTATCTCTGAATGTCATGTTTCTGCTCATCCTAACGCTGGTTTACCTAATGCCTTTGGTGAGTATGATCTTTCACCAGAAGAGATGGCAGAGCATGTTAAAGAGTGGGCTGAAAGTGGCTTCTTGAACTTAATTGGTGGCTGTTGTGGTACCACGCCCGAACATATTCGCCAGATGGCTGAGGCTGTAGAGGGGGTAACACCACGTCAGTTGCCTAACCTATCTGTGTCGTGTCGCTTATCCGGTTTGGAACCTCTGACAATCACGAAAGAGTCTTTATTTGTAAACGTGGGTGAACGTACTAATGTTACTGGTTCTGCACGCTTCAAACGCTTGATCAAAGATGAGCTTTACGATGAAGCGTTGAGTGTAGCCCGAGAGCAAGTTGAGAATGGCGCTCAAATTATCGATATCAACATGGATGAAGGGATGCTAGACGCCGAGGCGTGCATGGTTAAATTCCTGAACCTATGTGCCTCTGAACCAGAGATCTCGAAAGTACCTGTCATGGTCGACTCTTCTAAGTGGGAAGTTATCGAAGCTGGCCTGAAATGTATTCAAGGCAAAGGTATTGTTAACTCAATATCTTTGAAAGAAGGCAAAGAGAAGTTTGTCGAGCAAGCTAAATTAGTTCGTCGTTATGGTGCAGCTGTCATCGTGATGGCGTTCGATGAAGTCGGGCAGGCTGATACTCGAGAGCGTAAAGTTGAGATCTGTACCAATGCCTACCATATTCTTGTTGATGAAGTCGGTTTCCCGCCAGAAGATATTATTTTTGACCCGAACATCTTCGCGGTTGCGACTGGTATTGATGAGCATAACAACTACGCGGTTGATTTCATTGAAGCGGTAGGAGACATCAAACGCGATCTCCCGCATGCGATGATCTCTGGTGGTGTGTCGAATGTGTCGTTCTCATTCCGTGGCAACAACTACGTTCGTGAAGCTATCCACGCTGTATTTCTATATCACTGTTTTAAAAACGGTATGGATATGGGCATCGTTAACGCTGGTCAGCTAGAGATTTACGATAACGTTCCAGAAGATCTGCGTGATGCCGTTGAAGATGTAGTATTGAACCGTCGCGATGATTCGACGGAGCGCTTGCTTGATATGGCAACCGAGTACCTAGAGCGAGCGGTGGGTAAAGTCGAAGATAAATCGGCGCTAGAGTGGAGAACATGGCCTGTAGAGAAGCGCTTGGAGCATTCTCTGGTTAAAGGTATTACAGACTTTATTGTCGAGGATACTGAAGAGGCTCGTGTTAATGCTTCGCGTCCTATCGAGGTGATTGAAGGCCCTCTAATGGACGGTATGAACGTTGTTGGTGACCTATTTGGTGAAGGTAAGATGTTCTTACCACAGGTTGTAAAGTCTGCGCGTGTGATGAAACAGGCGGTTGCCCATTTAGAACCTTTCATCAATGCATCCAAAGAAGTGGGCGCAACTAACGGGAAAATTTTGTTAGCGACCGTTAAAGGTGATGTACATGATATTGGTAAAAACATCGTTGGTGTGGTTTTACAATGTAATAACTACGAGATTATCGACCTGGGTGTCATGGTTTCTTGCGAGAAGATTCTTAAGGTAGCCAAAGAAGAGAATGTCGACATCATTGGCCTGTCTGGACTGATTACACCGTCTCTTGATGAAATGGTACATGTTGCTAAAGAGATGGAGAGACAGGGTTTCAAGCTGCCTCTTCTGATTGGTGGCGCAACCACCTCTAAAGCGCACACCGCGGTTAAGATTGAACAGAACTATTCTGAGCCAGTGGTTTACGTAAACAACGCTTCTCGTGCTGTAGGTGTTTGTACTTCACTACTTTCTGATGAATTGAAGCCTGCTTTCGTCGAAAAATTGGATATCGATTATGATCGCGTTCGTGATCAACATAATCGTAAGAAGCCTCGCACTAAGCCTGTCACGCTTGAAAAAGCTCGTGCTAATAAAGTGGCCATTGATTGGGATACTTATACTCCACCAGCACCGGCGAAGCCAGGAGTGCACATATTCAATGACTTTGATGTGGCTACGTTACGTAACTACATTGACTGGACACCATTCTTTATGACGTGGTCTTTAGTTGGTAAGTACCCTGCGATTCTCGATCATGAGGAAGTGGGCGAAGAAGCAAAACGTTTATTCAAAGATGCCAATGATTTACTGGATCGCGTAGAGAAAGAGAAGTTACTTGAAGCACGTGGTATGTGTGCGATGTTCCCTGCAAACAGTGTCGGTGATGATATCGAAGTGTACACTGATGAATCTCGTACCGAAGTTCTAAAAGTTGTGCACAATCTTCGTCAGCAAACTGAGAAGCCAAAAGGCTTTAACTACTGTTTGTCTGATTACATCGCTCCAAAAGAGAGCGGTAAAGCGGACTGGATTGGCGGTTTTGCAGTGACCGGCGGTATTGGTGAGCGTGAATTGGCTGATGAATATAAAGCCAATGGCGATGATTACAATGCAATCATGATTCAAGCCGTTGCAGACCGATTGGCTGAGGCGTTCGCTGAGTATCTACACAAAGAGGTGCGAAAGGACATTTGGGGCTACTCGCCAGATGAAGACTTATCGAACGATGATTTGATTCGTGAGAAATACCAAGGTATTCGTCCTGCTCCAGGTTACCCGGCTTGCCCTGAACATACCGAGAAAGGTACGTTGTGGGAGTTAATGGATGTTGAGAAAGCGATTGATATGTCTTTAACGACGAGCTACGCGATGTGGCCCGGCGCTTCGGTATCCGGGATGTACTTCTCACACCCAGATACTCGATACTTTGCTATTGCACAGATTCAACAGGATCAGGTGGAGAGCTATGCTGAGCGGAAAGGTTGGGATATGTTGGAAGCTGAGAAATGGCTAGGTCCAAACATTAACTAGCTTCTAATCTATGACGAGTTTTGATTCGTAAAGTAAAAGAGAAAGGGTTGCTTATTATAGCAACCCTTTTTGTATTTGTGATTTAGTCATCTATCAGTCGGTGATAAACGGACGATCTATTCAAATAACTCTTGATGAAGTTTTTGAATTGCCAGTTTAGACACTGACTCATTCAGCAGGAAGCACAGGTTGTGAGGGCTTGCTCCGTAACAAATCATACGTAGGTTGAAATCTTCAAGAGTACCGAATACCTGCTTTGCATAGCCTTTGCTTTCACTCATGTTATTACCAATAAGAGCAACGAGACAAAGATCGTGCTCAATATCGACAGAACACAGTTCTTCAAGCTCAATACGCGCTGCTTCTGGTAATTCAGGAGCACCACCTGATGTGTCAGTTTGATCTAACGTCAGTGAAACACTGATCTCTGATGTGGTGATCAGATCAACAGAGATCTTATGTTTAGCAAGGATCTCGAACACTTTCGCAAGGAAACCGTAAGCATGGAACATGTTAGCGCTACGGAGCGTCACCATGGTTTGGTTGCAGCGTAGGGCAAGGGCTCTGAATAGAGGAGAGCTTTCCACCTGTTGACGAATCCATGTACCACCTAATTCTGGCGCTTTTGAAGAACCTACAAAGACAGGAATTTGATGGCGTAGTGCAGGAACCAGAGTCGAAGGGTGTAATATCTTCGCACCAAAGTTTGCCATTTCCGATGCTTCACTGAAGCTGATCTCCGGGATAGGCGAAGCTTTAGGTGCAATACGAGGGTCTGTAGTGTAGATACCCGGAACATCAGTCCAGATCTCTAAACCAATCGCTTGTACTGATTCTGCAATGAGTGCAGCTGAATAATCACTGCCACCGCGACCTAAAGTCGTGGTATTGCCTTCGTTATCAGCACCGATAAAACCTTGAGTAACGACAACTTGTTGTTGGCAAAGTGGAATCAGTTTCTGTTTTGCTAAGTCTGCAATATCTTCTAGTTGTGGTTCGGCTTTACCAAATTCATTATTGGTGCGCATGACTTCTCGAATATCAAAGCGAACCGCTGGTGTGCCACGTTCGCAGATAATCTGAGTAAGGATATGTGTCGACATCAATTCACCACACGCAACAAGGTGATCGGTTAACTTGGCACTCGTTTGGAAAGATGCCGCTTCGGCTGCGTTTGCAACATCATCGAGAATGCAGTGTATATCTTTTTCAATACTGATTGGGTCGGCGAGTTGGTCAAGAATGGCATTATGGATATCAGCTAATTGCGTCATCAATTGTTGGCGACGAGCTTTGTCTTGAACTCCATTTGCGAGTTCTACCAGCAAGTTAGTCACGCCAGAGCATGCACTGCTTACGACCAGTTTTGTATTTGAGTTGTTTTCAATAATGGCAGCACAACGGCTCATTGCTTCAAAGTTAGCAACACTTGTGCCACCAAACTTAGCGACATTAAAAGAACCAGCTACATTAGATGCACTCACGATATATCTCCCACGACTTCCTAAAATAAAATTACGGTTGGGTAATCCAACGTCCGATGTTTTTCGAAGAGAGTATTTAGAGCAAAAAGAGAGGAATTATTAGAATAGTAACCTCAGAAGCTCTTCACCATATAAAAATGGCGACAGTTGACGGGATTCAGCCCGCTCAACCGATAATAAAAGTCCGGCATGCTTTTATTATCTCGGCACTGCTCCCCATAAATGCTTTGTATTGGAAATGCGGTTCCACAAAACATCTGCCTGGGCAGTGCTCCTCTTCTGCTAGATAGCCATTTCATTGAACGTGTTTGCGATAACAATGTCAATCCGTAACTGGAGGTAATTGAAAAATAATTTTAACAATTATGTGACAGTGGTTTGACCTCAATACTTATGGCTAATTGCTGAGGTTATCGATTTGCTTTAGGGTGGAATGTTCACACCATTAACGTAAGGGATGTACATGTCTAATTTAACACTCAATACTGCTATCGATAGCTTTTATCCGCCACACCGAACGTTAATGGGGCCAGGGCCTTCTGATATCTCGCCGCAAGTGCTGCAGGCTTTGAGCCGTCCGACAATTGGTCATCTAGACCCGTTGTTTATTGCGATGATGGATGAGCTTAAACAACTTCTTAAGTATGCATTCCAAACTGAAAATGAATTTACGATTGCCGTTTCTGCACCGGGCAGTGCGGGTATGGAAACCTGTTTTGTTAACTTGATTGAGCCCGGTGAAAAGGTGATTGTTTGTCGTAACGGTGTTTTCGGTGAGCGTATGCGAGAAAACGTGGTGCGTTGTGGTGGCGAAGCGATCCTTGTTGACGACGAGTGGGGCAAGCCAGTTTCTGTCGACAAGATAGAACAAGCATTGGCGGAAAATCCAGAGGCGGTGGCGGTAGCATTTGTGCATGCAGAGACATCAACCGGAGCGCTATCTGATGCTCAAGCGATTTCTGCGGTTGCTCGACAGTTTGATGCACTCACAATTGTGGACGCGGTGACATCACTAGGTGGTGTGCCATTGCTGGTTGATGAGTGGCAGCTTGATGCGGTTTATTCTGGTAGCCAAAAGTGTCTGTCTTGTGTGCCAGGGCTATCTCCGGTGACTTTCTCTCAGCGTGCCGTTGATAAAATGAAAGCCCGCCAAGCTCCCGTACAAAGTTGGTTCCTAGACCAGAGCTTAGTATTAGGCTATTGGAGTGGCGAAGGGAAGCGTAGCTATCACCATACTGCACCTGTAAACAGTCTTTATGCGCTACATGAGTCTCTTGTACTATTGAAAAATGAAGGCTTAGATAATGCGTGGTCTCGTCACCATGCGATGCATCAAGAGTTGAAAGAGGGTGTCGAAGCATTAGGACTCAAGTTCGTCGTTGATGAAGAGAGCCGCTTGCCGCAACTTAATACACTTTATTTCCCTGAAGGGATTGATGAAGCTAAGGTAAGAACACAGCTGTTGGAAGAATATAATCTTGAGATTGGTGCGGGGCTTGGTTCATTGGCTGGTAAGGCTTGGCGTATTGGTCTGATGGGTTATGGTGCTCGAAAAGAGAACGTTGCCTTATGCTTAAAAGCGCTCAAAGATGTCTTATACCAATCGTAGTAAATAACTGGTCATCCTAGCTTGCTAAAATACTCGATAACATCGTTAGATATTTTGATTGTAGAATAACTACTTATCGAAAATTTCTGCCTTGTTCTCAAGCCTCTTTCCTACGCTATTTATGACCATCTACTTACTGTGATTGGTATTAAAATAACCTTTCTCTATATGGATTAAAAAAGCGCACGATAGAACGTGCGCTTTTTTTGTGTCGCCTAAACCTCAATCCATGAAATTGGTTTTAGGTACTTTGAAATCATTGAGCAGAAGAGATGTTATTTTTAGCTTCTGAAATTTTATTATAATGTACCTTTGAGAAATCTCTATTTGGAAATAAGAACTTTGCTTCGCTACGAATCTGCTCAGCTTTACTTTCCTCCCCAATCCCTTGATACGCCAGAATTAGGTTGCTATAGAAAGCCGGTCTTGGCTTACTCTGGATGATTTCTAACGACCAATCGATATAAGGCTGAATAAGGCTCGGCTCGGCTTTGTAGAGACCAATGTTTAGATAAGTGCTGTATATGTCCCAGTCATATCGATCCTTCCAAACCACAGGATTTGTCACTTGTTTGAGGATATCAGGATTTTTAGGCTTAGACAGTTCGAACTTAGTCAGTACATAGTTGGTGTGCAACGCACTCAACATATAAAAGCTTACCAAGATTGGTATCACTAAACTCGACACTCTAAATAGAGTTTTACTGATGAGACTAAACGGCTGTTGATAGTAGTGTCGGGAAGATCGTTGGTCGATCCAGTAAATCAAAATAATGAAAGTGATCCAGTGAATCGCTGAATGATAAAAAGGGTATTCAAGCTGTGAGTGTAACAATATTGGAATGAACAGTGCGAACAGTGCTAGACGCGTTCCTTTCGCTGCACTCATGATGCGTAACACCACCAATGCCGCGGCCGTTAAGAGCCCAAGGATCGGAACAATTCCACCTTCAACGCCCCAATACAAAATTTCATTGTGCGGGTGGTCCATCGAAGGAAGGCCTGGATGGTAATTTGAGTTGAGTTGGTGCTGGCGAGCGGTATACAGCGTATATTCGGATTCGAACTTTCCGTAGCCATAACCTGTAAAGGGTTTTTCTACCATCATGTCCAGTGCTTGTGGGAAGGTATAAGCTCGTGGGCTTTCTAAGTGAGTTCTTTTACTCGCTAAACTATCAGTGGCACTGAGATTAATCACTGAAAAAGCGACAACGATACCGACCAAAACCGATCCACACCAACCGTAAAACCGCTTCTTAGTCGAGAACTTGTAGAGATAAGGCAGAATACATATAAACCCTATTACAGCAGCTAACCAACCAGTACGTGATGCGATGATAATTAATAACGGCACGGTTAAGGTTGGGGTCAAATACAGTAGAATCGACTTGCTAATTTTATGATTATATTTAGCCGGCTGCCTGGCTAACAGATAAGCGGAAAGTACAAACCCAGTCGCTAGGAAGCTGGCCATAACGTTGGGTTGTTGGAAGATCCCGTAAGGCCTATTGGTCGCAGTGTTATAACCAAACAGGTTGCCTGGTTCTAATAAAAAATATTGCACATACCCAAATAAGGCTTGTAGGACGGTGGCTAACACAATGAACCACAGCATGCGCTGCTTATGCTCATTGCTGAATTTGAATTGCTGAAGCATTACGAATAAGGCAAAGCCTGCCCATAATCCAAGTAAACGCCCTGATGCCCCTTGAGGAGCGGCATTGCTGTATAAAATTGGTAGCGTGAGTATGATACAGCTTATCAACAAGCCAATCGTTAATTTGGAATACTTGAGTACTCGGTTTGTAGCGAGTTGGTAAAAACCAATGGTTAGCGTGAAGCTAAGAGCTAACCAAGTTGTTGGGTTAAAGGATAAAGCAAGGCCTGAACCACCAGGGTTAGGCATGAAAAAGTGCATGGCCAACAAGAATACGACAGCTAAAGAAGCAATAAATGCTCTGTTAAGCGGTAGCTGGTTTATCTGATTTTCTAGCTGGGTGCCGCTAGTATGTATTGTTGCCATAGATCCCTAACCTTATAAAAACAGAGCTTGTTCCTTATGAAACAAGCTCTGTTACTTTAACATTTTTATGTCTGTTCGTTGGGGGCTATTTTACACCTAGTTTAAATTTAACATAGGCTTAAGGAAGTGGGCAGTATGCGAACTTTCGACTAACGCCACATCTTCAGGTGTACCTTCTGCAACGATTTCACCACCGCCTTGACCACCTTCAGGACCTAAATCTAAGATCCAATCTGCGGTTTTGATTACGTCAAGATTGTGCTCAATCACCACAACAGTATTACCGTGATCTCGCAGTCTATGCAGTACCGTTAATAGCTGCTGTATATCGTGGAAATGAAGACCTGTTGTTGGCTCATCGAGAATGTATAAGGTTTTTCCTGTATCGCGTTTAGACAGCTCACGCGCTAATTTAACTCGCTGTGCTTCACCGCCTGATAAGGTGGTTGCTGCTTGACCCAAGCGAATGTAAGAAAGACCCACATCCATTAGCGTTTGCAGTTTACGCGCAATCACAGGCACTGGATTGAAGAACTCGCGAGCATCCTCAACAGTCATCTCTAGAACTTCGTCTATGGTTTTGCCTTTGTAGCGAACCTCTAGAGTTTCACGGTTATAGCGCTTACCTTTACACACATCACAAGGCACATACACATCGGGTAAGAAGTGCATCTCTACCTTGATTACGCCATCGCCCTGACAAGCCTCACAACGACCACCTCGAACGTTAAAACTGAATCGCCCCGGCTTATAACCACGAGAGCGTGATTCCTGAGTGCCTGCGAACAACTCCCGAATTGGAGTGAAGATTCCAGTGTAGGTCGCTGGGTTTGATCTTGGCGTACGACCGATAGGGCTTTGGTCAATATCGATCACCTTATCAAAGTGTTCTAACCCTTTAATTTTCTTATGTGGCGCAGCTACCGCTGTGGTTGCACCATTGAGTAGGGTGTGAGCGACTTTAAAGAAGGTATCGTTGATCAGTGTCGATTTACCTGAACCAGATACTCCTGTAATACAGCTAAATAAGCCTACCGGAATGGTGGCAGTGATATTTTTTAGGTTGTTACCTGTTGCGCCTATGATCTCTACGACTTTCTTTCTATCGATTGGCGTTCTTTCTTTTGGTACGGCAATTTCTTTAACGCCGCTTAGGTATTGGCCTGTTAAAGAATTCGGGTTGTCGATGATATCTTGCATAGTACCTTCGGCAACCACGTGACCACCATGAACACCGGCACCTGGGCCGATATCGATCACATGGTCGGCACAACGGATAGCATCTTCATCGTGCTCAACGACAAGTACGGTATTACCTAAGTCTCTCAGATGTACTAAGGTTTGAAGGAGGCGTTCGTTGTCGCGCTGGTGGAGGCCGATAGACGGTTCATCGAGTACATACATCACGCCAACTAAGCCCGCACCTATTTGACTTGCTAAGCGAATTCGTTGTGCTTCGCCACCTGATAGCGTTTCAGCACTGCGCGATAGGTTGAGATAATTCAAACCAACGTTAACTAAGAAGTGCAGGCGGTCATTGATTTCTTTCATCACCTTTTCGGCGATCTGTCCACGCTGACCGCTGAGCGACAAGGTTTGAAAAAATTGCAATGCGTCGGCAATACTGAGATCAACGATCTCTGGCAATGTAGTGTCACCAATAAATACATTTCTAGCTTCTAGCCTCAAGCGAGTGCCACTACAACTAGAGCAAGACTTGGTCGAAATGTATTTCGCTAAGTCTTCACGCACCGCGCTAGACTCGGTGTCATGATAACGACGCTCTAAAGTATTGAGTATACCTTCAAATGGATGACGCTTGACTCGAATATCACCACGATCATTGATGTATTTGAATTCCACTTCGGTGCGGCCTGAGCCTTTAAGAATGATCTCTTGAGTCTTTTTAGGAAGGGAATTAAACGGTGCATAAAGATCAAAACCATAATGTTCTGATAGTGATGTTAGCATCTGAAAATAGTAATAATTCTTTTGATCCCAACCTTTAATTGCGCCTTCTGCAATGCTTAGGTTTTCATCTAAAATCACTCGGCTTGGGTCAAAATATTGTTGAATGCCAAGGCCATCACAAGTGCCACATGCACCGGCAGGGTTGTTAAATGAAAATAGACGCGGCTCAAGCTCTTGCATACTGTAACCACACTTAGGGCAGGCAAAGTTTGCAGAGAACACGATCTCTTCTTGTTCTAGGTCATCCATCCAACCAACCACGGCAATGCCACCAGAAAGCTCTAGTGTTGTCTCAAATGATTCCGCTAAACGTTGCTGAAGGTCTGGACGAACTTTGAATCTATCTACCACGACTTCAATGGTGTGCTTTTTATGAAGCTCAAGGGTGGGCGGATCGGATAAATCACAAGTTTCACCATCAATTCGAGCACGGATAAAACCTTGAGCTGCTAGGTTTTCCAATGTTTTTACATGCTCACCTTTGCGCTCTTTGACGATAGGTGCCATTAGCATCATCTTTGAACCTTCAGGGAGATCCAACACTTTATCGACCATTTGACTGATGGTTTGCGCTGCTAGAGGTGTGTTGTGGTCAGGACAACGTGGTTCACCAACTCGTGCATAAAGTAATCTGAGGTAGTCATAAACTTCAGTGATGGTGCCGACAGTGGAACGAGGATTGTGAGAGGTCGATTTTTGCTCTATTGAGATGGCTGGAGATAACCCTTCGATGTGATCGACATCGGGCTTTTCCATAAGAGAAAGAAACTGACGAGCGTAAGCTGACAGGGATTCAACATAACGACGTTGTCCTTCTGCATAAAGGGTGTCAAACGCAAGTGACGATTTTCCCGACCCTGATAGTCCTGTGATAACAATTAATTTGTCACGAGGAATGGTTAGGTTGACGTCTTTTAGGTTGTGCGTACGAGCGCCCCTTATTTCTATTTTATCCATCTCAATAGACCGTGTAATTTTCAGTGGCTAAAGTATTACATAGAGTGAGATTTGTGCAAAGTTTTACTGGATAAAAAAACAGTAAACAAAAAGGGTGACTCAAAGAGTCACCCTTTTATAATTCGAAACGCTATGTATTACACCAGTAGTTATGATTCTTTCTTTGTTGAGTGTTTACCTAACTCGATTTGCTTCTGGTCTTTCTTGTATAGGTTCTCAAAGCAGTAGTTGGTTGCTTCTATGTAGCCTTCAACGCTGCCGCAGTCAAAACGTTGACCTTTAAATTTGTAAGCCAATACACAACCAGCTTTTGCTTGTTTTAGCAATGCGTCGGTAATTTGAATCTCGCCGCCTTTACCTGGTTCTGTTTGTTCGATTAACTCAAAGATATCTGGAGTGAGAATATAGCGGCCAATGATCGCTAGGTTACTTGGCGCCGTTCCTTTTTCTGGCTTTTCTACCATGTCATCGACACGGAATAGATTGTCTTTGATCATCTCACCAGAAATCACACCGTATTTGTGTGTCTCTTCTTCTGGAACTTCTTGTACTGCAACAATTGAGCAGCGGAATTGCTTGTATAAAGCAACCATTTGAGCCAACACGCCTTGTTGCTCATTGACACAAAGGTCATCGGCAAGCACAACTGCAAATGGTTCATCACCAACGAGTTCGCGACCGGTTAATATAGCGTGACCAAGGCCTTTCATTTCACGTTGGCGAATATACGTGAAGTTTGCAGCTTCAATTGTCTCACGAATATTGATCAGCAGGTCTTCTTTATTGGTACCACTAATTTGGTGTTCAAGCTCGTAGTTCTTGTCAAAGTGATCCATCAATGAATGCTTACCACGGCCGGTAACAATACACATTCCATCCATACCCGCTTCGATCGCTTCTTCAACACCGTATTCAATCAGAGGTTTGTTTACTACAGGCATCATCTCTTTCGGCATTGACTTAGTTGCAGGTAAAAAACGTGTACCGTAGCCAGCTGCCGGGAAAAGGCACTTTTTGATCATGGTAAGACCCTTTATCTATAATAATTATTAACTCAACTTGAGTAGTTGATATTTATGAGGGCAACTCTAGCATAAGTTCTGTATGCAATTCAGCAACAAAACGTATGGTTTACTAGAATCTACCTCTAAATTATCATCAGTTTAAGTGCTCGCTTCATTATGCAAGTAAGTTCTGATTTGCCCAAGCAATTGCTTGGACTCTATTTTTAACCGCTAACTTGCGAAATATCTGATAGAGATGAGATTTGACGGTGAACTCGCTAATAAATAAATCATCGGCTATCTGAGTGTTTGATGAACCTGATTGAAGACAGCGAATAACTTGGATCTCTCGGATGGTTAAATCGACATTCGTGGGTGTAGTGTTGGTGTTGACCATGTTGCGGTAATAAAACAGCAGTTGGTTTGTTACCTTTCTCGGTAACCAGTTATCACCATCAATGACCTCTCGAAGCCCTTTTGCTATTTTGATTTTTTTCTCGGAATCATAAAATAACCCTTTTAGTACGCCATAATTAAGGAGCTCCGAGGTAGGAAGCGGCTGCGGAACATTAAATAAAATGATCTCATTATTTTTCCATATAACGTACAAGTTAGGGAATGCAGCAAGTAATTGTGGAACCGCTTTGTAATCGACGAGTAGAATACGGTTGCTCTGTTTCCTATCTACCAGCATCAAATCGTCCGTTGTCATTTTGTAGAGAGGAATAGACAAATGCTTTTCTATCGCTTTTATGTGTAGGTGAGTGTCGCTGGGATCGATGCACAGAAAGTGTAAAGTGCGAGCATATCGAGATTTTCTCATTGAAATACCTTGTATTAATGGAATGAGATTTCACGTTGTCATGCACGCATGGGCTTCTCTAGCGACATCGTTGTGTCTTGCGTTGAATATCAATTCTAAAAGTAAATGAGTGGTTTGTAAGTGGAGAAAAAAGCAACATCGCTCTGAATATCATGATTTGTTACGTTTTTATTCTTTGTTGTCGCGTGAGAATAGGAATGCGATTTATCACTGCAGAAAAGCATGCTATTCTTGTGCGCTAAAAATTTCTGATACTATGAATTTAGACGGAGCAAATCATGGCTAGCCGTGGAGTTAACAAAGTTATATTAGTGGGTAACCTAGGTAATGACCCTGAAATTCGTTACATGCCAAGTGGCAGTGCTGTAGCGAACATTACCATTGCAACGTCAGAGTCATGGCGTGACAAAGCAACTGGCGAACAGCGTGAAAAAACAGAATGGCACCGTGTTGCTCTGTTTGGAAAGCTGGCGGAAGTTGCTGGTGAATACCTGCGCAAAGGGTCTCAAGTTTACATTGAAGGTCAACTTCAGACTCGTAAATGGCAAGATCAAAGCGGTCAAGATCGCTACACGACTGAAGTGGTTGTTCAAGGGTTCAACGGTGTCATGCAAATGCTTGGTGGCCGTGCTCAAGGCGGTGCTCCTGCTCAAGGTGGTATGGGTAACCAACAGCAAGGTGGTTGGGGTCAACCACAGCAGCCACAACAACAGCAACAATCACAACAACAGTACAGTGCTCCTGCTCAACAGCAGCCTAAAGCACCCCAACAAGCTCCTCAGCAGGCTCAACCTCAATATAATGAGCCGCCAATGGATTTTGATGATGACATCCCATTTTAGTCAACGTTTTTAATATATTATAAAGACAGTACTGAATTGGAAAAAGCCGCGTTTATCGCGGTTTTTTATTACCTGCTTTTTATTAACTATAATTATCAATGCTTTATTTAGAACTTCAATTTATAGTATAAGTAGCAATACGGTATAATATGAGTTGAAAAGGATTTCGTTATTCATGAGATATACCCCCACACTAAAATTGAGCACCCGACTGGTCGCATTTGTCACAGTGATAGTAATCAGTGCGATGTTCATTCTTTTTATAGGTGGCACCCTTTCGTTTAAGCGTCTTGGGCAGGACTATCTAGACCATTATTTGGTGGGTATTGTCGACGTTGTCGATCGAGAGATGGAAGAACCAGACGCCGCGTATTCGATGCAACGTTGGATGCCTAAGATGTTGCAAGCCAGTAATATTGTTGAGATGAAACTCTCGAATAAGAGCGGCATCGTCTATCGTTTCAAAGATACCTCCCCACAAATTGATCCTAATCGCCTGTATGAGAAAACCTTTGTTTTAGAAAGGAATGAAGGCTATCGAATCGAATTTAAATCCCTGCCTCCTTACATCGGTTATAGCTACTCAATGGAGGCGATGTGGTCGATTACTTTAGCGGTTGTTTTGATTATTTTCTGCTTGGCTCGTGGTGTTCGATGGTTGAAAGAGCAGTTAATGGGTTCTGAAATGTTGGAAGAGCGAGGAAGAATGATCCTCGCAGGGCAGGTTGAAGCTCATGCAAAAGGAGATGAACGTGAATGGCCTTATACGGCAAGTGAAGCTTTAGATGTATTGATAGAAGAGTTGCAAGATGCTCGTCAAGAAAGAAGCCGTTTTGATACCTTTATTCGTACGCATACCTTTTTAGATAAACTCACAGGAACGGCAAACCGAGTCTTATTTGACAATAAGCTGGAATCAGCACTGCATGAAAGCGGTGCTCGAGGAGGGGTTTTATTGATTCGTATCGACGAATGGGAACAGGTATGTGATGTTAATGACAAGCAAGTGACTGACGGCTTTATTATTGAGGTTGGCCAGGTACTGTCTAATATTGTTCAACGCTATCCTGATGTCATTTTTTCTCGCTATTATGAAGCGGACTTCGCTGTGTTTATCCCTCATCAAGGAACAAAAGACATCGCTACACTCGCAGCTCAATGTTTGAGGCAGTTAAGCAAGCTAACTCCCCCCGAGCCTCTTGAGCCTGATAATTGGTGTCATATTGGTGTAACCATGTACGTAGAAGGTGAGCGACATAGTCAGGTTATGGATGAAACGGAAACAGCACTAAAAAGTGCCCAGTTGGAGCGTATTAACAACTGGAGTCGCTACCCTAAGTTAAATAAAAATGAACTTGATAGAGGCAGTGTTCGTTGGAGAACATTACTTGATAAAGCTCTGCTTCCTGAAAATTTAGTAATCTTTGTTCAGCGATGTTATCTTATGTCAGAACGTGGTCAAGCTAATGAATTGCATAGAGAAATATTTACTAGAATTCAGGACCCAGATAAAGGCTTATTGAAATCCTCTCGATTTATGCCTGCGGTTGAGCAAGTGGGTTATCAAGCTCTAATGGATCAATCGGTTCTGAAGGTTGTGTTGACCTCGTTGAAAGAATCAACCCAACCTATCAATTATTCGGTTAACTTGAGTGTCCCTCCCTTTGCTAACAAACAGCATTTTAAGTGGTTCAGGAGCGAACTATTACAGCTTTCCACTCAGC
This sequence comes from Vibrio kanaloae, assembly GCF_024347535.1. NCBI lineage: Bacteria > Pseudomonadati > Pseudomonadota > Gammaproteobacteria > Vibrionales > Vibrionaceae > Vibrio > Vibrio kanaloae. Next base: position 2,776,609 of record NZ_AP025497.1, on the reverse strand, counting down.
ATCGGGCTCAGCTTGCTTTTGAGTTTTCAGAAGGGCATCTCATTGCTCATCTTGATTATATGAGACCAGTAGCAAAGATGTTGAGGGGGTTAGGGTGTAAAGTTATTGCTGGTCAAGCTGGGCGAACCATCGTTAGCACTCACTACATCAAAGATTTAAAGGTTAATTATATTAAGCTTCATCGAAGTTTGATTAAGAAAATAGATCAACGGCATGAGAATCAATTGTTTGTCCGCAGTTTAATTGGGGCATGTGGTGACTCACCAACTCAAGTGATTGCGGTGGGAGTCGAAACAAAACAAGAAAAGAATACCTTGATAGAGTTAGGCATAAACGGCTATCAAGGGCGATATTTCGACGAAGAACAACAAATTATCCCTTTACCTGATCAAAAAGCAAAGGCAGTGAAAACTGAATCTGTTGTGAAAGTTGGTCGAAGAAACCGATGGCGCAAGAGTAATAGCTAAGCATGAATTTTAAAGCGATTTTAGACAAGATTAAGCCAACGAATAACAAAGGCAGCTCTCAAGTTGTCATGTTAGGTAATGATGCTGTTTATGTTTCAGTGACAGGGCAAGCACCGCAAGTAACTAGCATCCCTCTGGTGAATGGAGATTGGGAAAGTGCGCTGAAAGAATCGCTTAGCAGTAAAGTCTTTGATAGTAATAGCGTCCAATTAATTGTTTGTGCTAATTATTATCAAACTTATCAGATTGATAAACCGGATATTCCAGAGAGCGAATGGTCGGTTGCACTGCCTTTTTTACTGAAAGATCTTGTCTCTGAAAGAGTGACAGAGATTACGGCGAGTGCGGTTGCGCTGCCCACGTCGAACAAGTTACAAGTCTATGTTTTGCCCAAAAAACTGTTAGACAAGCTAGTGAAGATTACTCTTTCAGCACAAGTTGAGCTGAAAGGTGTTGTTCCTGAAGATGAAATCTGGGGTGACAGTGCCGGTGAACTTTCTAATTTTCTTCTTTTGCAGCGTAGTGCTAACACGCATTTTAAGCTGGGCGCATTTGTTGAAAATACCGTTTGTTTCCAAAGAACAATCCGTAGTGTAGTCCCACCTTTAACCGGTGTGGCATCAAGTGCCCTGCAGTTAGATGGGCTTGCTTTAGAGCTTCAACGCTCGATTGATTACCTTTCTTCTCAAATTAAAGGTACCCAACTTCATCAGCTAAAAATTTGCTGTGATGAAGAGGATGAAGCGGAACTACGAGACGCGTTAAACAATACACTAAGTTCGACGGTTTCTTTATTAGTTGAAGAAGAACGCGAAAATTCAGAAAGCTTACTGGTTAAACTCGCGGCTGAAAAAGAGGCCTTTAATGTCAATCTTTACCCTGAACACCTCAAGCCTAAGAAAGAATACTTTACGCTGACGAATGTTGTTGCGAGTTGGGGACTTGTTTTTGTATTGCTGCTTGGTGGTTATTTTGTGATGCAATATAAAACGTCAAATTTAGATAAAGAGCTTACGGTTTTACAGCATCAATCGAAGCAACTTAACCAACAAGTTAAGCAATTGAATAGTAAGTTGATTCAGCATAAACCGTCTCCTGAGAAAGTGGCGGCCGTCGCGCGTCTCAAACGTGAGACTCAGGCAAAGAAAGAAGCGTTGAAGGCGGTTGGGCAATACGACCAATCACAACAAGTCGGGTATTCTGGCGTCATGAATGCCTTAGCCAAATTGGGCCGAGATGACATCTCGCTTTCGCAGATCTACATGACTCACAATACTTTAGATCTTAGTGGTTTTGCTCGTAACGCAAAGGTTGTTCCTAACTGGATTGGTCAGTTTAAAAGTGAACTGAATCTTGTTGGGCGTGCTTTTGAAAAGTTAAAGATAGGCCGCAATGACCAAGATGTTGTTACGTTTGAATTAAATACTCGCAGGGAGAGTAAATAGTGCAACAGTGGAATCAGCTTAGCAATAAGTTTCTTGCATTAAGTCAGAGAGAGAAATGGCTACTTTTTGTGTGTGGTTTTGTTGGCTTATTCATGTTGCTATTTAGCTTAGTGGTTGAGCCAGCTTATAACGAGTTGCAAGCTAAAGAGAATCAATTAATGAGCCTTAGCCAGTCGAATCAAAGACAGCAAGGTGAGTTGCTTGTGCTACAAGCGAAACTCAATAGAGATCCCGACAAAGACATTAATCTTGAGTTAGAAAAGCTGCAGGCGGAGAGTGAACAGCTTTCACTTGAGTTAGCAGAGGTAGTGGATGGACTGATCTCTCCCTCTCAAATGTCGCAGTTGCTGGAAAGTGTTCTCAATGCAGGCAATGGGCTTAAGCTAGAATCTTTAGAATCGTTAAAACCAGAAGCAATTTCAAACAATCAAGAAACCAGTGAATACTCTGGTTACTTTCTTCATCCTGTGAGAATGGAACTGACGGGCAGCTATTTTGATATTTCAGCTTACCTTCAATCGCTTGAGTCTCTCCCTGTGAGCTATTACTGGCGCACATTTCAGTATTCGGTCGAAGAATACCCTAAAGCTCGACTGGTGTTTGAGGTTTACACGCTAGGCACAAGGCAGGAGTTTATCGGTGGTTAGAACGTTATTGTTGTCCTTACTTTTTAGTAGCCCAATGGCTTGGGCCGAACAGGATCCTACAGCGCCATTAGGTTGGCTAACGCCACAGCAAAAAACAACGCCAACTAAAAAGGCGCCAACTCATTACCGCTTGCCATCATTGGAAAGTATTGTTTGCAAAGGGGATACGCCTTGCTATGCGGTTCTGAATGGTCAGATTCTCGGCCAAGGGGAAACGATCACAGGGTATCGAGTTAAGAATATAGATCCAGAATACGTCACTCTGCAGAGAAGCTCTAAGCAGTGGAAATTAGAGATGTTCTCTTTAGATATTAAGAATAATTAAGGTTTGAGTGAAGACATGCGTAAACTTGTAGTAGCAATCTTAGTGTCCTCTTTAGTTGGTTGTTCGATGGGGCACCGTGATCCTGTTGAGATAAAAGAATCTTTGAACGAATCGATCAATGCAGCGAATAGTAAAGCGCTTCATGATCTTCCTTCGTCGGTACAAGATGACCTGATGCCTCAGCTTAACTCTGATGCTATGTCACCGGGAATGGAAACGGCTAAACGTTTCCGTATTCAGGCGAAAGGGGTTGAGGCGAGAACCTTTTTTGCTAGCTTAGTCAAAGGCACCGAATACAGCGCGGCTATTCACCCAAGCGTTACCGGGAGTCTCACTTTAAACCTGACAGATGTGACGTTAGATGAAGTACTGTCTGTTGCTCAGGATATGTATGGTTACGATATTGAAAAGCGTGGCAAGGTGATTCAGGTATACCCTGCCGGCCTTCGCACTGTGACTATTCCTGTTGATTACTTACAAGTGAAGCGTTCTGGTCGATCATTGACGACCATCACTACCGGCACGATCTCCAACTCGGACAACAGCTCGTCGAACTCTTCAAGCTCCGACTCTAACTCGTCGAATTCATCAAACTCTTCTAACACATCAAACTCGACATCGAACGGTGGTACAGAGATTGAAACGACCTCTGAAAGTGATTTTTGGCCGCAACTTGAAGCGGCGGTTGCTCATTTGATTGGTTCGGGTAATGGGCAAAGCGTTGTCGTGACCCCGCAAGCGAGTGTGATTACGGTACGCGCTTACCCTGACGAGATTCGTGAGGTTCGTGAGTTCCTAGGTATTTCTCAGAAACGTCTGCAACGCCAAGTTATCTTGGAAGCTAAAATCATGGAAGTCACCCTGAGTGATGGTTATCAACAAGGTATTAGCTGGTCGAATTTATCTAAGTCGATTGGTAGTGGTGGTGTGGTTATAGACCGACCAGGAGGAACATTACCTCCATTGGATGCCATCAGCTCTTTGTTAGGTGGACAAACCAACGTAACGATATCAGACGGTAGCTTCGAAGCGGTATTGAGCTTTATGGATACACAGGGTGACTTGAACGTGCTATCGAGCCCACGAGTCACGGCTGCAAACAATCAGAAAGCGGTGATCAAGGTGGGTACAGACGAATACTACGTGACGGATTTATCAAGCGCGGTAGGCAGTGGTGATAATGCTAATGTTGCTCCCGAAGTTGAGTTAACGCCGTTCTTCTCTGGCATCTCTTTAGATGTGACCCCTCAGATAGACGATAAAGGCAGTGTCTTTTTACATGTTCACCCAGCCGTTATTGAGGTAGAGGAAGAAGTGAAAGAGCTCAACCTAGGTTCAACAACGGGCGTGGTTCAACTTCCGCTGGCGAAAAGCTCTATTCGTGAATCAGATTCCGTGATTCGAGCGCGAGACGGCGACGTGGTTGTTATTGGTGGGTTGATGAAATCCAACACCAGTGATGTGACGTCTAAAGTTCCATTCCTCGGTGATATTCCTGCATTAGGCCATTTGTTCCGAAATACCAACCAGTTGACGCAAAAAACGGAGCTCGTGATTTTGCTTAAACCAACGATCGTAGGTGTGAATACTTGGCAAACAGAGTTAGAGCGTTCTCGAGATCTTTTACAGCAGTGGTTCCCTGATGAAGAGTAATTGCTTACTTTCTCAATATAGAGTGGCAGTGTCTCACTAAGCTGGAGCGTCGAATGTATCAAGCTCACTTTGGTTTTGAACAACTGCCATTTACACTAACGCCGAATACCGATTTTTTTTATGGTTTAGCGCCTCATTTCGAGGCCATTCAAACGGTAATCTCGGCGTTAGAAATGGGGGAGGGCGTGATTAAGGTGACGGGCGAAGTGGGTACTGGTAAAACCATGGTTTGCCGGATGTTAGTCAATCACTTACACGACTGTACCGCCTTAATTTACCTGCCAAATCCGGTACTCTCTGGTGGAGACTTACGTCAAGCTGTTGCTAAAGAGCTTGGTTTGACCATCGATAATGAGGCCACTTTAGTCGATAACATTCAACATAAGTTGATTGAGTTGCACAACGCCGGGTTAAGAGTGGTCGCGATTCTCGATGAGGCTCAAGCGCTATCGGATGAAGCTCTCGAAACATTAAGGTTGTTCGGCAATCTTGAAACTGAAGACAAAAAACTGCTACAGATTGTTCTACTAGGGCAGCCAGAGCTGGATATTCGGTTAGAGGCTTATCACCTCAGGCAATTTCGCCAGAGAATCACGTTCAGTTCGACATTGAGAGCGCTTACGCTCGATGAAACCGTTGCGTATATTGATAATCGGATCGTTAAGTCTGGCGGTAACCCTGGGCTATTCAGTTTGAATCAAAAAAAGGCGATTTGTCGCTCATCGTTAGGTATTCCTAGATTGATAAACCAACTTTGTCACAAGGCTCTATTGCTTTCGTTCAGCGAAGATAAGAAAAGTATCGACAACCAACATCTGTTTTCAGCTATGCATGAAACGTACGATGTGTGTAAGCCTAAATTTAAAACGCCAATACTGTGGGGTTGGAATTAATTATGAGCGTCATTAACAACGCCTTGTCTGAATTGGCAAAGAAGAAATCAACAACTTCGATTGAAGCGGCCGTGGTACCTAAAGTCCGCTCGCGCTCCCCTTTGGTGTGGATAGCCGCGGGTTTTACTCTCAGTTTAGCGATGGGCGGTTGGGCTATCTCGCAAGGCCCTAGCGTCGACAGGTCAATATCGACTCGAGATTCACAAATCCAAGTGGCGCTTTCTGATAGCTCGGTAGACGTACAGAATGTGGCTACTCAAGCGATATTACCTCCCACCAAAAAGTTGGTGACGCTAGAATTAGTTAACCATTCTGTAGAAAAGGCAGCGACGGTAAATAGTGTTCAAGCTAAGGCTGTTTCATTTGATGTGGCAGATACTCATCAAGCAACACAGCGACAAACGGCACTTAAACCTTTGAATGCGTCAAAAGCAAATAATCCAGCAATTCCCAAGCCGGTGTATGTTGCGAGTGTGACAAAAAACAACTCGACGTCTATCCCTAGTGAGCACGAAGGTTCTGATGGATCCGAAAATAGTGGCATGCTGATTGAACAAGTGAACCTGACGCATGAACAATTATCACACAATGCACAAGGGCGCGCTCAAAAAGCCCTTGATGCAAACGATCTTACTGGTGCCTTGAAAGGTTATGCCGAGGCGCTGCGTTATACTCCTCAAAATGAGGACGTTCGCCAGAAACTCGCTATTCTCTATTTTGGTAAAGGCGATACTCGTAAAGCCTACGAACTTTTCCAGTCGGGTATTAAGCTTAATACTAACAGCGAGAAATTACGCTTAGGTTTATCTAAATTGTTAGTTAAAGCGAATCAAGCTGAAGCCGCATTGAGCCCATTAGTCCATCTGCCGCCGAACCCTACCCAAGATTATTTAGCAATGCGTGCGGCATTGAGTCAAAAATCTCAACAAGAAGAGATTGCATTAGAGAGTTATCAAAAGTTGGTTGAGATTAATTCGGATAATGCTCGCTGGTGGCTAGGTTTAGCCATCCAGCAAGAGCGTCAACTAGATTTGACCGCTGCAAAACAATCATATCAAGGTGCCTTAACCAGAGTCGGAATCTCATCTCAATCGCAAAACTTTGTCCGCGACAGATTAAAAATAATCGATGCCTTAGAGGAGAACGACGATGCAAATTAGATTAAGAAAAAGGCTTGGTGATTTGCTCGTAGAAGAAGGCATTATTACCGAAGATCAAGTTGCACAAGCCCTTGTCGCTCAGAAAAGTACTGGTCGCAAGCTTGGCGATACACTTATTGAACTTGGTTTTTTGTCTGAGCAACAGATGCTGAGCTTTTTGTCGCAACAGCTTGCCATTCCTCTTATTGATCTTAGCCGTGCAAATATAGATGTAGAAGCGGTTCAGCTTTTACCCGAAGTGCATGCTCGCCGCCTTCGAGCATTAGTTATTGGGCGCCAAGGCGATACGTTACGTATTGCAATGAGTGATCCTGCGGATCTATTTGCACAAGAGTCACTGCTTGGCCAGTTAGGTGATTACGCTTTAGAGTTTGTTGTCGCTCCTGAAAGGCAGCTTGTTGATGGTTTTGACCGTTATTATCGAAGAACCAAAGAGATCGCGTCTTTCGCCGAGCAGCTTGATGCTGAACACCAAGTCCATGATGCCTTCGATTTTGATATAGCCGAAGAGGACAGCGACGAAGTCACCGTCGTTAAGTTAATTAATTCGTTATTTGAAGATGCAATCCAAGTGGGCGCGTCAGATATCCATATCGAACCCGATTCTAACGTCCTACGTCTTCGTCAACGTATCGACGGTGTATTGCATGAAACTTTATTAAACGAAGTCAATATCGGTTCTGCACTGGTACTGCGTCTAAAACTGATGGCAAACCTCGATATCTCAGAGAAACGTCTTCCTCAAGACGGCCGCTTTAATATTCGCGCGAAAGGTCAATCTGTCGATATTCGTATGTCGACTATGCCAGTTCAACATGGTGAATCGGTGGTGATGCGTCTGCTTAATCAATCTGCAGGTTTGCGTAAATTAGAAGCATCAGGCATACCAAGTGATCTACTGGTTCGCCTTCGTCATCAACTACGTCGTCCTCATGGCATGATTTTAGTGACCGGGCCAACTGGCTCAGGTAAAACGACGACCTTATACGGTGCGTTAAGTGAATTGAATGAACCAGGTAAAAAGATCATTACCGCAGAAGATCCGGTAGAGTATCGTCTTCCTCGTGTAAACCAAGTTCAGGTAAACCCTAAAATTAACCTCGATTTCTCAACTGTTTTGAGAACTTTTTTGCGTCAGGACCCAGACATCATTCTTATTGGTGAGATGCGTGACCATGAAACCGTTGAGATTGGTTTAAGGGCCGCATTAACAGGTCACTTAGTCTTAAGTACGCTGCATACTAATGATGCCGTAGACAGTGCGCTGCGCATGATGGATATGGGAGCGCCGGGTTACCTAGTGGCGAGTGCGGTTCGAGCCGTGGTCGCTCAGCGATTGGTTCGTAAAGTGTGCACCGATTGTCAGGTTGAGGATGAATTAGATGAACCTCGCAAGCAATGGCTAAGCGTACGCTTTCCGAATCAAGTGGGTGTGCCATTTATGAAAGGGCGTGGCTGTCAAAACTGTAACCTAACGGGGTACCGTGGGCGTATTGGTGTCTTTGAAATGTTAGAGCTAGAACAGAATATGATGGATGCCCTTAGAGCCAATGATGCGGTTGGTTTTGCTCAAACTGCAAGACAGTCCAAAAATTACAAACCACTATTGGCTTCAGCTATGGAGCTGGCTCTGCAAGGTGTGGTGAGTCTTGATGAGATAATGCATCTTGGCGAGGGTGATGCGTCCGGTGCCACTGACCCAATTTATCTGTAGAGGTAGAATGATATGCCAACGTATCGTTATGTAGGTCGCAGCTCTGATGGCAGCCAAGTAAGTGGGCAATTAGACGCGAATAGCGAAGATCTTGCTGCTGAAAGCTTGATGAACAAAGGGATCATTCCAACCTCTATCAAGCTAGGTAAAAGTGGCGGCTCTGTATTGGATATGGATGTATCTAGCCTGTTTTCGCCCAATGTCCCTCTTGAGGTGTTGGTTCTGTTCTGTCGACAGTTATACAGCCTGACGAAAGCCGGTGTACCACTATTAAGGTCGATGAAAGGTTTGACCCAAAATTGCGAAAATAAACAGTTGAAAGCAGCGCTAGAGGAAGTCGTCGCTGAGCTCACCAATGGTCGTGGATTAGCGGCGTCGATGCAGATGCACCCCAAGGTATTCAGTCCATTGTTTGTATCGATGATTGGTGTTGGTGAAAACACGGGTCGTTTAGATCAGGCTCTGTTACAACTCGCTGGGTATTATGAACAAGAGGTAGAGACTCGTAAGCGAATCAAGACCGCGATGCGTTATCCCACCTTCGTGATCAGCTTTATCTTGATCGCAATGTTCATTCTTAACATCAAAGTTATTCCACAGTTCTCTAGTATGTTCGCCCGTTTCGGGGTCGATCTTCCGCTGCCTACTCGTATCTTAATTGGTATGTCGGAGTTTTTTGTCAATTACTGGGGCCTAATGCTCGGCTTGATCTTTGGTCTTATCTTTGCTTTTAAAGCCTGGGTTAAGACAGATAAAGGGCTAGAGAAGTGGGACAAAATGCGCCTAAGAATACCGGTAATCGGCGGTGTCGTTAATCGAGCATTGCTGTCGCGATTTTCACGTACTTTTGCATTGATGCTCAAAGCGGGTGTACCACTAAACCAATCGTTAGCTTTGTCGGCTGAAGCCTTAGATAACCGTTTCCTTGAGCTTCGAGTTCAAGCCATGAAATCGGCCATAGAGGCGGGTAGCACGGTCTCGTCTACTGCGATTAATAGTGAGATTTTTACACCTTTGGTGATACAAATGATTTCAGTGGGTGAAGAAACCGGTCGTATCGATGAGTTGTTGCTTGAAGTGTCCGATTACTATGATCGAGAAGTCGATTATGACTTAAAAACATTAACCGCTCGAATCGAACCCATTCTGTTGGTCATCGTTGCCGGTATGGTGTTGGTTTTAGCTCTGGGTATCTTCCTACCAATGTGGGGAATGTTGGATGCAATCAAAGGCTAATCAATGATAAATAACCTACAGCGCTCACGTTTTGCTGTCTGGAGTGTGGTTATTCTTTTTCTGATTGTAGGGTTGCTCTCTGCGTGGGAGGCGGTGGAAGAAGAGGCGGCCAATACTGCATTGATCGTGGCGAGTAAACGAATTGTAGAGCAAGCAAATTTGTACAAACAACAGTATTTGTTAAAGGGAAATAAGCAACAAAACAGCTCCGAACAATCAAAGGCTTATAGTCAGACGGGATGGCTTATGCCGATTCAAGGCGAGTCGCGAGATTGCCGTTATTGGTTGAGTCAATTATATCCCCAAGAGAGCATTTTAGGGCTAAGCTCTCCAAGTATTGAAGATAAAAGTGATAACATACAGTTTCATTGTCGTTATCATTATAGTGAACAGTATCAGATAGATATATTGCTTAAAAAAGAACGGTTTAGTGTTAAAGCCAATATTTTGGCTTTGTGAATATATTGACACTGTTTTTATGGTTTTATACGTGTGCAAATGTATAATGCGCGTTAATAATTAGATGAGTAGGTAGAAAATGCTTAAAAATCAAAAGGGTTTCTCCCTTGTCGAATTAGTTGTCGTAATTGTCGTTGTTGGTTTATTGGCAGTGGCTGCTTTACCTCGCTTCTTAGATGTGACTGATGAGGCTAAAAAATCAAGTATTGAGGGCGTTGCGGGTGGTTTTGCAACCGCAGTGTTATCAGCAAGAGCGCAATGGGAAGCCGAAGCAAGACCCTCAGAGAAGATCGGTGCTGAAACATACAATACTGTAGATTATGATGGTGTTGATTTTTGGTTAACAAGATCAAAGAACAGTAGCAATGAAGATACTGACTTTCGAGACGGCTACCCATGGACTTTGAATAGCGATTCTTCAGTCGCACCTGGAGATATTACTTCTGAAACTTGTGCGGAATTGATGAGAAACTTGTTGCAGAACCCGCCAGAAGTTGGCACGGTTGATGAAATTGATGACGATTCAAATTACAAATATTCAGCGCAAGCGAATTCTGGTGATGCAACCTGTACTTACATTCAATTAGAAGGTAATACCGAGCACCAATTTGTTTACGAAATTAAAACTGGTCGTGTGACCGTAACTTTGCAGTAAGTCTGCGTAAAATTAAACATAGAGAGAGAGCTAAACTATGAAAAGACAAGGCGGTTTCACCCTAATCGAACTAGTGGTTGTAATTGTTATTCTGGGTATTCTTGCTGTAACAGCGGCGCCACGTTTCCTAAACCTGCAAGATGATGCGCGTGAGTCTTCTCTGCAAGGTCTTGCTGGAGCAATGCAGGGGTCTGCTGGCATTGTATTTGGTAAAGCTGCGATAGAAGGTAAAGAGTCTAAGCCTGATGAAGCAATTTCCGATGGTGCTAAGACTATTGAGATTGTTTATGGGTACCCAGAAGCAACATCTGCGGGTATTGGTGCTGCAACAACAATCGATGGTTTTGTTCAGTTAGATAGCGATACTACTAAGAATACAATTAACTACGGTTTTGATAACTATTCAGTTCAGTGTGTGCAATATACTCAAGCAACATCGGCAGCAGAAGCTTCAGTTAAAGTTATCACAAGCGCAACTACAGATGGTAGTACTTGCCTAGAAGCACCTTAACCTAGGTTATTTTTTATAAAGGCCAGCACCTGCTGGCCTTTTTTCTATCTACAACACATAAATATCAAAACGATTCATATACATAACATCGTAAGCTTCGTTATCTTGTATAATCAGTATTCGCTAAGCAGTTAGAGGCTCATTATGGATAGCAGCCCCACATCCAAAGGTTTTACTCTGGTAGAGCTGATCATTGTTATCATTATCCTCGGTATTGTTTCCACTTTTGCCGCGAGCCGCTTCATTGGTACTTCTAGCTTTTCAGCTTTTACAGCACAAGAGCAAATTATCTCGGTGATTCGTCAGGTTCAAGTAAATCGAATTCAGACAAATATTCCCAACTTATACAGTTACTGTAGTGACGCGAGCCGCCCTAAGTTTCAAAAACTTTGCCTGCGGAGCCGCATAACGATCAATGCTCGTTGTATTGGTAGCTCAAGCGGTTGCAGTGTCAGTGACTCTAATGCCCGAAGTGATGTAGTTGTAGCTGATCAAGTCTCGTTCAGTACTACACCGTCAGTGTCACACATTACGTTTGATCTGCTCGGTAACCCACTTGATACTGCAAGTCGTGGCGTGAGCATTTTGATTACCGCAGGGCAAAGCCAAGCTAATGTTTGTATTAACTCTCAAGGTTATGTACGTGAAGGGGCGTGCCTATGATTCGCTCACGTGGCTTTACTCTGATTGAAAGCATTGTTGTAATTATCGTGTTAGGCGTTGCGATGGTTACGATTACCAGCTTTTTAGTGCCTCAAGTGGCAAGTTCGGCCAACCCACAATATCAAAACCGCTCCGTAGCCTTAGGCCAGAGTTTGATGAATCAAATTTTGGCTCGTGGTTTTGATCACAATAGTGATTTTGATGGTGGTTTGATTCGTTGTGGCGATGCGGGTGCGACCGCTTGTTCAGCTCCAGATAAACTCGGAGTGGATGGAGCAGAGGCAACGCCTGCAGATTTTACTGATGTTGATGACTATATCGGTTGTTGGTACACAGATACCACCGAGTCTGCGTGTGTTTCATCACCTAAGTATCCGCTCGCTAATATCCTAGATGAAAATATCAAAGACAGTTATGCCAATTTTCGTGTTGAGGTTTCGGTGTTTTATGATCAAAACATGGATGGAATTGATGATGAATCTATTGGCACAATGAAACGCGTTGAGTTACAGATCTTTGGTGGTAACAACCGTTATAGTTTGGTTGCTTATAAGGGGAACTACTAATGAAACAACGTGGTTTTACCCTAATTGAAATGATTGTGACGATCGTGGTTGTTGGTGTGATTGGGTTGGCTATCGCTGGTTTTGTTGAATACGGCATGAAAGGGTATGTTGAGACTATTGATCGGCAGAAGGTACAAGTTAAAGGACAGTTTGTTGTTGAAAAGATGTCGCGAGAAATCAGCCACGCGGTCCCCAATAGTTTTGATTCGGACTATACTCCTGCATCGGCTTATGACCAAAAATGTCTTACTTTTTACGCTATTAAATACTCAGGCTTTTATCACCTTGATGAAGCGACAGATGAACTGAATTTTATTATCGGCCAAGACTCCCCAATACTCGATGTAAATGATTTTCTTATTATTAACCCAACCGCGTACTCGGAGTTGGTGGCTGGTTCAACTAAGCGGATTCCTGTGTCGGGCTTGGTTTCAACAGCCAATGTATTTACCGCGCCTTCCGTTAACTTAAGTAGTCAGTCTATTGCTCAACGACATTATATTTATGATGGTAGTGATGCGGTGAGTTACTGTTTAGTGAATGATACTGTTCAGAATCAAGGCCTAATTCAACGTAATGGAATTACCGTTGCAGACAGTATCAATTATGCTAAAAGTAACTTCCACTACGAAGAACCAAGTTTGCAGCGTGGTGGTGTGATTCACATCGACCTCGTGCTTGAGCAAAACAGTGAAGTAAGCGTTTACCAACAAGATGTGCAGGTACTCAATGCGCCATAAAAAATCGTCTCAACAAGGTAGTGTTTTGGTTGTCGCCATATTTGTTATTGTGGTGATGGGCTTTCTTGCGACTTCTTTAGTGCAAGTGCAGTGGTCAAATCACGATACCTTGACGCGTAAACAGCTTGGCACACAAGCTTGGCTATTAGCACACTCCGCTAATGAGTGGGCACTTACTCAAGTTTATCCACTAACGGTTTCGCCTGCGGTTTCCACCAGTGTGAGTACTGTATGTAACACCTTAAATGCCAATCAAGTGAGTAGTGGTATGTCGACTATTTGTTCCGTAGACCAATTAACCTGCAGTCAAATTAGTGTTTTGGATGATGTCGGTTTTTTCAAGATTGAATCAACTGCAATCTGTGGTTCGGGTATTAACCAAGTACAGCGTATTCAAGAAGTTTGGGTGAGGGAGTGAGTATGAAATTTTTGGTTGGTCTTTTCAGAACACTTAAAAATTATGTTCATTATGATGTTAATTTTTTGAAGCTAAGTGTAATCATGATTGTCTTATGTGGAGCTTCTTTTGTTTCGATAGCTGATGAATTTTCACCTCAACAATGTGATGACCTCAAAAGACAGGATGGCTTTTCTGTTGCTTTTATTGTGCCAAACCCAAAGACAGTTACAGTAGTACTTGAGTCAAATAAACCAGATGTTGTCTTATGGTCGAGTGTAGCTAGTAGTGCTGCCAAGATAACCGATGAGAGCGTGAACCCTGAAGAAAGAGTCCTGCTAGTTTACAAACCTATATCTAATAATGGTAAGTATGGACGCTTAATTTACAAGCTTGATACAGGTGCGGGGTATATAGAAAAACAGTCATCTCTAATTTTGATTGATGGGGGAAATGGTACTTTACAAGTTTCGGGAGATACTGTTGTCGTTGAGTGTGCCGATGGAGAAGAAGAACCCGACCCGATTCCCGAGTTAGAAGACGTATCCTATGAGTTTGGGTCTATTGAAGGGATGGATTGCACTCATGGTTGTAACCTATTGTTCCAAAAGCAATATGAGAATCCTATTGTATTCTTAATGTCGACTATCAACTCTGATGATATCGTGAATAGCGTACCAACAAAGGCTAGTGTTGCAACTATTTGGGATTCGAAGAAAGGTGCAACAATTGAGAGTGAATCGGCTGAAAGTTATAACTCCACGGATCGAATGTCGCCGATTTATTATTTTGTTACCGAGCCAGGAAGGTTAACATTTTACGATGACAATGGTTCCAAGGTTTATGGTGAAGCTGGAAACATCATAACTTCTAAGGCTCAATGTAAAGGCAATGCCTGTGGCAGTTCTGATTGGGAAACGGTCTCATTTCAGGGAGGTGATATTGCAAACCCCGTGATCATGGCTCAAGTTCAGGGCAAGGACCGAGATTGGGCTACAACTGCTATCTCTGGTTTAACTAACCAAAAATTTAAGCTTGCTTTAGAGCGTGGTCGACAGGGGCCAACTTCTTCAGCTAAGCAAATAGCTTATTTAGCTGTCCCTACTTTTTCAGGGCAAGATGAGTCTAAAACATCAAAAATAGAGTTTTTCCAAGCGCCTGGTACATACAACCAAAAAACTGAAATAGAGCCAGGTAAATCTATAGGCTGGTCATGTCTGAATAACGAAATATCATTACATCAAAACTTTAATAAGTTTGGTGTTATTGCTAATAAGCAAACCCGAAATGGTGGTGATGGTGGTTGGCTACGTTATTGTAAGCAGTATGTGAGTGGAGGAGAGTCGCAATTTACGTTCGCATTTGATGAAGATGCTACTTCTCTTAGTACTCGTAAACATGGTGCTTATGAATCAGTAGGCTATTTCGCATTTGAAATTCCCGAGGTCGAGATTCCTGTTAACGTATGTAACTTGTTCCCTGAGCCTATCCAAAGTTGGACTGGGGTTGAGAGTTCATTGATTATTAATAATGGGGCTGTCACAACTTTCAATGGCTGGTCTCCCGATTATCTTGACGCTTTTTCAATTGAAAATGATCGATCTTGGAGCCCATCTAATCCTAATCCCGAGAGTTTGCTTTTAGTCGGATTTGATTTAGAGGGAGGTACAAATCAAATGTACAACCATGATGTCTGTGGAGATGATTTAGGTTGTGCTGTAGGGAATGAGGATAGCCAACTAAATCGACGAAAGATTGACCATAACTTGCTGCCTAATGTTCCGAGTCGTTCTGTAACAGAAACCCTGCCTATTGATAAAAACATCAAGTCTAGATGTGATGCGTCAAACTTGTGTTCATTTGAGTTAGTAGGAGCTAATGCTAATGTGTATATTAATGAAGACTTGAAACGACTATATATAAATGATTTAGGCAATGAGTATCCAGAAATAAGGGTTCACCTCAAAGATGGTTTATATATTGATGATTTTGAAATATCAAATGGTAGTGGTTTAGTATTAATTATCCCTGAACAATCCTCAGTAACTTTTAATGATTTTTTTGCTTCGGATACAAACCGAAGTGATTTTATATTTGGAAATAACTCTAAAATAAATGTAGTTACAAGTTTTAAATTTAGTAATAGCGTCGATATTGTTAATGAGAACGCATACCCAATCATTTATGCTCCAGATGCAACTGTACAGTTGAAAGGAAACTTTAGAGGCTTTATTTTAGCGAAAACACTTAACCTGCCAAACTTACTTACAGTAGAAGGTGCAGTTACTGCTGCGAGCGTTGTTTCGCAGAGTGGTTTAGTTATTAATAAGCCTGACTATAGCTGTCCACTTCCTCCACTTTCAACTGGTTCTCTTGTCGTTACCCCAAAATATTCGCATGTTCTAACTTGTGAGGTCGCTGAGGTTGAGTTTAAAGTCGTAGATGATGATGGCAACGTGATTAGCACCGTTCAAGATAACTTCACTGCATCACATTCACCAAATTCTACTGGGAAGTGGTGTGAAGATGAGAACGGAAACCGTTGCTCTACATCTTCGGGGGATTACCAAAGTCACTTTGTGAATGGGCAAAAAACTTTGTACTTATCTTCTTATAAATTAGAGAGTTATGATGTCAGTGGTACTTGGAATGATGACTTAGAAACGGCTGCATCACAAATTAACTTTGTACCCTATAAGTTCGATGTTGATGAGCAGTTTGTTGTGGCTGGTGATGGGTACGAAGTGACGGCAAAGGTATCGTCTTGTAATACGCAGGATTCTTCTTTATCACAAGATTATGTAGGCACCCCTAAAGTTAGTTTAGACATCGTTCAACCTGCGAACGGAAATGATGCGATAAGCTTATTTGATTACACTCCAGATTTTGAGCTAAGTGATAAAGGAGAAACAACCGATACACTTTCGATTCACGAGTCAGGTCAATTTAAAGTCACGTTGACTGACAACAGCTTTGACTGTAGTGAGATATCGGGTTGCCCTGAGAGTGGTATTGATAAACTTTCAGGTAGCTTCTTTGTTAACTCTCGTCCTTGGAAATTTGCAATCTGCACGAACAGCAATTCTGATGGTAACAGTAGTGGTGGTAGTGCGTTCGTGGCAGCAGGGGAAGAGTTTGATGTGTTTGCTAAACCTATTAGGTTCACGAGTGACGCTAATGGGTTGTGTAGTAATAGCTTAGTAACACAAAACTATTTACTGTCCTCGGGTGCTGTTGTTGCCACTCATACTCTTGATACACCTAGTATGAGTGGTGCTGTAGTGGGTAGCTTAGAACCAACGAATCAACTTACTCAATCTAGTTCTGATATTGTTTCTTCTGATAATGGTTATAAATTCAAAAGCTTAAAGTATTCAGAAGTTGGTAGTATTAACTTTGAAGTAACTGAAAACTCAAACAGCTTTTACGGCAAGATTCTTGGTGGATTTGCAGGTAACAAGAACATAGGGCGCTTTTACCCTGAACATTTGACACTTATTAGCAACAGCTGGAACTATTCTAGCGACCACGATAGCTTTGCTTATATGGCACAGGGTATTTCTTTCAATTTTATCGTTGAAGCCCGCAATCGAGATAACGAACCAGTGACTAACTATGGTCTATTTACGGGTTCGTTAAAGGCATCGATTAAGCACGTAGCGATAAACGAAGAAGATGGTGCAGTTTTAAATACAAGGGTTTGGTTATCAGGAGGAAATGATGCGGACAGTGTTAGTTGGGGAGAAGATGATTGGTCTTCGGCTCGTTTAACAATTGAAAATTTTGATTATGAATTCTTAAGGTTAGCTAGTGAAGATGGCCCGTACGATCATACTAATAGTCAATTTGGATTGTGGGTCAGTGATAAAGTTGATGGTGTAGATTTACAATTTCTAGACTTAGAAAATACTAATGGAGGCTATACCAATGGGACGAAGTTTAGTTTTCAACCGGATTTTAGATATGGACGAATGTCTCTAAAAGATGTGGGAGGCAATCAAGGTCGTAATATCCAAGTTCCATTAGAAGTTCAGTATTGGTCCGGAAGTAAATTTGAAATTAATTCTGATGATAGTGGAAGCCAGTTTAACGGTAGTGATTACTGTGTGACTAAAATTTGGGATGAGCCTGATGCTACAGATGCCAAACTAACTAGCGATACAGATGATAATGAAAGTGACGATACAGTATCAGTATTGAATGGGATATCAAGTGACCTTATTGCTAAACAAGATACCAGTCGTCGTGAGCAAGTTAGGCTATTTTTAAGGCAGGGTAGTTCACCAAGTGGAGCTACTTGTTTTGGAAGTGAAGGGACTCAACCTTGGCTCCAGTACAACTGGCGCCAGCTAGGTGATGAAGATCCCTCCACCGTCATCACATTTGGTATCTACCGCGGTAACGATCGTGTGATTTACCGAGGTGAAAGTGGTTTAACAGGTCAGTAATAATATAATTTTTGCCTCTTAAGTTAGGAATCTGTAAGAAATTGCGGGTTTCAGTCCATGTTTATACTTCAATGCCTTGCCGTGACAGCAAGGCATTGGTACATTTAGTGCAATTTTTGTCTTCTAATTCTTGCAGGATGAGCGAAGAATATGTTTAAAAAACTTCGTGGCATGTTTTCAAACGACCTATCGATTGATTTAGGTACCGCCAATACCCTTATATATGTAAAAGGCCAAGGCATTGTTCTTGATGAGCCTTCAGTTGTCGCTATTCGTCAAGATCGCACGGGATCGGCAAAAAGTGTTGCTGCTGTTGGTCACGCAGCTAAGCAAATGCTTGGTCGTACGCCTGGTAACATCTCAGCGATCCGTCCAATGAAAGACGGTGTGATTGCCGACTTTTACGTAACGGAAAAAATGCTTCAACACTTCATCAAGCAAGTGCACGACAACAGTGTGCTTAAACCAAGCCCTCGTGTTTTGGTTTGTGTTCCTTGTGGTTCAACGCAAGTTGAGCGCCGTGCTATCCGTGAATCGGCGCTAGGTGCTGGTGCTCGCGAGGTTTACCTTATCGATGAGCCTATGGCTGCTGCGATTGGTGCTGGCCTGCGCGTATCTGAACCAACGGGTTCTATGGTGGTTGATATCGGTGGTGGTACCACTGAAGTTGCCGTTATCTCACTTAATGGCGTGGTTTACTCATCTTCTGTTCGTATCGGTGGTGACCGTTTTGATGAAGCGATCATCAACTATGTTCGTCGTAACTACGGCAGTTTGATCGGTGAAGCGACAGCAGAGAAGATCAAACACGAAATCGGTTCAGCTTACCCTGGCGATGAAGTGGAAGAGATCGAAGTTCGTGGTCGCAACCTTGCTGAAGGTGTGCCTCGTAGCTTTAGCCTAAACTCAAACGAAATTCTTGAAGCACTTCAAGAGCCTCTATCTGGCATTGTTTCTGCAGTAATGGTTGCACTTGAACAGTGTCCACCTGAACTGGCTTCTGATATCTCAGAAAACGGTATGGTATTGACTGGTGGTGGTGCACTACTAAAAGATCTAGACCGTTTGTTAACTGAAGAAACCGGCATCCCTGTTGTTGTTGCAGAAGAGCCATTAACGTGTGTTGCTCTAGGTGGCGGTAAAGCCTTAGAGATGATCGACATGCACGGTGGTGACCTGTTCAGCGAAGAATAATATTTAGTGTTAGGCTCTTTTCTTATCTAGTTTTATGTGAAGAGCCTAGGACCTTGTCTATAGGATCAAATGTAGCTCTAGGACCAAATATAGAATGAAGCCAATTTTTGGTAGAGGTCCCTCTCTACAATTGCGCCTGTTTTTTGCTGTAACTTTATCAGCCAGCCTTATGCTGGCTGATAGTCGTTTAGATGCTTTCTCAAATGTTCGCTATCTATTAAACAGCGTGGTTGCCCCTATTCAGTATGCAGCCAACTTGCCTCGCACTATGTTCGATGGTGTATACGACCGTTTTAGTACCCGTAAAGTGCTAGTCGAATCTAACCATAATATTAAACGAGAAGTCTTACGGTTGAAGAGTGAGCTGATTCTGCTTGACCAATATCAAGAAGAAAATAAGCGCCTTCGTAAACTGTTAGGATCGCCGTTTATCCGTGATGAGAAGAAAGTTGTCACAGAAGTGATGGCAGTCGACACTTCACCATACCGTCATCAAGTCGTGATCGACAAAGGTCAGATTGATGGGGTGTATGAAGGGCAGCCGGTGATTAACGAGAAAGGCATTGTCGGCCAAGTGACGTTTGTTGCTGCTCACAATAGCCGTGTTCTACTGCTTATTGATGCAAACAACGCAATTCCTGTGCAAGTTATTCGAAACGATATTCGGGTGATAGCTTCGGGTAATGGCATGATGGATGAGATTCAGCTAGAGCACATTCCAACCAGCACCGATATCCAACAAGAAGATCTATTAGTGACGTCTGGTTTGGGTGGGGTTTATCCTGAAGGGTATCCAGTGGCTCATGTTTCTTCGGTTGACTACGACCCGAAACGCGAGTTTGCCGTTATTAAAGCAGAGCCAGTGGTTGAGTTTGATAAGCTCAGATACTTGCTTCTTGTATGGCCTGATGAAAACAAACAGATGAAAGCAGAGCAATCCAGCATTGAACAAGTATTGTTAGAGGGTGAAGATGGCCAATAGTGTTTTAAGAAGTAAAATAGTAATTGGCTGCTCATTTTTGATAGCACTTATTCTGCAAACTATCCCTTGGCCTGGTAGCTTAGATCTTTTTAGGCCATCTTGGTTATTACTGGTTACCTGTTACTGGGTTTTGGCTATGCCTCATCGTGTTAACGTGGGTAGCGCTTTGATTCTTGGCTTATTGTGGGACCTCTTGATCGGTTCTACGCTAGGGATTAGAGGAATGATGATGGCAATTGTTATGTACATAATTGCGCTTAACTTCCTTGTCATTCGTAATATGGCATTGTGGCAGCAAGCCATGATCATTGCAGCGTTAACGGTGTTATTTGAAGTATTGATATTCTTTGGTGAATATTTGATTCAAGATGTCGTATTCAATCCATTGTCGTTATGGAGTGCACTGATAAACTGTATACTTTGGCCTTGGATGTTTTTATTAATGAGACGAGTTCGTCGTCATTGGCATGTAAGGTAGCGTGACGATGGAAAAGAAGTCTTTAGTATTAGCATCTGGTTCCCCGCGCCGC
Organism: Vibrio kanaloae; assembly: GCF_024347535.1. Classification (NCBI taxonomy): domain Bacteria; kingdom Pseudomonadati; phylum Pseudomonadota; class Gammaproteobacteria; order Vibrionales; family Vibrionaceae; genus Vibrio; species Vibrio kanaloae. The sequence goes on along the minus strand of NZ_AP025497.1, from coordinate 2,755,924 downwards.
AAAGAGCTGCTATCTCAACTTGGTTATGAGTTTTCTGTTCTTGTGACTGATGTGGAAGAGTGTAAACACGCTCAAGAAACCGCCGAAGAATATGTTAAGCGGCTATCATTGGATAAGGCTTTAGCTGCTTTGTCTTTGTTAGGTGTTAGTGATCCTGAAAAGCAGCATGTCGTTCTAGGTTCTGATACCGTAGTCGTCAGTCAAGGGCAGGTACTCGAGAAGCCTGCGGATTTTTCTGATTCTAAGCGAATGCTTACTCAATTAGCTAATCATCGCCACCAGGTGATGACGGCTGTCTCTGTTGTCTCGGCTACACAACAAAATACAAAAATCGTTATTACCGACGTATGGTTTAAACCCCTCAGTGAAAAAGAAATAGAACAATACTGGGAAACAGGGGAGCCATGCGATAAAGCCGGTAGCTATGGGATCCAAGGTTTGGGTGGACGCTTTGTTACCCGAATCGAAGGTAGTTATTACGCCGTTGTCGGCTTACCTTTATTTGAAACGGACCAGCTACTGCAAGAATTCTTATAATTACAGATCTGAGGTGCACCATGAGTGCTGAATTGTTGCTGAACGTGACCCCGAGTGAAACTCGTGTGGCCATGATTGAAGGGGGAACTCTTCAGGAGATCCATGTCGAACGAGATGCTCGACGCGGCATCGTAGGAAATATCTATAAAGGACGTGTCAGTCGTGTTCTGCCAGGGATGCAGGCAGCTTTTGTGGATATAGGTCTTGAGAAAGCAGCTTTTTTACACGCCTCTGATATTGTTCCGCATACTGAATGTGTCGCTGAAAATGAAAAGAAACAGTTTCAAGTTCGTGATATATCAGAGCTTGTTCGCCAAGGGCAAGATATCGTGGTTCAAGTCGTCAAAGATCCCCTAGGTACCAAAGGGGCCCGGTTAACGACAGATATCACTCTACCATCTCGTTATCTGGTCTTTATGCCGGGTGCTAGCCATGTTGGTGTTTCTCAGCGTATCGATAGCGAGTCTGAACGTAATCGCCTTAAGAAAGTGGTCTCTCGTTACTGTGACGAACACGGTGGCTTCATCATCCGTACCGCAGCCGAAGGTGCTGATTCTAATGAGCTTGCACAAGATGCCGCATTCTTGAAGCGACTTTGGCTAAAAGTGTTAGAGCGTCGTGGTAAGCACAAAGCACGCACTCGTTTGTACGGTGAGCTTTGCTTAAGTCAACGTATCTTGCGTGACTTTGTAGGGACTGAGCTGAGCAAGATCCAAGTCGATTCTCGTTTAGAATATGAAAACCTAAAAGAATTCACTTCTGAGTATGTGCCAGAGCTGACCGACAAGCTAGAGTTGTATGAAGGCGATAAGCCGATCTTTGATATGTACGATACCGAGAACGAGATTCAGCGCTCTTTGGATCGGAAAGTCGAATTAAAGTCTGGTGGTTATCTGATCATTGACCAAACAGAAGCGATGACGACTGTCGATATTAACACTGGCGCATTTGTCGGCCGTCGTAACTTAGAAGAGACGATCTTCAATACTAACGTCGAAGCGACACAGGCGATTGCCCGTCAGCTGCGTCTGCGTAACTTAGGCGGCATTATCATTATCGACTTTATCGATATGCTGTCTGAAGAGCACCGTAAGCGAGTACTAACTTCTTTGGAGGCGGCGCTGGACAAAGATCGTGTGAAAACCAATATTAACGGCTTCACACAGCTTGGGTTAGTGGAGATGACGCGTAAACGAACTCGTGAAAGTATTGAGCATATTCTGTGTTCGAGTTGCCCTGCCTGTGAAGGTCGCGGCAGTGTGAAAACGGTTGAAACGGTTTGCTATGAAATTCTTCGAGAGATCACGCGAGTGAATCGTGCGTACGACGCCGATAAGTTTGTGGTCTACGCAGCGGCAGCTGTGGCTGAGGCGCTAGAAGGCGAAGAGTCTCATGCGCTTGCGGAGCTTGAAGTCTTTATTGGCAAGCAAGTTAAAATCCAGGCTGAGCCTCTGTACATACAAGAGCAGTTTGATGTGGTTATGATGTAATGGAAATTTTGTGAGCTCAAGCGTTACTCTGATTCTACGTGCATGTTTGTGGTTAGTGGTTACTATCTTAGTAACGCTAGCCATTGCCGTTACTACACTACGTGTAGCTTTACCCAATTTAAATAAGTATCAATCTGAGATTGAGCTTTGGGTAAACCAACATTCCGGCTTTGAGTTTTCTATTCAAGATGTGAGTGGTTTTTGGCGTAACACTCACCCTTCCATTGCACTACAAGGTGTTAAAGCCAGCCTTCCTAACGTAGAAGATACGACTTTTTCTGTAGAGCGTGTTGAAGTTGAGTTCGACTTGATTCAATCACTTGTTCAAATGCGTCCTGTGGTTGCCGATCTTGTGATGAATCAAATGTATCTTGATATACGTTCAGTTGAGCTGTTTCCTGACCGGAATGAAGATGATAAGAATCCAACGAAATCAAACACTTCAAAACGGGTTATACAAGAGCTAGATAATTTACTGTTGAAAACGCTGGTGGACGTGACCGCTACAAATTCAACTCTCGTATACCGCACGATTTCTGACGAAGAGCGTCAACTCGATATCGAAACATTAAAGTGGCAAAACTCCGGTAAACATCACCTGGCAGAGGGCGTGGTGAGTATTAAAGAAGCCAACCTAAACTCTTTGTCAGTGAGTGCTAACTTTGTCGATGGTGGCTCGTTAGCCGATGTTACGGGTGAGTTCTATGTCAGCGCTGATAGTATCTCGGTGAATCCGTGGCTAACGCATTATATGCAAGCTGAATCCGGCATTGAAAGCGGAACAGTGAGCCTCAATAGTTGGGTAACTCTGCGAAACAGTCAGCCTGTGAGCGCTTATGTTGAGGTATTGCCTTCTGAATTGACGTGGAACGAAGATGGTCAGCATGACTTGATGGTTGAGTCGGGCATCTTTAAGTTGGCTCCAGTCGATGATGGATGGCAAGTGAATGGTCACTCACTCAATTTAAGAACGGATTTCAGACCTTGGCCTGAGTTTGACGTTGCGTTTAAGTGGATTAAAGGTTCATGGCAACTCAACGTGTCTGAACTTGATATTGCAACCATTACCCCGCTGATTAAGTTGTTGCCAGATTCCGAGCAATCTACTCAAATGATTCATTCGTTGGCTCCAGGAGGCTCTGTTTCAGATATTCGTGTCTCGATGGGATCAGAAATGGAAAGCTTACGTTATTCAGCTCGCTTTTCTGACCTTGCAATCGAGCAATGGGAATTATTGCCAGGTTTTAGTCAAGTTTCCGGTAGTGTCTTTGGGTCGTTATCAGAAGCGAAAGCCAGCCTGAATGTTATTGACGATGTATTTCCTTATGGTGACGTATTTCAAGCCCCTCTGAATATCAAACAGGGTCAGGTTGATATTGTTTGGCAACAAGATGAAAACGGCTGGAAGCTTTGGTCTGACAAAGTCACGGCAGCCACGCCAGATCTACAAGTACTAGGCGCATTCCGCTTAGACTTCCCAAAAGATGCGAGCCCGTTCTTATCCTTTTATGGAGAAGCAGACGCTTACAACGTCGGTGAAACCTGGCGTTACTTACCAACGTTGGCACTTGGCCAAGACTTAACCGACTACCTTTCCACTGCTATCCAAGCAGGTAAAGCCGACACCGTTAAATTACTTTGGCATGGTGAATTAGCTCAATATCCGTATACCAATCATGATGGAATTTTCCAAGTTTGGGTTGGTTTAGAGGACGCTAAATTTAGCTTTGACACAAGCTGGCCATTGATCACTGACCTTCAGCTTGATCTACTGTTTGAAAATGCTGCGATGCATCTGGATTCTCGTTCAGCTCAATTGATGGATGTCACTGCAGATCGTATTACGGGGCGAATTCCTTATTTAGGGGAAGGCGGCCATATCGAAATTGAAGCTAAGGCGACAGCGTCAGGTAATGCGGTACGTGATTACATGACGGCTTCGCCATTAGTCGACTCTGTAGGAGCTGCCTTAACCGCACTTCAGGTCAGTGGTGATGTTTCTTCTGAATTTCAGCTTAATATTCCGTTTGACTCTGAAAAAGAACCAAGGGCTTGGGGTTATGCCGACCTGAATGGGAATCATGTTGAGATTGAAGCCCCGCCGATAGTGCTTGAAAATACCACTGGACGTATTGAGTTTGATAATGATGTGGTAACGGCACATGGCCTGGCGGCGGAGCTACTTGAGCAAGGGGTCTCGATTGACTTCAAAGGATTGAATGATGGCCCTGGTTATGCAGTCGATATCGATGTGTTAGGGGATTGGGACGTTAAGCCTCTAGAACCTTATATTGGAGAAAAGTGGTTAAGTCGCCTATCCGGTCATGCGTTATGGCAAAGTCAGATTGATATACAGCTCAATGATATCGGTTTTAGTTATCAATTGGATTTGCAGTCCGACCTTAAGTATCTGGCGAGTGATTACCCATATCCATTAGCGAAGAAATCTTTAGAAAGTGGCTCTGCGCGGTTGCAGGCATCGGGTAACCAAGAAGCTATTACTGCACGTTTACAGCTCCCTAGCACCAAATATCAGGCTGAGATTGATATTAAAGGTGATATTCCTGAGCTAACAGCCACCAGTTTAGTGCTTGGTCGTGGCGGTTATAAAATTAGCCCTGTTGTAGGGCATCATGCGTTAATTCGTACTGACAAATTCAATGCCGATGATTGGTTATCGGTCTTGATGAACTCCAGTAGCCAACCCTCAAATGCAGTGCTTAGCCAGATGGACACACCAAGCATTCCGGCACCAAGCCGTGTGACTTTCGAGAGTAAAGAGTTGATCTTAGGTGGTATTTCTTGGAACGATGTCGACTTTAGCGCTCGAAAGAATAAGCAAGCGTGGCAAATGGAAATCTCTAGCCAAGAGTTAGAAGGTGATATTAATTATCTCCCTCCTTATGATTTAACGGTTTCACTTGACCGTCTGCACTTATTCTTCCCTGAGTGGAGCGAGAAAACAAACCAAGAGACTCTGCTTCGACGAAAAGAGAAAGAGGCTCCATTGGTCTCTGAATTAGATAAAAAGGTTCATGATTCGATGCCCAACTTGACGATGACACTTAACGACTTTTGGTTGCAAGGTTATAAGGTCGGCAAGGTGGACGTCGAAATGACCAGAAAAGAAGATCGCATTGAGTGGAACAAGATTCAGGTTCGAAGTGGCGGCAACAAAGCGGATGTAAGTGGTTGGTGGAAGCTGAAAGGCGACACAAGCCATTCATCCTTAACCGTTGATTTTGAAGGTGAAAACAATAGTGAGTTAATGGAGCGTTTTGGAATCACTTCCGGGATTCAAAAAGCACCTTTTGCGTTAGAGGGGAAGCTGGACTGGGATGGTTCACCTTGGGGGATCAAAATAGATACCCTTAGTGGTAATGTTGAAACTCAGTTTGGTAAAGGCATTATTTCTGATGTAAGTGGTGCCGCCCGCTTACTGGGTTTGTTTAGCTTAGATTCCATACTTCGTAAGATGCAACTCGATTTCTCAGACGTGTTTGATAAAGGCATGGCATTCAATAGCATCACAGGAACTGGCGAGATCCAAAATGGTATCTTCCTGACTAATGATCTGAATATGGATGCGGTCGCGGGTGAGATGAAGATCAAAGGCATCGCTAACCTCAATACTCGTCAGGTTGATGCTGAGGTGAACTTTACTCCCGATATTACCTCGGGTATTCCTGTGTTAACAGCCTTTGCGGTCACCCCACAAACCGCTTTGTACGTATTGGCGGTGACGACGGTTATTTCGCCTGTGGTTGAGGTATTTACTCAAGTTAACTACTCGGTTAAAGGGCCCTTGGAGTCGCCAACGGTGAGTGAGCTTTCCCGTAGTTCTGGTGAGTTCAAATTACCAGAGAAGCTGAGAAAGTTGGCGCAATAGACGTTAGTACACGAGTTGTTTATTGGCGAGTTAGTTAATTGATGAGCTAGTTAAATGACGAGCTAGTGAAGACGGCCGTCGTTTAATAGGGTAAGTGGTTAATACGGTCAATGCTGGTTTCTGAATCAAATGAATGGAGGAGTAATACGCATGGATTGTGTTGGATTGATTCAAATGACATCTGGCCCTAACCCTGAGCTAAACTTTGATTACCTTGTTCAAGAAGTGGCAAAGTGCAAAGCTTTAGGGGCTAAGTGGGTGGTTTGCCCTGAAAACGCGTTAGTTTTTGGTAGCAAGGCTGATTATCACAAATATGCGGAACCTTTAAATAATGGTCCATTGCAAAATAAACTGTCTGAGTTAGCAAAACGTCATCGAGTTTGGATCGTAGTTGGCAGTATGCCAATAAGTACGACAGAAGGTGTGACGACCACAACCTTAGTGATTGATGACTTTGGCAGTTTAGTGGCTCACTACGACAAGTTACACATGTTCGATGTTGATGTCGCTGATGCACACAAGTGTTATCGAGAGTCCGATATTTTTGCGCCGGGTGATCGAGTTGTGACAACAGAAACGCCTTTTGGTCGCTTAGGTTTGAGTATTTGTTATGATGTGCGCTTTCCTCACTTGTATTCAGAATTACGCAAGCAAGGTGCGCAAATTATAGTTGTACCCGCAGCGTTTACCGCAGTGACAGGTCAAGCGCACTGGGAAGCATTATTGAGGTGCCGTGCGATCGAAACACAGTCGTGGGTTGTCGCGGTGGGGCAAGGGGGGAAGCATCCTTGCCAAAGAGAAACATGGGGACACTCAATGGTGGTTGATCCATGGGGACGAGTGGTCTCACAGTTAGGCCAAGATCCTAAAAGTATGGTGGTTGAGATAGACACATCCAGTTGCGAATCTATTAGGCAAAATATGCCAATCGCGCAACACTCTCGATTTACCAATCAATTTTAATTACAAACAAGAGCCATTTATGAGCATTAATCAAATTGAAGAAGCGCTACTGAACCCAACAGGGCTTACGGAGCAGAATATCGCAGATACATTGGCGAGCATTGCTACCCGCCAAATTGATTATGCTGATATCTACTTTCAGTCAAGCTGGCACGAGTCTTTAGTGCTAGAAGACAGCATTATTAAAGACGGCTCTTTCAATATCGATTGCGGTGTTGGCGTTCGTGCAGTATCGGGTGAAAAAACCGGTTTTGCTTACGCGGATCAAATCCAATTGGATGGACTTAAACAGAGCGCGATTGCGGCTCGTGGTATCGCTAAGCAAGGCCAAAACGGCAAGGTACAGGCTTTCAAACGTAACTCTAACCAAGCTTACTATGACGCGGTAAACCCACTAGCAAGCTGGGAAAAACAGCAAAAGACAGAACTGCTTAAAGCGCTTGATGCTTACATTCGTACTAAAGAGCCGATGGTGACTGAAGTATCGGTAAGCCTAAGCGGTGTGCATGAGCAGATGCTGGTTGCCGCGACTGACGGCACTTACGCTGGTGATATTCGTCCACTAGTTCGATTATCGATTAGCGTGCTTGCTCAGAAAGGCGATCGCCGTGAACGCGGTAGCGCGGGTGGTGGTGGCCGCTTTGGTTACGACTTCTTCCTAAGTGATGACAACGGTACTCAAGTTGCTTACCAATTTGCTGACGAAGCGATTCGTCAAGCTCTCGTTAACCTTGAAGCGGTGGCTGCGCCTGCTGGTGCAATGCCTGTTGTCCTTGGTTCTGGTTGGCCGGGCGTTCTTCTACACGAAGCAGTAGGCCACGGTTTAGAAGGTGACTTCAACCGTAAAGACTCTTCGGTATTTTCTGGTAAAGTTGGCGAGCAAGTAACGTCAAGCTTATGTACGATTGTCGATGACGGCACATTGACCGATCTTCGTGGTTCATTGAATGTGGATGATGAAGGTGTTAATGGTCAGTACAACACGCTAATCGAAAACGGTATCCTAAAAGGCTACATGCAAGATAAGCTGAACGCTCGTCTAATGGGTGTGGCACCGACAGGTAATGGTCGTCGTGAGTCTTACGCGCATCTTCCAATGCCACGTATGACCAATACATACATGCTACCGGGTGAGCACACGCCGGAAGAGATCATTGCTACGGTTGAGAAAGGCATCTACGCGCCGAACTTCGGCGGTGGTCAGGTTGATATCACCTCTGGTAAGTTTGTGTTCTCTGCTTCTGAAGCGTATATGATTGAAAACGGTAAGATCACCCACCCTGTGAAGGGCGCAACGCTGATCGGTTCTGGTATTGAAGCAATGCAGCAAGTGTCTATGGTCGGTAATGACCTAAGCATCGACCGTGGGGTTGGCGTGTGTGGTAAGGCAGGTCAAAGTGTGCCCGTCGGTGTTGGTCAACCAACTTTAAAGTTAGACTCGCTAACCGTTGGTGGTACTGAGTAATTCAGGCTAATCTCTGCCAATTTACTTTAAGATATTAAATTGAAAAGCGCCTCCAATGTGAGGCGCTTTTTGTTTTTAGATTACTGATTCAGTGAGCGTATAGAGTCACTACATGTTCTCTTCAGCAAACTCTGCCAGTCGGCTACGTACTACACCGTTGAGGTGGATATTGGCGCTGCCTTCGAAGTTTTTAAAACGCTCGACCATATAGGTTAAGCCAGAAGTCACAGGGGTTAAGTAAGAAGAATCTATCTGTGCTAGGTTACCAGAACAGACAATCTTGGTGCCTTCACCACAACGGGTGATGATGGTTTTGATTTGTGATGCGGTCAGGTTCTGACACTCATCCAGAAGCACAAAGGCATTCTGGATTGAACGGCCACGCATAAAGTTAATCGATTTGAACTGAATGTTGGCTTTGTCACAGATGTATTTCATTGACCCTTCGGTGCAGTGGTCATTCTTGTGCAGTGCTTCGAGTGTATCGGTCACCGCGGCCAACCAAGGCAACATCTTCTCTTCTTCGGTACCCGGAAGGAAACCAATCGACTCACCGATATCCGGTGTATTTCGGGTTACGATGATCTTATCGAACTGTTTACGTTCGATGGTTTGTTCAAGCGCAGCAGCCATGGCTAACAGTGTCTTACCACTACCCGCGGCGCCGGTGAGAATTACCAGATCAATATCAGGGTCGAGCAGGGCATCGATCGCCATACCTTGATAGATGTTCTTTGGTGTAATGTCCCATGCTCTGCGATTCATTAAGCGTTCTCGGCTTAGATCGCGAAGCGTGATCGTTTCGGACTCAATCTCTTCGACTCGAGCGGCAAAGTCACTCTCTTCGTCAATCACATATTGATTGAGGAAGGTGGGCTCGAAAGGGGCTCTTGCTAGAGTGTGTAACGTCTTTCCCCCTAGAGCCTTACTCTCGACATTATCAATGCCATCCCAAAATGCCCCTTCGAGTTGTTGAAAGCCTTTGGTGAGGTATTGGATGTCATCAATCAGCTGATCGGTTTGATAATCTTCAACAAAGCGAACACCAGCGCCTTTGGCTCGTAAGCGCATGTTGATGTCTTTGGTGATGAGAACCACTTCGCGTGGTGCGCGTTTATTCTGAAGATAGAGGACAGCGTTGAGGATTCGGTTATCACCTGCCTTATCGTCGGCGAAGGCCTTAATGCTTTCTTGAAGTTCGTAGTCAGCGAGTATGGAAATACTGCCGGATGCGTTTATTTCTTTAGAGAAAGGAATGCCTTCCGAGATTTGATCGGGTGTGGTTTCCCTGAACAAGTCTTCGAGCGTGCGAATCGCAATTCTCGCGTCTCGAGCAACGTCTCTTTTACTGTCTTTGATTCTGTCGAGTTCTTCTAGCACTGTCATGGGGATAACGACATCGTGCTCTTGGAAAGAAAATATAGCGAAGGGTTCGTGAAGTAGAATATTGGTGTCTAAAACAAATAGCTTCCGGTTGGTCTCGCCCATAGCATCTCCTTGCCGACATGCGGCTTGCCTTGCATTCATTGAACGTAGATAAAGCTCATATAAAGATTAGTATCTGATTCTGCAGATAGTCAACTACTTACCTAAACTTCATCTTGAGGAACAGCGCCATATCGTTGTCGATGGATATGACGTATTCGTCTGAGAGCAGCAATCTGCTACCTATAGATTAACCATGATTTTTTTACAGTTTGATTGCACTAGCGAAAACAGAAAAAAAGCATGAAATCATTGCCTTTAGGCGTGACCTAAATCACAGCATCGAGTAAGATTAGCGACCTTTTTCTGCACCATTTCCTCAAGATATTTATTATCTAGAGCGCACTTAAAAAGTGGCTGCAAACTAGGCGTTTTTGGCTATATTTTCAGTTCGGGAGTGAGAACGCTCGTGTTTAAAAATGCAGTTAAAAAAGACCAAATTCCAACTATAAGATTGAGGTAGTCGATTCATGACATTTGCTTTGGGGCAACGCTGGATAAGCGATACGGAGAGCGATTTAGGTTTAGGTACCGTTGTAGCAATGGATGCTCGCACAGTGACACTAATGTTTGCAGCGTCAGAAGAAAACCGTGTCTATGCACGTACTGATGCTCCCGTAACCCGAGTAACGTTTAATGTAGGCGATGTCATCGAATGCCAAGAAGGTTGGTCTCTGTCTGTCGAAGAAGTTATCGAAGACAAAGGGCTGTTAACCTACTTAGGTACTCGCGAAGATACCCAAGAAACAGAAGTCACTCTGCGTGAAATCTTCTTAAGCAACCAGATCCGCTTCAACAAGCCACAAGACAAGCTATACGCAGGTCAAATCGACCGTATGGATAACTTTGTGCTGCGTTATCGTGCGCTGAGCAATCAGTACCAACAACACAAGAGCCCTATGCGTGGCTTGTGTGGTATGCGTGCTGGCTTAATTCCTCATCAGCTGTACATTGCTCATGAAGTGGGTCGCCGTCATGCTCCACGTGTTTTACTGGCCGATGAAGTGGGTTTAGGTAAAACCATCGAAGCGGGCATGATCATCCACCAACAGGTGTTGTCTGGCCGTGCTGAACGTATTCTGATTGTGGTGCCTGAAACTCTGCAACACCAATGGTTAGTTGAGATGATGCGCCGTTTTAATCTGCATTTCTCTATCTTTGACGAAGAGCGTTGTATTGAAGCGTTTGCTGAATCAGACAACCCATTCGATACCCAGCAATACGTTCTGTGTTCTTTGGATTTCCTACGTAAGAGCCGTAAGCGCTACGAGCAAGCACTTGAAGGTGAGTGGGATCTTTTGGTTGTCGATGAAGCACACCATCTTGAGTGGAGCCAAGACAAACCAAGCCGCGAATACCAAGTGGTTGAAGGATTAGCTGAAAATACTTCTGGCGTACTGCTACTGACAGCAACCCCTGAGCAATTGGGTCGTGAGAGTCACTTTGCACGTCTGCGCCTGCTGGATCCTGATCGCTTCTACGATTTCGAAGCCTTTGTTGAAGAAGAAGACCAATACGCCCCTGTTGCTGATGCAGTAACGGCACTGTTTTCTGGTGTGAAGCTGGAAAACAGCGCGAAGAATCAGATAACAGAGCTACTTTCTGAGCAAGATGTAGAGCCCCTATTCCGCATTATCGAAGGTGATAGCAGCGAAGAAGAGCAAGCACTAGCTCGCCAAGAACTGATTGATAACCTTATGGATCGCCACGGCACAGGTCGTGTTCTATTTAGAAACACACGTGCGGCTATCAAAGGCTTCCCTAAGCGTAACGTAAACCTACTGCCGATGGACATTCCAACGCAGTACACAACGTCGATGCGTGTATCGGGCATGATCGGTGGCAAGATGGCTCCAGAAGCTCGTGCAATGAAGATGCTGTATCCAGAAGAGATCTTCCAAGAGTTTGAAGGTGAAGATTCAAGCTGGTGGCAGTTCGACTCACGTGTTAACTGGTTGATTGAAAAGATCCAAGATAAGCGCAGCGAAAAGATCCTAGTGATCGCATCACGTGCAAGTACTGCTTTGCAATTAGAGCAAGCACTGCGTGAGCGCGAAGGTGTACGTGCAACCGTATTCCATGAAGGCATGTCGATTCTAGAGCGTGATAAAGCGGCGGCTTACTTTGCTCAAGAAGAAGGCGGCGCTCAGGTTCTTATCTGTAGTGAGATCGGTTCTGAAGGCCGTAACTTCCAATTCGCTAACCAATTAGTGATGTTCGATCTACCGTTCAACCCTGACTTGCTTGAGCAACGTATTGGTCGTTTGGACCGTATCGGTCAGCTACGTGATATCGACATTCATGTCCCTTACCTAAAAGGCACATCACAGGCGATCCTTGCGCGTTGGTTTGATGAAGGTCTGAATGCGTTCGCTGAGACCTGTCCAACGGGGCGCACGGTTTACGACAAGTACTCTGATGTACTTATCGAAATGCTGGCTTCTGGTAATACAGAGCAGCTTGATGAAGTGATTGAAGAGTCTGCCAAGCTAAACCAAAGCCTAAAAGCGGATCTAGAGAAAGGCCGAGATCGCCTGCTAGAGATGCACTCAAACGGTGGCGACAAAGCGCACGACATTGCAGAGAAGATTGCATCGACTGATGGCGATACTAACTTAGTAACGTTTGCACTGAGCCTGTTCGACACGATTGGTTTGAACCAAGACGACAAGGGTGAAAATGCGCTAGTTGTGACACCATCTGAGCACATGATGGTACCAAGCTACCCAGGTTTACCTTATGAAGGCGCAACCATCACGTTCGACCGTGATACCGCCCTTTCTCGTGAAGACATGAACTTCATCAGCTGGGAACACCCAATGATTCAAGGCGGTATCGATCTGCTACTGAGTGAAGGTGTTGGTGCGTCAGCGGTATCACTGCTGAAAAACAAAGCGTTGCCTGTAGGTACTATCCTGCTTGAACTGGTTTACCTTGTGGATGCGCAAGCACCGAAACGCAGCGGTATCAGCCAGTTTTTACCTAAAACGCCAATTCGCTTGATGATGGATGGCCGTGGTAACGATTTATCTGCTCAGGTTGAATTCGATAGCTTTAACCGTCAGTTAAGCCCGGTAAACCGTCACTTAGCAAGTAAGCTAGTAAATTCGGTACAAGGTGAGATTCACAAGCTTATCGAAGCGGGTGAGACGCATGTACTTCCGAAAGTGGAAGAAGTGCGTGAACAAGCTCAACGAGACATGCAGACTAATCTAAACGGTGAATTAGAGCGTTTACAAGCGCTTAAAGCGGTTAACCCTAATATTCGTGATGAAGAGCTAGAGGTTATCGAAGCTCAAATCAATGAACTGACCGGTTACATCAGCAAAGCTCAAGTTCAGCTAGATTCATTACGCTTGATTGTGGTTTCTCACAACTAATTTTGAATCAGCGAAATGCTTTAACAAAAGAAGGCCTTCATCATGAAGGCCTTCTTTTTATCTCGCGTTTGAAAGGTGTAAGAGCCGAGGAATTACATTAACCACTTCCACCAAACAAATACCGCTAGGAAGCCAAATAGGTAAACAAGACCCGCAACTGACAACCATTTCAGTTTTGCACCAATCGCCAGCGCTTCTGGTAGTTTGGCTTTGCTTACCAAAATGAAGTTAAGCAGAGCGAAGAAGGGTGTCGTTGCAAACGCAAGCACCATCGCAAAATCAAGCATTGTCATCAATGCGGCACTGAAGAACATCACAATTGCGAGTGCTGTGATAGATACGATAACGATCCAACCCTGTAGCATTTTTGGGCTGCTTTCTTTTTTAAGCAATAGACGTTGTGATTCAGCAAGCACGCGTGAGTAGCCGTCGATAACGGTAATCGTACTACCAAAGATACAGAAGAAAGCGATAAGAGCGATCAGTGGGCGAGACCATTCCCCAATGGTAGAGGCGTAAATGCCGACTAATTGATGAGTGAAGCCAACGCCAGAACCAGACAATTCAACACCTGAACCGTGAAGGACCAGAGCGCCTAAAGCAACAAATACCAGTGCCAGCAATGCCGTGCCAATATAACCTATATTGAAGTCGAACAGCGCTGATTGAGCGGTTACTTCTTGTTTCTCTTTTTGGCTCTTTAGCCACATTGAAGTGATGCTTGAGATCTCGATAGGCGCCGGCATCCAACCCATGGTTACCACGATAAAGCCGATAGCAGCCAATGACCAAGGCGACGGTGGAACAAAAGCCGCGTCAGGCTCGACTGGAGATCCGATAGCAATGGCAACCGCGGCTAAGGTTGTGATGGTCAGGATCGCCATGATTGCTTTAGATAGGGTGTCAAGCGCACGATAATGGCCAGCAAACAGAATGATCAAACAGGTTGCTAGTACGATCATGCAAAGCGTGCTAGTCGCTAGATCAAAAGGAACAAAGTAGCTAAGTAGGCTCGCACTGAATAGTAACAAAGCAGCCGTGTTCACGACGGCGGAAATGGCGCTCAGCATCGAAAAGATCACTAGATATGGACGGCCTAGGTTAGAGTAACCTTCAACTAAACTTTGACCTGTGCCTAGCGTATATTGAATGCCAGCTCTAAAAAATGGGTACTTAAATATATTAACGAGGATAATAAGAGCAGCGAGCTGCCAGCCATAAATGGCACCAGCTTTGGTTGAGGCTACTAAATGAGAGCCTCCCACCGCCGCCGCAGCCATCATGATACCTGGGCCAAGAGACTTAATTAAGCTTGATAGGGGAGTAGAGGTTTGTGCTTTTTTTGTGGTTGTTTTAACCGTACTTTCCATTATTTTTCCTTTAATGCTGACTTCTTATTTTCCATTCCCCCTATCAATACCATGTTTTGTAAAGTCGTCAACTTTTATGTACGAAAATGTTGAAAATCGTATTTATTAATAAACGAGTTAACCATAAGTTATTTATTCACCAGCAATTAAGAGGCTCCAATGGCGTTAGAAGAGTACACACCACCACGTGAACCGTGGATTGATATTGTTTATCAAGATGACGATATTCTTGTGGTGAACAAGCCAGCAGGTCTGCTTTCTGTGCCGGGGAGATTACCAGAGCATTACGACAGTATGTGGAGTCGGCTGGTTGAGGAGTTTGCTGATATTCAAGTCGTGCATCGATTGGATATGTCGACATCGGGCTTGATGCTGCTCGCTAAACACAAACACGCTGAGCGCCATTTGAAGAAGCAATTCCAATATCGGCTGACCCATAAGCTCTATTACGCACGAGTATGGGGAAAGGTAGAAGGAAAGGAAGGCGTGATCGACCTTCCGCTTATTTGTGATTGGTCAAACCGCCCTCGTCAGAAAGTGTGTTTTGACGAGGGAAAACCATCACAGACTCGGTATGTGGTGGAGCAAGAAGACGCTCAAACGACCTTATTGAAGTTATTGCCGATTACCGGTCGTTCTCATCAGCTGCGTGTGCATTGTATGGAAATAGGTGCGCCTATTGTTGGCGACGAGTTTTATGCAACGCCAGAAGCGTTTGAGTATAGCGATCGGCTGGCTTTGCATGCGTGTGAACTGAGCTTCTATCATCCAGCGACTAATCAACGCTTCAAAATCTTTGTTCCTTGTGAGTTTTATCCTCAAGCTTTACCACAAATTGAACAGCACTTTGAAATTGCGCCAGAGCTTCCAGACTACAGTAAGCTAAAAGCTTAGAATAAGACCATTCAATCGACTGAACCAAGGAAGTACAATGCCGAAGTTGAAAGTGGTTTTTCTCGACCGAGCCACCATCCCATCTCAAATTATTTTAAAACCTCTTAGCTTTGAGCATCAGTGGGTTGAGTATAATTTCACCGCGCCAGAGCAAGTGTCTGAGCGAATTGAGGGAGCGGATATCGTGATCACCAATAAAGTGGTGCTCAGTGAATCGAATTTGGCTCAAGCACAACAGCTTAAGCTCATAGGCGTTTCAGCGACGGGTGTGAACAATGTCGATGTTGGCTACTGTAAAAGTAACAACATCGCAGTGGCTAACGTACAGGGCTACGCGACTCAATCGGTACCGGAACATGTTATCGCGATGCTATTTGCGTTAAAGCGTAACCTCGTTGGTTATCATCAAGATATTGAAGCGGGAGAGTGGCAAAAGGACAAGCAGTTCTGCTTTTTTACTCATCCGATTCAAGATGTGGCGGGTAGCACATTCGGCATAATGGGCAGTGGTAGCTTAGGGCAAGCAACCGCGATACTAGCGAAAGCCATTGGCATGAACGTCATCTTTGCTGAGCGTAAAGGGGCTGAATCTTGTCGAGAAGGGTACCTGCCTTTTGAGACTGTGTTGCAGCAAGCGGATGCGATCAGCTTACATTGTCCGTTGACCGAAGCGACTCGAAACCTGATTTCAGAGCGAGAGTTAGCAATGATGAAACCAAGCACGGTACTAATTAATGCTGGGCGTGGTGGGTTAGTGGATGAGCAAGCCTTAGTTGAGGCTTTGAAAAATCATGAGATAGCCGGCGCGGGGATGGATGTGTTCACACAAGAACCGGCAGACAACTCGAATCCACTGTTAGCTAACAGTCGCTTACCTAATTTACTGCTGACACCTCACGTGGCATGGGGGAGTGATAGCTCCATTCAAAAGCTGTCTGATATCTTAATGGATAACATAGATGGGTTTGTTGCGGGTAAGCCACAAAATCTCGTTGGTTAATTGAGCTTGTATTCAGCACTCTGTGCTTGATGACGTAGAAATAAAAAAGGTTGGCTTTTAGGCCAACCTTTTTAAGTCTTTTATTTCAGCTCGACAGGGCTTAGTAGCGTACTAGCTTATTAGCTAGGAGCCATTAGCCTTGAGGCTTAACTACCAATACATTGATTGGCGAGTTCTGTACCACTTTGCTCGCAACAGAACCAAGCATAACTTTGTCAATTTTTGAACGCTTATGACTTGGCATCACGATAAGGTCGGCGCCAAGCTTTTCTGCGTAATCTAGAATTGTTGTGTAAGCCTTGCCTTCGGCAACGTGAACCTTATACACCACATTATCGTCGATGTGTTTGTTTGCAAACTCTTTGAGCTGGTTTTTAACATCAATCTTCATTTGGTTCGCCGCATCTTTCGGGAAGTAAGATGCAACCATTGACATGTGAATGCCCGGTAGTACGTTTAAAATATGTATTTCAGCATTACTGTGTTTTGCGTGCCATACCGCTAGCTCGACTGCTTTATCAGAAAAGCCTTTGTCGTTAAGATCGACAGGAACAAGGATTTGTTTATACATGTCTTCGTCTCATTTTAAGCAGCGCCCAGTCGTATTCCCCAAGCGCTGTCATTATCTTTTCCATGTAATCAAAAAGCCAAATAGAGTTGAGCGCTACCTGGCTCTATCCATTACGCGCTAATCTCATCCTTACGAGCACGTCGTCTTTGGTTCATCGCTAAACCAATTAAAATGAGTAGGGCCGGTAAGAATACCCACTCTTTCATTGGTCGTTCTGCATCTTGGATTACAGATTTAATTTCCCAATCAAAGTCAATTCCAGCGGCTTCAGCTGGGCTACCAAATTCAACCATATCGACAATCATCTTGCCTTCAGTTTCTGTCAGCATTAAACCCATTGAAGCTATGCGGTCTTCACTTGTTGTTGCAGAATCTTCAAATGGAAGACGAACTGTTTTCTCAGAATAATCGCCTTCTAAGTTCTCGCCACCCACTCTTAACTCCACAGATTGTCCCACAGATAGGTTTTCTGTGATTTGAGCTATCTCAACTCCAGGTGAAAGAACTTTCGCTGGATAGATCATGTCCCACCAGAAACCAGGGCGGAAGAACGAGAAAGTCAGAACCAACAATAGTATTGTTTCCCACCACTTGTTTTTGGTAAACCACCAACCTTGTGTAGCTGCGGCAAAGATAAGTACCGCAGTCACAGAAGATAAGATGGTTAGCGCTAAATGCCACCATGAGTCAATGCCCATCAATAGTAGCTGAGTGTTGAAAATAAACATGAATGGTAAGATCGCAGTACGGATATCGTAGGTGAAACCTTGAATACCTGTGCGAATTGGATCTGATTTCGCAATCGCTGCCGCTGCAAAAGCAGCGAGACCAACCGGAGGCGTATCATCCGCAAGAATCCCGAAGTAGAACACGAACAAGTGAACGGCAATCAGTGGAATGATTAGGCCGTGTGCTGCGCCTAGGGTAACAATTACTGGGGCCATCAGTGTTGATACAACGATATAGTTTGCTGTGGTTGGTAAGCCCATGCCTAAGATTAAGCTGATTACCGCAGTAAATAGCAGCATAAGAATGATGCTACCACCTGAGATAAATTCAACGAAGTCGGTCATCACAAGGCCGATACCGGTCAGCGTTACCACACCAACAACCGTACCAGCAGCCGCTGTTGCGACACCGATACCTATCATGTTACGTGCGCCTGAAACTAAACTCTCTGCTAAGTCAACGAAGCCCGCTTTAGTTTGTTCAGCAAGATCGTTTGATTTGTTCATCAGAGTCATTAAAGGACGTTGAGTGAGCAAAATAAAGATCATGAATACCGTTGCCCAGAAGGCAGAAAGACCTGGAGAGAATCGCTCTACAGTCAGACACCAAACAAGAACCACGATAGGCAGTAAGAAGTGCAGGCCAGATTTAATGGTTGGGCCTGGATCTGGTACTTCGGTTAGTTCGGCATCGATGTCCATGCCGCCTTCAGCGGCGTATTTTGCAGATACACGAACTAGAGCAACATAAGCAATCAATAGCGCAACTGTCACTATTGGTGTCGCTGCATCGCCAAAGACATCTTTTGTCCAGCCGACACCGTAGTAAACAGCAGCACTGATCACACATAGCCCAAGAATGGTACCTGTGAACGAAAGCAGGCTGTGCAATATCGTTGGCGTGTGGCGGCGAGGTAGGCCTGTCATACCTGCTTTACATGCTTCTAAGTGAACAATGTAAATTAGGGCGATGTAAGAAATAAGAGCGGGTAATAGCGCTGCTTTAATAACCTCGACGTATGAGATACCTACATATTCGACCATTAAGAAGGCCGCGGCACCCATGATTGGTGGGGTTAATTGACCATTGGTTGAAGCGGCAACTTCTACAGCTCCGGCTTTTTCACCTGAGAATCCTACTCTTTTCATTAGAGGGATCGTGAAAGTCCCCGTCGTTACCACGTTAGCAATAGATGAGCCAGAAACTAGACCGGATAGGCCAGATGCTACAACGGCTGCTTTTGCTGGGCCGCCTTTCATGTGGCCAAGCAGTGAGAATGCAACCTTGATGAAGTAAGCACCAGCGCCAGCACGTTCTAGCATTGCACCAAACAGTACAAACAAGAATACAAATGACGTTGATACGCCAAGAGCTACACCGAATACACCTTCTGTTGTTAACCACAAATGCGACATCGCCTTATTTAGGCTCGCCCCTTTATGGGCAATAACGTCTGGCATGTGTGGGCCGCCAAAGGTGTAAAGTAGGAATACTGCTGCCACAACCATAAGAGGTGGACCCAAAGCGCGTCGTGTTGCTTCCAGCAGTAGAACCATACCAATGACAGCCGCAACAATATCGAATGTTGTCGGGGCCCCCGAACGACCGGCAAGCTCAGTATAGAAAATATAAATATAAGAAGCTGAAAAACTACCAGCAAGTGCTAATACCCAATCGACTGCAGGGATGCGATCCCGAGGCGAGTTCTTCAAAGCTGGGTAAGCGGTAAAAGCTAGAAAAATAGCAAACGTCAGGTGAATTGCTCGAGCTTCGGTATCATTTAAAATAGCGAAGTTAAAAATAAACGGTAGCGGAGATGCATACCAAAGTTGGAACAGTGACCAACATAAAGGCACAAACCATAAAATACGGCCTTGGATACCGCGAGGGCTACGCGCACCAGTGTCTGATTGTGCCACCATTTCTTGCACATCTGGAGACGGTGATGTTGTCTGCGTCATGTACTTTATCCTTATTATTGATGGTCTGCCTTTCTTGAGAACAACGAGACGTTACTTACTCCCTATCTAGTGTAGTGAACTGGTAGGGAAATGCGTCTTTGTTTGTCTTAGGCTTGATATGAAGGTAAGTCCTCCAATTTGGAGAAACTTAAAGGATTGTCATTTTTCTCTTAGGTTATTTTTATAAACATGAAAAGCCAATAAGGAGGGCGTGCCTCCTTATTGGTTGAGTAGGTTTAAGTAGAGTTACTTAAGAAGACCTACTTCTTTGTAGTATTTTACTGCACCAGCATGAAGTGGGATGGAGATACCCGCTTTAACCATGTCTTCTTTCTTCAGGTTTGCAAATGCAGGGTGTAGGCGCTTGAAAGTGCTGAAGTTTTCAAATACAGCCTTAGCAACGTTGTATGCCACTTCTTCAGAAACGTCTGAAGTTGTTACCATAGTTGCAGCAACACCGAAGCTATTTACGTCAGCGTCTGTACCACGATACATACCTGCTGGAACTGTACTGTATGCGTAATATGGGTTTTCAGCGACGATTTTGTCGATCTGAGGACCAGTTGCTGAAACCAATTTTGCATCACAAGACGTTGTTGCTTCTTTGATTGATCCGTTCGGGTGACCAACCATGTAGATGAATGCATCAATCTTGTTATCACAAAGTGCTTGTGAACGCTCAGAACCTTTCAGTTCAGAAGCAAGTTTGAAGCTGTCATTAGTCCAACCCATAGCGTCCATTACAACACCCATGGTTGCACGGTCACCAGAGCCTGGGTTACCAATGTTTACACGCTTACCAGCTAGGTCAGACACATTGTTGATACCAGCATCGGTACGAGCGATGATGTTGAACGGTTCTGTATGTAGAGAGAACATAGCGCGAAGTTTCTTGTATTCGCCCTGATCTTTAAATTTACTTGTACCGTTGTAGCCGTGGTATTGCCAGTCCGATTGAACAACACCGAAATCTAGTTCACCAGCACGGATAGTGTTAACGTTGTATATTGAACCACCAGTAGACTCTACAGAACAACGGATGTTGTGGTCTTTGCGGCCCTTGTTCACTAGTTTACAAATTGCACCACCAGTAGGGTAGTAAACACCTGTAACTGAACCAGTACCAATTGTGATGAACTCTTGAGCGTTAACTGCGCCAGCGCCCATTACAGCTGCTGCAATAGCACCAACTTTAACAAGTTTGGTAAATGCCATGAATTTCCCTTCCTTTACTCATTATTAACCCTGAAACAAGTGTAGTCGTTTCTGGAGTTTCCTATTTGGAAACGGCATCTTTTTCAATCCATGTGATGAAAAAGTGTCTGAATAATATCAAAAATTGGCAGAAAATTACTCAAATGTTAAAAGATATAGCTAAAAAATCTAACAAATGATGCATAGATCTCATGTTTAATTTGCTATTGAGCTTTTTAAAATCAATGACTTAGTGTTATTGGCTTAGGGGGAGGTAGATATTCTAGGATGTGATTCGGATCACGAAGTAGATAGATATTCGTGATCCATTAATGCAATTGATAGCTGTGAAATTACCCAGCGTATTCAAACAGTTCGCAAACGGAATCAAACAGTTGCTTAGTCGTCACTGCTAAGGTTGGAGTAATAAAGATAGTGTCATCGCCCGCAACTACGCCCAGTATGCCTTCTGACTTACCTAATGAGTCTAGCAAGCGAGCAATAAGTTGTGCGGCACCAGGACCCGTGTGTATCACAACTAACGCATTGTTGTGATCAATATCCAGTACTAATTCTCTAAGAGAGCTAGAAACGGTTGGAACCCCAAGCTCAGCAGGAAGGCAGTAAACCATTTCCATTTTTGCGTTACGAGTTCGAACTGCACCAAACTTGGTTAACATACGCGAAACTTTAGATTGATTGATGCTTTCAAAGCCTTCGTGTTTGAGGGCATCAACAATTTCACCCTGCGATCCAAAACGTTCTTCTTTTAATAACGATTTAAAAGCGCGAACTAAGTTGTCTTGTTTTTCTGTATTGCGCATATGTCATTCTTATTCATTAACAAATATATTTGCATATTCTCGCATACATATTCAGATTTAGCCAAAATATCCCAACGATTTGTTAGTCATATCACTGTAAATATTTAATAGAATAATGTGTTATTTACGGCGGCTTATTTTGTTATTTCAGTCAATTATCGCCATAATGCGAATTCGCTGTGTAGCACGGTTTTATTGACTTGCGCGAAGTCGCAAAGCTGGCGTTAATTGATTGTAATCACTTTGTGATTAATATAGTTTTTTAACGATAATTTAGCTCAAGCACTACCCTACCCAAAATTTATAAGAGAAAGCTCTCAAGGAGAATAACAATGAAAGTAGCTGTTATTGGTGCCGCTGGTGGCATCGGTCAAGCCCTAGCCCTACTACTTAAGAACCGCCTACCTGCTGGTTCAGATCTTGCACTTTACGACATTGCACCGGTTACTCCGGGTGTCGCTGCTGATCTTAGCCATATCCCAACGCCTGTTTCGATCAAAGGTTATGCGGGTGAAGATCCAACACCAGCACTGGAAGGTGCGGATGTTGTGCTTATTTCTGCGGGTGTTGCTCGTAAGCCGGGTATGGATCGTGCGGATCTTTTCAATGTGAATGCTGGTATTGTTAAGTCTCTTGCAGAGAAAATTGCAGTTACTTGTCCTACTGCTTGTGTTGGTATCATCACTAACCCAGTAAATACTACAGTGCCAATTGCTGCTGAAGTTCTTAAGAAAGCGGGCGTTTACGATAAGCGCCGTTTGTTCGGTATTACGACTCTCGATGTGATCCGCTCTGAAACGTTTGTTGCTGAATTGAAAGGTAAAGATCCAAGCGACATCCGTGTTCCTGTTATCGGCGGTCACTCTGGGGTTACGATCCTTCCTCTGCTATCTCAAGTTGAAGGTGTAGAGTTCACAGACGAAGAAATTGCAGCGCTAACAACTCGTATCCAAAATGCGGGTACTGAAGTCGTAGAAGCGAAAGCTGGCGGCGGCAGTGCAACACTATCGATGGGTCAAGCAGCTTGTCGCTTCGGTCTTGCTTTAGTGAAAGCGCTTCAAGGCGAAGAGAACGTAATTGAATGTGCATACGTTGAAGGTGAAGGCGAGCACGCACCGTTCTTCGCACAACCAGTGAAACTAGGTAAAGAGGGCGCAGAAGCGATCCTTAGCTACGGTGAGTTGAGCGACTTCGAGCGTAATGCATTAGATAGCATGCTAGAAACGCTAAATGGCGATATTGAGATTGGTGTTGAATTCGCTAAGTAAGCGATACAGCATTTAATTCAGTTTAAAATCGTTAGTTAATAGAGCCGATCATTATGGTCGGCTTTTTTGATCTTAGCATTGGTCCCATTCGTAAATAGTGTTTTAAAGATACGAGTGGAGCAACAGCGATGAGCCGTATTCAAAAAGGAATGAACGTACATTTTCATTTAGGTCGTTTGGGAAAGATCCTAGTTATAGATGAACAAGAACAATTTGCCTTGATCGAGTCTTATAACAGCCACGAGCAGTATGCTGTGCCGCTGGCAGAGATAGAAGAAGTTGAAGCTCAGCTTCCATTGTCGCTAGAATCGAGTCGCTATTGAAACTGGTTCGGATACCAATTTTGTTAGGATAAAAAAAAGAGCCCTAAGGCTCTTTTTGTCTATCTATATAAGACAGTGCTTTTAAGATGGAGTATTCATCTTAACTCGGTTACTTACTGCGTTTAACGGCCAAGTGTGCGAGGGTTATTAGGGCTTGCTTATATTCGGAATCAGGAACTACGGATAGTTCAGCAATCGCTTTATCTGCTTCTTCATACGCCTTATTTGTCGTGTATTCCAAAGAGCCTGTCTCTTTCATTACAGACATAATGTCGTCGAGACGTTCCATCCCGTTGGCTTTTTCAATCGCTTCACGAATCATACTCGCTTGTACTGGAGCAGCGTTGTGCATAGCGTACAATAGAGGCAGTGTTGGTTTGCCTTCAGCAAGATCGTCACCAACGTTTTTACCCATCTCTTTACCATCAGCAGTGTAATCCATCACATCATCAATCAGTTGGAATGCAGTGCCTAGGTATTTACCGTAGTTTTGCATTGCCGTTTCGACTTCAGGTGAAGATCCTGAAAGAATTGCGCCGATTTGTGTCGCAGCCTCAAATAAGCGAGCGGTCTTAGAGTAGATCACCTGCATGTAGTTTTCTTCTGTGGTATCCGGATTGTTGCAGTTCATCAATTGTTGAACCTCACCCTCGGCAATCACGTTTACCGCTTCACTCATTAGCTCAAGGATCTTTAAGGATCCTAAGGTTGTCATCATTTGGAACGAACGAGTGTAAATAAAGTCACCAACCAAAACACTAGCGGCATTACCAAAAGCGGCATTGGCTGTGGCTTTACCGCGTCTCATATCCGATTCGTCGACGACATCATCATGAAGCAGAGTGGCGGTGTGAATAAACTCAATAAAGGCTGCAGAAGTAATATGAGCTTCACCTTGATAACCAAGTGCGCGAGCAGATAAAAGAGCAAGCAAAGGGCGTAGGCGTTTGCCACCACCGCTAACGATATAAAAACCAAGCTGGTTGATTAAACTTACGTCAGAATTAAGTTGGGCTTGAATTGTTTCATTCACTTTTGCCATATCATTGGCAGTAAGCGTTTGGATAGCTTTAAAATCCATTGTTCATCCGGCTGAAGTTAGACCCTGTAAGGCTTATACGTTGTGTTTAATTGTTGAATAATACACTAAAAAACGTTGATTAATACATCACTTAAAGGCATGATTGCCGCACTTTTCTTTGGCGAACAGGTTTTCGCCAATTTTTTAAAAATATGGCTTGTCATAGCGGCATGATTCCCGTAGAATCTGCGCCCTATTGATTAGTTTAGCGCACACCCGAGTTGTACAAATAACAACCATAGGCTGTGCGGAAAAAGCGGAGTAAAATATGTACGCTGTTTTCCAATCTGGTGGCAAACAACACCGAGTAAGCGAAGGTCAAACACTTCGTTTAGAGAAATTAGACGTTGAAACTGGTGCAACTGTTGAATTTGATAAAGTTCTTCTTGTTGCTAACGGCGAAGAAATCGCTGTTGGTGCACCTCTTGTTGAAGGTGGCAAGGTTACTGCAGAAGTAGTACAACACGGTCGTGGCGATAAAGTAAAAATCGTTAAGTTCCGTCGTCGTAAGCACTCGCGTAAGCAAGCTGGTCACCGTCAGTGGTTCACTGAAGTGAAAATCACTGGCATTAACGCTTAAGTATTAGGAGAGTTTAACAATGGCACATAAAAAAGCTGGCGGTTCTACTAATAACGGCCGCGATTCAGAAAGCAAACGTCTTGGTGTTAAGCGTTTTGGTGGTGAATCTGTTCTTGCAGGTAACATCATCGTTCGTCAACGTGGTACTAAGTTCCACGCTGGCACAAACGTTGGCATCGGTAAAGACCATACTCTTTTCGCTCTTACTGAAGGTAAAGTGAAATTTGCAGTAAAAGGTCCTAAAAACCGTAAGTTTGTAAGCATCGAAGCTGAGTAATTTAATCTTTAACTAGATTATTTTATTAGCTTTCAAGCTGAATTCAAAAGCCCTGCCGATTCGGCAGGGTTTTTTATTTATAGCGAGAATAAAAAAGTAGATGCTCTTGCTTTGGTTTTGAGAAGCCGTTTGATTTTTGATAAACAGTTTGGTTTGTTAGAAGTCACTTGTTTTTTTTATAAACAGAAAGCAAAGAACCTCTCCTTATTTGTTCCCTGATTGCAGATCGATCTAGATCTTAGGTGATCGATCTAAACTCGGATCTGCTAGAATTTATATCACTCCTTGGTGAGTGGTAACGCAACGTAAGTGCGGAGTTGAAAAATGAAATTCGTTGATGAAGCGGTAGTAAAAATAGAAGCCGGTGATGGCGGTAATGGTACAGTAAGTTTTTGGCGCGAAAAGTTCGTCGCTAAAGGTGGCCCAGATGGCGGTGACGGTGGCGATGGTGGTGATGTCTACATCCAAGCAGATGAGAACTTAAATACACTGATCGATTATCGCTTCCAACGTTTCTACAACGCAGAACGTGGTGAAAACGGTCGTGGTGGTAACTGTACGGGTAAACGTGGTAAAGACACGACACTGAAAGTGCCTGTAGGTACTCGTGCCGTTGATATCCACACTAATGAAATTGTTGCTGAAGTTGCTGAACACGGCAAAAAAGTAATGGTGGGTAAAGGTGGTTGGCACGGTCTTGGTAATACGCGTTTTAAGTCGTCTGTTAACCGCGCCCCTCGTCAAAAGACAATGGGTACTAAAGGCGAAGTTCGCGAACTACGTTTAGAGCTTCTTCTGCTCGCTGATGTTGGTATGCTTGGCCTACCAAACGCAGGTAAATCTACCTTTATTCGTTCAGTATCTGCAGCGAAACCAAAAGTAGCGGATTATCCGTTCACCACTTTGATCCCAAGCTTGGGCGTAGTGAGTGTGGTTCCTGAGAAGAGCTTTGTCGTTGCCGATATCCCAGGTCTAATCGAAGGCGCAGCCGATGGCGCTGGTCTTGGTATTCGCTTCTTGAAGCACCTTGAGCGTTGCCGTGTTCTGCTACACATGATCGACATCATGCCTATCGATGGTTCTGATCCTATTCAGAATGCGCTGACGATTATTGATGAGCTTGAACAATACAGTGAGAAAGTGGCACAGAAGCCTCGTTGGTTAGTGTTCAACAAAGTTGACCTAATGCCTGAAGAAGAAGCAGACGAAAAGATTCAAGAAATCATCGATGCTTTGGGTTGGGAAGACGAGTACTTCAAGATCTCTGCTGTGAACAAAATCGGCACCAAAGATCTTTGCTTCAAGCTCGGTGAGTTTATGGAAAACCTACCTCGTGAAGCTGTAGAAGTGGAAGAAGAAGAAAAAGTGGACTTTATGTGGGATGACTACCATAAAGATGCAATGAGTGGTAAGAATGTCGTTACTGAAGATGGTGATGACTGGGATGATTGGGATGACGAAGAAGATGACGGCCATGTTATCTATGTTCGTGACTAATCCTCGCCGTTTCTTATGAGCACTTTGGGCGCTTTTTCTCAGATAGGCTGATAATTTTATTAAACCGCAATGAAAATTGCGGTTTTTTTGTATCTGCATCATTATGTACTTCCTATGTTTAATGCAAAATTTATCTCTATATATTTAACGCCTATGGGAAGGGAATCATGGCATCAAAGCAAAGAGCGATCTCAAGACTCGTCGCTCAATCAGGACAAATGCTACTAGCACATGGTGCCGAAAGCACACTGGTTGGCGATATCATGCGTCGTATTGGTATCGCTTGTGGAGTAGATGAAGTAGAAGTCGCACTATCAGCCAATGCGCTTGTTGTGACAACGATGATGGATGATCACTGTATTACCACCACTCGAAGCTGTGCTGACCGGGGTCTCAACATGCAGGTGATCACTGATATTCAGCGAGTTTGTATCATGATGGAGAAGGGGATTCTCGATTATGGACTGGCCTATAGAAAGATCCAAAAGATTAGCCCTGAACGCTACAATCGCTGGTTAGTTGTCATTATGATAGGTTTTTCGTGTGCTTCTTTTAGCCGCCTTGCTGGTGGAGATTGGCAGGTATTCATGATGACTTTTATTGCTTCAGCCTGCGGTATGATCGTCAGACAAGAGATTGGTCACCGTCACTTCAATCCGTTATTGAACTTCGCTATCACAGCCTTTGTTACTACTACTATTTCTGCTCAAGCGGTGCTTTATAATATTGGAGGCCAACCCACAATAGTGATGGCATCTTCAGTATTGATGCTAGTGCCGGGTTTTCCTCTCATTAATTCTGTTGCCGATATGCTTAAAGGTCATATCAATATGGGGTTAGCCCGTTTTACCATGGCCAGTTTATTAACTCTGGCAACCAGTTTAGGTATTGTCGCAGCGATGAGCCTGTCAGGTGTATGGGGGTGGGTGAGTTAATGAGTCTTTTTGAATTGTTGGTTGGTTTGCTCAATGATATGTTTTTTGCGGCGGTACCAGCGGTAGGGTTCGCTCTGGTCTTTAATGTTCCGCAGAGAGCCTTAATTTATTGTGCGTTAGGAGGCTCTATTGGCCATGGTAGCCGTTATTTGATGATGCACTTCGGTATTCCTATCGAATGGGCGACATTCTTTGCCGCGACATTGGTTGGCATGATAGGGGTACAGTGGTCGCATAAGCTGTTAGCGCACCCTAAGGTATTTACGGTTGCAGCCTTGATTCCTATGGTCCCAGGCGTGTTTGCCTTTAAGGCTATGATTGCGATGGTTGAAATTAACCGAGCTGGGTACAGCCCTGAATTACTCGCTATTTTGATGGAGAACTTTTTAAAATCGATGTTCATTATCGCTGGGCTGGCGATTGGCTTAGCGGTGCCTGGGCTGTTATTCTACCGCCGTAGACCTATCGTTTAGCGTTAATTTTCTTTTTAAGAACAGGACTTTCGATTTATGATCATCAGTATGATAGCAGCAATGGCAGACAATCGTGTCATTGGTAAAGACAACCAGATGCCATGGCATTTGCCTGCGGATTTCGCATGGTTTAAACGCTCTACAATGGGAAAACCAGTAGTGATGGGGCGTAAGACCTATGAGTCGATTGGACGACCTTTACCTGGTCGATTGAATGTTGTAATCAGTCGTGATGAGAATTTGAAAATTGAAGGTGTGACAACCGTTACTTCGATAGAACAAGCTTTAGATCTAGTCAGTGATGTTGAAGAGGTAATGATCATTGGTGGTGGTTCGATTTATGAAACTTGCTTACCTAAAGCTGACAAGCTTTACCTTACTTATATCGATTTAGCCGTTGATGGTGATACAAAGTTCCCTGATTGGGGAGAAGGTTGGAAGCAGAGCTTTAATGATACCTACCAAGCGGATGAGAAAAACAAACACAATATGGAATTTGTGATCCTTGAGCGTTAACTGTGGTTATTAATAGTTAGGTTCTGAAAAATACTTGCGTTACTGGTTCAGTAGCGCAAGCTTCTCGTAATTTCTATAGCGCAGCTTGAGTGAAAAACTGTTTGTCCTCCCAACGAAGTGCCGTTAGCTCTCCGCCCCAAACACACCCCGTATCAAGTCCAATAACGTCTTTTCCGTTATAACCTTCAAGTGCTGCCCAGTGGCCAAATAATACGGTTTTATCTAGCTGAACTCTTTGAGGAAGGTCGAACCAAGGGATGTATTCGTGGTCGGCCACCTCTTTTGGAGGAAGCTTGCAGCCCATGTCTAAACGTCCGTCAGGAAAGCAGAAGCGCATGCGTGTAAAACTGTTGATGGCGTATCTATAACGCTCTATATCGCTCAATTCTTTTGACCACAAGTCAGGAGAATTGCTGTACATGTTCTCAATCAACCACTTCCATTTTTTTGAGCGCAATAGTCCTGTGACCTTTTTGTTCTCTTTACGCGCTCGCTTGATTGTCCATTGTGGAGAAATACCAGCATGGGTCATGACAAATTGGTCATGCTCTTGCATTAAAGGCTGTTCTCTAAGCCATTCAAGCAACTCGTCTTTGTCATCAGCATCTAAAATAGGCTGAGTTTGATCTTTCTTCTTTGCTGGAAAAAGACCAAGCGAAACTGCGAGCAGGTGTAAGTCATGATTGCCCAGTACTACCTTCGAGGACTCTCCTAAAGACCGGATAAATCTGAGTGTCTCAAGTGACTTAGGGCCTCTTGCGACCAAGTCACCAGCGACCCACAAAGTATCTTTTTGCTTATCAAATTTGACGGTTTCAAGTAAGAGTTGAAGTTCGTCGAAGCAGCCTTGGATGTCTCCGACAATATAATTCGACAAAGTAATTTCCTATAGATGCTGGTGTATGTTCTTTATACTTGAAGCTGCAGCGTCGTTAACGGCGCAAGTTCACCCTAATCACATAGAAAGAATACCGATGATCATAGATATTCTTTCTTGTTACCTAACAGCAACTCCAATTATTTTTAGTATATAGCTAATTAAGAATGTTGGGGATCGCTAGCCTGAAAGGCTCGACTTCGGCTATAAAATCAATCCCCTTGTGGTCTGTCATAACATAATGACCTTGCATAACGCCTACAGGGGTTTCGATGACGGTACCACTTGTGTAGGTGTATTCGTCGTTGGCTTCAATAACAGGTTGCTGCCCAACGACACCATCACCTTCTATGGTGAGTTGCTTACCGTTAGAGTCGGTAATCAACCAGCGGCGAGACATCAGTTGCACCGTTGTTTTACTGAGGTTTTTTATCGTAATAATGTAGGCGAAGACGTAACGATTCTTCGTTGGCTCAGATTGCTCTGGTATGTATTTAGAGTGAACCTGGCATTTGATACAAGGCGTAGATATATCCATATTCGCACCTTTTATTGTTGGTATGCTGAGGGCGAAAGCCCCTAGAAGTGTTAAATAAAAAACAGGCTCCTTACCGAAGTGTAGGAGCCTTTTTATTTATTTGTCAGCGTTGTGGCTGTCGTACAACCAGTTCGCCATATCGACAAATTGCTCGAGCGTTAAATTCTCAGGGCGCATGCTTGGGTTGATACCTAGCTCTTCAAGCACTTCCTTATCGATTAAGCTCTTGTAGCAGTTACGAACC
This sequence comes from Vibrio kanaloae, assembly GCF_024347535.1. NCBI lineage: Bacteria > Pseudomonadati > Pseudomonadota > Gammaproteobacteria > Vibrionales > Vibrionaceae > Vibrio > Vibrio kanaloae. The sequence goes on along the minus strand of NZ_AP025497.1, from coordinate 2,725,563 downwards.
GTTTTACGGCGTTGGTTGAAGCCTTCACGACAGACTCGCTCTAGCCACTTGAGATCTTTTGCAGGGTAAGGTAGCACTTCGTATGGCTGAAGGCGCACGACTGCAGAATCTACTTTCGGTGGCGGAACGAAGGCTGTTGGCGGTACTTCGAGCACAGGAGTCACTTTACAGTAGTATTGAGCCATGACAGTAAGACGACCGTAAGCTTTGCTGCCTGGCCCCGCTGCTAAACGGTTAACTACTTCTTTTTGAAGCATAAAGTGCATATCTTGTATGTCTTTATGGAATTCAAAAAGATGGAACATCAAGGGGGTAGAGATGTTGTATGGCAAGTTACCAAAGATACGAAGCTTGTTGTTGGGTTTCACGAGTTGTTCGAAGTCGAACTTCATCGCATCGCCTTCATGGATCGTTAACTTATCAGTAAGATCCGGATGGTTGCGCAGACGTTCCGCTAGATCTCTATCTAGCTCAATTACCGTGAACTTGTCGACAAGTTTACCAACTGGCTCTGTAATGGCACCAAGACCTGGGCCGATTTCAACTAAATTCTGACCTGGTAGTGGGTTAATGCCCGATACGATTCCATCAATAATGTATGGGTCGTTAAGGAAGTTTTGACCAAAACGTTTACGCGCTTTGTGCCCTAAGTGGACATCATTTTTCATTGCTTTTTCTCTACTAATTCAATGGCGTGCGTGAGCGCTGTTCTAAAGCTCCCTGTATCGGCTTGGCCTGTTCCTGCCAAGTCTAAGGCAGTACCGTGATCGACTGATGTGCGAATAAATGGTAAGCCAAGTGTGATGTTCACTGAGCGACCAAAGCCTTTGTATTTCAGTACTGGGAGCACTTGGTCGTGATACATACCTAAAACAGCATCTGCATCTTGCAAATATTTTTCATTAAAGATGGTGTCTGCTGGCAATGGGCCAACTAAATTAATACCATCTTTTTGGCGAATTTTTTCTAGCGTAGGAGTAATAGTTTCTATCTCTTCGTGACCTAAACAACCATCTTCGCCCGCGTGCGGGTTCAAACCACACACATAAATAGTTGGTTTCTCTATAGCAAATTTTTCGACCAAATCTTTATTCAGAATCGTAATAACTCGCTCTAATCTGTCTTCGGTCACGGCTTGAGATACATAAGCTAGTGGGATGTGTGTTGTTACTAGTGCAACACGCAGCCCTTCAGTTGCCAACATCATCACCACGAGCGGTGTATTGGACTTCTCTGCAAAAAACTCGGTATGGCCACTAAAAGCAACGCCAGCCCGGTTAATTACACCCTTGTGAACAGGGCCGGTGACAATAGCATCAAATTCATCATTCATACAGCCAATTGCTGCGGTTTCTAAAGTATTTAATACGTAATGGCCGTTGGCCTCGTTGAGTTGACCTGCAATGGTGCTTTCAGATAATGGAACGTGTTTCACAACCAGTGTGCCAGAGCGTTGAGGCTCCTTAGCTGCGGTTGCGTCGTAATCCAGAAACTCTACTTCGATACCGAGGAGCTTAGCTCGCTCCGCAAGTAGTGTCTTATCGGCACAAACCACAAGTTGATGTGGCCAGCTTTCTTGAGACAAGGCCAGAGTTAAATCTGGGCCTATTCCAGCAGGTTCACCCGCGGTAATGACAATACGTTTAGTTGTCATCTTGGTCTTCCTCAACTATTTCAACAAAGGCACTGGCTCTTATTTCTTGTAGCCAAGCGCCTGCTTCTTCATTGAACTTACGGTTAAATAGAATTTGGTAAGCTTTGTTTTTTAAAGCTGAATCGGTACGGTCAACTTCTCGACGGTCGAGTACTTCGACGATGTGCCAGCCATGAACCGTTTTAAATGGTGCACTGATTTTGCCTTCAGGCAATGTTTCTACTTGGTGTTTGAATTCAGGCACGTACAAATCAGGTGTCTGATAGCCTAATTCACCATCTTGAACTGCTGAGCCTGGATCTTGACTGTATTGCTGAGCGAGATCACCAAAGCTAGCTTCACCAGCGTTGACACGACGAGTGATCTCCTCAAGTTGCTCCTTTGCCCCGTCGTCACTTAAGATGACGGTCGGTTTAATCAATATATGGCGCGCATTCACTTCGGTAACGGCAACAGTCTCTAAGCCTTTTACATCTTCAATTTTCAGGATATGGAAACCCACACCGCTGCGGAAAGGACCGATGATGCTGCCTTTATTCTGCATTTTGATTTGGTCTGCAAAAATGGTTGGCATTTCTTCTTTACGCATCCAACCCCAGTCACCGCCTTGCAGTGCTTTAGGACCTTTAGAGTAAGTATAAGCCATGGTGCTGAAATCTTTGCCTGAGTTGAGTGCTTCAACTAGCTCTTTAGCTTGAACTTCTAGCTCTTCTTTTGTTTGCTCGTCATTGAAGCGTAGTTGAATGTGTCCAATTTGGTATTGAACAGTGGCATTGGTCTCTTGCGCTAAGATATCCGTTAGGTTATCCACTTCTGCTGGAAGAATATTGATACGGCGACGAACTAAGGCGTTACGAGCTTCGCTTGCTGCAATCTCTTTTCTTACTTGTTCACGAAATGCATTGTAGCTCAGGCCTTCTTCGGCAACTGACGCGGTAAGTTGTTCTACCGTTTGGTTGTTGTTTTCCGCGATGCCTACAATTGCTTGATCAAGTCGAGCATCATCAATACGAACACCGATACGCTCCGCTTCTTGAGTCTGAATGGTATCGATAATCAGCTTTTCCAGTACTTGCTCATTGAGTACATCTTGTGATGGTAATGTTTGACCGCTTTTCTTAGCGTTTGCGCGCAGTGTCTTCATCGAAGCGTCGATATCGCTTTGTAAGATCACGCCTTCGTTCACGATCACTTTTACGCTGTCGAGTTCAACCGGGGCTGCGTAGCTTGTTGATAAAGTACAAGCCGCTGCGATAGCAATTAATGTGCGTTTCCACAATGTCATGTGTAATCCTTTAAATTTATTGATGTTTTATCAATAAAGAAAATTAGTTGTTTAAGAAGAATGGACGGCCATAGCTCAATGCGTTATCCGAGCTGCTTTCACCGACAGCGCCAGAATCTGAGCCAATGTTGGTACCAAAGCCGACAATACCGAAGTTCACGCTGAAGTTGTTTTCATAAACGGGTGACGCGTTCGATGTGTTGATGTAATCGCCTTCCCAGCTGCGTAATTGGTTGCTGTAGGTAAAGCCAATGTACCAACAATCTGATTTATAATTGATTCGAGCTAACCATTCGAGCTCTTCTTCGGTGGTCAAGTCATAGAAGTATTGAGCGCTTGCGTTCCATTTAGGTGAAATTTGGTAAGCACCGAGTAAACCAGCTTGAGAGATACCATCTTTAGTAATTGAGCCAATATTAAAATCAACGGTGTCTTCAATGTACTCTTTGGTTACATAGCGGTAGTTTGTTTGTATGTAACCGCCAGTAAAGCGATATTCAATAGTACTATTCGCAAGCTGCATTGCAGAGGTATCAATATCGTACTGTACACCACCGTGATAGAACAGGTAATCGTCGTAGTTAAAGTCAACCTCTACCGCCCAAGATGAATAATTGGAATTTTTACTTGAGTCATCATCATTTAAGTTTTGTTTAGTATCTTTATCGATATAAAAGATCTGCCCAAAAGAGATGTTAAGACGTTCTTTATACTCATCATCAAAAAAGCGAGATGAAGCTCCATAACTTACCTGGTTTGCTGAGGCAATACGGTCTACACCACTGTATTTACGGCTTCTGAATAGACCGTAATAATCCGTTTGCAGTAAAGTGGTGTCGTAACGACCAATGTTAGATTGATCTTCTTCCGGGACATAAAGGTATTGGACTTGTGGTTCGAGTGTTTGAGTGTAGTTGTCAACAATCGTGGTATCTCGTTCCAGAACGATACCAGCATGGCTTCTAAATTCAGGGATCACTCGACTTGCTGACTCTTCTAAGCCTTCATAATCAGACCCCGTACCAGTATCAACGCCATCAAGATCTTGTTGGTAGTATGTACCCAGTAATCGCGCTTCTGTTGTCCAAGTTCCCCAGGTATTTCCGACTGGGATAGTAATGCCAGGCTCAACGTGAACACGAGTAGCTGAAGGCTTACCTTTTGCGTCTGTATCGAACAACGAAACATGACTGATTAGATCAAAATCCAGGTACTTCATTACTTCAGGAGCATAATAGTTATACTCGAGTTGTGGCATGAGACGATAAGGCAAGTTATTGGTGGTTGTAAGGACTTGGAAATCTCGGACAAGTACAGAAGCATCCCAATTTTGAGAACGGTAGGTTGCTTTACCTTCTTGAAGCAGTTGCCCATCTTCACGGTTACCAATGCTGCTTGAGTTGACATCGGTAAAGTAATCGATATCACTCACTTTGGAGTAATCGAGTTCAAATAACCAAGATTGTTGGAATATTCCAGAGTGCTCTAATTGAGCCCCCCAACGGTCGCCTTTTTCTTCGTATTTTTTATCATCAGGTAAGTACTCAGACTTGATACTGCCCGAACCAAAGTCGCTCAAATATCTGAATTTACTGTTTAGTTGAGTACCACGCTCTTGCATGTACTTGAATGTGGTTTCCAAATCGTAGTTTGGCGCTAAGTTCCAATACACCGGGATTTCAGCTTCGAAACCATCGCTTGAACCGTACGAAACGGTTGGATACAAGAAGCCGGTTTTACGGGTATCGCCGACTGGTACAGTTAAATACGGTAAGTAAAAAACGGGAACACTTTGGATCTCAAAGCGAGGGTTGTAAAAAGTGGCTTGTTCTTCGTCTTGGTCGACACTGATACTTGAGGCTCTTAGGCGCCAAGCGTTGTCGCCAATAGGGCAAGAGGTGATTGAGCCATCTTCAATTTCATAAACCGCTTTGCCTGTCTTAGATACGTATACAGCATCACCACGACCTGGTTCACAAAGAAATTCGTAATCGGTATTTTCTAATGTCATTTCGTCGGTAGTCAGATTGTTGGTTGCTCTGTCCGATACTGACTTTATTTGACCATCACTAAAGTTTACGTTGCCTTCAGCTACAACGATGTTTTCTTGTTGGTGCAGGGTTACGTTATCAGCAAGGATGGTCTTGTTCCCTTGCGTAACTCTTACGTCACCTGAATATATTGCCTTGTCACCATTGATAGCTTCTAAGCGATCTGACTCAACATGTGCGGGTAGCTGCGTCTCGTTTTCTGCAGCGGGCTCGATCAAGCATTGATCTATAGAGGGCATTTCCTGCACACTACTATCGGTGATTGTTTCAGCTTGAGTTGTCGACACGTATAACGCCGTACTTATAGACGCGGCTAACAAGGTGCGGGAAAAAGATTGCATGAAGTTGAACTATCCTGTGTCACTAGATGAAGGGTTGATCTAGTATCAATCCAATTAATAAAGCATTTTCCTTATGATAAAGGAAATATTAGCATTCAGCATCATCAGACAGCATTACTCAGATAAAATTCATAGATAGAGAACACATAATGCAAATATTTGGCAAAATTTTGGGCGCTTTTTTTGGCTTTTTATTTGGAGGTCCGCTTGGTCTGATTTTTGGCCTATTTTTAGGACACCAGTTCGATAAAGCTCGTCGGTTGAACCAATCGGGTTTTAATAGTTCTGGTTTTGGCCGAGGGCCAAGCCAAGTAGAAAGGCAGAATGAGTTTTTTAAAGCCGCTTTTGCGGTTATGGGGCATGTCGCTAAAGCTAAAGGTCAGGTAACACCTGAAGAAATTCAGTTAGCTTCCACTATGATGGAGCGCATGAATCTGCATGGTGAACAACGTCAAGCCGCGCAAGATGCTTTCCGTGATGGTAAAGAGAGCGACTTTCCGTTAAGTGATGCGCTTGAACGCGTGAAGATTTCATCAGGCGGTCGTTTTGATCTATTGCAATTCTTCTTAGAACTGCAAATTTCAGCAGCGTTTGCTGATGGGATTTTGCATCCAAGCGAGCGTCAGGTTCTCCATAAGATCGCTCAAGGCCTTGGTTTTTCTTCGGAACAACTAGATCGCCGCTTACAGATGCAAGAAGCGGCATTCCGCTTCCAGCAGCAAGGTGGAAGCTTTGGTGGTCAGCAAGGCCACGGACAGTCATCAGGTTGGCAACAGGCTTCGCAACAGAACCAGCTTGGCGATGCATATAAGGTTCTTGGTGTGAGTGAAAGTGCTGACGGTAAAGAGGTGAAGAAAGCCTACCGTAAACTGATGAATGAACATCACCCAGATAAACTGATGGCGAAGGGCTTACCGCCTGAGATGATGAATGTTGCGAAAGAGAAATCGCAAGAAATTCAGAATGCTTATGATCTGATAAAGAAGGTCAAAGGCTTTAAGTAGTTGAACACTAAACCGAGTAATAACAAAGTTACTCGGTTTTTTATTAAAGGGAATTATATGACGGTAACGTATCAGGCTGTTCTAGAGTTTTGGTTCGATGAGTTGACGCCTAAAGATTGGTTTACTGGCGGCGCCGAGATTGACACTTTGATAGAGTCTCGATTTTCTGAATTGCATAAAGCAGCCATTCAAGGCGAGCTATTTGAGTGGCGCCAAACTGCGCAAGGGCGATTGGCTGAGATTATCGTGCTTGATCAGTTTTCTCGAAATATAGGTAGAAACAGCCCGACAGCATTTTCTTCTGATCCGATGGCGTTGGCTCTAGCCCAAGAGGCGGTAGCGGGTGGTTTTGATCACCAGCTGAACGAGCAACAGAAAAGCTTCCTGTATATGCCTTATATGCACAGTGAATCTTTGTTAGTCCATGAACAAGCCGTGGAACTCTTTTCTCAAACGGGATTAGAACATAATCTGGATTTTGAGTTTAAGCACAAGGTTATCATTGAGCGATTTGGTCGCTATCCGCACCGTAATGAAGTGTTAGGGCGAGCTTCGACTCCCGAAGAAATTGAATTCTTGCAGCAACCGGGCTCAAGTTTTTAATCGTAGAAATACGCTCAAAGAATTGAGAAGAGGCTAGTGGTTAATCAAAACCTCTAGCCTCTTTTTTATTTCTCTTTAATGATGAACTTTAGCGTTAGCGTTAGAGCTAGTTTGCTTGGTTGAGTGACCAATCGTACTCATAGCTGATTTTGTTAGTATTCGTGATAGGTTGAGTTCGATATTGTTCTAAGTGCTGAATAAGTTGTTTCTTCGTACCAAAATCCACAGCAAACCATTCGTAAATCGATGATAGTTGAAGCTTATTGTTTGTAACCATCACGCCTTTGTCACTGCTTACAAACTCAGTTGCAGCTTGTTCTAGCAAGGCTTCAGTATTGTTAGAGGTAAAAGCGTCAGGTTGTAAGTTAGGGCAACCTAGGCTGGCACAGTTCACTGCATAATGCGTGCGAGGATCTTGCCAAATCGGTCTTAGGATTCGGTGTTCAATGTCATTGAGTGTCAGTGATTTCCCGTTAACGACTACCACATCATCTCCCCACGGCCCGAAACTAAATAGTCCGCCAAGTTTAGTTATGGATTTGATCGGGTAGGCATCAAGAATCAAATCGACAGTCACGGCGTTATATAGATTAACCCAGTAGGCATACTGCTCCGCTTTTGAATAGTCGAGCGGATTCACCTGTTCGAGTTGCTTGATGTATTGCTTAAGTTTGGTCTTATCGGCAGTGTTCACCGCTTTATATCTAACTAACGTATTTTGCCCCTGTTTAACCAAGTAGCTATCGAGGAATTGCTGCCAATCTTGATGAGATACCTGTTCTAGGTTGGTATCGTCGCTTTGCTTCCAGTATGGCCAAAGATCGGATTTAGGCGCAGACCAAGCTAAGGTTGAAAAAAGTAGGCTGACAATAAAAAGTAGTTGTTTCATGGCATTCTCCTGATGACTGACTACTAAGACCTTAAGGCTTACCATTTTCTTTCATTGCTCTTCATTTAAATAAACATATGAAGTTAAGTTAAAAGCTTAGCCAAATAAAAAAGGTTGGCACTAGGCCAACCTTTAGATTTATTCAGAAACGTCTGATTATTTCAGGAAGTTAGGAATCTTAGCTTCAAACTCAGAGATCTTATCGGCGTGTTGAAGTGTAAGGCCGATATTATCTAAACCATTCAGTAGGCAGTGACGACGGAACTCATCAATTTCAAATGAGTACTCTTTACCATTCGCGCTGACTTTCATTGCTTCTAGATCAACCGTAATTTCTGCACCTTCATTCGCTTCAACGAATTGGAATAGCTCATCCACTTCTTGCTCAGTCAATCGAACTGGCACCATTTGGTTGTTGATCGAGTTACCGTAGAAAATGTCGGCAAAGCTTGGTGCGATCATTACTTGGATACCATAATCGGCAAGCGCCCAAGGTGCGTGTTCACGAGATGAGCCACAACCGAAGTTTTCACGAGCTAGAAGAATTGAAGCGCCTTGGTAGCGAGCTTCGTTCATTACAAACTCAGGGTTTGGTTGTTGGCCTGCGTCATCTAGGAAGCGCCAATCGTGGAACAAGTGTTTACCAAAACCGATGCGGTTTACTTTCTGTAGAAACTGCTTTGGAATGATCGCATCAGTATCGATGTTGGCCGTATCTAGAGGAACGACTAATCCGGTGTGTTGTTGAAAACCTGACATGTTAAATCCTCTAATTAAAGTTCACGAATATCGACAAAGTGACCAGCGATTGCCGCTGCGGCTGCCATTGCTGGGCTAACTAGGTGCGTACGACCATCACGGCCTTGGCGACCTTCAAAGTTACGGTTTGATGTAGAAGCACAGCGCTCTTGTGGACCTAGACGGTCGTTGTTCATAGCAAGACACATAGAACAGCCTGGTAAACGCCATTCAAAGCCTGCTTCGATGAAGATCTTATCTAGGCCTTCAGCTTCAGCTTGTGCTTTAACTTGCTCTGAACCCGGAACGATAAGCGCTTGAACATGTTTCGCTACTTGACGGCCTTTCGCTACCGCTGCTGCTGCACGCATGTCTTCGATACGCGAGTTAGTACAAGAACCCACGAACACTTTATCTACGTTGTAATCAGATAGAGATTTACCGGCTTCAAGGCCCATGTAAGCCAGAGCTTTTTCTGCAGATGCTTTTTCAACAGGGTCAGCGAAGCTTTCTGGTGCAGGGATTGGCGTGTCTACCGAGATAACCTGACCTGGGTTAGTACCCCAAGTAACTTGTGGTTTAATGTCTGCTGCTTCTAATGTAACAACTGCATCGAATTCAGCGTCAGCATCGGTTTTCAATGTGTTCCAGTATTCGATTGCCGCTTCTAAGTCTTCGCCCTCTGGAGAGAATTTACGACCTTTGATGTACTCGTAGGTGATTTCATCCGGTGCTATTAGGCCTGCTTTAGCGCCCAACTCGATAGCCATGTTACACACCGTCATACGACCTTCCATCGTAAGGTCGGTAATCGCCTCACCACAGAATTCCACTACGTAGCCTGTACCGCCAGCGGCTGTTGTCTTGCCGATGATCGCTAACACGATGTCTTTTGCAGTAATGCCCGGAGCAACCTTGCCTTTTACTTCGATCTTCATGGTTTTAGCGCGTGCTTGTTTTAGCGTTTGAGTGGCTAGAACGTGCTCAACTTCTGAAGTACCGATACCGAATGCAAGAGAACCAAATGCACCGTGTGTCGCCGTGTGCGAGTCACCACATACGATGGTCATGCCCGGTAGCGTAATACCCAGTTCAGGGCCCATTACGTGCACAATACCTTGGTATTTGTGGTTTAGGTCGTAAAGCGTGACACCAAACTCTTCACAGTTCTTCGATAGCGTTTCCATTTGGATACGAGCCATCTCGCCAGAAGCGTTGATGTCTTTAGTTTGTGTTGATACGTTGTGATCCATGGTCGCGAAGGTTTTGCCTACTTGGCGAACTTTACGGCCCTTTTCACGTAGACCATCAAAGGCTTGTGGCGATGTTACTTCGTGGACAAGGTGACGATCGATGTAAAGAATGGGAGTTTCGCCTTCTGCTGCTACTGCAACGTGAGCGTCATACACTTTCTCGTATAAGGTTTTTGCTTGCTGGTTTGTCGACATAGCTTTTCTTCCTTGGGAGCATCAGTCCCAGTGTGTGTTTCGAGCCAAGTCATGTGATTTAAGCTGACTTGGCTTGATATTATTCTTATGTACTTGCTTTAATTCTAGAGCGTCTAGCTTATGAAGCTAAGATATACTCTGCAATCTTGTCACCCATTTCAGATGTCGTCAGCGCCTGGTTGCCGCCTGCTAGGTCTGCTGTTAGCTCGCCTGCTGAAAGCGCTTTAGATACCGCAGTTTCTATATCTTGTGCTGCCGCTTCTTCGCCTAGGCTGTAACGAAGCATTAGCGCGGCAGAAAGAATCTGTGCGACTGGGTTCGCGATGTTCTTGCCTGCAATATCTGGAGCGCTGCCACCTGCAGGTTCGTATAGGCCGAAGTTACTTTCGTTCAAGCTTGCAGAAGGAAGCATACCCATAGAACCCGTGATCATTGCGCACTCATCAGAGATAATGTCACCAAAGATGTTTGAACATAGCATTACGTCAAACTGAGATGGGTCTTTGATTAACTGCATGGTCGCGTTGTCGATGTACATATGGTTTAGCGTGACATCTGGGTAATCTTTTGCGATCTCTTCAACCACTTCACGCCATAAGATAGAGCTCTGTAGAACGTTCGCTTTGTCGATTGAGTAAACATTTTTGTTACGTAGACGTGCAGATTCAAACGCAATTTTTGCAATACGTTCGATTTCGTAACGGTGGTAAACCTCTGTATCAAACGCTTTTTCAGTTGCGCCTTCGCCTTCGCGACCTTTAGGTTGGCCGAAGTAGATGCCGCCTGTTAGTTCACGTACAACCACGATGTCAAAACCACGCTCAGAGATATCAGCGCGAAGTGGAGAGAACGACTCTAAGCCCTTGTGGATTTGTGCCGGGCGTAGATTACAGAACAGTTGGAAGTGCTTGCGTAGAGGAAGTAGGGCACCACGCTCTGGTTGATCGTTTGGTGGAAGGTGCTCCCACTTAGGTCCGCCGACAGAACCAAAAAGTACCGCGTCAGATTCTTCACAGCCCGCTACTGTTGCTTCTGGAAGTGGACTGCCGTGATTATCAATCGCAATTCCACCAACATCATACTCTTCGCGAGAAAAGCTAATCGCGTGCTTCTTTTCGATCGCGTCTAGCACTTTATGTGCTTGTTGCATTACTTCTGGGCCAATGCCATCACCAGGTAGTACGGCAATTTTGTATGATTTATCTGTCATGTTAATCCTTTAATTCTTGTTACTGAGCTATGACAGCTCTTTAAAATTTTGTCCCTAAAGCCAATAACATCGGCTCTAGGGCTCTGTTATTGGATATTAAACTGTCGCGATTCTTTGCTGTTTCATTTCTGCAATGGTGTCTGCGCGCTGAATGCTATTAATAACGTGCAGTAGCGCTTGACCAGAAGCCTCAACGATATCGGTTGAAACGCCCGTACCGTGGTACTTACGGCCTTTATAGTTAGCAATAATATCGGCTTGGCCTAAACCATCTTCGCCTTCACCTTTTGCGGTTAGGTCGAATTTGTCTAGCACGATTTCATAACCCGTTAAGCGGTAGATGCATTGGTATAAGGCATCAACAGGGCCGTTACCAACAGCCGCTTCGCATTTCTCTTCATCTCCACATTGCAGTTTGATGCTGGTGGTGGACATAACACTACCAGATTGTACGCTTAGGTAATTCAGTTTATAGAAGTCATCTTCATCACGTAGGTTTGCGAAGTGCATTAGTGCTTCTAGGTCGTAATCGAACACTTGGCCTTTGCGGTCAGCAAGCTTTAAGAAGTCTTCGTACAATGAATCTAGGTTGTACTCATTGTCTTTGTAACCCATAGCGTCCATGTGGCTCTTAACGGCAGCACGGCCACTGCGGCTTGTTAGGTTCAATGCCTTGTTTTTCAAGCCAATGGACTCAGGGGTCATGATCTCATAAGTGTTTTTGTTCTTTAGCATGCCATCTTGGTGAATGCCTGAAGAGTGGCTGAATGCGTTAGCACCAACGATAGCTTTGTTGTCTTGAATTGGCATATGGCAAAGCTGGCTAACCAACTTACTGGTACGGTGAATCTCTTTATGATCCAAACCAGTATGAACACCCAAAAGCTCTTGGCGAGTTTTGATGATCATCGCGACTTCTTCTAAAGAACAGTTACCCGCACGTTCACCAATACCGTTAATCGTGCCTTCAATTTGGCGAGCACCCGCTTGTACCGCCGCAATGGAGTTAGCAACCGACATGCCTAAGTCATCGTGACAGTGCACCGAGATGATGGCTTTATCAATGTTTGGAACTCGGTTGAATAGAGTTTGGATAATACCACCAAACTCATTAGGCACTGTGTAGCCTACCGTGTCTGGAATGTTGATGGTTTTCGCGCCAGCGTTGATGGCGGCTTCCACCATGCGACATAGGTTATCAATTGGGGTGCGCCCTGCATCTTCACAAGAGAATTCAACATCATCGGTATAGTTACGAGCGTGTTTAACGGCTTTTACTGCCATCTCAACAACATCGTCATAGCTACGGCGCAATTTATCTTGTACGTGAACCGTTGAGGTTGAAATGAAGGTATGGATACGGAATTGTTCTGCGACTTTTAGTGCTTCTGCTGCGGCGTCTATATCCTTGGCAACGGCACGAGAAAGCGCACAAATTCGGCTATCTTTGATGTGTTTCGCAATCGTTTGAACCGATTCGAAATCACCGGGAGAAGAAACTGGGAAGCCAGCCTCAATAACGTCCACACCCAGCCTCTCAAGAGCGTAAGCGATCTGTAACTTCTCTTTTACCGTGAGACTTGCTGCAAGAGCTTGCTCGCCGTCACGTAAGGTCGTATCAAAAATTATTACTTGATCGTTCATGGGTGCTTCCTTATATCGACAATAAATCGATTGCTATCCAAATTATTATTAAGAATGATGTTCTTTTAAAAGTGCCAGTTACAAAAAAACCCGCTCAGCGCGGGTTTTAATATTTGTGTAGTTCTTGACCCACAACTTACCCGCGCGATTGGTTCACGATAAGGAGAAGTTTCAGCAGTCGAGAAGAAGAAAAAATCATTACACAAATATCCGTAAATAAACTGTTAACACCATATTTACCGCAATTTATTCTGAGCGTCAAACGAGAAAATCCAATATCAGTGTGCTTTGGTGGTGTTTTTGTTTGGTTTGTGCTGTTTTTTTCTTTCATGTTGGATGTATCGACTGATTGGTGGTTTTGTACTGGCGGGTTAGTTTATCGATTGGCTTATGTATAGGTTAAAACTTTGTAGTAAATCTTTTTGTCGGAACGATTCATCAACTAAATCGAAGGTATGGGCAAATTAATTAATCAATCGATTAAATAGTGAGTAATTAATGTTCTACTACTGTGTTGATTTATCCCTATAATTAATCGTGTGATTAATTAATAGGATAGGTCTCAATGATGGCAGCGCGTAAAGCAGGGCGACCTCAACAAAACCTTGATGTCAGGCAGCTACTCATCGAGCACGCTCGAGATCTGTTCGTTATTCAACCTTACGATAAAGTCTCGACACGTTTAATTGCAGAGCGTGCTGGAGTGAACATTGCGATGATCCGTTACTACTTTGGCAATAAAGCCGGATTGTTTGAAGCGATGCTGCGTGAAACGCTACGTCCGATGCAAATACAGATGCAGAAGTTGGTGGCAGAGAGCAGCCATGAGAATTTTCTTGATTTAATGCGAACTTATTATAAGGAGATGGTTAAGGTGCCTAAGTTTCCTCGCTTGATTGCCCAAGTGATGAATATGCCTCCCTCTGAGGTTCAAAGAGAATTGTTAGAAAAAGTATTTCAAGATGTGGCTAAGCCAGCCCAAGATGTCATCTTTGAAAAGTTAGTCGAGCAGGGCATATTGAAGAAGAACATGGATCCAAAACTGTGTCGCGTTTCGTACATTAGCCTAATGGTATTTCCTTTTATCGCACCGCCACCTTTGTTAGCGATCCACGGTATTGAGCTTAACGAAGCCTTTCTTAATCGTTTAATTGAACACAACATTCAATTGATGACCGAAGGTTTTATCAATGTATCTAGCGCTACTCCCTTGCAGGAATCAAGATAATGAAAATAAGTAAAAAGCTCCTCTTTTTTCCAGCACTAGCGGTTGGTGTTATTGGTTTGGTGGTTGCGATTAATTTTAAGCTTGATCTGCCGACTAAACCCGCGGGAGATAGGGCTCGTTTAGTCGAAACGGTCAGCTTAGAACAACAGATGATCGCGCCGTTGGCGGTGGGCTTTGGCAGAGTGGTGCCTAAGGTTGAATGGAAAGCGATTGCCGAGGTGACAGGGCAAATAGTCTATCGGCATCCAGATCTTGAAAAAGGGCAGGTGATCCCAGAGGGAACGGTCGTACTTAAGGTTGATCCCTTAGATTACGAATTGAAGCTGATACAAGCCGAGGCGGATCTTAAATCAAGCCAGACCTCACTCGCGAAGTTGAATCAAGAAGAAGACAACCTACAACAAACATTAAAGATCGAAAAGAATCGTTTAGTGATCAGTAACAAAGAGCTGCAACGTAAACAGGATCTTCGTAAGAAAGGGCTTACCTCGCAATCGGATGTCGACCTGCAACAACAAAGCGCACTCTCTCAACAGAAGTTGGTGTTAGATATACAGAATCAAATCGCTTTAATGCCAGATGAAAAGCGCGTCGCGGAAGCGGTGATTAAGGTCAATGTATCTAAAGTGAAAGAGGCGCAACGTTCTTTGGATAAAACGACCATCACTTTGCCAAGAGCAATGCGAATCGCTCAGGTTGATATTGAACAAAACCAAGTGGTTAATCTTCAGCAAGAGATGTTTGTTGCTCATGGGATTGACGTTATGGAAGTTGAGGCGCAACTCTCTATTCACGATATGCAAACTTTAGCCTCAAGCTTTACTCAGTTCCCTCGTGATGCAGCAGGCATTCCTAACCCTTACCAAGCACCGATTAAAGCGACGATCCAGATGAACAGTGGCAGCTTGAATCTGAGCTGGCCTGCGAAGGTCGCAAGAATCAGTGAAACCGTTGATGAACACCAAGCCACCGCGGGGATCATTCTTGAAATCAATCAAGATTATTCAGCCTTACAGCCAAGCAGTGCTACTCCGTTGGTGAATGGCATGTTCGTCAAAGCGGAGATTGAAGGTATGGCGAACCTGAGTTGGGTTGTACCTGAGCGTGCTTTGCATGGCGATAAGGTTTACCTGATGAATGACAGCCAGCGTCTGCAAGTGGTGAGTGTTGAAGTGCTTTATCGCAGAGATAACCAAGTGGTTGTGAGTGGCGATCTACAAGCCGGAGATAAATTGATCCTTAACGATGTTCTCCCTGCGATTGAAGGCATGTTATTGAAAGAGTCTCGCTCAAATGATGATGAGCTTTCCGCTGATACTGAGGAGATCGCCTCATGATCAAGTTCTTCTCTAGGCACCCAACGGCAGCCAATTTGTTGATGCTTGGGTTGCTGATCATGGGTTTGGCTTCTTTGTCTACCATCAAGCGTGAAACCTTCCCCGCGTATGATCCACCTTATATTATGGCGGCGATCGTTTACCCCGGCGCTTCGCCACAAGAAGTAGAAGAGAGCTTGTGTGTAAGAATGGAAGACGCGGTCGATGGATTAGCTAACATTGAAGAGACTCAATGTGAGGCGATCGAAGGCAGTGCGCGTTTAATTCTCAAGTTGAATGAGAAAGCAGATATCGGTCGAATGCTGGTGGACGTGCAAACTCAGATCAACTCGATCAATGATTTCCCAACTGAGATTGAATCGCCTGTTGTTCAAGAGCTGGATTGGAACGAACCGGTTGTTGATATCGCTATAACAGCTGAAACGTCATGGCCAGAACTTAAGGCCTACGCGGAAAATCTTAAGCGCACCATGAAGCTTGATTACGATGTCTCATTGGTCGAGGTCAGTGGTTTCTCTGATCATCAATATCGTGTGGAACTGGATACCCAAGCCATTCGTCAGTTAGGTTTGAGTGTTGGAGATATTGCCGATCAAATTGGTCGTCAGAACGTAAAGCTGCCGAGTGGTAACGTTGAAACACCAGATAAAAACTTTCTGATTCGTTTTGATGAAAGACGTATCACTCCGGTTGAATTAGAGAGTATCGTGGTTGGATCGGCGCCGAATGGCTCTGTGATCCGCTTGAGGGATATTGCCAAGATAACCGATCGCTTTGAACTGGATGAACAGAAGGTTTTGTTTGATGGCAAGCCATCTGCACTACTAAAGATCAGCAAGAATAAGGAAGACGATGCGTTGCGAATCAAAGAGAATGTGACGCGATTCGTGGAAGACCAGAGCGCAATTGCCCCTGATGGCGTGACACTGCAAATGACCAATGATCTCTCGTCTGTACTTTGGGATCGACTAACCATGATGGTACGCAATGGCTGGCAAGGTATTGTGCTAGTGTTTGCAACTATGTGGCTGTTCTTCAGTTTACGCTATTCATTCTGGGTGGCGGCTGGATTACCCGTTGCCTTCCTAGGTGGTTTATTCTTAATGGCTAACCTTGGCTTGTCGATCAACATTATGTCGCTGGTCGGCTTGTTGATGGCGATCGGTATTATGATGGATGACGCCATCGTGATCGCCGAATCGATAGCCTCCCATTTAGAGCGGGGACAAAACGTTGATGACGCGGTATACAACGGCGTTAAGAAAGTGCTCCCCGGTGTGTTGTCTTCTTTCCTAACCACAGTCTGTATTTTCGGTAGTTTACTATTTCTTGATGGAGAAATTGGAGCGGTGCTTAAAGCCGTGCCTCAAGTACTTATTTTAGTGCTGTCGTTGAGCTTGATTGAAGCCTTTCTTATTCTGCCAAACCACTTATCTCATTCATTACATAAAGAAAAAAATGACAAGCCAGCGCTGCGCTTCAAAGTGGTGCTGCTAGAGAAATTCGAGAACTTCCGTAATACCACTTTGATGAACATGGTCGAGAAGGTCGTGACCTTCCGCTACGCCTTTATGGGCGGAGTGATAACCTTGTTGCTTCTATCTATCTCGTTGATTGCTGGTGGGGTTGTCAAATTTCAGCCTTTCCCTGAGTTGGATGGCGATATTGCCGAGGCGCGTATCATTCTTCCTCCGGGGGCATCACTGTCTCAAACCGAGAGAGTGGTCGACAAAATAGTCGCGTCTGCTGAGCGTTTGAACAAGCAATGGAGCGAAGAGGTCGAAGAAGGCAACACACTGGTTGAGCACATCACCAGCCAATTTAATGCCAACGCTGATGCCAATGAATCAGGCCCGCACTTAGCCACTGTGCGTTTAGATTTGCGTGGTGCAGAGAGCCGTAACACGGTTATCGATGACTTCATTGATGCATGGCGCGAAGACATTGGTAACTTGGCAGATCCTATCTCGTTAGTGTTCAAGCAACCTACAATGGGGCCGGGCGGTCGTGCTATTGAAATTCGAGCCAAACATGATGACCTGAGTGCGTTGAAATCGGCTTCTTTGGATATTCAGGAATACCTCAATCAGTTCGATGGGGTGCACGGTGTGCTGGATGACATGCGCATGGGTAAAGAAGAGATCTTGGTGAAGCTGCGTCCAGGTGCTGAGACTTACAACGTGAATGGGCAGATGATCGCTTCCCAATTGCGTGCGGCTTTCTTTGGGCAAACGGCGGACGAGATTCAAATCGGTGTTGAGAATATCTCGATTGAAGTGCGTCTTGATAAGGAGCAAGCGGGCGACATACAGCAGCTAGCTAACTTCCCAATCATTACCGCAGATGGTAGTCAGATCCCGCTAGCAACGTTGGCGACATTAGATTTCCAACGTAACTACGTGCGAATCCAACGTATTGATGGGCTGAGAACGATCAGTATCTTCGGTGACATAGATAATAAGAAAGCGAGCTCTTCCGCGATTTTGGCTCAGTTCCAAAAAGAAGAAGCGGCTAAGCTCATTCAAGAATACCCGGGTTTACGTTTTGATTTCGAAGGCGAAGCCAAAGATGCGGCTAAGACGGGCGCTTCGATGGGCAAAGGCTTTTTACTCGGCTTATTCGGTGTGTTTGCGATTCTTAGTTATCAATTCAGGAGCTACCTAGAACCTGTGGTCGTAATGTTGGCAATTCCACTGGCTTTTATTGGTGTCGTTGTGGGTCACTGGTTGTTAGGGCACGCGTTAAGTATGCCAAGCATGATGGGCTTTGTGTCGCTTGCTGGGATCGTGGTCAATGATTCCATCTTGTTGGTGCAATACATTCGCCACCATGTCGATGAGGGTGATAGCGTGCATGACTCGGTTGTTAAAGCCAGCCGCGAGCGGTTCCGTGCGGTATTTTTAACGTCAATGACCACAGCAGCTGGTCTATTACCACTATTGACGGAAACCAGCTTGCAGGCTCAGGTTATTCAGCCTCTGGTGATTTCGATTGTGTTCGGGATATTTGCCTCAACTTTGTTGGTGCTGTTTATGATCCCAGCGGCCTATTCGATATTGGCTGATTTTGGTTTGGTTAAGAAGCACGAGCCCCTTTCGCTATAGAGCTTTGAAGCCAGAAAGTAAGCAATAAATGATAAAGCGGCCTAGAGTCGCTTTATTTTTATGATAGATGAGTAAGCCATCCGATACCGCTGAATCAGCCACATCTCAACCATGGAAAATTTCATTTTAGTTCATTCAAAACGTCACTTAACTGTCATTTGTTGGGCATAACTTGATCCTTAACTGAATAAGGATTGTTAAGGAGATCGTATGCGTACAATCGAACCTATTGTCCGCTGGGATGTGGCATTTTCTATTTTCTGTTTAAAGAGTCGTTATAGCGGACAACATGCAGCACTCAGTAAAGCAGTGTCTCATACTGGAGATGGACACCTTTACGTTTTCATCGCTCTGATTGCATTACTGGCTGATGGCTATACGGGGCGACAGTTTTTAATGGTTGGCTTGGCGGCCTTTGCTATTGAACTGCCTATCTATTGGTTAGCAAAAAATACTCTGAAACGACGCCGACCAGCGGAATTCTCCTCGTTACTTCATTCTCACATTGTGCCGTCAGACAAGTACAGCCTGCCATCAGGGCATGCCGCAGCTGCTTTTGTGATGGCGACCTTAATTGGGCACTTTTATCCAAGTCTATACTTATTTAGCTTGAGCTGGGCTGTCGTGATTGCTGGTTCTCGAGTCTTACTTGGTGTGCACTTTTTAACGGATATATTAATTGGCGCAGCCTTAGGTATTGCTTGTACCAGTCTCGCCATTAACTTCATTTTGTAAGTATTTCGTTGGTAACAACGATGAGTTTGAGTGACCAAGTTAAAGGAAGATTCATGAAAATCTTATATGGCGTACAAGGCACAGGCAATGGTCATATTGCGCGCGCACGAGCAATGGCAGTGGCTTTTCGTCAACATAATATCGATGTTGATTTTCTCTTTTCAGGGCGTGAAGAGAGTCAGTACTTCTCAATGGAAGCGTTTGGAAACTATCAAACTCGACATGGTTTAACTTTTTACAGTGAGCAGGGGAAGGTTAAATACGGCAAGACATTGATGAAAAATAATATCTGGCGATTTCTCAGTGAGACTAACCAGCTCGATCTGACACCGTATGATTTAGTGCTTAACGATTTTGAGCCTGTGACCGCTTGGGCCGCAAAAAGGCAGCGTGTGCCTTGCATAGGAATAAGTCACCAGAATGCGTTCCGTTATGATGTCCCAAAAGAAGGAGGAAACTGGATAGAACACTCCGTGATCCGACATTTCGCACCAACAGAGCACAGCATTGGGCTGCATTGGTATCACTTTGAACAGCCAATATTACCCCCTATCGTTCACACGTTAGCTCGTCATGAAAAAACGATAGATCGACAACACTTCACTTTGGTCTACTTGCCATTTGAGAATCTGGATGCGATCTCTGAATTACTAATGAAATTCATTTCTCACAATTTTGTCTGTTACCACCCGAGCGTAATTGAGCCTAACCGAATCGAAAATATTGAGTTCAAACCACTCAGTCATACAGGCTTCCAACTCGACCTAAATCGCTGTTCTGGTGTGGTAGCCAATGGTGGGTTTGAATTGCCATCTGAGGCTTTAACGTTAGGCAAGAAATTACTCCTTAAACCGCTCGAAGGGCAGTTCGAACAACAGAGCAATGTGGCGACGCTAGAGGCGCTTGGATTGGCTCAAACAATGAGCTTTTTAGACGCCGCTATCTTACGTGGATGGCTCAGCGAAAAGCAGGCTGAAGTGGTTACTTATCCAGATGTCGCAAATGCGCTCGTTGAATGGATATTGGCGGGAGATTGGTCCCATCAAGATGACTTAAGAAAACAACTTTGGGACAAGGTGGACTTCCCTAGTTATGTCTCGCTCACCTAACTCATAAGTGGTGTTTTTGATTGTACTGGTTAAATAATTCATGACTTCAATGTGTGGTGGAAAATGTAGCCAAACGATAGAACAGCTAAATAAGTAGCAATGATACTCATAAACACAGTATTTTATGTTTTTTTATAATTATTCAATTATTTGATTTTTAAGCACTATTTAATTGTGGAGGTAAAATAAAATTATTCTTTATCAATCTTGTTGTTAGCTCGATATGTATTGGTTAATAGTAGTGGTAATTCGAAAAATATCGATATGATAAATATAAGAACTGGTGGTTATCTATTCCCACACTATTACCAATTTAACGCTGTCGAACTGACCAGAGGCAATTTGAATGTTAGAGAAAAAAGACGCAATGAGTGCAATTGCAAGCTACAGAATGGAAAGCACACTTCGTGGAGTAGATTTAAACCTTTTGACTGTATTTGATGCCGTAATGCAAGAGCAAAACATTACGCGTGCAGCTCATAATCTAGGAATGTCTCAGCCTGCTGTAAGTAATGCGGTTGCTCGCCTAAAAGTGATGTTTAACGACGAACTATTCATGCGCCAAGGTCGTGGTATTCAACCGACTCAACGTGCTCGTCAATTGTTTGGCCCAATCCGTCAAGCGCTGCAGTTAGTGCGCAATGAATTACCAAGCTCGGTATTCACTCCAGAATCGTCTTCTCGTTTGTTTAAACTGGCAATTTGTAGCCCTTGTGATATGCGTTTTGCTCCTAAGATCATGTCGAGAATCCATGGACAAGCGCCTAGCGTTAAATTGCACATGGATGCCGAATTTGATCGTCAGCTCTCTGAGCGTATGCGTTACCAAGAAATCGACTTCGTGATTGATTACGCTCGTTTTGATGAGCAGGGCTTCTCAAGTACTGAAATCTTCCAGGATGAGTTGGTTGTTGTTGCATCTGTTTCTCACCCTCGTATTAAAGGTGAAGTAACAGCGGCTGAGTTACTTAATGAAAAGCACGCTAAACTGTCTCGTATTCATGGTCAACGTAGCTTCTCAGAGCAAGCGTACCGTGACCTAAATTGTATGCCTTTTTACGAAGGTACGAGCTTGAGTAACGTTCTATATGTTGTTGGTCAATCGGAACTTGTCACGATTGCTCCACGCTGGATGGTTGAACATGCAGCGAATAAAGAGCAGCTGCAGATCCTAGACTTCCCATTCAATAATGCAGCGATTTCTGGCTTCCTTAGCTGGCATGAGTCAAGTGAGAAAGACAAAGGACACATTTGGTTACGAGATCAGTTAATGATGATCTGTGGCGAAGTCGTGGCACTTAACTAGCATTAATGCCTATGATTTATCAGCCCTAAGCTAGGAGTCTGGCTTGGGGCTTTTTTGTACCTACTATTTTTTGTTGATAGGGCTTATGTTAACAGTGAGCTTATGTTGATAGAAAACTTAGCGTGAGACGTACTATTACTGATAACTTTGAGCTTCATCAGTTGCCTTTTCCATGATCAGAGGTACACTTGTGCGCTCAAAAAAGCTTACAGGTGTAAGCCAAAGGTAAAGAGATGGCCAATTTAGATTTTCATATCGTAAAAAGACTGCGTGACCAAGTAGCCCAAGGCGGCAACCGTATAGCTTTGAAGCATAAAGTAGACAATGTATGGCAAGGTATTAGCTGGGAACTGTTTGGACAACAAATCGATACGCTTTCATTAGCACTATTGGCTCAAGGACTGAGAGTTCAAGATAAGATCGGTATCTATTCAAACAATATGCCTCAGTGGACAGTGGCAGATTTTGCCTCTTTACAAGCCCGTCTTGTGACCGTTCCGATTTATCCAACCAACACCGCGGCGCAATCTTCTTACATTATCCAAAATGCGGATGTGAAGATCTTATTTGTTGGCGAACAAGTTCAGTTTGATGCGGCAGTGAAGCTCTTTGATGAATGTGAACAACTTGAAGTCGTTGTTGCTATGTCTGACAATATCGACCTTCAAAACCACAGCTTTGCTGTCTCTTGGAAAGAGTTCATGGCTCGCGGTGTTGAATCACAGCAAGCTGAACTTGATACTCGTCTTGCCGATGCAAGCATGGACGACTTACTGACCCTTATTTATACCTCTGGCACCACTGGCCAACCAAAAGGCGTAATGCTTGATTACACCAATATTGGCTACCAACTAGAAGGCCACGATGAGCGTCTTAGTTTAACGAAAGACGATGTCTCATTGTGTTTCTTACCTTTATCACACGTATTTGAGCGCGCTTGGACTTTTTATGTCCTTTATAAAGGCGCAACCAACTGTTACCTGCAAGACACCATGCAAGTTCGTGATGCGTTGAGCGACGTTAAACCAACGGTTATGTCTGCGGTTCCTCGCTTCTACGAGAAGATCTTTTCAGCGATTCACGAGAAGGTATCCAAAGCACCGTTTATCCGTAAAGTGCTCTTTACTTGGGCGGTGAACATGGGGGCTAAACTCTCTGTTTGTCACCAAGAAGGTCGCACGCCATCGTTGCTTCTTAAGAAGAGTCATGCGCTAGCCGATAAGCTTGTACTATCTAAACTACGTGCATTGTTAGGTGGCAACATCAATTTCATGCCATGTGGCGGTGCGAAGCTGGATGAAACCATTGGTCGTTTCTTCCATGCTATCGGTATCAACGTAAAACTTGGCTACGGCATGACAGAAACCACGGCTACAGTATCGTGTTGGGATGATCGTTGCTTTAACCCTGACTCTATTGGTATGTCTATGCCGGGCGCAGAAGTAAAAATTGGTGCTAAGAACGAGATTTTAGTGCGTGGACCAATGGTGATGCGCGGTTACTATAAAATGCCAGAAGAAACGGCAAATACTTTTGACGAGCACGGCTTCCTGAAAACGGGTGATGCGGGCCATTTTGATGAAAACGGTAACCTGTTCATTACCGATCGTATCAAAGAGTTGATGAAGACCTCTGGCGGTAAGTATATTGCCCCACAAGTGGTTGAAGGCGCGATTGGTAAAGATCACTTTATCGAACAGATTGCTGTTATTGCTGATACACGCAAATTTGTTTCTGCATTGATTGTGCCTTGTTATGACTCGCTAGAAGAGTATGCCAAAGAGCTTAATATCAAATATCACGACCGCGTTGAGCTGGTTAAGCATCACCAAATCGTCGAGATGCTAGAGAAGCGTGTGAATGACCTGCAACAAGAACTGGCTAAGTTTGAGCAAGTGAAGAAATTCAAACTACTGCCAAAAGCGTTTTCTATGGATGATGGCGAGCTGACCCCAACTCAGAAATTGCGTCGTAAGGTTATCAATGATAAGTATCAAGACGAAATCGAAGAAATGTACACTGAAAAGCCGAAAGATAAGTAGTTTTCTACTTAGATAAATTTTCAGTTGTTTAAAAATCCCCCTACGAATTTGATTGCATTTTTAGGGGGATTTTTGGATCTATAGACTCTGTATAATGTGCGAAAGCGCACATCAATAAGGCTGTTATTTATCGATAAATAGCGATCTTTTTAAATATTAAGTGCTTTTTTTTTATTACCCATAAGTGTTTTAAACTGGTTGTTGAGCTTGGTTTGGATTTTATTTGTTGTTTTCAGCTAATAGTTGGTTGTTTGGCACAGTTGACGAATAATAGTGGTTAGACCCGATGATAATAAAGCGTTAAAGTTGTTTCGTATTACTGTTTGTTGTTATCACGATAGACAGACATAGCCGAAAAAGTGGAAGTATTTCGAATTAGGCTACGAATAAGCCCTAGACTATGAAAAACCAGACCAACATGTTAACCAAATGTGATTGGAAACTGGTGAGGAGAGCAATATGACAACAAAACCTGAAACAGCCATGTTATCCGGAGCTGAGATGGTGGTGCAGTCTCTAATTGAAGAGGGTGTAGAACAAATCTTTGGTTACCCAGGTGGTTCTGTACTTGATATCTATGATGCCCTGCATGCTAAAACTGCTGAAATTAAACACGTATTAGTACGACACGAACAAGCCGCGACCCATATGGCCGATGGTTATACTCGTTCTACCGGTAAACCCGGTGTAGTACTTGTATGTTCTGGTCCTGGCGCAACCAATACCGTTACTGGTATTGCTACGGCCTACATGGACTCAATCCCAATGATCGTTATTTCTGGTAACGTACCAAATAACCTTATTGGTAACGACGCCTTCCAAGAGTGTGACATCGTGGGTGTATCCCGTCCGATTGTTAAACACAGCTTTTTAGTAAAGAAAGCGGAAGACATTCCAGACGTCGTTAAAAAAGCATTCTATATTTCAACGACAGGACGTCCTGGTCCTGTGGTTATCGATTTGCCAAAAGATATCCTAAATCCACAAATCAAACTTCCTTATGAATACCCAGAAACCATCAAAATGCGTTCGTACAATCCAACGCTTACTGGGCACAAAGGGCAGATCAAGAAGGCATTAAAGGCACTTCTTGAAGCGAAAAAACCGGTACTTTACGTCGGTGGTGGTGCTGTTATTTCTGAGGCAGATAAGCCGCTGTTAAAATTAGCAGAGGCACTGAATTTACCTGTGGTAAGCACCCTAATGGGGCTTGGCGCTTTCCCTGGCACTCATAAGAACTCTTTGGGTATGTTGGGCATGCATGGTTTGTATGAAGCCAATATGGCGATGCACAATGCCGACTTGATCTTTGGTATTGGCGTACGTTTCGATGATCGAACGACCAATAACCTAGATAAGTACTGCCCTGATGCGAAGATCATGCACATTGATATCGACCCATCTTCTATCTCTAAGAACGTAAAAGTGGATCTGCCGATTGTAGGTTCAGCAGAGAAAGTATTAGAGAGCATGGTTAATCTGCTTGTTGAGCAAGGCGGAACCAACGACGCGCAAGCGATGGAAAGCTGGTGGAGCGAAATCAAGCAGTGGCAAGATCGTGATTGCTTAGCGTATAACAAATCTTCTGAGCGCATTAAGCCACAACAAGTTATTGAAACACTGCATAAAGTAACTAATGGCGATGCGTATGTTGCTTCTGATGTAGGCCAACACCAAATGTTTGCTGCATTGTATTATCCATTCAATAAGCCACGCCGTTGGATTAACTCGGGTGGCCTAGGCACGATGGGCTTTGGTCTACCTGCTGGAATGGGTGTTAAGTTTGCGAAGCCAGATGAAGAAGTGGTTGTAGTAACCGGTGACGGTAGTATTCAAATGAACATCCAAGAGCTGTCGACTGCGCTGCAATACAATATCCCGGTTAAGATTATTAATCTTAATAACCGTTTCTTAGGCATGGTAAAACAGTGGCAAGACATTGTTTATCAAGGTCGTCACTCTAACTCATATATGGACTCTGTTCCTGATTTTGCTGCTATCGCTGAGGCTTATGGCCACGTTGGTATGCGCATTTCATCTCCGGATGAACTGGAATCAGGTTTGGAAAAAGCACTGGCGATGAAAGACCGTTTGGTATTTGTCGATATCAGTGTCGATGACACCGAGCACGTATACCCAATGCAGATCAAAGGCGAGGGTATGGATAATATGTGGCTAAGCAAAACGGAGAGAACATAATATGAGACACATCCTTTCACTATTAATGGAAAACCAACCCGGTGCACTTTCTCGTGTGGTTGGCTTGTTTTCTCAGCGTGGCTACAACATCGAGTCTTTGAACGTATCTCCAACCGATGATCCGACGCTGTCTCGTTTGAACGTAACCACTAACTCGAGCGAAATGCAGCTTGAGCAGATTCAGAAACAGCTGCATAAGCTAATCGACGTACTTAAAGTACAAGAAGTGTCTGAACTTGAGCACATTGAACGTGAACTGTTGATGGTAAAAGTACGTGCGAGCGGCTTTGCTCGTGCAGAAGTGAAGCGTACCGCTGATATTTTCCGTGGCCAGATTGTGGATGTGACGGCTTCGCAGTATACGGTGCAAATGGCCGGTACCAGTGAGAAGCTGGATGCTTTCATTCAGGCGTTGTCTGAAGTAACGGAAGTACTTGAAGTGGCTCGCAGTGGGGTTGTTGGCATCGCACGTGGTGAACGAGCGTTAAAAGCATAAACAAGAATTATTTAAGAGATAATGTTAAAGCCGCTTTTTTAAGCGGCTTTTATTTTGTCAACTTTGTCACTTTTCTATCTGAACAAAGCAAGATACTGCTGTTATTCCATGTACCTTGCCCCTTTCTAAGCAGCTCTAAAGTAAGAGCAAGAGCCAGTTGCGCCTCCTAATATTTTATTAGGAAGGGTTTTTATCCATATGCTACGGTTTTTGTAGGATTAGACTAAAGTCTAATGCTGATGATAATTTGAGCTAAACTGAAAAATAAGGAAACGAGCTTGCTTCACATTGCACCGTATTAAATGGTGCAACAAATTAGAGTGTTTATTAGATGTAAGAGGACGACACCGGTAACTTAGTTTAACTAGTTAGCTATATTTATCAACAGCTTGAAAGGTAGCTTTCGAATTAGGTGAGTTGGAGCAAGAGTTTGAGGATCATACTGTCTGGTTAAAAGAGGCGTGGTATGTTTGTCGATTTTTTAGTGAGGTTAACCATAGGCACATTAGTCATTCTTGGCTTTCAACTAAGTGCACTGTACTTTTTACCTATGGTTGTGCTGCTCAATACACATCATAAAGAGTTTTTTGGGTGGTAGTTCAGTCGTCATGCTGGATGCAAAAAAAACGGAGCTATCAGGCTCCGTTTTTATATTTTATGCGAATCGGTTCATTCTTATAGAACGTGAACAGATGCTGTGTTTGTAGTGCCAGAAGCGACTAGAGCACCAGAAACCATCACTACGATGTCGCCTTTGTTACCTAGGCCAGATTGTAGAGCGATTTCTTTACCGTTGATGTAAAACGCGTCTGTGTTCTCGATAGAGTCAACAAGAACTGGCTTAACACCTTTAGTAAGAACTAGCTGTGCAGCTGTCTTTTCGTTAGTTGTTAGAGCAAGGATGTTTGCAGTTGGGAAGTACTTACGTACTGAACGTGCAGACTTACCGCCTTCAGTTGCAACAACGATTAGAGGAGCAGCTAGCTTCTCTGCTGTGTCTACAGCGCCTTTACATACTGCTTCAGTGATGCGTAGACGTGGGCTGTCTAGACGAGAACCTAGCTCAGCTTTAAGAGCTGAATCAGTACGGTTCGCGATTTGAGCCATGATAGTAACAGCTTCAACTGGGTACTTACCTTTAGCAGTTTCACCAGAAAGCATTACTGCATCAGTACCATCCATGATTGCGTTCGCAACGTCACCCGCTTCAGCACGAGTTGGACGTGGGTTGCTGATCATAGAGTCAAGCATTTGAGTTGCAGTGATAACCATCTTACGTGCACGGTTACACTTCTCGATCATCATCTTCTGAGCGAAGATTACTTCTTCAGCTGGGATTTCAACACCTAGGTCACCACGAGCAACCATGATGCCGTCAGAAGCTTCAAGGATTGAATCGAAGTTATCTACACCTTCTTGGTTTTCAATCTTAGAAATGATGTGGATGTTCTCGCCGCCGTTAGCGTTTAGAAGCTCACGGATTTCTTTAACGTCTTCTTCTTTACGGATGAAAGAAGCAGCAACGAAATCTACGCCTTGCTCACAACCAAACTTAAGGTCAGCTTTGTCTTTCTCAGAAAGAGCTGGAAGTTGAACAGAAACGCCAGGAAGGTTAACACCTTTGTTTTCGCCTAGAGCACCGTTGTTAAGAACTTTACACTTAACTTCAGTTTCTGTTGTTGCGATAACTTCCATTTCGATTAGGCCGTCATCAACAAGGATAGTGTTACCCGCTGTTAGGTCCTTAGCGAAACCTAGGTAAGTTACTGCTACTACGTCTTTGTTACCAACAACTGTTGCGTCAGTTGTGAAAGTGAACTCTTGACCAGCTACTAGATCTACGTCGTTACCATCTTCAAGTTTGATAGTACGGATTTCTGGACCTTTAGTATCTAGAAGGATAGCAAGTTGCTCACCTTTGTTTTCCATTACTTTGCGGAAGTTCGCGATACGAGTGCCGTGCTCTGCGAAATCACCGTGAGAGAAGTTAAGACGCATAACGTTCATGCCAGCATCTACTAGTTCAGTTAGCTTCTCTACAGATTCAGTTTTAGGGCCAATCGTACATACGATTTTGGTCTTTTTCATGGAAGGTACTCTCCGGTAAGTATTGTTACAATTTGAAATTTATTTAAGTTCTGAAGATTGGTCCGCTACATCAACATTTTGTGCCTGTTGAGTAAAAGCGCGGGACTTTCAATATGTCCTTCAGAGTTGTAAGTCTTTCATCAATTTTAGTCATTTTATGACCAAAAGATTTTGATTCAACATCGGGTTTCTGTGACTTACGCCAATATATCAGGGGTAAGTTGCAAAAAAATAACGGTCAGTTCTGTAATTTTTTTTCTTTTAGGGTGCGGATTCTACCACCTAATGAGTTCAATATCACTGCTTAACAATTGTCTTAGGACAAGGTTTTATCTCTATTTATTAATTTTTTAGATCAAAATAAATGGACTAAATGGTTTCGTTGTAATTATAATATGTTTCATATCGAAACTTTGTGGCTTTTATTTAATGTCGAAACGAAACACTCAGCTCAGAAGGCATGCGATTTCTAACCTAGTGAATGAAAAAGGGGAGGTTAGTGTTGATGAATTATCCGCTAAGTTTGAAACCTCAGAAGTCACGATTAGAAAGGACCTTGCGTCTTTAGAGAAAAACGGTCAGCTTTTACGCCGTTATGGTGGTGCGATTTCTCTTCCGAAAGAAGTTGTGAACGAAGAGCTAGGTCAACAAGTTTCGACTCGAAAGGTTTTATTAGCAAAAGCCGCTGCAGATTTAATTCGCGACCATAACCGTATTGTTATCGATAGCGGAAGCACTACTGGCGCCCTAATTCAGCAACTCAATAGCAAGCGTGGTTTAGTGGTGATGACCAACTCATTGCACGTTGCTAATGCGCTTAATGAACTTGAAAGTGAACCGACATTATTAATGACGGGTGGTACTTGGGATACCCATTCGGACTCTTTCCAAGGAAAAGTCGCGGAGTCTGTACTTCGAGCTTACGATTTTGACCAGCTGTTTATCGGGGCTGATGGTATCGACCTAGATAGAGGCACAACTACGTTCAATGAATTGGTTGGCCTGAGTAAAGTTATGGCTGAAGT
Source organism: Vibrio kanaloae (assembly GCF_024347535.1). Taxonomy (NCBI): domain Bacteria; kingdom Pseudomonadati; phylum Pseudomonadota; class Gammaproteobacteria; order Vibrionales; family Vibrionaceae; genus Vibrio; species Vibrio kanaloae. The sequence goes on along the minus strand of NZ_AP025497.1, from coordinate 2,696,027 downwards.
GTCACGAGAAGTTATTGTGATGGTTGAGTCGGAAAAAGTGGGGCGAAAGATCCCTAACTTAGAACTGGCATGGGAACACATCGACATTCTGATTACCGATACAGACTTAGGCGAAGAATCCCAAGCATGTATTGAATCACATGACGTTCGAGTGATCTTAACCGATCCAGCTTAAAAACAAATTTTAAGTATTTACCTTCCTATTATTGATCTTAATAAAGATATGGCCTTTGCTTGCTGCCAATAGGAATAAAACAAAATTGATGGAGTAAAAATATGTGTGGAATTGTTGGTGCAGTAGCACAGCGTGATGTAGCTGAGATTTTAGTAGAAGGCTTACGTCGCCTAGAATACCGAGGTTATGACTCCGCGGGTGTGGCTGTGGTTGATAATGAATCCAACTTAACTCGTGTACGCCGCCTTGGTAAAGTACAAGAGTTAGCCGATGCAGTAGAAGAGCAACACGTGACGGGTGGTACGGGGATCGCTCATACACGTTGGGCGACACATGGTGAACCATCTGAAGCGAATGCTCACCCACATATGTCTGGTGATATTGCTGTTGTGCACAATGGCATTATTGAAAACCATCAAGCACTACGCGCTATGCTACAAGAACGTGGTTACGAATTTACTTCACAAACCGATACTGAAGTTATCGCTCACCTAGTTGAGTGGGAACTTCGTACATCGGCTTCTCTCGTTGAAGCGTTGCAAAAAACAGCAAAGCAGTTAGAGGGGGCATACGGCACGGTAGCGGTTGATCGTAAAGATCCTAGCCGTATCGTTGTTGCTCGTTCTGGTAGCCCTATTGTCATCGGTTTTGGTGTGGGTGAGAACTTCCTAGCATCAGACCAACTTGCACTGCTAAGCGTCACTCGCCGTTTCATGTACCTAGAAGAAGGTGATGTTGCTGAGGTTACTCGTCGTGATGTCACGGTATTTGATGTTGCGGGCGAGCGTGTTGAGCGTGAAATCGTAGAATCAAACGCTGAACATGACGCTGGTGATAAAGGTCAATACCGCCACTTCATGCAAAAAGAGATCTTCGAACAGCCAACCGCGCTGATCAACACAATGGAAGGTCGTATCTCTGAAACTTCGGTTACCACTAACGCAATTGGTGTTAAAGCTGAAGAGATCCTAAGCAAAGTTGAACATGTTCAGATCATCGCATGTGGTACGTCTTATAACTCAGGCATGGCTGCGCGTTACTGGTTTGAATCTCTAGCGGGCGTAAGCTGTGATGTAGAGATTGCTTCTGAATTCCGTTACCGTGATTTCGTTGTTCGTCCGAACAGCCTATTGGTGACTCTGTCTCAGTCTGGTGAAACGGCGGATACGCTTGCTGCACTTCGTCTTGCAAAAGAGAAGGGTTACATGTCAGCAATGACCATCTGTAACGTTGCAGGTTCTTCGCTGGTTCGTGAGTCTGATTTTGCCTTCATGACTCGCGCAGGAACGGAAATCGGTGTTGCTTCTACTAAAGCTTTCACAACTCAACTAGCAGCGATGCTGATGATGGTAACGTCAATTGGTCGTCTACAAGGTCGTATCAATGAAGAGAAAGAAGCGGAAATCGTTCAAGCACTTCACCAACTGCCTGCTGATATCGAGAAAGCATTAGCGTTTGATAAAGAAATTGAAGCGCTAGCCCCTGACTTTGCCGATAAGCACCACACATTGTTCCTAGGTCGTGGCGAGTTCTACCCAATCGCAATGGAAGCGTCTCTTAAGTTGAAAGAGATCTCTTACATTCACGCAGAAGCATACGCTGCTGGTGAGCTTAAGCACGGTCCTTTGGCTCTTATCGATGCAGATATGCCTGTAGTCGTTATTGCACCAAGCAACGACTTGCTAGAGAAGCTGAAATCGAACGTTGAAGAAGTACGTGCTCGTGGCGGTCTACTTTATGTATTCGCAGACCAAGACGCTGGCTTTGAAAGCGATGAGAACATGAAGATCATCAAGATGCCTCACGTAAATGAAGTAACAGCACCTATCTACTACACAGTACCGATGCAGTTGTTGTCTTACCACGTGGCACTAATCAAGGGTACCGACGTTGACCAACCTCGTAACCTTGCGAAAGCGGTAACGGTTGAGTAATCGTTAGCCTATCTAAGAAAATTAGATAATAAGAAGCCCATCCTGTGATGGGCTTTTTTGTGCCTGTTAGCTAACGATCGGCGTTAGATCTAGCTTTAACGGCGTTAAGCATTAAGTGCTTGCTCTAGGTCAGCCAAGATATCGTCAATGTGTTCAATACCTACTGAGAGGCGAATCATCTCTGGTGATACACCAGCTTGCTTTTGTTCCGCTTCGCTTAATTGACGGTGTGTCGTCGAAGCAGGGTGGCAAGCAAGAGACTTGGCATCGCCAATGTTTACTAGGCGCTTGAAGATTTGCAGCGCATCATAGAAGCGAACACCGGCTTCATAACCGTCTTTTAAACCAAAAGATAGAATGGCCGATGGCTTACCTTGCATGTACTTTTCAGCAAGTGGATAGAATTCTGAATCAGGCAGGCCAGCGTAACTTACCCAACTGACTTTCTCGTGTTGCTTGAGATATTCCGCCACTTTCAATGCGTTCTCTGTGTGTCGCTCCATACGTAACGACAACGTTTCCAAGCCTTGCATTAACATGAAAGCATTCATTGGTGACAGTGCTGCACCTGTATTACGCAGGGGAACCGTTCTAGCTCGACCAATAAACGCAGCCTCACCAAACGCCTCAGTATAAACCACACCATGGTAAGAAGGCTCAGGCTGGTTAAACACAGGGAAACGATCTTTGTGATCTGCCCATGGGAATTTGCCTGAGTCGACAATAACACCACCCAACGTTGTGCCATGGCCACCAACGTACTTTGTTAGTGAGTGCACCACGATGTCAGCACCAAAATCGATAGGTTTACACAACACAGGCGTCGCCACCGTATTATCAACAATCACAGGTACACCTTGTGCGTGAGCAAGCTCTGCCACACGTTCTAAGTCGATGATATTACCTGCTGGGTTACCGATACTTTCACAATAAACCGCCTTGGTTTTTTCATCGATTAATGCCGCTAAGCTTTCTGGTTTGTCGTCCTTGGCAAAGCGAACTTCTATCCCTTGGTTTGGCAACATATGAGCAAATAGGGTGTAAGTACCACCGTAAAGCTGAGGCGTTGAAACAATGTTGTCACCGATTTGCGCCAAGGTCTGAATCGCGTAGTTGATCGCCGCGCTGCCTGCACTCACGACTAAGCCTGCAATCCCACCTTCTAAGGCCGCCATGCGTTTTTCCAGCACATCATTGGTCGGGTTCATTATACGAGTGTAGATATTACCTGGCACTGCAAGGTTGAATAGGTCGGCACCGTGTTGTGCATCATCGAACTCATACGCGACGGTTTGATAAATAGGTGTCGCAACTGATTTAGTTGTTGGATCGGTTTCGTAGCCGAAGTGAATCGAGAGTGTTTCGTCTTTCATGAGTCTTCCCTGAACTATTGAACGATTTGTGTACGCTCATATTGCCGATTTTTTTATAAAAGAAAAGTAAGCTTAGTCACAGAGAGACAATTGGAATTGTGTGCGGGACGATTCGTTTGTGGTTAGGAAGTGCAGGGCGCGATTGGTACTGAACCAGAAAAGCAAAAAGCCAGAGCAGTGTGAACTGTTCTGGCTTTTCTAATTTGGTGGCCCCTCCCAGATTTGAACTGGGGACCGAACGATTATGAGTCGTGCGCTCTAACCACTGAGCTAAGGGGCCGTATAGGGCATAGATTATAGGGGAACCGTTCAATGGTGTCTAGACTCTATCGGGGCCAATTCCGCTTACATCTTAGCCACTTAAATCATACAGGCACAAAAAAGGTGAGCCAACGCTCACCTTTTCTATTTTAAGCTTAAAAGCTAACCACATTAAAGCGTGTGATTATTCGTCTAGGAAGCTACGCAGAGTTTCTGAGCGGCTTGGGTGGCGAAGTTTACGTAGTGCTTTTGCTTCGATCTGACGGATACGTTCACGAGTAACATCGAACTGTTTACCCACTTCTTCTAGAGTGTGGTCAGTGTTCATGTCGATACCGAAACGCATACGCAGTACTTTAGCTTCACGAGGTGTTAGGCCCGCAAGAACGTCTTTCGTTGCACCGCGTAGGCTTGTTGCCGTTGCAGAGTCTAAAGGTAGCTCAAGAGTCGTATCCTCGATGAAATCACCTAGGTGCGAATCTTCGTCGTCACCGATTGGTGTCTCCATTGAGATTGGCTCTTTAGCGATTTTCAGTACTTTACGGATCTTATCTTCAGGCATTTGCATGCGCTCAGCCAGTTCTTCCGGTAGTGGTTCACGACCCATCTCTTGTAGCATTTGACGAGAGATACGGTTTAGTTTGTTGATCGTTTCGATCATGTGAACCGGAATACGGATAGTACGAGCTTGGTCAGCAATCGAACGAGTGATTGCTTGACGGATCCACCACGTAGCGTAAGTAGAGAATTTGTAACCACGACGGTATTCAAACTTATCTACGGCTTTCATTAGGCCGATGTTACCTTCTTGGATTAGATCCAAGAATTGTAGGCCACGGTTTGTGTACTTCTTAGCAATCGAGATTACTAGACGTAAGTTCGCTTCAACCATCTCTTTCTTCGCACGACGAGCTTTCGCTTCACCGATAGACATACGACGGCTGATATCTTTAATGCTTTGAACCGTTAGAGACGTTTCACGCTCGATCATATCCAGTTTTTGGATAGAACGACGGATGTCGTGCTCGTTACGTTTGATCTTTTCAGCGTATGGCTTGTCTGAAGCAAGAACTTCATCCAACCATGCTTCGCTAGATTCATTACCAGTAAATAGAGCAATGAAAGATTTCTTCGGCATTTTGCCGTACTCAACGGTTTGACGCATGATTAGGCGTTCTTGAGTACGTACTCGATCCATTGACGTACGAAGCTCATTTACTAGGTAGTCAAACTGTTTTGGCGTCAGACGGAATTCTTTGAATACGTCTTGCATCATTGTTGTTGCAAGTGTTGCTTTCGGGCTCTCGTGGCCGTATTCATTGATTGCTAGCTGACGGTTTTGATAGCTAGTACGAAGTGCTGTAAACTTCTCAAGAGCAAGTTCAGGATCGATACCTGTATCTTCTTCCTCTTCCTCGTCGTCTTCAGCGTCTTCTTTGTCTTCGTCTTCCAGATCTGTTTTAGCTAGCTCTGAACCGATGTGTGTTGCCGTTGGCGCTGCAGTGCCATCGTCATCAGGGTCAACAAAGCCATTGATCAGGTCTGTTAAGCGAATCTCTTCTGCTTGTACGCGGTCAAACTGTTCCAAAATGTATGGAATGGTGCCTGGGTACTCAGCAACAGATAGTTGAACCGTATTGATACCATCTTCAATACGTTTCGCAATGTCGATTTCGCCTTCACGAGTCAGTAGTTCAACGGTACCCATTTCACGCATGTACATACGAACTGGGTCTGTAGTACGGCCAATCTCGCTTTCTACGCTTGAAAGCGCAGCAGCAGCAGCTTCAGCTGCATCTTCATCTATATTGGCATCGTCATCATTCAATGCTAGATCATCAGCATCAGGTGCAGTTTCTACTACCTTAATACCCATGTCGTTAATCATTTGAATGATGTCTTCTACCTGCTCAGAATCCACGATTTCTGCAGGTAGGTGGTCGTTTACTTCGGCGTAGGTCAGATAGCCTTGTTCCTTGCCTTTAATAACAAGTAATTTAAGCTGTGACTGCGGATTTTGATCCATAGATGATATCCAACTTCAGGTCTGGTGAAGGACGTTGCATTCTCAAATGCAAACCAATTATGTTAACAAATTTATTAAATGCTGACTAATCAAACAGGGTTACGCTTTTAGATCTAGCATTAAAGCTAGCAGCTCCCTTTTTTCTTCGGCTGATAAACCGACACTTCTTGCTTTGGCCTGCAGGTTTTCAATTTGTTTTTCAACGCACTGGGCAAGGATGTTGTCCAATGAATCTAAAAATATGTCTTCTTGGTTGTCTTCAACGAGGGGGATTTCCCAACTCGCGAGACGAGACAGAAGAGCCTCATGTTTGCTTTCTCGCCAATTTTCTAATAATTGGCCTGTGCTGATATGGGGGTTCACTTGGCAGATATCAAGTACTTCGACGAATAAACTTAGTCCCGGCAGTTGTAAGCCTTTGACACTTGATAAATCCGGCACCATATCAGCATAGCTCGGATTTTGGATAAGCAAAGCGATAACTTCACGCATCGGAGTGCGCTTGAGCTCTTTATGCGGTTGAGGTGTCGTGTTCTGTGTATGAACACGCGCACGTCTCAATTGGTTATCAAATCCAGTTCGCTCATCGAGCAGTTTTTCGAGCAGTTCTTGGAAGTAACTGTCAGGAATTTTGTTAATCAAGGCGCTGGCGTGTGCACGCAGTGCTGATTTCCCTTCGGTTGTTCCCAAGTTCAACTTGTGTATTTCAATCAGGTTATCGAACAAATAGGCCGAAAGCGGCGTCGCATTGTGGACCAGTTGTTCAAAAGCGGATTTACCATGCTCTCTAATATAGCTGTCTGGGTCTTCACCGTCGGGCAAGAACAGAAACTTAAGCGTGTTGCCGGTTTTTAGGTACTCAAGGGCATTTTCTAGTGCGCGCCATGCCGCTTCTTTGCCTGCTCGGTCACCATCGTAACAACAAACCACAGTACTGGTTTGGCGGAACAACATTTGAACATGGTCACCAGTTGTCGAGGTGCCCAGTGATGCCACTGAGTAATCGACACCATATTGCGCGAGTGCCACGACATCCATGTAACCTTCAACCACAAGTATTTGCGGCGGTTCACGGTAGGCTTGCAGCACTTCGTAAAGGCCGTAAAGCTCTTTACCTTTATGGAAGATCGGCGTTTCTGGTGAGTTTAGGTATTTCGGTGTGCCATCTTCTAAAACACGACCACCAAACCCGATTACTCGGCCGCGACGATCGCGAATCGGGAACATCACGCGTCCACGGAATCGGTCGTATCGGTTGCCTTTATCGTTCTCTATTAACATGCCGCCAGTGACAAGCATGTCTTGGGCTTCTTTTTGCTGCCCAAAATTTTTACGAACCAAGTCCCACTCGTCGGCAACGTAACCAATACCAAACTTCTGGACGATTTCGCCAGACAGACCACGATTTTTTAGGTATTCAATCGCAGGTTTGTTGGCTGATATTTTGAGTTGTGAGCGATAGAACTGGCTGATGCCGCCCATCAAATCATAGAGGTTACGTTTTTGTTCGCTGTTGGCTCTTGGTGTTGTTGATATTTCGCCGCTGCGTTGCTCTCTTGGCACATCTAAGCCTAGAAATGAAGCAAGTTCTTCAATCGCCTCTACAAAGTCGAGGCGTTCGAACTCCATCATGAAGTCGATGGCATTACCATGCACGCCACAACCAAAGCAGTGATAAAACTGTTTTTCTTGGCTTACGCTGAAAGAGGGAGTTTTTTCGTTGTGAAATGGGCAACAAGCACCATAGTTTTTGCCTTTTTTCTTAAGTTTCACGCGTGCGTCCACAATATCGACAATGTCGAGACGCGCTAGGAGATCATCGATGAAACTACGCGGGATGTGTCCTGCCATAAAACCTTAGAAAAATGCACTAACTGAGAGTGTGGATCATAATAGTGTGAATAGGTTATAGATACAAACAAGCCGTGCGTTCCGAAGGATTGCACGGCTTGTTGCAATTTGATTTGGGATTAAGCGAGTTTAGAGCGAACTAAACCACTAACTTTACCCATATCTGCACGCCCTTGAATTTGTGGTTTCAAGATAGCCATTACTTTACCCATGTCTTGCATGCCCGCTGGTTGAGCTTCAGCGATTGCGCTATCAAGTAGTGCAATAACTTCTTCTTCTGTTAACGGTTGAGGCATAAAGCCTTCAAGTACAGCAATTTCTGCTTGTTCCACATCAGCAAGATCTTGACGATTTGCTAATTCATATTGAGCAACAGAATCGCGACGTTGCTTAACCATTTTAACTAATACAGCAAGGATGTCGTCGTCGTTCAGAGTGATCCGTTCGTCAACTTCACGTTGCTTGATTGCTGAAAGAGCTAAGCGGATAGTACCAAGGCGCGGTTTGTCCTTGGCTTTCATCGCTAATTTTTGCTCTTCTTTGAGTTGTTCAATAAGAGCCATAACTCAGTCCTTATGGATTAAGTTATTAGTACAGGCGAACGCGACGTGCGTTTTCGCGAGCTAGCTTCTTAGCGTGACGCTTTTGAGCTGCTGCTTTAGCGCGTTTGCGAACTGTAGTTGGCTTTTCGTAATGCTCGCGACGGCGAACTTCAGAAAGGATACCTGCTTTTTCACAAGAGCGCTTGAAACGACGTAGTGCAACGTCGAACGGTTCGTTTTCACGTACTTTAACTATTGGCATATGCCTTTCACCTCAGGGGTTATTCATTATCGCTGGCCACTCAGTACCAAATCAGAGAAGTTACCCATCGAGCTAACTCTCTATTCGCGTTTGGCCATTAACCAGCTTGATCAAAAATGGTGCGGAATTTTAATCCGATCACAGTGGCTTTGTAAAGCACTTTGTCGATTATAGTCTGTACAATATTTGTTTGAAGCGCTTAGGCAGGGTAATATTGCGCTAATTTCCCATTTTAGACGAAAGCGTGCCGAGAAAATTATGCGCATTATTGGTATTGAAACCTCTTGTGATGAGACAGGAATCGCGATTTATGATGATGAGCAAGGGCTACTTTCTCATCAATTATACAGCCAAGTAAAACTGCACGCCGATTACGGTGGTGTAGTACCTGAGCTTGCTTCACGTGACCACGTGAAGAAAACAATTCCTCTTATTAAAGCGGCATTAGCAGAAGCAAACCTAACGTCGAAAGACATTGACGGTGTGGCTTACACGGCTGGCCCAGGTTTAGTGGGCGCACTGCTTGTAGGTGCAACCATTGGCCGCAGTATTGCTTACGCTTGGGGTGTGCCTGCGGTGCCTGTTCACCACATGGAAGGTCACCTTCTTGCGCCTATGCTAGAAGATAACCCGCCACCATTCCCATTTGTAGCGTTGCTGGTTTCTGGCGGTCATACGATGATGGTTGAAGTGAAAGGTATTGGCGAGTATCGAATTCTTGGTGAATCGATTGATGATGCGGCGGGTGAAGCGTTTGATAAAACGGCGAAGTTGATGGGCTTAGATTACCCAGGTGGTCCGTTGCTATCTCGACTCGCAGAAAAAGGCACACCAGGTCGCTTTAAGTTCCCTCGTCCAATGACAGACCGCCCGGGCCTAGACATGAGTTTTTCTGGTCTGAAAACCTTTGCAGCGAATACGATTCGTGACAACGACAATGATGATCAGACTCGTGCGGATATTGCGTACGCGTTCCAAGAAGCGGTTTGTGCCACCTTGGTCATCAAATGTAAGCGTGCCTTGGTAGAGACGGGCATGAAACGTATAGTGATTGCCGGTGGTGTAAGTGCCAACAAACAACTGCGTGTTGAGCTTGAAGCACTGGCCAAAAAAGTTGGTGGTGAGGTGTACTACCCACGTACAGAGTTCTGCACTGATAACGGCGCCATGATTGCTTACGCAGGTATGCAGCGCCTGAAAAATGGTGAAACAGCCGATTTATCCGTTCACGCTACACCGCGTTGGCCGATTGATCAACTTGAGCCAATTGCTGAATAAAGCAGAGTGTTTAACATGCGGTCGCCTTGTGCGGCCGTTTTTATGTATCGTCGATTTATATACTTGAACGATATGCGTAGTAGAGATTAGGGAAGAAAATGAAACAGTTCATTGTAGACAATCAATCGATGGCGTACCTAGATGAAGGTGAGGGCCCGGTTGTTGTATTGGGTCACAGCTACCTTTGGGATAGCGCGATGTGGAAGCCACAGATTGAGGCGTTGAAAACTCAGTACCGTTGTATTGTGCCAGAGTTTTGGTCTCATGGTGAGTCTCAAGCTGCACCGAACTCGATGCGTAACTTGAAGGACTACGCTCAGCACGTGTTGTCATTGCTGGATCATTTGGACATCGAAGAGTTCTCTGTTGTTGGCTTATCGGTTGGCGGCATGTGGGGAGCCGAGTTAGCGGAGCTAGCACCTGCGCGAATCAAGTCTTTGGTTCTAATGGATACTTTCGTTGGTCTAGAGCCAGAAGTCGCTCACACGAAATATTTCCACATGTTAGATACCATCACCCAAACAAAGATGGTCCCTCAACCGATTGTAGAAGCGGTTGTGCCATTGTTTTTTGCTAACGATGCTCAAACAAACACACCCGATTTGGTTGCAGGCTTTACTCAGCAGCTATCGGCTCTTGAAGGTGAGCAAGCTGAAGAAGTGGCACGAATTGGTCGAATGGTGTTTGGTCGCCGAGATATGATTGAAGCTGTAGAGAATTTTGCTCTGCCGGTTTTGATTGCCGTTGGACAAGAAGATAAACCGCGTCCGGTACTTGAGTCTTACTTAATGCACGATTGCATTACTGGCAGTGAGCTGGTGGTGATTCCTGATGCTGGCCATATTAGCTCGCTAGAGCAACCAGAGTTTGTGAATAAGATGTTGAAAGGCTTTTTAGACAAGCACCTACTTTAATCTATTCAGAGTCGAGTATCATTACTTGGCTGTAACTTTGTTCGACTTACACTTGTTTCTTCTGCTTGCTTCGGCTAGACATATAGAACGGTTTAAGTCGATTTTTTTTGTCCAATTTTTGGTTCACTGCCATCAAGTAGGCGACGGATATTCTGGTGATGACGCAGTACGATCAAGCAACATAGCATGGCAACTGGCAGCGTATATTGAGGTTTGACTAACCAAGCGTAAAATGGGGCAAGTAGCACAGTGACTATTGCTGCTAAAGAAGAATAGCGAAACAAAAACGCCATCACTAACCAAGTCGCCATGATCATTCCCGTTAGATCGAATCCAATTGGGGCGATGGCTCCGAGTGCCGTTGCGACGCCTTTACCACCTTTAAAGTGGAAGAATATTGGGTACATATGACCAAGGCATGCCGCAATAGCCACAACTCCTAAAATGATCGGATCGATCTTGAGATAGTAACCAAGCCAGACGGGGATAGTGCCTTTAAGCATGTCACAGAGTAGTACTGATGCCGCGGCACCTTTGCCTCCTACACGTAACACATTGGTTGCTCCGGGGTTATTCGATCCCACAGTTCTTGGATCTGGGAGCCTTAAGACTCGGCATATCAAGACCGCACTAGAGATTGAGCCTAGCAAATAGGCTGCAATGATCATGATTAGTGCCAATGGGGTCATGTCTTTCCTTAAACGGTTATAAGCTTAACGGTGGGAAAATAATGCTCAATCTAAGAGTAATTGGTATCATATCTGGAATTACGCTAATAATACGTTTTTTTCCCCAATATGGGTATCCGACCTCTAAAAGGACAAGTCATGGCACTGGATAAAGTTTTCATTGAACAGCTAGAAGTAATTACAACGATCGGTGTTTACGATTGGGAGCAAGAGATTAAACAAAAACTTGTGCTCGATATTGAAATGGCTCATGACAACCGCCCAGCTGGCAAGAGTGATGATGTGGTTGATGCTTTGGACTACTCGACAGTGAGCACGGCCGTACTTGAACATATTGCTAATGGCCGATTCCTATTGGTTGAACGTGTAGCAGAAGAAGTCGCTGAATTAATTATGACTCAATTTTCAGTGCCTTGGATTAAGATTCGTTTAGCGAAGCCTGGCGCGGTACCACAAGCAAAAGCCGTTGGCGTGATCATCGAAAGAGGTCAGGCATGACAATAGCCTATGTTGGTGTTGGCACGAACATAGACCGCGACAAGCATGCAAGGGTGGCATGGACAGAGCTTCAATCGTTAGGGACTAACCTTAAATGCTCTAAAATCTATCACTGCGAGCCTGTCGGTTTTAATAGCCACTCGTTTTATAACTTTGTGATAGAACTCGACACATCACTCTCATTGACTGAATTTTCACAGCAACTGCGTAAAATTGAGTTTAAATGGGGTCGTTCTCAAGATGCGCATAAACTTCAAGATCGAAAGCTCGACCTTGATATTGTGCTGTTTGGAGAGGTGGTTTCTGAGAGTGATCCAGAATTACCACGCAGTGATATCTATAAATACCCTTTTGTAACACAACCACTTTATGATCTCTGTCCTGCGAGAGTGATCCCGCAAGACGGAAGAACTGTCCGTGAAATATGGCAGAAGATGCAGCAATTAGACTCGCTCTCTGTCGTAAATATAAAATTATAATTTTAAGGTAAGTAATGAGTTATTTTGAAGCGTTTATGTTGGCGTTGGTACAAGGCTTTACTGAATTTCTACCTATTTCCAGTTCCGCACACTTAATCCTTCCTTCGGCTGTATTAGGCTGGGAAGATCAAGGCTTGGCTTTTGATGTCGCTGTCCATGTCGGTACTTTGGCGGCTGTGGTGATCTATTTCCGCAAAGAAGTTGTGTCTCTTTTGAGTGCTTTCTTTGGCTCGGTATTTAAGGGGGATCGCAGTAAGGAAGCAAAATTGGCGTGGATGATCATTCTCGCGACGATTCCAGCCTGTATCTTTGGCCTGCTGATGAAAGATATTGTCGAGCTTTATTTACGCAGTGCGTGGGTCATTGCCACGACCACAATTGTCTTTGGTCTGTTGCTATGGTGGGTCGATAAAAACTCAAGTCTGCGTGATGACGAATATCAAGCCGGTTGGAAAAAAGCGTTGTTTATTGGCCTCGCTCAGGCAATGGCGATCATTCCGGGGACATCGCGTTCTGGTGCGACAATTACCGCGGCACTTTATCTTGGTTTTACTCGTGAAGCCGCGGCTCGATTCTCATTCTTAATGTCTATTCCAATCATCACTTTGGCTGGTGGTTACTTAGGTCTAAAGCTGGTGACGAGTGGTGATCCAATCCATGTAGGTACTTTGCTTACGGGTATCGCGGTTTCTTTTATTAGTGCTTATATCTGCATTTACTTTTTCTTGAAGCTTATTTCGCGGATGGGCATGACACCGTTTGTTATCTACCGCTTGATTCTCGGTTTTGGTCTGTTTGCTTTCTTAATGATGCAGTAGCACTCGACTTACGTAGGCAAATGTTGCGTCCTAAAGATTGAAACGAAAAAACCCGCTTAGTCGCGGGTTTTTTAATGCATGGTAATCAGCGTTATGAAGTTCAATGATATGCAAGTTCTGATAGGGCGTTTTCAATCGCGGCAGCTCTGCGCTTCTCTTGCTCTTCTCGAATATCTTTACCTTGAAAACCATCGGCAATAATCGCTTTAACTTGGACTTGTAACGCGGCTTGATAAGCTGCCTCAAAACGCGCTTTCTGAGGATAAGGCTGATCTTCTAATCCTTTACGACCAGCATGGTCGGCTTGGCAGCAAAGCAATATGTCGTTGAGCCTCTCAGGCTTGCGCCAAACATCAAACTTGTTGAGAACCTTGAGAAAGGTCGTCGGTTTGAGTTCACCCGCACGGTGAATATTAGAGTGTTGCTCACAGACTAACAGTGCGAGATCTCTAAATTCATTAGGCACTCTTACTCTGTCACATAGCTTCTTAATGATCTTCAAGCCAGTATGACAGTGCATTTTGTGGCTTGGCCACTCGCTTTCTGGCGTAATACCTTTACCTAAATCATGCACTTGAGCGGCAAAACGCACGGGTAACGATGGGCTTAATAGCGCAGCTTGCTGAGCCACCATCAGAGTGTGAATCCCCGTGTCGATTTCTGGGTGCCACTTTTCAGGTTGAGGTACACCAAACAAGGCATCAATTTCTGGAAGAACGACCGCTAATGCACCGCACTCTCTTAAAACCGAGAGGAACACTTCAGGGTGTGGTGTACTGAGTGATTTGTGCCACTCTTGCCAAACTCGCTCTGCGGTAAGGTGTGCCAGTTCACCAGATTGCACGATCTCACTCATCATCACCATGGTTTCAGGTGCGACTGTAAAGTTGAGGTGGTGAAGTTTGGCAGCGAAACGCGCAACACGCAGCACACGAAGCGGGTCTTCAACAAAAGCATCGGAAACATGTCTTAAAATGCGATTTGAGAGATCTTGTTGGCCGTGGTAAGGATCGTAAAGCTGGCCTTTGTCATCTTGAGCGATGGCGTTGATCGTCAGATCTCGACGCATCAGATCTTCTTCTAGGCTTACGTCTGGGGCAAAGTAACATTCGAAGCCGGTGTAACCAGAGCCTGACTTTCTTTCGGTACGAGCCAGTGCGTGTTCTTCTTTAGTTTTTGGATGCAGGAATACGGGGAAGTCTTTACCTACAGCCGAGAAACCAAGGCTTTTCATCTCTTGAGGGGTACTTCCTACCACGACCCAATCTCTATCATAACTGTCAATATTAAGCAGTTTATCGCGCACTGCTCCACCGACAAGATAGCGTTGTAGGCCATTACCTTTTGGTAGGCTATCGTATATTTGCAACTTATCACCTCGAAATGTTTTATCACTGCTGGACTTTACGGCAAGCAATGGTACTTTCCATTAATCGTAATTATAGGGCAGCACATGTATAAGGAATATTTTGGCTTCGTTGAGATGCCATTTTCGATTGTACCAAATTCTCGCTATTTGTTTTTGAGTCAGCGCCACCAAGAGGCGATGCAGAACCTACAAGCCGGTTTAGGCGAGGGGGGGGGCTTTGCAATGCTTACTGGTGAAGTTGGTACTGGTAAAACAACGGTCGCTAAAGCGATGTTGTCTTCACTCGATAATCAGACTCAAGCAGGCCTTATACTCAACCCTACGTTTTCGAATACCGATTTGCTTGAAGCTATCTGTGATGAGTTTGAGGTGGAATACCCTGAACAAGCATCGCTCAAGCAACTGAGTCAGGCGATTCATCATTTTCTGCTTGATAGCCATGCAGACGGTATTCAAACCTTATTGGTCATTGATGAAGCTCAGCACCTCGCTGCCGATGTGTTGGAGCAGTTACGCCTTCTAACCAATTTGGAAACCGACAGTCGCAAGTTGTTAAAAGTGCTGTTGGTTGGCCAACCGGAATTGCAGCAACATCTACAGACCACGCAATTGCGTCAGCTTGCTCAGCGCATTACTGGTCGTTATCACTTACTGCCTCTTAATACTGAAGAAACGGGTAAGTACATCGCGTTTCGTTTGGAAACCGCGGGTGGTGAGCAGATGTTGTTTTCCAACCGTTCTATCAAGCTGATCGCCCAATATACTCATGGTATTCCAAGGTTGATTAACTTGGTGTGTGATAAAGCACTGCAGTTAGCTTTCCATGATGGTGAGCAAACGCCCTCAAATGAGACGGTTAACCGAGCTTGTCAGCAGATTATGGCTTTTCAAGCTGAGGTGTATCATGTTGAAAGCCCTCGAGTCACCCACGTAGCAGCTAAATTATTTCAATACGTAGGAATTGCCACGTTAAGTGTTGGCCTCGCGGTAGCGACGTTTAACTTTGCCCCAGCATACATAGATTCATGGTTACCGCCTAAAAGTTCCAACGAAGCACAACTTCCAGTATCTGTAGAAGCTCAGCGCTCTTTGTTAGCAGAGGCTCCTAAATTAGTCGTTGAGCCTGAACCTTCTAAGTTTGAATTACCCAAACACATTCAGCAGCACTTGATGCTGGGAACTAACCGATCTCTTGCTATTCAGGATCTTTATACCCTGTGGGGGTATCAATCTTCCCTGCGAGATGGTTTGTGCTTAAGTGAGCCACAAAGTGTCTTTGTGTGCGAGCAGCAGCAGGCCAATTTAGATACATTGTTAGAACTTAGTGTACCTGTGGTACTTAATCTCGACATAGACCAAAAGCCAGTGTTTGCTGTGCTGTATGGTGTGTCTGAGGATTCTGTCGAGTTACTGGTGAATGAAAAGCTCTTGGTGATGCCGAAGCAATCCTTAGAGAAAATTTGGCAAGGCGATTATGTCGCGATTTGGAAACAGCCGCTAAGAGAGATGCTTAAACAAGGCCATCGAGGTGAGGCGATTGCGTTGCTTGATCTGTTACTGTCTGAAGTATTGGGTGAAGGTGTCTCTGGCAGTGATGTGTTCGACGATGAGTTAAAAATGAAAGTTGAAGCTTTTCAGACTTGGCAGGGGATATCTGTAGACGGCATCGCTGGAAAACAGACGTTAACAAGATTACAAAGATTAGCTCAACTTGACTCTCCCAAGTTGATGTCACTAGAAGGGGGCGAAAGCTAATGTCACGTATTATGCACGAACTTAAACCGTCGTCTCACAAACAATCTTCTATTAATAAACCCGCCTTCAAAGGCTACCAGAATCATCATGTTCCTAATTCTGCAAAAGGGGTTAGCAACAAACGAGGTTCATCGTTAGCGATGGGGTTGCTCTTAACCTTGGTTCCTTCTTTGTTGGTGGGTGGCGTTCTGGCTTATCAATCGTATAGCCAACAACAGGTGTTGGCCAATCAACCCGTCAGTCTCGTGCAACCAGAGTCAAAGACTCAGCCTGAGCTTGAAACTCAAAGGATTGAAACCAGAACACAGACTGAAGCTACAGCGGTGGAAGCTGATGAAGCGTTGTTTGCTGTTCGTGTAGCGCCGACAAGTAAAACGTTAAAAGTATTACCTCGCCAAGAAGTGTATGCGCAGATTGAGCTTGAAAGTACCAATGTCGCAGCTGACACAGCAGTAGTGATGGCCAATACTAATAGCACAACGCAAACAACAGCCAGTGCTGAGTCAGGTCGTGCTCAACCAACGGTTCAGTCAAGTATGACCGGTGAGAGTAACGAGTTGCAATCGGATAGTGACTTGCTGAAAGGGTTAGACTTCAGTGAGTTACCTCCTGAATTGGCATTGAAGCTTGAATCCATCATGGGCGAGCAACAAAGCGCGCCTGAGCCGATGGATTCTAGACCCGCAGGGAAAACGGGGTCTCAGGTCATTGAGTTGGAAACGCATACCAATAGCTTATCTGGAGTGTTGCCTAAGTTAGACCTACAAACTCATATGTACTCGAGTAGTGAAACCAAACGCTGGGTCAAAGTGAATGGCCAAGAAGTGGCTCAAGGGGAGTGGATAGGACAAGAGATTCAGTTGTTAGAGGTTAAGCCCCAATCGGTGATTATTGAGTTCAACCAGCAGAAGATAGAGATCCCAGCCCTGTACGAATGGCAAGGCTAGTGGAAAAGCGAGATTGTTTGAGTTGATGACCAAAGTTACAGGCAAATAAAAAGGAGCCCCGCGGTGCTCCTTTTTGATATTTGATACTGAGTTCACTGTACTTGACACAAAACGATAAGCTTACGCCCAACCGTTTGGCGACTTTCTGCGACGAGGCATAATGTGTGGCAGGATAAGGCCAAGAAGTAAACCAACACCAGCAACACCACCACCGTACATGAAGTACTTCAACAATAGGTCATCTTTCTGAGTATCTAGTTTAGCACGCAGTTCACGGTTTTCTGTTTGAGAGCTCGTGAGCTGTTGGCTAATCTCGCTGTAGTTTTGCTCAAGTTCAGCAATTTGCTTGTTACGAGACTCTAGAGAGCTGGCTAGACCTGCTTTTTCACTGTCAGCACTTTGGCGTGCATTGGCTAGTTTGCCCTTTACCTCTGTTAACTCTTTCTCTAGTTTCGGCATGCGCAGTGCCATACTTTCTTGAGTGCTTACAAACTTACTCTCAACCCAACCTTTACGGCCACGGTTATCTTGGATCTGAGTGTAACCCGTGCTCTTGTTTGTTTGTAGATATGTAATCTTTTCACCAGCATCAACACTACCGATAATACGGTAAGTATTGTTTGGGCCAGAATGCATATAAGTAAACAGTTTGTCAGCAATATAACGGTCTTGTGCAAAGGCAGCTGGAGCCGCAAGCATTGCGAACAAAACTAAGCTAATCAGTTTTTTCACAGTAAATCCCTTAACGATTCAAATTGGGTAGGCGTATGAGTCTGCCTCAATCAGCAAATGATATTTAGTTTTTTTATGTGGTGCAACAAAGAAGGGAGGCAAAGCCTCCCTTTCTGTGCGTTTGAGTCAATAATGACATGACATTTACATATCATTACTGAAACTTACCGTTTTCTGACGCTAGTGCTTACTAGCGCAAGGGCTATTACATGGTAAACATAGCCTGAATTGCATAAAAGAATACAACAGCAAGTAGAGCACCTGCAGGTAGCGTTACAATCCACGAAGCAACGATGTTACGCACAACGCCTAGGTTGAGTGCTGCGATACCACGAGCAAAACCTACACCTAAAACCGCACCAACCAATGTTTGCGTGGTTGAAATTGGAAGGCCAGTACCAGAAGCCAGTACAACCGTACATGCCGTTGCTAGTTGAGCGGCAAAGCCACGGCTAGGTGTTAGTTCTGTAATACCGGTACCAACCGTTGCCATTACTTTATGACCCATGGTAGCAAGACCAACAACGATACCAATACCACCGAGTGGAAGAATCCACCATGCGATAGTGCTCTTACCTGAGATTTCACCCATGTGCTCAACGGTTGAAACAACCGCAGATAGAGGACCAATCGCGTTAGCTACGTCGTTTGAACCGTGTGCGAATGCCATGGCACAAGCTGTGATAACCATTAGTACGCTGAAGATACCTTCAACGCCAGCAAAGCCATGGTCTTCTTCACGGTTAGCAAATTTCTTTTGAATGTATAAGTAACCGCCAACCATGACGACAGCAGAAACACCTGCCGCCCATAACCATGCTTCAGTACCGCTTAGGTGAAGGCCAACGTGTTTAAGACCTTTCTTGATCGTTACAAGTGCAATAACCATTGTCGTAATGAACATGTACACAGGTACAAAACGTTTAGCGTTAAACAGCGGGTTTTCTGTATCGAATATCAGTCGCTGAGCACTTACAAAAATGAGATAGGCAAAGATACCGGAAATCAACGGTGTGACAATCCAACTCCCCACAATACCTTGAACGCTGTTCCAGTCTACAGCTTCAGTACCTACAGACACACAAGCAAAACCGATGATTGCACCGATGATAGAGTGAGTCGTTGATACTGGCCAGCCCATGTATGATGCTAGAAGCAACCATGTACCAGCAGCCAGTAGCGCAGACATCATACCGTACACAAGTACATCCGGTTGATGAGCGAAGAGAGATGTTTCGATAACACCTTTACGGATAGTGTCAGTTACTTCGCCACCCGCAAGGTAAGCACCTGCGAACTCAAAGATCATTGCGATAATGATCGCTTGTTTTACAGTTAGAGCTTTAGAGCCTACTGAGGTGCCCATTGCGTTCGCAACGTCATTTGCACCAATACCAATAGCCATCAAGAAACCGAAAGCTGCTGCAACAATAATCAGGACAGTGCCGTAGTTAGCAAGGATATCCATCGTAATACCTAGTTGTTTGATAACAAGCGGAGCAAATTTAGACGCAAAAAACCGCTCAGCGAGAGAAATACTCAGCGCATAAGTGGTTTGGTTGAAAAAGTGCTCTTCGTTATATGGTTAACGTATGATTTAAGATCGAGAAAGCATTACTTCAAGACGAGCGCCAACACGCTGTGCTTGATCTGCAATACCACCAACCCATTCAAGAATCTTGTATAAGAACATGATGTCAACTGGATTCAGATCGCCTTCAATCGCCATTAGCTGCTGGCGTAGTTCGATCTGCATCGCGTCGGTATCATCTTCAATAACATCTAATTGATGAATCATTTCAGCAACGAGTGTTACTTCACGGCCTTTAAAGCCAGTTTCAAGTAATTCGTCTAGTTCGTTGATTACTTTTTGTGCTTGGTTCGCTGCGTCTAGGCAACGTTTAACGTAAGCGATGAAGTTCTGTTGCATTGGCGCTGGAATGACAAGTTGGCGACCATATACACGGCCAGCAATGTCTTTCGCTAGGTTTGCAAGTTTGTCTTGTTGAGTTAATAGCTCCAACATATCGGTGCGATCAACTGGCATAAACAAACCGCGAGGAAGTTTCAGGCGAATTTCACGTTTTAGTACGTCAGCTTCTTTCTCAAGGTGAGAAATTTGAGCTCGAATTTCTGATGCTTTTTCCCAATCACCTTTTGAAGATACTTCAAAGAAATTAATCAGGTGAGAACAACATTCGTTCACGCATACCACGTGACGCTGCAAAGGTTTAATTGGGGACTTTGCAAATAACCCCATAATTGTATTTACTGGCATGGTCATCCAACCTAATAAATAATAACCTTAAAACAACATACACCATATTCACGGTGAAATGTTAAGCGATGGCTACAAAGTCGCGCATGTTAACCTAATCAATCTCTCATTAAAACTGTTTTAGATCATCATAAGGGCGATATTTCTGACTTGCCGAGTGTTCAAATTGGCAATATCCTGTCCCTATCTTCACAGAAAGGTATAACTATGGAAACCGAGATAGAACTGAAGTTTTTTGTTTCGCCTGATTTTTCAGAGACTTTACGCAATAAAATTTCTGAAACTAAAGTACTTCAGCACAGTTGTCGTGAGCTAGGTAACATCTACTTTGACACCCCTGACAACTGGTTACGTAAGCACGATATCGGCTTGCGCATTCGACGCTTTGATGACGTATTTGTACAAACCGTAAAGACTGCAGGACGTGTTGTTGCTGGCTTGCATCAAAGGCCTGAATACAATGCCGAACACGACAATAACGAACCTAAGTTATCTTTGCACCCTGAGGACATTTGGCCAGAGGGGAAAGATATCGACGCGCTTCAAGCTGAGCTTACGCCTCTTTTCTCTACTAACTTCACTCGTGAACAATGGTTGATTGGCATGCCTGATGGTAGCCAGGTTGAGGTTGCGTTCGACCAAGGCTTTGTTGAGTCTGGTGAACTGCAAGAGCCTATTTGTGAAGTTGAGTTAGAACTTAAATCAGGCCAAACGGACGCTCTGTTTACTCTATCTCGCCAATTTTCTGAGCATGGTGGCATGCGCCTCGGTAACCTCAGTAAGGCAGCCAAAGGGTATCGTCTTGCCCAAGGTTATCAAGGAGATGAAGTGACTCCTTTAACCTTAGTTGATACCGACAAAAGTGACACCGTTGAATCGTGTTTTATTCAATCGTTAGAGCATGCTCTCGCTCATTGGCATTATCATGAGCAGATTTTCACAGAACGCCAATCAATAGAAGCACTGCATGAGATCAGTCATTCGCTGAGCTTTATTCGTCAAACCTTCACCATTTATGGCGGTATTGTACCAAGACGTGCAAGTGCTATTTTACGCCAAGAGTTGAAGTGGCTTGAGCAAGAACTCGATTGGCTAAAAACCTATGACCACTTTGAAGATTTGCTGGAAGATAAAGGCCATGTCCTGCGTAAGTTAGATGCCCGTAAGTTTTTAGTGACTGAGCTGAAAGAGATGCAAGATCAACTTCCAGACCGCGAAGAGCTTCTTACCTTACTGAGTTCTTCTCGCTACACAGGGCTATTATTAGACCTAAGCCGTTGGATTTTATCTCGTGGTTGGCAGCCGTTTTTAGACGATAAAGCTCGTGAGCAAATGGCTCGTGGTATTGAATGGTTTTCGGTGCAACAGCTTGATCGTACGTGGGCAGATCTCATGGAAGTTTTTCCACCAGAACGAGTGATGACGAGCCAAGCGTATATTGACCAACAATACCGTTTGATGCGCAGTCTATATACCGGCGTCGGTTTTGCGAGTTTATACGACGATGTTGAACGCAACAGTTTCCGCTTACCGTGGGCCGACATGGTACAAGGGATTGATGATTTGCTGATGCTAAGAACGCTAGAGCCGCTGACTGAAAAGTTGGAAGGTGATGAGAAAGTTCAATTGGAACGTTGGTTAGCTCGCCAAGAAGTGTCCATTTTGCATGCAATGGAGCAGACGCGCCAAATCAGTGTAGAAGTTGAGCCGTACTGGCAAGACTAAACCCCACACCAATATGAATGATAAAATAGGGCTTCGGTCCTATTTTTTTGTTTGTTGCTCAAGCCTTTCTAGCCGTTCGAGTATCAATTGTTGCTGCTCTAGAATCTTATCCAGTTTACGTTCTTTATTCTCCAATTGCTGATTTTGTAAATCGGTTGGAGAAGTGATGAGTGAGGTTATCAAACCTGAAATCATACCAAAAACACCTACCCCACAAACGATAACTAGAGAAGCAACCAGTTTTCCTGAATTGGTCACTGGAAAGTGATCACCGTAACCAACGGTACTGATTGTTACGAAAGCCCACCACAAAGCATCATAGCCGGTAGTAATGTTTGCGTTAGGAGCTTTGTGTTCTAACAACAGAATGGTACCGGCGCCGATAGTAAGCAAAATTACCAATAACAGAATGATTGAGGCGAGAGTGGTCTCTCTGCGGTTGCGAAACAGTTCTCTGAAAATGCGCTTGCTGGAGCGTAATACCAAGATGACACGCAATATCTGAAATATACGAGCAAAACGAAGCGGTTCGATCATTGGAATGCTCGCCAAAAAGTCGATCCAATGAACTTTTAAGAATTCGGTTTTGTTTTGTGATCTGAGTAGGTCTATTGTGAGCTGAAAAAGAAAAACACTACAGATTATAAAATCGAGGCCGATAAGGACTTGTTTCGATTCTTTATCAATTGGTGCAAACAATAAGCCTGAGATCACAAATAACGCTAGGAAAGAGAGAATCAGTGATAATAAGCTCATCGGCTTGGCTGTGTCTTTGATACTATTTAACATTCATACGAGGCTCAAAATAAATTGCGAATTTTGACTGACATAGCCATGTCGCGGATATAGAAGCCATCAATATATAAGAGTTAATGGAGAACTGACAATGACTAAAGTGTCATTCAAGCCGTGGGAAAGGGTAATCTCTGACGTTCGTCTCGTTCCGAAAATGATCATGCTGATGGTATTCAGCACGATTTTGATCATTTCAAAGCAGCTATGGGACGCAAGTACGTTTTACGATTCATTGCTTGCAGCAACAAACAATACCCAAGTTGCCCAGCAGCATTATGAAACTTACCTCGTTCAAGTAGCTTGGCAAACCGCCTTGATGATCATTGTATTTGTGGTTCTTCTATTAGCAGCAGCTCGCGTTATGCTCCGTCAAACGCAATACTTGAATGATGCAATCAAAACGATGGCAGACAAGAATCTGTCAGTGCCAATTCATATGGATTGTAAGGATGAATACGGCGATGTGGCACGCGAACTCGAAAAAACGCGAGTTCAATTGAACGACATGATCAAAACTCAGGTAGCCTCTTCAGATGAGTTATTTGCTTTGACAGAAGTGATGACCATCAGCATGTCGGAAACCAAAGATTCGGCTCAAGAAGAGTTCAATGAGATCGATCAGCTTGCGACAGCAATGAGTGAGATGACGTCAACGGTACAAACCGTAGCCGAACATGCACAAAGTGCCTCTTCTCTAACAGAGCAGGCATCAGGCCAAGCATTGACAGGTCAGAAGTTCGTGCAGGGATCGGTTTCTAAGATGAGTGAACTGTCTTCCGACATCGCAGCTTCAGCTGCGGCGGTAAACCAAGTTGAAGAGCGCGTTGATTCAATCGGCAGCGTGGTTGGTACTATCCAAGGTATTTCAGAACAAACCAACTTACTGGCGTTAAACGCAGCGATTGAAGCGGCGCGTGCAGGTGAGGCGGGTCGCGGTTTTGCTGTTGTTGCCGATGAGGTTCGTAATCTTGCACAGCGTACTCAGCAAGCGACAGTAGAAATCCAAGACATGATCAGCCACCTACAAAGCAGTGCTAACTCCGCGGTTGGGCTGATGGAGAAAAGTGTTGTGGAAGCAGCAGAAGGCGTTGATCTGGTGACTAATGCAGGCTCTGAGCTTGATGGTATCGTCAGCCAAGTCAACCAAATCAATGATATGAACTTCCAGATCGCAACCGCTGCGGGCCAACAAAGCAGTGTTGCTGAAGAGATGAGCGTTAACCTGACCAATGTTCGTGAACTTGTTGAAGCATCTGTAGTGGTGGTTGGCGAGCTTCTTGAGACTTCCCAGCTTATGGAAAGCAACGCGCAAGAGCTCGACGGTAAGATTAAGCAGTTTAAGGTTTAGCCTTTAAAGCCTAATCTTTACCTCTAAGAGTTATGTCTTAGAGACAAAGGCTTAACTCGATAAGTTCACCGATAAAACGCCCACATTACTCATGTGGGCGTTTTTTATTGGCGTAACTTTGGTATAACTTATCTTTAGTTATTAATACTCTGCTGTTAATACTATTTATTTAAGAGCAGAACTGACTGTTCAGCGCGCAGCTAATACAAGGAAGAAACATGCTATTGCCTTCTCAACTCGTCACTCATTCGCAGTCTGCTTTTGAGCAATTGTTAGAACATCAAAGTGAAGCCATTAGTCATTGGCCCGAGCCATTGATTGACGACCTTAAGTATGTATTGGGTTTGAGCTGTTTTATTGGTGATAGCTTACAACGTGATACGATTTTATCTAACACCTTACCAGCCATGTTGTCATGTGAAGAGCGAGCTGAAGGCTATCGTGAGCGATTGGCCGAATTGTTGTCTGGTTGCGCAGATGAAATGAGTGGTCAACATGTGTTGCGTCAGTTCCGTAATCGAGAAATGACTTATATCGCCTGGCGTGACTTCATGGGGTCTTGGGAGTTAGAGCAGAGCTTAAATCATTTATCGATGTTGGCTGAGGCGATGATCTTCGAAACCTATCAATGGCAGTACGATATTTGCTGTAAGGAGTGGGGGACGCCTTGCAACGAACAAGGTGAAGCGCAGCCGATGCTGATCATTGGTATGGGCAAGCTAGGTGGCGGTGAGCTCAACTTCTCTTCTGATATCGACCTGATTTTTACTTACCCTGAAAATGGTGAAACGCAAGGCGCAAGACGTAGTATCGCCAATGCGCAGTTTTTTACTCGTTTAGGCCAGCGTATTATCAAGGCGCTTGATCAGCAAACATTTGATGGATTCTGTTATCGAGTTGACATGCGTTTGCGTCCGTTTGGTGAGAGTGGCCCATTGGTGATGAGCTATGCCGCACTTGAGGATTATTATCAGGAACAAGGCCGTGATTGGGAACGTTATGCGATGGTTAAGTCGCGAGTGATGGGTAGTGAAATGTACCCCGAATACCAAGAACTACGCCAGATGATGCGGCCATTTGTGTTCCGTCGTTATATTGACTTTAGTGCGATTCAGTCTCTTCGCCGGATGAAGTCGATGATCAGCAGTGAAGTACGTCGTCGTGGTTTATCAAACAATATTAAACTTGGTTCTGGTGGTATTCGTGAAGTTGAGTTCATTGCTCAGGTCTTTCAGTTAATTCGTGGTGGGCGCGAACCGAGTCTTCGTAGTCGAGGCTTGTTGAAAACGTTAAGTGCTATTGAATCTCTCCAGTTATTAGAGGCCGAAGAGGTTGACCATTTACGCAATGCTTATATGTTCTTGCGTCGACTTGAAAACCTATTACAAGCGATGGCTGACAAGCAAACTCAAACCTTACCAGATAGTGAGCACGAACAACTGCAGCTTGCTGTTGCGATGCAATTTTCTGATTGGGATAGCTTGATTACTGCAACTCGTGCACATATGGCGAATGTACATACCGTATTTGAAGATCTTATTGGGATGGAAGAAGAGGATGCGAATCCCGTCGCGAGTTACTTTAATGAGTTGTGGGATATGGCTCATAAACCCGATGTGATTGAGCATGTCTTAGAACACGACATCGCAGTAGTTAGCCCGCCAGAAGCGGCGAAAACGATCATTCAGTTTAAAGCTGACCTTGCTAAGAAAACTCTTGGTCCACGTGGGAGGGAGGTCTTAAATCGTTTAATGCCTAAAGTCTTTCAAGCTCTGTATACCAATAAGTATGCGGAGTTTGGTTTGTCTCGGGTATTGCATTTATTGCACAAAATAGTCACGCGTACCACCTATCTCGAGCTATTAGATGAACACCCTGCTGCACTGACTCAGTTAGTTCGATTATGTACCGCCAGCCCAATGATCTCTGAGCAGCTTGGACGTTACCCAATCCTGCTTGATGAACTTATCGACCCTCAGCAGCTCTATAACCCAGTGCCGCTTGAGTCTTACAAGACAGAATTACGTGATTATCTTGCTCGTATTCCTGAAGATGATATGGAGCAGCAGATGGAAGGCCTGCGTCAGTTTAAGCAGACCTGTATATTGAGAATTGCAGCCGCGGATATTGCGGGTGCTCTACCTGTCATGAAGGTGAGTGACCACTTGACGTATTTAGCAGAAGCGATTGTCGAAGCGGGTGTTAATCAAGCTTGGTTACAGGTGTCGGCGAAGTTTGGTGAACCAACTCATGTGAAAGACCGCGAAGGTCGTGGGTTTGCAGTTATTGGCTATGGCAAAGTGGGAGGCTGGGAACTTGGCTATAATTCCGATCTCGATATCGTATTCATGCACGACTGTCCTGTTGATATCTATACTGATGGTAAGAAAGAGATCGATGGACGTCAGTTTTACCTTAGGTTGGCACAGCGTATTATTCATATTTTCTCAACCAGAACCGCTTCTGGAATTTTATACGAAGTGGATACTCGCCTGCGTCCTTCGGGTGCCTCTGGTCTAATGGTTAGCCCAACAGATGCCTTTGATGAGTACCAACACAAGGACGCTTGGACCTGGGAGCATCAAGCTTTGACTCGCGCCCGTATGATTTTCGGAGATGAACGGTTGGCTACAGCGTTCAATAAAACGCGTCATGAGGTGTTGTGTCTTCCACGTGACGAAGCCACTTTAAAAAAGTCGGTTGTTGATATGCGTGAAAAAATGCGTGGTCATCTAGGTGGTAAAAAATCCGGTCGTTTCATGCTTAAGCAAGATGCGGGTGGGATTACTGATGTTGAGTTTTTAGCGCAATACTTAGTGCTGCGATACAGTAATGAAAAGCCGAAACTCACTCGCTGGTGCGACAATGTGAGAATCTTTGAAAGTTTGCTGTCGCAAGGGATTATGGACGAGCAACAAGGTATGGCACTGATCAATGCCTATACAACGTTGCGTGATGAAATTCACCATCGAAACTTACTTAACCTGGATGCAGACGTAGCGATTGATAAGTTCGAAATGGAAAGAGAACATGTGGTTCAAGCTTGGAAGCAATGGATGGAAGTATAAGTTGTCTTTTGCTTATCTTTCGCAGTGCCTATAGAGATAGGCTTTACTCATTTTTATATGTTTTAGCCACTGTAATCGGTGTGCTAGACTCTAGCCAGATTCGATTTTTGGAGTTCAACAATGAAACCAATTCTACCTGACTACAGCCAATCAGGTGTTCTTATTGTCGGTGACGTAATGCTTGATCGTTACTGGTATGGCCCAACTGGCCGTATTTCACCAGAAGCACCTGTCCCTGTTGTAAAAGTAGAAAATAACGAAGAGCGTCCAGGTGGTGCTGCCAACGTTGCAATGAATATTGCTTCTCTTGGTGGCCATGCTCATGTTGTTGGCTTAACTGGTAAAGATGAACCAGCCGAGGTGTTAAAAGATACCTTGGCTGCTTTAAAGGTTAAGTGTGATTTTGTTGAGTTGAAAGATTACCCAACGATTACCAAACTGCGCGTGATGAGCCGTGGTCAGCAGTTGATTCGTCTTGATTTTGAAGAGAAATTTGAGAACACGGATCCTGAACTTATTTTGTCTCGCATGGAACAAGCACTTCCTAATGTACGTTCGGTAATCCTATCTGACTACGCAAAAGGCGCTTTGGAGCATGTGCAGAGCTTTATTCAAAAAGCACGTGCTGCGAACGTTCCGGTTTTTATCGATCCCAAAGGTGCCGATTTAGAACGCTACCGTGGTGCGACTCTGCTTACGCCAAATATGTCGGAATTCGAGCTGGTGGCAGGAAAGGTTAAGTCAGAAGAAGATCTCATCGAGAAGGGTATAGCCTTGATTGAGAAGTATGACTTTGAAGCCTTGTTGGTGACTCGTAGTGAGCATGGTATGACACTGCTGCGTAAAGGTCAGGCACCATTCCACTTGCCGACTCAAGCGAAAGAAGTGTATGACGTGACGGGTGCTGGTGATACCGTTATCTCGGTATTGGCGGCTTCAGTTGCTGCGGGCAAACCACTGGATGAGGCGTGTGCGTTAGCAAATGCGGCAGCTGGAGTGGTAGTCGGTAAGTTAGGTACATCGACGCTGTCGACGATTGAGTTAGCGGAAGCGATTCACGGTAGCCAAGATACAGACTACGGCGTGATCTCTGAAGCTGCATTGGTTGAAGCGGTGAAACGTGCTCGTGCGAAAGGCGAGAAAGTGGTTATGACCAATGGTTGCTTTGATATTCTGCATGCCGGCCATGTTTCTTACATGAACCATGCTGCTGAATTGGGTGATCGTTTGATCGTTGCAGTAAATACTGATGAGTCAGTGAAACGCTTAAAAGGGCCAGGTCGCCCTGTCAATCCAACTGATCGTCGTATGGCGGTATTGGCTGGCTTAGGCGCGGTTGATTGGGTGGTTCCGTTTTCTGAAGATACACCGCAACGTTTGATCTCTGAGGTACTACCAAGCATTCTAGTGAAAGGTGGCGATTACAAACCTGAAGAGATCGCGGGTGGTGCGGAAGTGATTGCGGCTGGTGGTGAAGTGAAAGTGCTTAACTTTGAAGATGGTTGCTCTACGACTGAAATCATCAAAGCGATCAAAGGTGGTCGAGGCTAACGTTCTGTCTTTTAGCTTCTAAGCTATAGCTTTTTATCAATAAAAAAAATGCCGCTCAATGAGCGGCATTTTTGTAACTGTAATCTAATCACTTTATTAAAGACTCTCATTAGAGTCTTTAATTAGGGTTTTATAATTACTTGCTTGCTACTTTTAGACCTGCATTTACATCAACAATGTCTTGTTCGCTTAGCGTACCAACCGCTTGGCGAAGCTGAAGTACACTTAGGATGTAGTTGTAACGAGCATCTGAAAGGTTTTTGTTCGCATCGTATAGACGACGAGTCGAATCCAGTACGTCAACGATAGTACGAGTACCAACATCAAAACCGGCTTCTGTTGCTTCTAGAGCAGATTGAGCTGAAACCACAGATTGTTCGTAAGCGCGCAGAGCACCAATTGAAGCACTGATGTTGTTGTTGAATGCACGTACGTCTTTTACAACGCTACGGTAAGTTGCTTCTAGATCTTCACTTGCTGCAACGTAGTTGTATTCAGCCTGTTTAGTCAAAGAAGTTGTGTTACCACCCGTGTATAGAGGCACAACTAAGTTTAAGCCTAGATTTAGGTTGTCTTGATCATAATTTTGAGAGCTGTTTGATTGATCTGACAGGGAGTAGCTACCATCTAACGTTAAGCTTGGTAAGTGACCTGAGCTTGCTAGAGAAATGTTATCTTTTGCTACGTCTTGAGATATACGTGCAGCGAGTAGGCTAAGGTTCTTTTGTTCAGCTTGTTCTACAAGTGCCACTGCAGAGTCAGAAGATTTGCTTGCTGAGAAGCGATCCGTATCTAGGATGCTTAGGTTAGCGTGTTCCTGACCTGTAATCTCACGTAGACCTTCGTAACTATTCGTTAAGTCGTTTTCTGCAAGAACTTCATCAGCTAAAACGCCATCGTATTGAGCTTGCGCATCATGTACATCGGTAATTGCTGAAAGACCCACTTCAAAACGCTGCTTAGTTTGTTCTAGTTGACGAGCAACTGCTGCTTTTTCTGCACGAACAAACTCTAGGTTATCTTGAGCTCGAAGTACTTCGAAGTATGCTGTCGAAACACGAAGGATCAAAGCTTGTTGTTCGGCCGCGTAAGCTGAATCAAATTGACGAGCCGTTTTTTCTGCTGTATCTAGCGTGATCCATGAAGAGCGTTGATAAAGCTCTTGAGTGAAGCCGATCGCTGCTCCCCAAGTGTTGTTATCAATACTTGAGCTACCTGTACCAGAGGTATCTCTATCACCACGGTTAATGTCGTAGTTCGCTGTTAGATTAATTTGTGGTAACAAATCACTACGGCTTGACGTTACTGCTTCAAAAGCGGCATCGCGCTGCGCTGCTGAACGAAGAAGTTGTGGATCGTTCTGTTTTGCTTGGTCGTAAACTTCAGCTAGCGTATCAGCGAAAGCTGACGAACTCAGGCTGCCAATTGCTGCACTGATAAATAGTGGAAGCAGTTTTTTCATTTTCCCATTCCTGCCTTTCATAGAATTTTCTTTAAAAGAGTTTAACCCAGTTTGGTGGTGATTTACTCGAAACTTTGCACATTTTTACAATTAACTGTCCACTTGTGCAATATTTATTTTTTTAAACTTAACTTTAATTATAAATTTTATACAAAAAGTTGAACCTTATCCTTGGTAGTTAACTCGGACAATGAGTAAACTGTAAAGATCACTTAGCGAGGTACCAAATGCAACAGTATGACAAGCAACGACATGAGTTTACTCCGCAAGATGTGGAAATAGTCTCAAAAGAGACGCTGTTTCGTGGTTTTTTCAAAATGGTTAAATATACATTTAGACATAGACTGTTTGAGGGAGGCTGGAGCCAACCAATAGAACGTGAGATGTTTGAGCGTGGTCATGCTGCCGCTTTGCTACCTTACGATCCTGTGCGCGATGAAGTCGTGATCGTTGAACAGATTCGCGTTGGTGCTTTAGAGCATGAGACCCCATGGCAATACGAAATCGTTGCTGGAATTATTGATACGGATGAGCCTCCGCAAGACGTTGCTCGTCGAGAAGCGATGGAAGAGGCGGGAGTCGAAGTCGGATCTGTACTACCTATTACTTCGTATTACCCTTCATCTGGTGGCTGCTCAGAAAAGCTCGATGTTTTTGTTGGCTGTGTTGATGCAACCACAGCCAAAGGGGTACACGGGTTGGATTACGAAGGTGAAGACATTCGTGTACAAGTGATGAGTCGCGAAGCCGCTTATCAGTTAGTAAAAGACGGTGTGTTTGAAAATGGAG
Organism: Vibrio kanaloae; assembly: GCF_024347535.1. NCBI lineage: Bacteria > Pseudomonadati > Pseudomonadota > Gammaproteobacteria > Vibrionales > Vibrionaceae > Vibrio > Vibrio kanaloae. The sequence goes on along the minus strand of NZ_AP025497.1, from coordinate 2,665,108 downwards.
CCACGATCATTGCGCTACAGTGGCTGCAATTGAACTACCAAGAATTACAGTCAGAGTGGGTAGATTAACGTCATGCCAAATATAGCGGTCAAAAAGCCGTATCATGTTGATCTTGCTGAGTTGATGCGAGTTTATGAGACGAACTACGCCAAGCTCAATGCTCTGTTACCGGTTGGGCATGAGGTTGGTGACGTTCGCTGCTATCAAGCCGTTAATATGGTTTATCAGTTGACAGTGAATGAGGTCACAAAATACACCACATTAATAGACATATGTCAGAGTGACGCGATGCCAGTGTTTCCTTTGCCAAAAATGTCTGTCAGGCTATATCACGACGCTCGAGTTGCAGAAGTGTGCGCTAGTGGAGACTTTTCACGAGTCAAAGCGAAGTATGACTACCCCAACGCTAAGCTTCTGCAAAAGGATGAGAAGTTCCAATTGAATAAATTTCTTGGGGAATGGTTAACGTTTTGTTTAAAAACCGGTATCAGTCGAGCCCCAATTACTTTTTAATTGAGCCTATTTAAAGCACACTTTAAAGTCTAAACAGTAACGTATCTGGATTTGTTATTTTGGAATTATCACACACTTCAAAATTTGATGAGAGCAGTATTAAGCTTGTTCAGCTAACGGACACGCATTTGTTTGCGCCGAGCAACGGCAGCTTATTAAGCATCAACACTCAAGATAGCTTTCGTGCTGTAGTCGATGGCATTGTTAGTCAAGGCTTTGACTATCAAGCGATTCTGGCAACCGGTGATATCTCTCAAGATCACAGTGCTGAATCGTACCAGAAATTTGAGTCAGGAATTCAGCCTTTGGAAAAGCCATGTTACTGGCTGCCAGGAAACCATGACTTCAAGCCTAATATGGGCAGTGTTTTACCATCACCACAAATACAGTGTGTTGAGCACGTCTTGCTAGGCGATAACTGGCAGATGGTGATGCTAGACTCACAAGTGGTTGGTGTACCGCACGGGCGCCTCAGTGATCAGCAACTTGATCTGCTAGAGCAAAAATTGTCGGAATTCCCTGAACGTAATACCTTGGTTCTTTTACACCACCATCCGCTATTGGTTGGCAGTGCATGGCTGGATCAACATAACCTGAAAGATGCAGAGCAATTTTGGGATGTGGTCCAACAGCATACCAATGTGAAAGCCGTACTTTGTGGACACGTTCATCAGGACATGAATCGAGATCATCACGGTGTACAAGTTATGGCAACCCCGTCGACTTGTGTGCAATTCAAACCCAACTCGAATGACTTTGCGGTGGATACTTTGTCTCCAGGCTGGAGAGAGATTGAATTACATCAAGACGGCACGGTAAGCACGCAAGTTCGTCGCCTGCCTCATGGACAATTTTTACCTGATTTCGATGCGGCTGGTTATTGATGCCAGTGACTAACGATGTAGGAGGCTATTAATGTCTGATTCTAATCAGCAAACTGCTAAGCCACCGCTGCTTCTCTATATTCACGGATTTAACAGCTCATCACGTTCTCACAAGGCGACAGTGATGGCTGACTACTGTGCAAAGCATCGTGCTGATATTAAGGTGATTGCACCTCAGCTGCCGAGTTTCCCTCAGCAAGCAGCACTTCATTTGCAGCAGTTGGTGGAACAGTATAAAGATCAATACCAGATAGCATTAGTCGGCAGTTCGTTGGGGGGCTACCTTTCAACATGGCTTAATAGTCACTATGGTTTTAAAGCGGTGGTTGTTAACCCTGCGGTGAGACCTTATGAGCTTCTTGCTGATTATTTGGGTGAGCAAGTAAATCCTTACACAGATGAACGATATGTACTGGAAGCAAAACATATCGAGGAATTGAAGGCGTTAGAGGTTCCGGCTCTCGAAAAACCGAGAGACTTCTGGTTACTTCAACAAACGGAAGACGAAGTTCTGGATTACCGACAAGCGATAGAGAAGTACCAAGGTGCAACACAAACAGTAGAAAAGGGTGGGGATCATAGCTTTGTTGATTTTGAGCGCTACCCACAACAAATCATCACCTTTCTAAAGCTATAATCTGCTTCACTGGCTGATCGATTTTCTCTTGTTTGCCTGTTATTTCATCTATCAATGGTGAAATATCATAGTTTGATGTCTTAGTTTTTGAACTAGCTTGACATCATTACTCAGCTTCCAGACTATATTCCCCAATACTTCGCTCGTTCGCTCTACTATGACGGTTCATAGTAATGATTCTGCTTTAGTGAAACTAGAGCCAGTGAACTGACGCAAACTTTTTGAGTAAACTCCGTATTATGACTGAACAATATAATGCAAAAGACCTCGAGGTACTTGAAGGTCTCGATCCTGTGCGACACCGCCCGGGAATGTATACCGAGACAGAAAGACCGAACCACCTTGCCCAAGAAGTCATTGATAACTCGGTCGATGAAGCATTAGCAGGACACGCTAAGAAAATTAAAGTTGTGCTTCATGCAGACCAATCGCTAGAAGTTACTGATGATGGCCGTGGTATGCCCGTTGATATTCACCCTGAAAAAGGGATTTCTGGTGTTGAGTTGATCCTAACTAAGCTCCACTCCGGCGGTAAATTCTCAAACAATAACTACAAGTTTTCTGGTGGTTTACACGGTGTTGGTATCTCGGTTGTAAACGCACTTTCAAAACGCGTTGAAGTGACTGTGCGCCGAGAAGGCCAGGTTCACGAGATCGCACTTGAAGGTGGTCATGCCGTAACAGAACTGACCGTAACAGGTACTTGCGGCAATCGTAACAGTGGTACATCCGTACATTTCTGGCCTGATCCTAAGTACTTTGATAGTCCTAAATTTTCGACACTTCGCCTTATCAACAACCTACGAGCGAAAGCAGTACTTTGCCCTGGTTTAGAAATCACCTTTGTCGACAAAGTGGGTGGTGAAGAACACAAATGGTTCTATGAAGATGGTTTAAAAGATTATCTTGCAGAGGGAGTGAAAGGTTACACCTTACTGCCTGAAGACCCGTATGTCGGTGAGTTTGTTGCTGAAACGGAAATGGCGAATTGGGCGATCATCTGGCAGCCAGAAGGCGGTGAAATGATCACCGAGAGTTACGTGAACTTAGTACCGACCAAACAAGGTGGTACACACGTAAACGGTCTCCGCCAAGGCCTGCTTGATGCAATGCGTGAGTTCTGTGAATTCCGCAACCTTCTGCCTCGTGGCGTGAAGTTAACCGGTGACGATATCTTCGACCGTTGTTCGTACGTACTATCGGTGAAGATGCAAGATCCGCAGTTTGCTGGTCAAACAAAAGAGCGTCTATCTTCTCGTCAAACTGCAGCTTTTGTTTCTGGTGTCGTAAAAGACGCGTTTAGCCTCTGGTTGAATGAAAAGCCACAATTAGCAGAACAACTAGCTGAAGCTTGCATTGCGAATGCGCACCGCCGTATGCGCGCGAGCAAAAAGGTTGTGCGTAAGAAGATCGCGTCAGGCCCAGCACTGCCGGGTAAGCTTACCGACTGTTCGGTTCAGGATTTAAGCCGCACTGAGATCTTCTTCGTGGAAGGGGACTCTGCGGGTGGCTCTGCGAAACAAGCGCGTGACCGTGAGTTCCAAGCAGTGATGCCACTTCGCGGTAAGATCTTAAATACATGGGAAGTATCTGCTGACCAAGTATTGGCTTCACAAGAAGTACACGACATCTCGGTTGCTTTGGGTATTGATCCTGACAATGATGATTTGTCAGGCCTGCGTTACGGTAAAATCTGTATCCTTGCCGATGCAGACTCGGATGGTCTTCATATCGCGACACTGCTCTGTGCACTGTTTACTCGCCATTTCCCTGCTTTGGTTGCAGAAGGGCACATCTATGTGGCAATGCCTCCTCTGTATCGTATCGATTGCGGTAAAGAAGTGTTCTACGCACTCGATGATGCAGAGAAAGATGGTGTGCTTGAGCGACTATCGCAGAAGAAAGCCAAAATTAACGTGCAACGATTCAAAGGTCTGGGTGAAATGAATCCACTTCAATTGCGCGAAACCACCATGGATCCAAATACTCGTCGCCTTGTTCAATTAACGATTGATGACAGCGAAGCGACCAATGAGATGATGGACATGCTGCTTGGTAAGAAACGTGCAGATGATCGCCGTACATGGCTACAGACTAACGGTGATATGGCCGAGGTATAATGGATGTCTAACGAAATTACATTTGATGGCGTTGAACAATTGCCTATGCGCAAGTTCACCGAAGACGCTTACTTAAACTACTCAATGTACGTGATCATGGATCGTGCATTGCCTTATATCGGCGATGGCTTGAAGCCCGTTCAGCGCCGTATTATCTACGCGATGTCTGAGCTTGGTCTATCGGCCGCATCGAAATATAAGAAATCGGCACGTACCGTTGGTGATGTACTAGGTAAGTATCACCCACACGGTGACTCTGCTTGTTACGAAGCGATGGTATTGATGGCACAGCCGTTCTCTTACCGCTACCCATTGGTAGACGGTCAAGGTAACTGGGGTGCTCCGGATGATCCGAAATCATTTGCCGCAATGCGTTATACCGAAGCGAAACTGTCTAAGTTTGCTGAAGTTTTGCTGAGTGAGTTAGGCCAAGGTACGGTTGAATGGCAACCTAACTTTGATGGCACGATGAAAGAGCCACAAATGCTGCCAGCTCGTCTGCCTCATATCTTACTAAACGGTATCACGGGTATCGCGGTAGGTATGGCAACCGACATTCCACCACACAATGTGCGTGAGATTGCCGAGGCAACCATTAAGTTGATCGATAGCCCTAAATCTGAGCTATTGGACATCATGGAAAGCGTGCAGGGTCCTGACTATCCAACGGAAGCAGAGATCATCTCGCCGAAATCGGATATTGAAAAGATCTACCGTACTGGCCGAGGCAGCATCAAGATGCGCGCTGTTTGGCACAAAGAAGGCTCTGATATTGTTATCACCGCTCTGCCTCATCAAGTGTCAGGCGCTAAGCTACTTGAGCAAATCGCTAACCAGATGCGCGCTAAAAAGCTACCAATGGTTGACGATCTGCGTGATGAGTCGGATCACGAGAACCCAACGCGTATCGTCGTGGTTCCTCGTTCGAACCGTATCGACTGTGATCAACTGATGAGTCACTTGTTCGCTTCGACGGATCTAGAGAAGAACTTCCGCGTTAACTTGAACATGATTGGTTTAGACAGTCGCCCTCAAGTTAAAGGTCTGGTTCAAATCCTAAAAGAGTGGATTGAATTCCGTCGTACAACGGTTCGCCGTCGTTTGCAATACAGACTCGATAAGGTACTCGCTCGCCTGCACATCTTAGAAGGCTTGCTGGTGGCTTACCTGAATATTGATGAAGTGATTGAGATCATTCGTACAGAAGACGAACCATGTCCTGTATTGATGAGCCGCTTCAATATTACGGAAACACAAGCGAATGCTATCCTAGATATAAAACTTCGTAACTTAGCCAAATTAGAAGAGTTTAAGATTCGTGCCGAGCAAGAAGAGCTAGAAGCAGAGCGTGATAAGCTTGAAAAGCTATTGGGTTCTGAGCGTCGTTTAAACACGCTGATCAAGAAAGAAATTCAAGCGGATGCTGAAAAGTATGGCGATGACCGTCGCTCACCATTGATTGAGCGTGCAGAAGCCAAAGCACTAACAGAGCGTGATTTAGTTCCGAGTGAACCGATCACAGTTGTGCTTTCTGAGAAAGGCTGGATTCGTCATGCTAAAGGGCATGAGGTTGATGCTGAAGGCTTAAACTATAAGTCTGGTGACAAATTCTTAGCAAGTGCTAAGGGTAAGAGTAACCAACAAGCGGTGTTCTTGGGTAGTGACGGCCGAAGTTACTCCCTTGAGTCACACTCATTACCGTCGGCACGAAGCCAAGGTGAGCCTATTACTGGTCGCTTGAACGTTAGCCCTGGTACCTCTATCCGTCAAGTGGTGATGGGTGAGGATGAGCAGCTCTGGTTAGTCGGTTCCGATGCCGGATACGGTTTTGTTTGTAAGGGGGGCGATCTGCTTTCTAAGAACAAGAGCGGTAAAGCGTTGGTGAACTTGCCACAAGCTTCTGAAGTGATGATGCCAAGTCCGATTGCTGACTTGGACAGTAACCAGATCTTAGCGATTACGAACCAAGGGCGTATGTTGTTGTTCCCGATTAAAGACTTACCTCAACTAACTAAAGGTAAGGGTAATAAGATCATCAATATTCCTTCTGCGAAAGCAAAAGAGCGCGAAGAGTTTGTATCGCATTTGATGGCTATCCCAGAGAATGCAACGCTGACAATCTACGCGGGTAAACGTAAGCTTGGCTTAAAACCTGCGGATCTTGAAAACTTCCGAGGTGAGCGTGGTCGTCGTGGCGGCTTATTGCCGAGAGGATTGCAGAGAGTGACTCGCATCGATATCGATGACCCAAGCGAGTCATAAAAAAAATGGCCGTGTGATGTCATGATTGATAAAAGAAAACCCAGCTTGAAAGCTGGGTTTTTTGTCTATGTGTTCTAGCTCATTAAGCTGTGTAGATAAAACAAACTGTATAGATAAGACAAACCGTGTAGATAGCGGCTAAGTGTGATACTTGATTTACAGGCGCGTGTCTTCGGCTATGGTGACCTTAAGTGTCTTGCTTTCACCTTGTCGTAATACGCCGACATCGATGACTGTGCCCGGTCGCAGATCAGTCACGATGTCCATAACACTCTGACGGCCATTAACTTGAGTATTGTTGATACTGACAATAATATCTTGTGCTTCAAACCCAGCATCGGCCGCTGGGCCGTTCGGATCTATGCCTAATACAACAATCCCGCCAATGTTCTTAGTTCCAAGCAAACGTGATGTGACTGAATTGATGTCTTGCCCATCGATGCCGATATAGCCACGAATGACACGACCATCAGCGATGATCTTCTCCATGATTTTATTAGCAAGTGGATAGGGGATCGCAAAAGAGATTCCGTAGGTTTCCATATCGGTGGCTTGTTGGAAGGAAGCTGTATTAATGCCGACTAGTTCACCTTGTGAGTTCACCAATGCCCCACCTGAGTTACCTTCGTTAATTGCCGCATCGGTTTGAATAAAGGCTTGGTGACCGTCTGCACTGATTGACGATCGGCCTGTTGCCGAGATGATACCAAAGGTTGTCGTTTGACCTAGGTTGTACGGATTGCCGATAGCCAGTACCACATCCCCGACATTCGCGTTGTAATTGGGGTTAAGTGGAATCACCGGTAGGTTATCACCGCTGACTCTAAGTATCGCGATATCGGTACGTTTGTCTGAACCGACAAGTTGCGCGGCGGCTACGCGTCCATCTTGAAGTGCTACTACAATTTGGTCAGCCTGAGCAACAACGTGGAAGTTGGTAATGATGTAACCTTTTTCGCTGACAATAACTCCAGAACCTAAACCTTGAGTGAGCAGCTTACTGCGATCGCTTTCTGCATACTTACGGCTATAAATATTTACTACCGCAGGTGCTGCGCGGCGTACAGCTTGGTTAAACGAAATCTGAAGCGAGGTAATATTATCGACTTTAGGGCTTGTAACATCAGAAACAATCGCTGGCCTTAAGCTTGGAAATACGAGAAGAATAAGCACCGCTGAAACGAGTCCAAGGGAAATAGAACGAAATAGAAAGGACAGCATGTTTCCCTCTTCGACAAGTAAGGTATGAAGCATCCGTAGATGGATGACTGACTTGATTACTAGGGCGTGTCGGTCTTTCGCTGTCAAAATCAGCTAGAAAGATCACACATCCTAATCAAGCATAGCATTTTGATTCATCTAAAGAAAAGGGAGACTGAGTAAGTTTAAAGCAAACTTACTGAGCCTCCCTGTTATTACGCTGACGTATAACTATCGAATAACGAGGTAAATAGTCCTATCGCCTCGCTGGATATTAAGCGCCAATATGCCTGGTTGTTTCTCAAGGAGCTCTCTAAATTCAGCAAGATTCTTAATTGGTTGACGGTTTACGCCAATGATGATGTCGCCTTTGAGCAGTTGGTACGCTTCTGCTGGTGAGCCCTGAGCTACACTCGATATTTTAACGCCCGTTGCTGAGTCACTTTCTGTTGTGTTAGTAAGCTCTGCACCGGCAAGTCCTTCATGGAGCTTTTCTGCTTGTGTTTTACTATTGCTCGATTCACCAAGGGTTACATCAAAGCTCTTACGCTTTCCGTCACGAACTACACCAAGTTCAATCTGCTTGCCTGCACCTAAGGTTGCCACTTTAGCTCTTAACTCACTAAAGGTATCAATACGCTTGCCATTGATAGAAACAATAATATCGCCCGCTTTGAGACCTGCTTTGTCTGCGGCGCTGTCGGGGATAATTTGGCTGACAAAGGCACCTTTACTGGATTCATACCCTAGCGCTTCTGCTAACTCAGAGGTGATTTCTCCGCCTTGAACACCAAGCATGCCGCGTTTTACTTCACCGAAATTGAGGATCTGTTCTGTTAGATTTTTCATCATATTGGATGGAATAGCAAAACCGATACCGACATTACCTCCATTCGGACCAAGGATGGCGGTGTTAATACCAATCAGTTCACCGTTAAGATTCACCAGTGCACCACCAGAATTACCACTGTTTATCGCGGCATCCGTTTGGATGAAGTTTTCAAAGTTTTCTAGGTTTAGACCGCTACGACCTAGTGCAGAAACAATACCTGATGTCACCGTTTGCCCAAGTCCAAATGGGTTACCGATCGCCACACTAAAGTCACCGACTCTCAACTTGTCTGAGTCTGCGACTGTTATTTGGGTGAGATTCTTGGCTTTTTCCAATTTGAGTAATGCTATATCAGACATTTGGTCGCCACCGATGAGCTCGGCATCGTACTCTCGGCCATCATGAAGTTTTACTTTGATATCGTCGGCACCATTAATTACATGGTAATTGGTCACGATATGGCCTTTCTTAGCATCAATGATGACACCAGAACCTAACCCACGGAACGGCCGCTCTCGTGTTTGTTCTGGACCAAAAAAGAATTGAAATTGTTCAGGGATTCGCTGACGTTGTACCTGTTTGCCTTTGACGGCAATACTCACTACAGCGGGGGTAACTTGCTCAAGCATAGGGGCCAAACTCGGTAACTGTTCATTACCGACATTTAGGGGAAGTGCAGCTGTCGCTTGAATTGGGGTGATGATTGAACTTAAGCTTAAGGTCAGTACTGATAAAGCAAGCAAAGGTTTTTTCATCATAAACTCCTCTCTAGTTAAGGTCTTACATCTCTCATATTTGGTATAAGTATGAGAAGTTTCAAGTGACCTGAGTGAAAGTTATGACTCAAAAACCTTTGTAAAGTTCACTGAAGTGTTAAATGTTTACGATGCTTTTGCAGTAACAACATCTGGAGTATCAATGATCTCTTTCTTTTGTTCTTTAAATAAACCCGTTGCACCATTGGCGTAATCTTTAGGTTGTTCCTCAAGTGTCGCTTCCTTAATTGAAGGCTTATCTTGTGGTTTATCCGAATGAGCTGCGGCTGTTTTTACAAATGGGTTGTCTTGTTCGGGCATGTTTGGGATTAGCTCTGAGCTTGTTTTCTCCATGTGTTGATACAGTTTCGTGTAGTCCTTACCTAAGGTATCTAACATTTCTGCTGATTTCGCAAAGTGATCAGCAAGCTCTTGTCGTTGCTGTTCAAGGGCAAACTTTGCGCTATCTAATTCTTTCTGTACGTTCTTTTGCTTTTTGTATTCCGGTGTCATAAAACGAGAAATAGCGACTCCTAAAATAACTCCTACTAGTAAACCGGCAACGGCATACATCCAAGACATAACAGCTCCTTATTATTGTTTTTTAACATGTTTATTACTGCTTGGTTACACGTGATACTGCTCCATGGTACTATGAGAAAGCCGCAGTATAAAGAGAAATGCGTGTGCGCTACCTAGCAGTTTGATGCTGATTTATTCGCCGCATATCATGGTCTCTCATACTGTTTAGGTGCATTTTTCTTCGCTGTCTGATGTCGCTTTCATTGTGGAAATATCGTCATGAATCCCGTTAAAAAATACGAACAAGATATAAAAGAACATGGATTTCAAAGAGATCCAGCACAAGAGCAAGCTGTTAAATCTTTAGATGAACTTTTTCATCAATTCCAAAATTACATGAATACGCCCATTCCTCAACTGACTCGATTTCAAAAATTACTGGGCAAAAAAACAGAATTACCACAGCCACCTAAAGGTCTCTATTTTTGGGGCGGTGTCGGGCGTGGGAAAACTTATCTAATGGATACGTTTTACGACGCACTACCAACCACTAAAAAAATGCGAATTCACTTCCACCGTTTTATGTATCGCGTACATGACGAGTTAAAAGCGCTCGGGAATGTCAGTGATCCATTGCCTTTAGTTGCGGATAAGTTTAAGCAAGAAGCGGATATTGTCTGTTTCGATGAATTCTTCGTTTCAGATATTACGGATGCCATGATCCTAGGCACCTTGTTCCAAGAGTTATTTGCTCGAAATGTTATTTTGGTTGCTACCTCAAACATTCCGCCTGCGGATTTGTATCGTAATGGCTTGCAGCGAGCACGTTTCCTACCTGCTATCAAACTTATTCAAGATAACTGCCACATTCTTAATGTTGATAGCGGCATTGATTATCGTCTACGTACTTTAGAGCAGGCTGAAATTTATCATTACCCGCTGGATAGCCAAGCGAATATCAATCTCGAAAAATATTACGCCCAGTTAGTTGGCGACGATAAAGAAAAGTTCACACAGATTGAGGTCAATCACCGTCAACTGGATGTCATTAAAGTGAGTGATGGCGTTTTACACGGCACTTTCGCTCAGCTTTGTCAGTCGGCTCGTAGCCAAAATGACTATATAGAACTATCTCGGGTTTATCACACCGTTCTGTTGGCGGATGTTGTGCAAATGGGCGCGACTTCAGATGATGCAGCAAGACGCTTTATTGCGTTAGTGGATGAGTTCTATGAGCGCAACGTGAAATTGATTATTTCAGCGGAAGTGGAGCTAGAAAAATTGTATACCCATGGCCAGCTAGAGTTTGAATTTAAACGTTGTCAGTCGCGTTTAATCGAAATGCAGAGCCATGAATATTTGGCAAAAGAACACTTAAGTTAGCTCTGATTATCTCGAATAAGAAATAGAATTAAAAAAATCGTGATTTTGTTCAAAAAGAGGTGATTTTTTCTTCGCTCTTCTCTATAATCCTGCGACCTACCGTTACTGCGGGCCTCTAGCGATGAGTAAAATCACGTTATGCCAAGAGTTTTCCAACACTCGAAGGGGTGATGAATGGTAACTCTTAGACAGTGGGAATACGCGAGTATTCCTTAAGTGTAAATTTTTTAAATAGGTAATTATTAGCATGAAAACTTTCGTTGCTAAACCAGAAACTGTAAAACGCGACTGGTATGTTGTAGACGCTGAAGGCAAAACTCTTGGCCGTCTAGCAAGTGAAATCGCTTCTCGCCTTCGTGGTAAGCATAAAGCAGAATACACTCCTCACGTAGACACTGGTGATTACATCATCGTTGTTAACGCTGAGAAAGTTGCTGTAACTGGTAACAAAGCTAAGGGTAAGGTTTACTACCGTCACTCTGAGTTCCCAGGTGGTCTTAAGTCTATCACTTTTGAAAAGCTGATCGACAAGAAGCCAGAGATGGTTATCGAACTAGCTGTTAAAGGTATGTTACCACGTGGTCCTCTAGGCCGCGCAATGTACCGTAAGCTAAAAGTATACGCTGGTGCTGAGCACAACCATGTTGCTCAACAGCCACAAGTACTAGACATCTAAGGGGATTAAGACAATGGCAGAGAATCAATACTACGGCACTGGTCGTCGCAAAAGCTCAGCAGCTCGTGTTTTCATCAAACCAGGCTCTGGTGAGATCGTAATCAACAAGCGTAGCCTTGATGTTTACTTCGGTCGTCCAACTTCTCGTATGGTTGTTAAACAACCTCTTGAGCTAGTTAAACTAACTGAGAAACTTGACCTTTACATCACCGTTTCTGGTGGTGGTATTTCTGGTCAAGCTGGCGCAATCCGCCACGGTATCACTCGCGCTCTTATGGAGTACGATGAAACTCTACGTCCTGCTCTACGTGCAGCTGGCTATGTTACGCGTGACGCTCGTTGCGTTGAACGTAAGAAAGTTGGTCTACGTAAAGCACGTCGTAAACCTCAATTCTCTAAGCGTTAATTTTTCTTTACGAAAAAGCACACGCTCTCAGTTTTATTACTGGAATTGTGGTTCAAAGCTCGGCTATATGCCGGGCTTTTTGTTTTTATACCCCCCTCTAAATGCTTTCCATCCCTCGTTTTATTTCCAAATTCTTATATTTTGAAAGCTTTTGTAACCCAATGTGCGCTTTGCCTCATGATTGTTACAAAAAGGTAGCTTTATCTTGTCAAAAAGTAGGGTTTTATTTATCATTTGCCGTCAATAAATAGAACTAAATACATATTTTGTTAGCCATGCTCTTTAATCGGAATGATTTCAATCCATAAAGAGCAAATGGGAGAATGTTTGGATGAGCAACGCGCCTTTAAATAACGGTCGCAGGCGTTTCTTAACCGCAACAACAGCCGTTGTTGGTGGTTTAGGAGCAGCTGCTGTAGCCGTGCCTTTTATAAAATCATGGAACCCGAGTGCCAAGGCGAAAGCTGCAGGTGCACCGGTGGAAGTGGAAGTCAGTAAGTTAGAACCGGGACAAATGGTTCGTGTCGAGTGGCAAGGTAAGCCTGTATGGGTTGTACGCCGAGCTGAATCGGTACTTGAGAACCTAAAGTCGATCGGTGGTCAACTTCGTGATCCTCAATCTGAAACTGAACAACAACCAGAATACGCACAGAACGAGTTCCGTTCGATTAAGCCGGAATTCTTCGTTGCTGTTGGTTTCTGTACACACTTAGGTTGTTCTCCTACTTATTTGCCTGATTCTTTCGCAGAGCAAGTTCAGGGTGTTAAGTCTGGTTTCTTTTGTCCTTGTCATGGTTCAAAGTTTGATATGGCAGGCCGAGTATTCCAAGGTGTACCGGCACCGTTGAACCTTGTGGTGCCAAAGCATATGTATTTGAGTGACACTAAGATCATGATCGGTGTGGACGAGGGAGACGCATAATGCAAGGACTTCTTGATTGGGTAGAGAAACGTCTACCCGCGATGAATGCTTATAAAAAGCACTTATCTGAATACCCAATGCCTAAGAACTTTAACTTTTGGTACCTTTTTGGTTCTTTAGCAATGTTGGTACTGGTTAACCAAATCCTTACCGGTATTTGGCTAACAATGAACTACGTACCATCTGGCGATGGCGCATTTGCATCTGTTGAATACATCATGCGTGATGTGGAATACGGTTGGTTACTGCGTTACATGCACTCGACGGGCGCTTCGGCATTCTTCGTCGTTATCTACCTGCATATGTTCCGTGGTCTAATCTACGGTTCTTATCAAAAACCTCGTGAGTTACTTTGGATCTTCGGTATGTTGATCTTCTTAGTACTTATGGCTGAAGCTTTCATGGGTTACTTACTACCATGGGGTCAAATGTCTTACTGGGGTGCTCAGGTAATCATATCTCTATTTGGTGCAATCCCTGTTATTGGTGATGACCTAACGCTGTGGATCCGTGGTGACTACATCATCTCTGGTGCAACGCTGAACCGTTTCTTCGCACTGCACGTTATCGCTCTACCAATCGTACTATTGCTGCTTATCGTACTTCACGTACTAGCGCTGCACGAAGTTGGTTCGAATAACCCTGACGGTATCGAAACTAAGCTTCCTAAAGGTACAATGGGCGACGACTATAAAACTCAGTTCCCATTCCACAAGGATTACACGAAGAAATACGACATCATCGACTCTATCCCTTTCCACCCATACGGGACTGTGAAAGATATGGTTGGTGTTGCCGGCTTCCTATTCTTGTTCTGTTATGTACTGTTCTTTAACCCAGAGATGGGTGGGTACTTCCTTGAGCCGCCTAACTTTGAAGCTGCAAACCCACTGAAAACACCAGAGCATATTGCTCCAGTTTGGTACTTCACACCGTTCTATGCTGTACTTCGTGCTGTTCCTGATAAGCTGATAGGTGTCTTAGCAATGGGGGCATCTATTGTGGTGCTATTCCTACTGCCATGGTTCGACCGTTGTAAAGTGCGTTCTTACCGTTACCGTAGCAAACTGCATTTGATTAATATCATCCAATTCACAATAAGCTTTATTGCCCTTGGTATACTTGGTGCGCTTCCAGCAACGCCAACGTATACGCTACTGGCTCAAATATTTAGCTTAGGTTACTTCATGTTCTTCGTTCTACTGTGGTTCTACAGTAAAAATGAAGTGACGAAACCATTACCAGAAAGGGTGACATTCAAATGAAAAAGTGGATTGTAATTTTATTTGCTATGTTGCCGTCACTGGCGATGGCAGCGGGTGCAAACGTACCATTAGACAAAGCGAACAATGATTTAACTGACAAAGCTTCATTGCAAAACGGCGCTAAGCTGTTCATGAATTACTGTTTCGCTTGTCACTCAACGCAGTACCAACGCTATGAGCGTGTTGCGAATGATTTAGAGATCCCTGTCGATCTAATGAAGGAAAACCTGATTTTCGATCCGGAAGCGAAAGTCGGTAGCTTAATGATTAACGCTATGCCATCAGAACAAGCGGCAAGTTGGTTTGGTGCTCCGCCACCTGACCTAACCTTAGTGGCTCGTGTGCGTGGTGCTGACTGGCTATACACATACCTTCGCACTTTCTATGAAGATCCGTCTCGTCCATTTGGTGTGAACAACATTGTTTTCCCAAGTGTTGGTATGCCGCATGTTCTTGAAGAGCTGCAAGGTATTCCAACGCCAATCTACGATACTCATATGGTAGATGGCGAAGAGGTAACAGTGGTTGTTGGTACTGAAACTGACGGCTCTGGCGAACTCAGTACTGGTGAATACGACGAAGCAGTTCGTGACCTTGTTAACTTCTTGGTTTACTCAGGTGACCCTGTTCAACTTGAGCGTCACGCTATGGGTTGGTGGGTAATGGCCTTCTTAGTAATCTTCACTATCATCGTGATTTTGCTGAAGAAAGAGTATTGGCGTGATGTGCACTAATTGTGCTATAATGCCTCGCTAATTTCCAAATTATGTTAATGTTCAATGGAGGCTTTAGGCCTCCATTGTTTTTATTTAAAGTGTACTGGAGGGCTCCATGGCTGTAGCTGCCAATAAACGTTCTGTGATGACTCTTTTCTCAAGTGCCTCTGATATGTATAGCCATCAGGTGCGCATTGTTCTTGCTGAAAAAGGCGTAAGTGTTGAAGTTGAGTTGGTTGATGAGAAAAATCTCCCAGCAGAGCTTGTTGAATTGAACCCGTACAAATCAGTACCTACTCTTATTGATCGTGAGCTTGCTCTATATGACTCAAAGATCATTATGGAATATCTTGATGAGCGTTTTCCTCATCCACCATTGATGCCTGTATACCCGGTTGCTCGTGGTAATAGCCGTCTAATGATGTACCGAATTGAGCGTAACTGGTATTCAGTTGCAGAGAAGGTAGTTAAAGGCAATGCTGAAGAATCTGAAGCAGCTCGCGTTAAACTGCGCAACGACCTACTGACTCTTGCTCCTATCTTTGCTGAATATGAGTATTTCATGAGCGAAGAGTTTAGCTTAATTGATTGTTACCTAGCTCCGCTACTATGGCGTTTACCCGAGCTTGGTATCGAACTGATTGGCCCAGGTTCTAAAGAGCTTAAAGTGTACATGAACCGCGTCTTTGAACGTGATTCATTCCTAGCTTCTTTAACTGAAGCTGAGCGTGAGATGCGACTGGTTCGCTAAGCGTTATGGATATTTCAAATATGACACCACGCCGACCATATATGCTTCGTGCATTTTACGACTGGCTGGTTGATAACGAACTGACTCCACACCTTGTTGTTGAAGCAACCTTGCCGGGTGTACGAGTTCCAGAAGAGTTTGTTCAAGATGGTCAGATCATTCTGAACATTGCGCCTCGTGCGGTTGGACAACTCGAACTGGGTAACGAAGCTGTGACATTTAGTGCTCGCTTTAGCGGTCGTCCACACTCTGTGATTGTGCCACTTTACGCAGTACAAGCAATTTATGCTCGCGAGAATGGTGCTGGTACCATGTTTGAACCTGAAGAGGCCTACATGGAAACGTTTGAAGAAGGGATTGAAGAAGCTCCTTTTGAAGATGCAGAAAAAGGACCATCTTTGAGCGTAGCGACGGCAGACGTCGATGCTGAAGAGCTTGACTCAGATTCTGAGCCACCTCGCCCAGCAAAAGGCCGTCCAAGCCTTCGTGTTATCAAATAGCGTTAGTTAAATAGCGACCAAATAAAAAAGCAGCGACTCGTCGCTGCTTTTTCTTTTCTGCTATATAGCATTCAATTGACTGGCTTAAGGCTAGTTAACGGCCGTCTCTTCGTCACCATATTCAAAGGCGCGTATTACCTGTTTTACCCCTGAGATATTGCGTGCGACTTCTGTCGCGATATCTGCATGTTCTCGGGAAACCAATCCAAGCAGAAATACTTCTGAATCTTCAGTAATTACCTTCACTTTTATACCGTTTAGCTCTGATTTAGCCAACAATGCTGATTTCACCTTAGTGGTAATCCAGCTGTCGTTACTGATGGCACTGATAGACAATGGCTGCTTAACGCGAACCTGATTATGGATGCTCTCTACACCAGACACATCTTTAGCTTGGTTTTCAAAAGCACGACGCTCAGCGTCTGTGGTCGCTTGTCCCATTAATACCACTGAACCTCGGTAAGAGCTAGCGGTGATGCGAACATTGCCACGGTAGGGTTGTTTGTTGGTAATAGCTGCTACTTCAAATTCGATATTGTTGTCGTTCCAAATCTCTTTGGTTGTTCGAGTGTCAGTGACTAAGTTCGCAGTGGTTGCTGCACCAGCAATGAAAAGGCCAGCACAACCAGATAGGGATAGTGTAAGTAGCGAAACACTAATCAGCTTAAATAGCTTCATAGAGGTTAATGATTTCATTGTGATGCTCCGTATATCACTCTTCGTGGGCTGGGAAGAGTACTTGATCGATTAGGTCACATAGGCAGTGTAGTGTCACCATGTGTACTTCATGAATGCGCGCGGTACGGTGTGAAGGGATACGAATCTCGACATCGTGCTCACCAAGTAGACCAGCCATCTCGCCACCATCTTTACCCGTAAAGGCGATGATTGTCATGTCACGAGTAACCGCCGCTTCCATTGCCTTAATGATGTTCTTGCTGTTACCGCTGGTCGAGATAGCCAGTAAAATATCCCCGGTTTGACCAAACGCTCGTACCTGCTTAGAGAAGATCTCTTCATAGTGGTAGTCGTTGGCCACTGCTGTTAGCGTAGTGTTGTCTGCCATTAGTGCCATAGCTGGAAGGCTAGGGCGCTCGGTTTCAAAGCGATTGAGTAGGCACGATACAAATTGCTGAGCATTCGACGCCGAACCACCATTACCACAACAAAGAATTTTGTTCCCGTTCAGCAAGGTCGCAACCATGGCTTGAGCGGCATGCGTGATTGCGTCTGGCAATGCTTCTGCAGCCGCAATTTGGATTTGAATACTTTCTGTAAAACTTTCTTTAATGCTGTCTAGCATGTTTATCCTTGGGTAATCGCGTTTTGAATCCAGTTGATATTGTCATTCGGCCCTTCAATGGCAACGATATCAAACCTGAAATCTGTAGAGTGCACCGACAGGCCTTGCTTCATCAGCCAGATATTAGCTGTTTTGAGCAGCTTCTGTGACTTTTTGGCTGTCACCATTTCAGCGGCATGTCCGTAGCGGGTCTGCTTGCGGTATTTTACCTCAGCAAACACAACCGTGTTGTTATGGCGCATTATAAGATCAATCTCACCACATTTTGCTATGAAGTTTTCTTGAACTAACGATAAACCGTGGTTTATCAGATAAGATTTTGCCATAGCCTCGTATTTATCACCCACTTGTTTGTGGGTGATTGTTGGTTTAGTTAAACATTTTCGGCTAAAAAGCCCCATGTTCTGCCCAACTGATTTCACGTTGTACAACGCAGTTGTTATCGATGGTCAACACACCGGTTTCACCTGGAATACTGTGCCCCTGAACAGCTTTCATCAATGGCAGAGCACCCATCAGGTAGTAAGCATCCATCCCTAGCGCTTGTAGACGCTTTTGGCCGTTTGAGTTGGTTGGCCATAGGTCATTTAGCTCTTTGTTCAGTTCGTTTTTGTTGTCAACTAACAGAGGAATGTCGCTGTAAAAAACACCTGTTAGATCTTCATACTGCCTATCACCGCTATTACTACGTGAGTTTGAGAACAATGCGGGTTGGTCTGCATCAGGATTAATTGCAACCTCGATGAAAGGTTTGATCAGCGTGAGTTCTGAGTTTTTAGCCACAATGTAGACTGAATCTATATCGCGACGACTGCGAGGCTCGGTTTCTAGGTCTAGGTTCAGTAGCCCATCCATTTGGGCGATACGCTGCTGGCTTTCTTGTAATCCGAATACCTGATTCACATTGCGTTGTAATTGGCGTTTGTCAGAGAAAAAGCTCATGGCGACATCGTTGTTGCTGTATTTTTTCCACTCTTTCTTAAACGCTTGTTCAACTCTGTTACCTAGGCGCCCTTTCGGAGCTAGGATTAGCGGATACTTATAGCCTCGAGAAAAAAGGTGTTTCGCGGCTTGAGCGACTTCTTGCTCTGGCGACAAGGCGAGATAGCAAATATTGCTATTCGGTTCTAGTTGAGTTGGGATGTTTAGCGCAAGTGCTGGAATTGCCTTTTCATGATCTTGTTGTGCTTCTTGAAGCTTGACTATGTTGTTCTTAATTAGCGGGCCAACAATAAAATCCACGTTGTTTTCTTCCAACGTTGCTTTTATTTCAACGATGCTTTGGATGTTGGTGTCCAACACAGTCAGCGTTGCGTCTTCTTCACGTTCTTTGTCATTCATCATAGCGAAAATGAAGCCATCACGGACGAGTTGTGCTTGCTTACCGTACTTGCCAGTTAATGGTAGTAACAGAGCTGTGCTGGTTGGTTTACTGATCTCTAAAGCTACAATGTCATTGATTGCTTGGGGTGTGTAGGTCGCGGCAGGATGACGCGGGTTCTCTGCCAACCAATCAGACAGTGTTTTCTGTAGTTCAGGAAGGTTAGCATTCAGTGTTTTAGTATAAATAGACAGTTGCAACCAACCTGCAAGAACGTCTTCTGTAGGCGACGTTTTGAGTTCAAGAATCTCGTATTGAGAGTAGCTATTCAGGTTTTGCCAAATACGGTCGGCGGTTTGTTGTTGGCTTTCGTCGTCGCTGTCAGCGTATTCAGAGTAAAGGACTAGCTCACGAGCCGCTTCGAAATATTCGCTTTTCATCTCTAAAAGATCCGCGCGTAGCTCGTGATAATCTTTCCATTGCTCGTTGGGAAGCTTCCACCAAGGCTGAAAGTTCAATTGTTTATAGGCTTGACCTGGTTGCGAGTTATTAACCAACAGCTGCGCTCGAGCTAGCTGCCATTCGGCTTGCTGGATTTCACTCAGCTCTTGTCTCGCTAAGCGTTTGATAAGTAGAGTCGCTTGATCGGTTTTTCCTGCTTGCACAGAAGCTTTAAGCGCCATGATTAACCAGTCGTTTTGTAGACTACCTTTGCTACTATCTGCCTGGATCATGTAACTTTCAGTTGATTGCGCTGGATCGAGTGTGATATCAACACGCGTTGGTGCTTGAGGACCTGAAGAACAAGCCGCCAATGTAATTGCTAATGCAATTGGAGTGAGTAAGCGTGGTACACTGAGTCTCTTATGGTTCATCGTTGCCATGAGTTCTTTAAATTCCGTATAAATTTGTATCTATATTAATCGTTGAAGTGATGGTAAACAAATGACAGATAACAAAACCTTGCTCACAGAGAGCCCAACTCTCTATATTGTGCCAACCCCCATCGGAAATTTGGGAGATATCACTCAAAGAGCAATTGAAATTTTATCAAGTGTCGATGTTATTGCAGCCGAAGATACACGTCACACGGGTAAGCTTCTCGCTCACTTCAATATACCGACCAGAACGTTTGCTCTACATGATCATAATGAACAAACCAAAGCGCAAGTTCTAGTTGAAAAGTTATTAGAAGGTCAGTCTATCGCATTAGTCTCTGATGCGGGAACCCCTTTAATCAGTGACCCAGGTTACCATCTTGTATCGCAATGTCGTCAAGCGGGTGTGAGAGTTGTGCCACTTCCTGGTGCTTGTGCTGTGATTACGGCGCTCAGTGCTTCTGGTTTGCCATCTGATCGTTTCAGCTTTGAAGGCTTCTTACCGCCAAAGAGCAAGGGTCGTAAAGACAAGTTCTTAGAGATTTCAAAGGCCGAGCGCACGTGTATCTTCTATGAATCACCGCATCGTATTTCCGACTCTCTGCAAGACATGCTAGAGATTTTAGGCCCCGACCGTGAGGTTGTGTTGGCGCGTGAGTTGACTAAGACCTTTGAAACGATTCAAGGTCTGCCATTAGGTGAGTTGATTGAGTGGATTGAAGAAGATTCGAACCGTAAGCGCGGTGAAATGGTGCTACTGATTCATGGTCACCGTGAAGCAGCAACCACAGAGCTGCCTGATGAAGCGACTCGCACATTGGGCATTCTAACCAAAGAACTGCCCCTTAAAAAAGCAGCGGCGATGACGGCCGAGATCTATAACCTGAAAAAGAACGCTTTATACAAATGGGGCTTAGAGCATCTAGACAACTAGAGTGCGCTTTATATTTTATAGAGTAGCTAACTTGTATTGAAAAGGTTCTAAGGAGTGAAGGTGATACCGTCGCTCCTTTTTTTGTGCCTAAATTGTGTGAAATTCGTGCACTTGCTTAACGGTTTGCAGCATATTTGTGATCTCGCTAGACACTGCACATTAATCTCTATACAATCCGCCCTCGGAGTTGAACGGGTAATCGCTGCTTTATTGATGTCCTTCGGGAGACTGACATTGAGGTCCTTCGGGAAACTGATGTTGAAGTCCTTCGGGAGACTGGTAAAGGGGAGGAACGTCCGGGCTCCATAGAGCAGGGTGCCAGATAACGTCTGGGGGGCGCGAGCCCACGACAAGTGCAGCAGAGAGAAGACCGCCGATGGCCTCATTTCTTCGGAAGAGGCACAGGTAAGGCTGAAAGGGTGCGGTAAGAGCGCACCGTGCGACTGGCAACAGTTCGTAGCAAGGTAAACTCCACCCGGAGCAAGATCAAATAGGCCCTCACATAGCATTGCTCGTGTTTGGGGGCGGGTAGATTGCTTGAGCCTGTGAGCGATTGCAGGCCTAGACGAATGGTTACCACCGCGCAAGCGGAACAGAACCCGGCGTATGTGTCAACTCCACCTATATAAAGAACCCATCATTACTTAACGGTAGTGATGGGTTTTTTGCTTTATATTGACGTAAATGATTTAGATTTCCTTAAAATCTTTCATCCTGATATAAATTTGGGGCAAAAATTCCAAAGCCTGTACACAATATGGTGGAGATACAGTGTGAAATCAGTACACTAAAACGTTAATAGAACCAATTATTGCCGAACTAATGGCTCAATCCACTCACTGAGAAGACTATGACAGAAGCATTCAAACATATTTCAGTATTGCTTAACGAATCTATTGACGGACTTGCGATAAAACCTGACGGTACCTACATTGATGGTACTTTTGGACGCGGTGGTCATAGCCGTACAATCCTGTCTAAACTGGGCGAGAATGGGCGACTCTTTAGTATCGACCGCGATCCACAAGCGATTGCAGAAGCACAAAAAATTGATGACCCTCGTTTTACGATTATTCATGGCCCATTTTCAGGTATTGCTGAATACGCAGAGCGTTATGATTTAGTCGGTCAAGTGGATGGTGTTTTATTGGATTTGGGTGTCTCTTCACCGCAGTTGGATGATGCTGAGCGTGGGTTTAGTTTTATGAAAGACGGCCCATTGGATATGCGTATGGATCCAACTACGGGTATTCCGGTATCGCAATGGTTAGTTGAAGCGGATCTTGATGACATCACATGGGTTATCCGTGAATTCGGTGAAGATAAACACGCTCGTCGTATCGCGAAAGGCATCATTGCTTATCAAGAGAACGAAGAGAACGAACCGTTAACGCGTACTGGCCAATTGGCTAAGCTTATCTCTGATGTAGCGCCAAAAAACTTCAAAGAGAAAAAGCATCCAGCCACCCGTGCTTTCCAAGCATTCCGTATCTACATCAACAGTGAGCTTGAAGAAATTGATACGGCACTAAAAGGTGCGGCAAGCATCCTTGCTCCAGAAGGTCGATTGTCGGTGATCAGCTTCCACTCACTTGAAGACCGCATGGTGAAACGCTTTATTCGCAAAGAGAGCCAAGGCCCTCAAGTACCTCATGGCCTGCCACTAACAGAAGAGCAGATCAAAGCGCTAGGTAGTGCTGACCTTAAGCCTGTTGGTAAAGCGATTAAACCATCGAAAGATGAAGTGGATGAGAATACTCGTTCACGTAGTTCAGTGCTACGAATTGCAGAAAAACTTTAGCCAATGAAGACCTCTAAGCCTAATTTAGCCAAGATAATATTTTTTGATTTGATCTCTGTGGGCAAGGTCCCATTGGTGCTTCTTATCTGTATCTTTGCGAGTGCGATGGGGGTCGTTCTCACAACACATATGTCACGTCAGGCGATCACGCAAAAAGACACGGCATTGGTAGAGCGAGAGCAACTTGATGATGAGTGGCGTAATTTAATGCTTGAAGAGACAGCACTGGCAGAACATAGTCGTGTTCAAGCATCGGCAAAAAGAGAGCTAGACATGAAACGTCCAGACTCTGACAAAGAAGTTGTGATCACACTAAAATGACCGCTAAAAAGGAAAAAGCACGCACGAGAGCTGTTAATAAATCAACGAAAGAGCGCGTGAAGAGCGAAAAGGATTCTAATCCAACTCTAATAAAATGGCGTTTTAACGTCGTTATTGCTTTCGTGTTCCTTGCCTTTGCGACATTGGTTGCCCGTGTGGCCTATATCCAAATCATTGAACCAGATAACTTGATTCGCCAGGGCGACCTTCGTTCTGTACGTGTGAAGGCAATTCCTTCTGCTCGCGGTATTATCTCAGACCGCAATGGCGAACCGCTTGCGGTTAGTGTTCCGGTTGAAGCGGTATGGGCTGACCCAAAAACTATTTTCGATAAAAATGGCATGGCCCAAATCGATCGTTGGTATGCGTTAGCGGATGTACTTGGTTTAGAACGACAATCGATGATCGATAAAATCTCTAGTAACAAGTCCCGTCGATTTATTTATCTGCAAAGGCAAGTTAGCCCAGCAATGGCTAAGTATATCCGTGATCTAAAGCTGGTCGGCGTTGGCCTTAAAGCTGAATCTCGTCGTTATTACCCTGCGGGGGAGATCAGTGCACACTTGATTGGTGTGACGGGTATCGATGGTCATGGGCTTGAAGGCGTAGAGCGCAGCTATGATCAATGGCTCACTGGTGAAGCGGGTAAGCGAACAATACGTAAAGACCGTTATGGCCGTGTGGTAGAGAATATTGCATTAGAGGAGCGCGAACAAGGTAAGCAATTAGAGCTCACCATTGATCAGCGTTTACAAGCAATAGCCTATCGAGAAATTAAGCAGGCAGTCGCTGATCATAAAGCGACTTCGGGTTCTGCAATTTTATTGGATGTAAAAACTGGCGCTGTTTTGGCGATGGTTAATGCTCCTTCGTATAACCCGAATAACCGTGCTGACCTGCAAAGTTTTAAGATGCGTAACCGTGTCTTAACCGATGCGATGGAACCGGGTTCGACAGTGAAACCTTTCGTGCTTTTAGCCGCACTAGAAAATGGCACAGCTAACCCTGATACGGTTATCAATACTGGTAATGGCATCATGCGTATTGGTGGTAGCCGTGTTCGTGATACATCGAAAGTTGGCAAAGCTGATTTAGCAACGATTTTAAAGAAGTCGAGTAACATCGGTGTCGCAAAATTGGCGCTTGATATGCCACTAGAAGCTTTGCTTGGGATGTATAGTTCTGTCGGACTGGGTGAAATGTCTGGTCTAAACCTAGTAGGGGAAACTAGTGGTATCTTCCCGAATCGACGCCGTTGGTCTAAGTTTGAAATTGCCACCTTATCATTTGGTTACGGCCTATCTGTGACGCCGCTCCAGCTAGCGCATGCTTATGCGACACTGGCGAATAAAGGAATGTATGAGCCGATTCATATTATTAAGAGTAACGATCGAAGTTTCTCTAAGCAGATCATCAAGCGCGAAAATGCTGAACTGGTCCTGCAAATGCTAGAAGGGGTAACCCAAAAAGGCGGTACGGCAACAAGAGCCGCAGTGCCTGGTTACCGAGTGGCAGCCAAGACGGGTACATCTCGTAAAGCCGAAGCTGGTGGTTATAGTGATGAGTATATCGCTGTTACATCAGGTTTTGCCCCGGTTAGCGACCCAAGAGTTGCACTGGTTGTGGTGGTCAATGAGCCTCAAGGCGATCTTTACTACGGTGGTTCGGTAGCCGCTCCCGTTTTTTCTGAAATCATGAAGGGTGCACTGCAAATACTGAATGTCCCTGCTGATGAAAACAAATTTCAAGAATAGAGCCAATCAGGATTCAATATGAGTAATAGCCTCACGCTGTCATCTTTACTTTCTCCTTGGGGGGATTTTAGTTCACCTGAACTGGATGCGATTACGGTTGAGCAGTTGGAGTTGGATAGCCGTGTAATCAAAGACGGTGATATTTTTGTTGCCATCGTTGGACATGCCGTTGATGGTCGTCGCTTTATTGACAAAGCCGTCGCGCAAGGTGCGAAAGCCGTCATTGCACAGGCTGGTGATGGCAAAGCTCATGGCTTGATTGAGTGGTTAAATGCAGTTCCTGTTGTTTATGTAGCAGAGCTAAATTCAATTCTCTCTGAACTGGCTGGCCGAGTTTATTCTTCTCAAGCGACTAAGCTGATTGGCGTTACAGGTACTAATGGTAAAACCACCATCACTCAATTACTTGCTCAGTGGCTTGATCTTGTTGGTCAACGTTCTGCGGTAATGGGTACCACAGGTAATGGCTTTTTAGACAATCTAAAAATCGCGGCGAATACCACCGGCAGTGCTATTGAAATACAACGCACACTGAGTGAGTTAGCGGAAGAAAACGCAGCTTACACAGCAATGGAAATATCTTCTCATGGTTTGGTGCAAGGTCGCGTTAAAGCCTTGGACTTCGAAGTTGGTGTATTCACTAATTTGAGTCGTGATCATCTTGATTATCACGGCACGATGGAAGAGTACGCATTGGCTAAGAAGAGCCTGTTTACTCGCCACAAATGTAAGCATGCAGTCATTAATGTGGATGACGACGTGGGTAAAGCTTGGGTGTCAGATTTATCTAATGCCATAGCCGTTTCATTGTCACCGCTAGCGGGCTATCAACAATCGGTATGGGCATTTGATGTCGCTTATGCAGAAACCGGTATTCAACTGTCTTTCGATGGTAGTTGGGGACAAGGGAAGCTTTCTGTTCCACTGATTGGTCAGTTCAACGCATCAAATGTACTGGTTGCTTTTGCGACTTTGCTTTCGTTAGGTATCGACAAGCGAACCTTGGTCGACACTGCGCCTCAGCTTCAACCTGTCATTGGCCGTATGGAGCTTTTCCAAACTCCGAATAAGGCAAAAGTGGTTGTCGATTACGCTCATACACCAGATGCACTAGAAAAAGCGTTGGCGGCACTGCGCGTGCATTGCTCTGGGCAACTGTGGGCAGTCTTCGGTTGTGGTGGTGATCGCGACACCGGTAAGCGTCCAATGATGGCGGTAACGGCAGAGCAGTTCGCCGACAAAATTATTATTTCAGATGACAACCCTCGCAGCGAAGATCCAGCCCTTATTGTCAAAGACATGCTTGCTGGTTTAAATGAACCAGAATCGGCGTTCGTCGAGCATGATCGCTATCAAGCGGTTAAGTTTGCTTTAGAGCAAGCGTGTAGCAATGACATTATTCTTTTGGCTGGCAAAGGCCATGAGGATTACCAAGTATTGAAAGACGAAACGATCCATTACTCAGACAGAGAGTCTGCGCTTCAACTTTTAGGTATTTCATAATGATTGATGTATCACTCGAGCAAATTTGTTCTGCTGTCTGCGGTGAGCTAATTGAGGCTGGTAAGTCAAACAATAGCGTAATTAATGCCGTTTCTACTGATACTCGCACCGTCGAAGAAGGCGCACTGTTTGTCGCTATCGTTGGTGAACGTTTTGATGCGCATGATTTTTGCCATCAAGCGGTGGAGGCAAATGCGAGCGCGTTGTTAGTTGAACGAAAACTTGACCTAAATATTACTCAAGTCGTTGTCGAAGACACTAAACTGGCTTTAGGTCAGCTAAGTGCTTGGATTCATGAACAATGTAATGTCCCAACTATGGCGATTACAGGTAGCTGCGGTAAGACGACCGTTAAAGAGATGGTCGCAAGTATTCTACAACAACGTGGCAAGGTGCTATTTACGGCGGGTAACTTCAATAATGATATTGGAGTCCCACTAACCTTGCTGCGCAGTGAACCAAATGATGACTATGCTGTGATAGAGCTGGGCGCGAACCACATTGGTGAAATCGCCTATACTACGCAGCTTGTGAAACCACAGGTGGCGTTGGTTAATAACGTTGCTGCCGCGCATTTAGAAGGCTTTGGCTCAATTAATGGTGTTAAACAAGCGAAAGGTGAAATCTTTCAGGGGCTTGCTACCGGTGATACTGCTATTGTTAATTTAGAGAGTAACGGTGGCGACTTTTGGAGTGAAGTACTTGCAGATAAAATGGTACTGACATTTTCAGAAAACGACAACACGGCGGATTACTTTGCTAAGAATATTCGCATTAATGATCTGGGCGAAGCTTGCTTTGAGATGCAAACACCGCAAGGCGCTATGCCGATTGAGCTTGGCATTATTGGTCAGCATAACGTAGCGAATGCGTTAGCTGCTTCAGCGTTGAGTATTCAATTTGGTGCCACGCTGGATGAAGTGAAAAATGGTTTAGCGAATCTTATCTCGGTTAAAGGACGAGTTGAGGTTCAACAATTAAGTCAGAATATCAAGCTGATAGATGACAGTTATAACGCCAGCGTGCCAGCAATGAAGGCGGCAGCTAAATTGCTGTCAAGCTTCAAAGGTCAACGTTGGCTAATTTTAGGCAATATGGCTGAATTAGGTGATGAAAGCCTTGCACTTCACCGTCAAGTCGGTGAATATGCTGCCCCATTCGCTTTTGAGCATGTACTCACTTACGGTAATGATACCAAAGTGATTAGTGAGATCTGTCATGGTACTCACTTTGACACGCATCAAGCGATGATCGCGCACATAGAGCAGCACTTATGCTTGCCAGAAAACGCGTCACATACCTTGTTGGTAAAAGGCGCAAATAGTGCAGGAATGAGTAAAATAGCCGCTGCTTTAAAGGAGAACTTTTCATGATAATTTGGCTTGCAGAGCTACTACAGCCACACTTTTCTTTTTTCCGTTTGTTCGAATACTTATCGTTTCGTGCAATCGCGAGTATTTTGACTGCTTTGTGTCTGTCGTTGTGGATGGGACCTCGTTTAATTGAGCGTCTGCAAATGCTACAAATTGGTCAAGTTGTTCGTAATGATGGACCTGAATCCCACTTTAGCAAACGTGGTACACCGACCATGGGTGGTGTGATGATCTTAGCTGCGATCATTATTACGGTATTGATGTGGACTGATCTTTCAAACCCTTACGTTTGGGCGGTATTAGTTGTACTTGGTGGTTACGGTGCGGTCGGTTTTGTTGATGACTATCGTAAGGTTGTTCGCAAGAATACCGATGGCCTGATTGCTCGTTGGAAGTATTTTTGGCAGTCGGCTATTGCATTGGTTGTGGCGTTTGCTCTGTATGCTCACGGGCAAGATACCGCGGCAACACAACTGGTTGTTCCTTTCTTCAAAGAAGTGATGCCACAGTTAGGCTTGTTATACATAGTACTGACGTACTTTGTTATTGTTGGTACCAGTAATGCGGTAAACCTAACAGACGGTCTAGATGGCTTAGCTATTATGCCAACGGTTATGGTTGCGGCTGGTTTTGCTGTGATTGCTTGGGCTACGGGTAACGTTAACTTCGCGGCATACCTACACATTCCATACATCCCATACACATCTGAACTGGTTGTGGTTTGTACGGCAATTGTGGGTGCTGGGCTTGGTTTCTTATGGTTCAACACATACCCTGCTCAAGTATTTATGGGCGATGTTGGCTCTCTAGCGCTGGGTGGTGCATTGGGTGTCATTGCTGTGTTAGTCCGCCAAGAGTTGGTACTGGTTATTATGGGTGGTGTTTTTGTTATGGAAACCTTGTCCGTTATTCTGCAAGTGGGTTCTTACAAACTGCGTGGTCAGCGTATTTTCCGAATGGCACCGATTCACCACCATTATGAACTTAAAGGTTGGCCGGAGCCGCGCGTAATCGTACGTTTTTGGATCATCTCAATGGTATTAGTACTGATTGGTCTAGCGACATTGAAAGTCCGTTAACCCTAAGCGAGCCTCTCAACTCGTAGAGGCTCTTTCAAACTATTAAGAGCGTCTTGTTTAAAATGGAACGTTGGCAGAATATTCAAAATGTAGTGGTTGTAGGGCTCGGTATTACCGGGCTCTCTGTCGTTAAACATCTCGTAAAATATCAGTCTCATACTCATGTTAAGGTGATTGATACTCGTGAGCTACCACCGGGCAGAGAATCATTACCTGAATCGGTGAAACTGCATTCTGGAAGTTGGAACAGCCAATGGTTAGCGGAAGCTGACTTGGTAGTTGCTAACCCAGGTATCGCCTTAGCGACGCCAGAAATACAAGATGTTATTCAAGCGGGCACGCTTGTTGTTGGTGACATCGAGTTGTTTGGCTGGGCGGTGAATAAACCTGTTGTGGCAATTACAGGTTCAAATGGCAAGAGTACGGTGACCGATCTAACAGGTGTGCTTGCTAAAGCCGCTGGTCTTAACGTTGGTGTCGGTGGCAACATTGGCATCCCAGCTTTAGACCTTCTTGAGCTCGATGCCGATTTGTATGTCCTTGAGCTATCAAGCTTTCAATTAGAGACAACATCGAATCTAAAGCTAGTGGCGGCAGCGTTTTTGAACCTGTCAGAAGATCATATGGATCGCTATCAAGGTGTGGACGATTATCGTGATGCCAAGTTAAGAATTTTTAATCATGCTCAGTGTGCGATTGTAAACCGCGAAGACAAAGAGACTTATCCAGAGCATACGATGCCGTTGGTGACATTTGGTCTCGATGACCAAGAGTTTGGTGTTGCAACGAGTAGTGGCATCGAATGGCTAGTGGATAACAATGAACTGATAATTCCTACCCAAGATTTAACATTGGTTGGACGTCATAATGTGGCGAATGCGTTAGTCTCTTTAGCACTATTGAAGCAAGTTGGTATTGATTACAGAAAGAGCCTTGAAGCTCTGAAAGTCTACAATGGTCTAACTCATCGTTGCCAAGTGGTGGCTGATAAACGCGCGATCAAGTGGGTCAATGATTCAAAAGCGACCAATGTGGCCAGCACATTAGCGGCTCTTACTGGTTTAGAGTGTCAAGGTACTTTGTATCTCTTGGTAGGCGGCGTAGGGAAAGGAGCCGATTTTAGTGAGCTTAAACCTGTGTTATCAGAACTAGAGCGTGTTCAGCTATGTTGCTTCGGTGAAGATGCGATGCAGTTTATGCCTCTGCATCCATCGGCTAAGACGTTTGAAACTATGCACGATATTATTGAGAGTATTTCTAAACAGCTCGCTCCGGGGGATATGGTGATGCTGTCTCCTGCTTGTGCAAGCTTCGATCAGTTTAATAATTTCATGGCGAGAGGTGATGCGTTCACTGAACTTGCTCATGAGTATGCTTAACGTGTTGAAGGACTAACATTTAGTGCTAAGAGTGAAAGAGATTAACCAATTCATTTGGCAGTGGCTGAACCGCGCCACACCAGAGGCACTTTACGATCGTCAATTGGTATGGATTGCTCTTGGGTTAATGTTAACGGGGTTGGTGATGGTAACGTCGGCTTCGTTTCCTATCAGCGCTCGCTTAACCGATCAGCCATTTCATTTTATGTTTCGCCACGCCATCTTCCTTGTTTTGGCGTTAGGCGTATCCAGCGTGATCCTACAGATACCGATGAAGCGCTGGTTTCAATACAGCACGTATCTACTGGGTTTATCATTCTTTCTACTGATCGTGGTATTGGCCGTAGGTAAATCGGTTAACGGTGCATCGCGTTGGATTCCACTTGGGCTGTTTAACTTACAACCTGCCGAAGTCGCTAAACTATCGCTGTTTATCTTTATGGCTGGCTACTTGGTTCGAAAACAAGATGAGGTGAGAAAAACCTTCTTTGGTGGCTTTGCTAAGCCCATCATGGTGTTCGGTGCCTTTGCAGTGTTGCTACTGGGTCAACCTGATTTGGGAACGGTCGTCGTAATGTTGGTGACCTTGTTTGGTATGTTATTCATAGCGGGGGCTAAGCTCTCACAGTTTATCGCACTGATGGTTGCTGGTATTGCAGCTGTGGTAGGTTTGATTGTGGTTGAACCTTACCGTGTTCGACGTGTGACCTCTTTTTGGGAACCTTGGAATGACCCGTTTGGCAGTGGTTACCAGTTAACTCAATCACTCATGGCGTTTGGCCGTGGTGACTGGATGGGGCAAGGTCTCGGCAACTCAGTTCAAAAGTTAGAGTATCTTCCAGAAGCACATACCGATTTTGTATTTGCTGTATTGGCTGAAGAGTTGGGTTTTGTTGGTGTTACTTTAGTGCTAATTCTTATTTTTAGTTTGGTATTTAAAGCGATCCTAATTGGGAAAAAAGCCTTCGAAAGCGACCAATTGTTCAACGGCTATCTTGCCTTTGGCATTGGTATTTGGTTTGCCTTTCAGACACTTGTTAACGTCGGCGCTGCTTCAGGTATCGTTCCAACGAAAGGTCTAACATTACCGTTGATCAGTTATGGTGGTTCAAGTCTCATTGTGATGTCAGTTGCTGTTTCCATGTTGTTACGTATCGATCACGAATGTCGATGGGAAGAAAAAGAACAAACAGATAATCAAAACGAATCAATAGAGTAAGAATCTAACGTGATGAAACAAAATAAAAAACTCTTAGTGATGGCTGGTGGTACTGGCGGTCACGTTTTCCCAGGGTTAGCCGTAGCTAAAAAGCTTCAGCAACAAGGCTGGGAAATTCGCTGGTTAGGTACGGCGGACAGAATGGAGGCTGATTTAGTGCCAAAGCATGGTATTGAGATCGACTTCATCAAAGTTAAAGGCCTTCGAGGTCAAGGCATTAGCAAATTAATTAAAGCACCATTTCAGATTATTAATGCCATACTTCAAGCAAGACAGCACATTAAAGCGTGGCAGCCAGATGTGGTGCTTGGTATGGGCGGGTACGTCAGTGGGCCTGGCGGTATTGCAGCTTGGTTGTCTGGTATTCCGGTGGTTTTGCATGAACAAAATGCGGTAGCAGGTTTAACCAACCAATGGCTTTCTAAAATCGCGAAAAAAGTCTTTCAAGCTTTCCCTGGCGCTTTCCCTACAGCAGAAGTAGTGGGTAACCCAGTACGTGAAGATGTTGTGAGTCTTCCTGATCCAGAGCAACGCATGGCAGATCGTGATGGCGATATTCGCATCCTCGTGATGGGCGGTAGCCAAGGGGCTAAAATACTTAACGATACTCTGCCAATGACCTTGGCTCAGTTGGGTTCTGGTTTTACTGTGATGCACCAAGCCGGAAAAAATAATCAACAGCAAGTTATTGAGCAATACAAATCACATTCTGTTGATAATGTTCAAGTGACTGAATTTATTGATGATGTGGCGCAAGCTTATGAGTGGGCAGATCTATTAGTGTGTCGCTCAGGTGCATTAACCGTATCAGAAGTGTCTGCGGCAGGTGTCGGATCTATCTTCGTTCCGTTTATGCACAAAGACAGACAACAAGCGTTGAATGCCGACCATTTAGTTGAATGTGGCGCCGCGTTAATGATTGAACAGCCTCAACTAACGGCTGATAAGCTAGCGAACACTATCGCGCAGCTTGATAGAAATGAATTAAAAATGATGGCAACAAAAGCTCGTCAAGCCGCCAAGCTTGATGCTGATGTGACCGTCGCTGAAGCGATTAAAGCTTTAGCAAAATAATGAGATTGAATTGATGACGATTGAACATACCCAAGACTTAGCGCAAATCCGTGCAATGGTGCCAGAGATGCGCCGTGTTAAATCTATCCACTTCATTGGTATTGGTGGTGCCGGAATGAGCGGGATTGCTGAAGTCTTGCTCAATGAAGGTTACCAAATTACCGGGTCTGATATTGCTCAAAATCTAGTGACTGAGCGTTTGATTAGCAAGGGCGCGACCATTTATATCGGTCACCAAGCAAGCAATGTTGCTGATGCAAGTGTGGTGGTGGTTTCAACCGCTATTAACGAAGAGAACCCAGAAATTATTGCCGCTCGTGAAGCGCGTACACCGATCGTTCGTCGAGCAGAAATGCTGGCTGAGCTGATGCGTTTTCGTCATGGTATTGCTGTGGCAGGTACGCACGGTAAAACAACGACTACAGCGCTAGTGACACAGATTTACTCGGAAGCGGGTTTAGATCCAACCTTCGTCAACGGTGGTTTGGTGAAAAGTGCGGGTACTAATGCTCGCCTAGGTTCAAGCCGTATACTTATCGCTGAAGCTGATGAAAGTGATGCGTCATTCTTACATCTGCAACCAATGGTCAGTATCGTAACGAATATTGAAGCTGATCACATGGACACCTACGGCGGCGATTTTGAAACGCTAAAGCAGACGTTTATTGATTTCTTACACAACCTACCATTCTACGGTCAGGCTGTGATGTGTGTTGATGATCCAGTAGTGCGTGAGCTTATTCCTCAGGTAAGTCGCCAGGTGATTACTTACGGCTTCTCAGAAGATGCGGATATTCGTATTGAGAACTACGTACAAGAAGGTCAACAAGGTAAGTTCACGGTAGCACGCGAAGGTAAAGCTAACCTTGATATCACGTTAAACATTCCTGGTCGTCACAATGCACTCAATGCATCAGCGGCGATTGCTGTAGCAACAGAAGATGACATCAGCGATGAAGCGATTCTCAAAGCGATGGCGGGAACGGAAGGTACTGGCCGTCGTTTTGATCACCTTGGTGAATACGAAACAGGGAACGGCGTGGCAATGTTGGTCGATGATTATGGGCATCACCCGACTGAAGTGAATGTAACCATTCAAGCGGCTCGCAGTGGCTGGACTGATAAACGTCTTGTGATGATTTTTCAACCTCATCGCTACAGCCGAACGCGAGATCTGTACGATGACTTTGCAAACGTTCTTGATCAAGTTGATGTATTAATCTTATTAGATGTTTATTCAGCAGGTGAGAAACCTATTGCTGGTGCTGACGGGCGTTCATTGAGCCGAACTATTCGCGGACGTGGTAAGATTGACCCAATTTTCGTGGCTGATATCAATACTCTGCCATCGGTTTTAGCAAACGTAATTCAAGGTGGAGACCTTGTTTTGACGCAGGGTGCTGGTGATGTTGGTCGTGTAGCCAAGCAGCTTGAATCGTTACAATTAGATATAAATAAGATGTTGAACGCGTAACAAAATACTGTTTACAGACTGTGGTTGATCGCTCACTTCTTGCGATTGACCTAAAATTGACCAAAAATCTTCTTATCAACGTTTGATAGTTTGATTTTGCTCAGTATAATTCATAGGTTAAAGTAAGTACTTTTACCTCTATTATGAAGATAGGGAATAGAATTGCGAACCAACTACAGGGAATGCGGGCTTTGGTAGAAAGTACTTTTAGCGAAAACCGCCACCTATTCAGTTTACCATCGCTCAAGAAACATGCCCTAGAAGGGTCTTTTTTTGTAATGGTATTGCTATTCATTGGGTTTCTTTTCTATACCACACTGACTTGGATGTGGGACGATCAACGATTGCCTCTCTCCAAAATAGTACTTCAAGGCGACTTAACTTACGTAACCGCAGGTGATGTTCAACGTGCATTTAGCGAGATTGAGCATATCGGTACATTCATGTCACAAGATATCGGTGTATTGCAAGAAAGTTTGGAAGCGTTGCCTTGGGTATCAGTTGTCTCTATTCGTAAACAGTGGCCAGACACAATAAAAGTATTTTTGACGGA
Organism: Vibrio kanaloae; assembly: GCF_024347535.1. Taxonomy (NCBI): domain Bacteria; kingdom Pseudomonadati; phylum Pseudomonadota; class Gammaproteobacteria; order Vibrionales; family Vibrionaceae; genus Vibrio; species Vibrio kanaloae. Next base: position 2,630,798 of record NZ_AP025497.1, on the reverse strand, counting down.
ATATCAAGCTGCAGCAATCTGGAATGGCAACATGCTGCTGAATGAAAATGGTCAGGTATTTAATGGTGATATCGGCCTTTTGAAGGGCGATAGAGTTAAGCTTTATGGCCCTGACGGCACCAGCCAAGTAGTAATAGAAAAATGGCGACAGATAACCCCTTTGATTAATAGTTTAGGGTTGACGGTTACCTCGCTCGTTCTCAATGAGCGTCGTGCTTGGCAAATAATCCTAGATAACGGTATCCGTTTAGAGCTAGGTAAAGATTCTTTAGATGAGCGTGTTGAACGCTTCATTTCGCTTTATAACGAATTAGGAAGTAAAGCGAATCAAGTGAGCTACATTGACCTCAGGTATGATACGGGAGCCGCTGTAGGCTGGTTTCCAGAGCAAGGGTTAGAAGAGAGCACAGATGACTAAGACCGCAGATGACAACATAATCGTTGGTCTTGATATAGGCACTGCGACCATATCAGCTCTGGTTGGTGAAATACTGCCTGATGGTCAAATCAATATCATTGGTTCAGGGCAAAGCCCATCCAGAGGTATGGATAAAGGTGGTGTAAACGACCTAGAGTCGGTAGTGAAGTCGGTTCAGCGAGCTATTGATCAAGCAGAGTTGATGGCTGAATGCCAAATCAGCAATGTATTTATCTCGCTATCGGGCAAGCATATCGCAAGCCGAATTGAAAAAGGCATGGGCACTATCTCTGATGAAGAGGTGTCTCAAGACGATATGGATCGAGCGATCCATACCGCGAAATCAATTAAAATAGGTGATGAGCAGAGAATTCTGCACGTAATTCCACAAGAATTTACCATTGATTATCAAGAAGGAATTAAGAACCCTCTTGGTTTATCTGGTGTTCGAATGGAAGTCAGTGTTCACCTAATTTCTTGTCATAGCGATATGGCAAGAAATATTATTAAAGCTGTCGAACGATGTGGTCTCACTGTAGAGCACATCGTGTTTTCAGGACTTGCCTCAAGTAATGCGGTAATTACTGAAGACGAGAGAGAGCTTGGAGTGTGTGTGGTTGATATCGGTGCTGGTACGATGGATATTTCCATTTGGACTGGCGGCGCACTGCGACACACAGAAGTATTTTCCTACGCAGGAAATGCAGTAACCAGTGATATTGCCTTCGCCTTCGGCACACCAGTAAGTGATGCTGAAGAGATAAAAGTGAATCATGGTTGCGCTCTAAGTGAACTTGTAAGCAAGGATGACTCTGTTAACGTCCCAAGTGTTGGTGGTCGTCCATCGAGAAGTTTGCAACGACAAACTTTGTCGGAAGTGATTGAACCACGTTACACTGAACTTATGGGGCTTGTTAACCAAACTATTGATACGGTTCAATTGCAGCTACGAGATGAAGGTATTAAACACCACCTTGCAGCTGGCGTCGTTCTCACTGGTGGAGCAGCACAAATTGACGGGTTGGTAGAGTGTGCGGAACGTGTTTTCCGCAATCAAGTTCGAGTTGGTAAGCCATTAGAAGTTAGTGGCTTAACTGACTATGTTAAAGAGCCGTATCATTCTACGGCGGTTGGTTTACTTCATTACGCAAGAGATTGTCAGATCAGTGATGAAGGTGATTACAGCGAACCTAAGCGTTCTGCACCTTCAATGTCTGGTCTATTTGGCAAATTGCGTAATTGGATACAAAAAGAGTTTTAACCTGAGTTGCAGGAAAAAACGGAGATAACACATGTTTGAACCGATGATGGAAATGTCTGACGATGCAGTAATTAAAGTCGTTGGAGTTGGTGGCGGTGGCGGTAACGCTGTTGAGCACATGGTACGTGAATCAATCGAAGGCGTAGAATTCATCAGTGTTAACACTGATGCACAAGCACTTCGTAAAACAAGCGTGAGCAGCGTGATCCAAATTGGTGGTGATATCACTAAAGGTTTGGGCGCTGGTGCAAACCCACAAGTAGGCCGTGATGCAGCTCTCGAAGATAGAGAAAGAATTAAAGAAGTTCTAACTGGCGCCGATATGGTATTTATCGCAGCTGGTATGGGCGGTGGTACAGGTACAGGTGCTGCTCCAGTGATTGCTGAAGTTGCGAAAGAGCTTGGTGTACTAACGGTTGCTGTTGTAACTAAACCGTTTAGCTTTGAAGGCAAAAAGCGTTTAGCGTTTGCTGAGCAAGGTATCGAAGAGCTTTCTAAACATGTGGATTCTTTAATTACGATTCCAAATGAAAAGCTACTTAAAGTACTTGGCCGCGGCGTAACACTGCTAGAAGCTTTCGCAAGTGCAAATGATGTACTTAAAAACGCTGTACAAGGTATTGCTGAGCTAATTACTCGCCCTGGTATGATTAACGTCGATTTCGCGGATGTTCGCACCGTAATGTCGGAAATGGGTCATGCAATGATGGGTAGCGGTATCGCTAAAGGTGATGACCGTGCTGAAGAGGCCGCTGAAACGGCAATTTCTAGCCCATTACTAGAAGATATCGATCTAGCTGGTGCGCGTGGCGTTCTTGTGAACATCACAGCAGGCCTAGATATGCGTCTAGATGAGTTCGAAACTGTGGGTAATACAGTTAAGGCATTCGCATCTGATAATGCAACAGTAGTGATAGGTACTTCTCTAGACCCTGATATGACGGATGAAATCCGTGTAACTGTTGTAGCAACAGGTATCGGCACTGAGAGAAAACCAGACATTACTTTGGTTGCTGGCGGTAATACTAAAGTTGCGTCAACCCCTCAACCACAGGTAGCTGCTCAAACAGCAGCAAAAGTGGAAGAGAAAGTGGCACAGCCATTGCAGGAAAAAACTGAGGTAAAATCTCAAGTTAAGCAACAGCCAACAACGTCGTCACCGGCTTCTTCAGGTTCAGGCGCTAGCCAAAATGCAGCACCTAAAGCTGAGAAAGAAAGTGGGTATTTAGATATACCAGCATTTTTACGACGTCAGGCTGACTAGCAAACACCCAAAATTTGACTATAGTCGAATTAATGGTAAAATCCGCGGTCGGTAAATACTGGCCGTGATTTGTAGCACTGATAAGAGGCAAGCAGATGATCAGACAACGTACTCTGAAAGAAATTGTGAAAACAACTGGTGTGGGTCTCCACTCTGGTCGTAAAGTCACACTTACTCTTCGCCCGGCAGCTGCAAATACAGGCATTGTTTACCGTCGTACTGATGTAAATCCACCTGTAGATTTCCCAGCTGATCCAGCATCAGTTCGTGACACTATGTTATGTACTGCTCTTGTTAATGATGAAGGTGTACGTATTTCTACAGTGGAACACCTTAACGCCGCTCTAGCGGGGATGGGCATCGACAACATTATTGTTGAAGTGGATGCACCAGAGATTCCAATTATGGATGGTAGCGCAAGCCCATTCGTATACTTGCTACAGCAAGCGGGTGTAGAAACACTGAATACAGCGAAGCGTTTTATTCGAATCAAAAAGCCTGTTCGTTTTGAAGATGGCGATAAGTGGGCAGAATTTGTTCCATTTAACGGCTTCCGTATGGACTTTGAGATCGACTTTAACCATCCTGCCATTGAGTCTGACGAGCAACGTTTATTATTTGATTTCTCTTCACAAGGTTTTGTGAAAGAAATTTCTCGTGCTCGTACGTTCGGCTTTATGCGTGATATTGAATATCTACAATCTCAAAACCTAGTACTTGGCGGTAGCTTCGATAATGCTATCGTACTGGACGAATACCGAATTCTTAATGAAGAAGGCCTTCGTTTTGAGAATGAGTTTGTAACACATAAAGTGTTGGATGCGATTGGTGACCTTTACATGTGTGGACATGCTATTATTGGTGAGTTCCGAGCATACAAATCAGGTCATGGCCTAAACAACCAACTATTACGTGCAGTACTTGCTGACGCAGAAGCTTGGGAGTGGGCAACATTTGAAGAAGAAGCTGGCTCTCCTGTTGCATTTGCTGAACCAGGAATGGTTCTAGCGTAATTATTGTTTACAATAATATAAGATTTCGAAAACCAGGTCATTGACCTGGTTTTTTTGTATCTAGAAAATAGATACAGTGTCGTTAACCTACGGAAATTGCTGGACAATGGGTCGTAGTTTGCTTAATCCATCAGCAATTAGAAAGAAAAGTTCCAAGCACATCAAACAAATGGTGTTCTAAATGGTCGTTAGTGTGAAAATTACTTACACTAAGGGGCATTAATTTTAACTCAAGCCTTGAAAACTCTACTCTCAAGTACAATATCAAAGATACTAGATTTATCTCAGTATCCTTGGTTAGTAACTGAAGACTAGTTCATAGCTAGTAGAGACTGACGGCATTTAAAATAGATCGCGGACGATCTGAGAACGAAGAGATTCCAAGCACATGATTACTAAGCTGCTGACAAAGGTAATTGGCAGTCGCAATGACAGAACACTGCGCCGCCTTAGAAAAATTGTAAAAGAAATTAATAACTACGAACCAACGTTTGAAGCACTTTCTGATGAAGAGCTAAAAGCAAAAACGGTTGAGTTTCGTGAGCGCTTAGATAAAGGTGAATCGTTAGATCAACTTCTACCTGAAGCTTTCGCTACGGTACGTGAAGCGTCTAAGCGTGTTTACGGCATGCGTCATTTTGACGTGCAATTGATTGGTGGCATGGTTCTAAATGCCGGCCAAATTGCAGAGATGCGAACTGGTGAAGGTAAAACCCTTACTGCCACCCTGCCTGCTTATCTAAACGCACTTCCAAGTAAAGGTGTTCACGTAGTAACGGTGAACGACTACCTAGCGAAGCGTGATGCGGAAACAAACCGCCCATTATTTGAATTCCTTGGTATGACGGTTGGTGTGAATGTACCAAACATGGCTCCACCAGAGAAAAAAGAAGCCTACCAAGCTGATATACTATACGGAACAAACAACGAGTTTGGCTTTGACTACCTACGTGACAACATGGCTTTCCGTGCTGAAGATCGTGTTCAACGTGAACGTTTCTTCGCTGTTGTCGATGAAGTTGACTCCATCTTAATCGATGAAGCTCGAACTCCGCTAATCATCTCTGGTCCAGCTGAAGATAGTTCAGAGCTTTACACGCGCATTAACACTCTGATTCCTAGCCTTGAGCGCCAGGATAAAGAAGATTCAGAAGAGTACCGTGGTGAAGGTCACTACACCATGGACGAAAAATCGAAGCAGGTTCACCTGACTGAAAATGGTCAAGAGTTTGTTGAAGAGTTAATGGTGAAAAATGAGCTAATGGAAGAGGGGGATACACTTTACTCTCCAACCAATATCAGCCTGCTTCACCACGTAAACGCGGCTCTTCGTGCGCATGTATTGTTTGAGAAGAACGTAGACTACATTGTTACTGATGAAGGCGAAGTGGTTATCGTTGATGAACATACTGGTCGTACAATGCCAGGTCGTCGTTGGTCTGAAGGTTTACACCAAGCGGTTGAAGCTAAAGAAGGTGTGAAGATTCAGAATGAAAACCAAACACTAGCATCGATTACCTTCCAGAATTTCTTCCGTTTGTACGAAAAACTGTCAGGTATGACAGGTACAGCCGATACAGAAGCTTTCGAATTCCAGTCTATTTACGGCCTAGAAACGGTGGTTATACCAACCAACAAACCTATGGTTCGTAACGATATGCCTGACGTGGTTTATCGTACTGAAGAAGACAAGTTCAATGCGATCATTGAAGACATTAAAGACCGTGTAGCGGCTGGTCAGCCATCACTGGTTGGTACAGTTTCTATCGAGAAATCTGAGCTACTGTCTAACGCACTGAAAAAAGCAAAAATTAAGCACAACGTTCTAAACGCTAAGTTCCACGAGATGGAAGCCGAGATCGTTGCACAAGCAGGTACGCCAAGTGCGGTAACTATCGCAACTAACATGGCCGGTCGTGGTACCGATATCGTGTTAGGTGGCAGCTGGCAGGCACAAGTTGATAAGCTAGATAACCCAACTCAAGAGCAGATCGATAAGATCAAAGCTGACTGGAGAGTCATCCACGATAAAGTACTTGAGTCAGGTGGTCTGCACATTATTGGTACTGAGCGTCATGAATCTCGCCGTATCGATAACCAGCTACGTGGTCGTTCTGGTCGTCAAGGTGATGCAGGTTCTTCTCGTTTCTACTTATCAATGGAAGACTCTCTGTTACGTATCTTTACATCAGATCGTATGGCTGGTCTTATTCAAAGTGGTATGGACGAAGGCGAAGCGATTGAATCTAAGATGCTTTCTCGCTCAATTGAAAAAGCTCAACGTAAAGTAGAAGGTCGTAACTTCGATATTCGTAAGCAACTTCTTGAGTACGATGATGTAGCCAATGACCAACGTAAAGTGGTTTATGAGCTTCGTGATGAACTGATGAGTTCTGACGACATCAGCGAAATGATCGAACACAACCGTGAAGACGTGTTTACTTCGGTTATCGATGAGTACATTCCTCCTCAATCTCTTGAAGACATGTGGGATATCGCTGGTCTGCAAGATCGTCTGAAGAATGACTTCGATCTAGACTTTGATATTCAAGGTTGGCTAGACGAAGACGATAAGCTTTATGAAGAAGCATTGCGTGAACGTATTCTTGGTATGGCGGTTGATTCCTACAAACAGAAAGAAGAAGTGGTTGGTGCTCAAGTACTGCGTAACTTCGAGAAGTCTGTGATGCTACAAACGCTAGACGGTCTTTGGAAAGAGCACTTGGCTGCGATGGATCACCTTCGTCAAGGCATCCACTTACGTGGTTATGCTCAGAAGAACCCGAAGCAAGAGTACAAGCGCGAGTCGTTTGAACTGTTTGAAGGCCTACTAGATGTACTAAAAACCGACGTTGTTACTATCCTTTCTAAAGTTCGCGTTCAGCAACAAGAAGAAGTAGAAAAGATGGAAGCTCAACGTCAAGCTCAAGCTGAAGAGGCGGCGCGTCGTGCACAAGCACAACATGCAACCGCTGAAAATCAGTTAGGTGACGATGAAGCTGAACCAGCATCTCCACAAACGGTAGTACGTGATGAACGTAAAGTGGGTCGTAACGAGCCATGTCCATGTGGAAGTGGTAAAAAGTACAAGCAGTGTCACGGTCAGATTAACTAAGTTTCTATGAATCGTCGCCGTAGTGCTTAATAGCTGCGTTGGTGGTACTCACTTACTACCGTAAGCTCCGTGCCACCGCCTTGCTCTCAAGCACTACAGCTTAGCTTCAGAAAAACTGACAATGAAAATATAAAGAGTCGCTTAGGCGGCTCTTTTTTTAAGCTAATTTTGAGGAAAGCTTAATGAAAAGAATCCATATTGTTGCAGGCATTGTCTTTAACCAAGATAAGTCGCAGGTATTTATCACTAAACGACCTGATGACAAGCACAAAGGCGGCTTCTGGGAATTTCCTGGCGGCAAGGTTGAAGCTGGCGAAACCATTGAACAAGCCATGACGCGTGAACTTGATGAAGAGATTGGCATCAAGGTCACTGAACAGTCTCTGTTTGAACACCTTGAATTTGATTACACCGATAAGTCGCTTAAGTTCGATTTCATCCTTGTGACCGATTTTGAAGAGCAGCCTTATGGCAAAGAAGGTCAACAAGGTGAATGGGTAAGCCTAGAATCATTAAATCAATACGCCTTCCCAGAGGCAAATGTGCCAATTTTAGAGCGAGTGATAAAAGAGTTTTCGTAATTGCTAGCCTGAGTTTGAGATTGTTGTTAGTTTAAAGATATTAACCGAATGAACGTTGCTGCAGAGGTAAGCGGTAACGGTAACCAAAACAATGGAGATATTCGCAGTGGTAAGAATTGCAATTGCAGGAGCAGCGGGCCGCATGGGTCGCAACTTGGTGAAAGCCGCTCATCATAATTCAGAAGCAAGTGTTGGTGCTGGTTCAGAGCGACCAGAATCATCTTTGGTCGGCGTTGATATCGGCGAGTTATGCGGTGAAGGTCGTTTTGATGTGGCTCTAGTCGATGATCTTTCGAAAGCGATTGAAGAATTTGATGTTATCGTCGACTTTACTGCGCCTGTTAGCACATTAGCGAATATTGAACTTTGTAAACGTCATGGTAAGAAGCTGATCATAGGAACAACAGGTTTCTCTGAAGAAGAGAAGCGAGTGATTGATGTGGCTTCAAAAGAGATCGCTATCGTAATGGCACCTAACTACAGTGTGGGTGTGAACCTGGTATTTAAGCTGCTAGAAAAGGCCGCTAAAGTCATGGGTGATTACTGTGATGTTGAGATCGTTGAGGCTCACCACCGTCATAAAGTTGATGCGCCTTCTGGTACTGCTATTGGTATGGGCGAAGCGATCGCGAGTGCGATGGGCAACGAGTTAAATGATGTCGCCGTATGGTCACGCGAAGGTATTACTGGCGAGCGTACTAAAGATGAGATTGGTTTTGCGACGATTCGTGCTGGTGACATCATTGGTGAGCACACTGCTATGTTTGCTGATATCGGGGAGAGAGTTGAAATTACTCATAAAGCCACAGATCGAATGACCTTTGCTAATGGCGCAATCAAGGCCGCAGTTTGGTTAAATGGTAAGTCAGCAGGCTTTTATACCATGACAGATGTCCTTGGGTTGAATGATCTATAAATAGATATTTATGCGCTGGCAATTGCCGGCGCTTTCTTTGTTTGGTACCTTTCCCTTCGCTATTTCTCCTTTTACAAGTTCCTCTCTACTTTCTTATTATCGTCGTTTTTCTATGACTTAACTGTAACTTTTGACTGGTATTGTTTGTTTTCTGTTTTAGGTGTCTAAATTATAGGTTTTTCTCTTTGTGTTTATCGATTGCTTTTTGTCGGTGATATTTTTGTCACTATATGGTTGGTGAAAATGAAGGGTGAAAATTAGAAAATCTTAATATTCGGATTAAATGAGCATTAAAGTTGAACTTTTGAAGCTTTGGTGGCAAAAGTTGAATTAGCCTATATAAATGTTTAATTTCTTTTGCGTTAAATGTTGACACGTATCACGTGCATCACTAGAATACCGCCAATTTGTCTAATTTCCATAAACACGCAGTTTCTGGTGTTGCAGGAAGGTACATTTGCAAATTAAGTCAATTTAAATGCATTTTTATTTCTGGAGGTTGTCTTGAAGAAGTCAGCACTACTCGTCCTAGAAGATGGGACAGTATTTCACGGTGAAGCCATTGGCGCTGTAGGTTCTGCAGTTGGTGAAGTCGTTTTTAATACCTCGATGACGGGGTACCAAGAAATCCTCACTGATCCTTCCTATTCTCAACAAATCGTTACCCTTACTTACCCTCACATTGGCAATACCGGAACCAATTCCGAAGACGAAGAATCTTCTTCAATCCATGCTCAAGGCCTTGTGATTCGCGATCTCCCTCTAATCGCTTCTAACTTCCGTAATGAACAATCCCTTTCTGATTACCTTAAGTCGCAAAACGTTGTGGGTATCGCTGATATCGATACTCGTAAGCTGACGCGTATTCTTCGTGAAAAAGGTGCTCAAAACGGTTGTATCGTAGCAGGCTCTTCAGTAAACGATGGGAACCTAGACGAAGCTTTAGCTCTAGCTAAAGCAAAAGAATTCCCTGGCCTGAAAGGTATGGATCTTGCGAAAGAAGTTACAACAAAAGAAGCGTACCAATGGAAACAAGGTTCGTGGACGCTTACGGGTGGACTTCCTGAAGCGAAAGCCGACTCTGAATTGCCATACCACGTTGTTGCTTATGACTTCGGCGCAAAACGAAACATCCTACGAATGCTTGTTGACCGCGGTTGCCGCCTAACGGTTGTTCCTGCTGAAACTTCTGCTGAAGAAGTACTCGCGCTGAACCCAGACGGTGTTTTCCTTTCAAATGGCCCTGGTGATCCAGAACCATGTACTTACGCAATTGAAGCGACAAAAGTGTTCCTAGAAAAAGGTTTACCGATCTTCGGCATCTGTCTAGGTCACCAAATTCTTGCTCTAGCGTCAGGTGCTAAGACTGTGAAGATGAAGTTTGGTCACCACGGTGCGAACCACCCAGTTAAAGATTTAGATCGTGATGTTGTGATGATTACTTCGCAAAACCACGGCTTTGCTGCTGACGAAGAAACCCTTCCAGAGACATTGCGTGCAACGCACAAATCACTGTTTGATGGTTCTCTACAAGGTATTCACCGTACAGACAAACCCGCGTTTAGCTTCCAGGGTCACCCTGAAGCAAGCCCAGGTCCAGAAGACGCAGCGCCGTTATTCGACCACTTCATTGAATTAATTAAACAGCACACAGCTTAATCCGGAGTAGTAGACAATGCCAAAACGTACTGACATTAAAAGTATTCTTATTCTAGGTGCTGGCCCGATCGTTATCGGCCAAGCATGTGAGTTCGATTACTCTGGTGCTCAAGCTTGTAAAGCGCTTCGCGAAGAAGGTTACCGAGTTATTCTTGTAAACTCGAACCCAGCGACAATCATGACCGACCCAGAGATGGCAGATGCAACTTACATCGAACCTATTCAATGGGAAGTGGTGCGTAACATCATCGCTAAAGAGAAGCCTGATGCCGTTCTACCTACTATGGGTGGCCAAACGGCATTGAACTGTGCTCTAGACCTAGAAAAGCACGGCGTTCTTGAAGAGTTCGGTGTTGAAATGATTGGTGCAACGGCTGACGCTATTGATAAAGCAGAAGACCGTTCACGCTTCGATAAAGCAATGAAAGCAATTGGCCTTGAGTGTCCAACTGCTGATACAGCGAAATCGATGGAAGAAGCTTACAAAGTTTTAGACATGGTTGGCTTCCCTTGTATCATTCGTCCATCGTTCACGATGGGTGGTACTGGTGGCGGTATCGCTTACAACAAAGAAGAATTTGAAGAAATCTGTCGTCGTGGTTTGGATTTATCTCCAACTAACGAACTTCTTATCGATGAATCACTTATCGGTTGGAAAGAGTACGAGATGGAAGTGGTTCGTGACAAAAACGACAACTGCATCATCGTATGTGCGATTGAAAACTTCGACCCAATGGGTATTCACACAGGTGACTCAATCACTGTGGCTCCAGCTCAAACGCTGACAGACAAAGAATACCAACTAATGCGTAACGCATCTCTAGCTGTACTGCGTGAGATTGGTGTTGAAACAGGTGGTTCAAACGTACAGTTTGGTATCAACCCGAAAGATGGCCGTATGGTTATCATCGAGATGAACCCACGTGTATCTCGCTCTTCTGCGCTAGCATCTAAAGCAACGGGTTTCCCAATCGCTAAGATTGCCGCGAAACTGGCTGTTGGCTTCACGCTAGACGAGCTAATGAATGACATCACTGGCGGCGCAACACCAGCATCATTCGAACCAACAATCGACTACGTAGTCACTAAGATTCCTCGTTTTAACTTCGAGAAATTTGCAGGCGCTAACGACCGTCTAACGACGCAAATGAAGTCGGTTGGTGAAGTGATGGCTATCGGCCGTAACCAACAAGAATCTCTACAAAAAGCACTTCGCGGCCTAGAAGTTGGCGCGACTGGTTTTGACGAAATGGTAGACCTAGACGCACCAGATGCGCTAACGACTATCCGTCATGAACTTAAAGAAGCTGGCGCAGAGCGTATTTGGTACATCGCTGACGCATTCCGTGCTGGTATGTCGGTCGATGGTGTATTCAACCTAACGCAAATCGACCGTTGGTTCCTAGTTCAAATTGAAGATATCGTAAATCTTGAGCAAGAACTGAAAGCGAAAGGTTTTGCTGGTCTAAATAAAGACGAGCTAATCAAGCTTAAACGTAAAGGTTTTGCAGATGCGCGACTATCTAAGATTCTAGGAGTCGCAGAAAGCGAAATCCGTCGTATGCGTGACCAATACGATATTCACCCAGTTTACAAGCGTGTAGATACGTGTGCGGCTGAGTTCTCTTCAGATACGGCTTACATGTACTCATCTTACGATGAGGAGTGTGAAGCGAACCCAACAGACAAAGACAAGATCATGATTCTAGGCGGCGGTCCAAACCGTATCGGCCAAGGTATTGAATTTGACTACTGTTGTGTACACGCCTCACTAGCACTACGTGAAGATGGCTACGAAACTATCATGGTTAACTGTAACCCTGAGACCGTTTCTACAGACTACGATACCTCTGACCGTCTGTACTTCGAACCAGTCACCCTGGAAGACGTACTAGCCATCGCTCGCGTTGAGAAGCCAAAAGGCGTTATCGTTCAGTACGGTGGTCAAACGCCACTTAAACTGGCTCGTGCTCTTGAAGCGGCTGGCGTGCCTATCATCGGTACTAGCCCAGACGCAATCGACCGTGCAGAAGACCGTGAGCGTTTCCAAGTTGCTGTAGACCGTCTAGGCCTGCTTCAACCAGAAAACGCGACAGTAACAACAATGGAGCAAGCGGTTGAGAAATCTCGCGAAATCGGCTTCCCATTAGTTGTACGTCCTTCTTACGTACTTGGTGGTCGTGCGATGGAAATCGTATACGACGAGCAAGATTTACGTCGCTACTTTAACGAAGCAGTAAGCGTATCAAACGAGTCTCCAGTACTACTGGATAGCTTCCTAGACGACGCTGTTGAAGTAGACGTCGATGCGATTTGTGACGGTGAGCGCGTTGTTATCGGCGGTATCATGGAGCATATCGAGCAAGCGGGTGTTCACTCAGGCGACTCAGCATGTTCTCTTCCTGCCTACACGCTAAGCCAAGAAATCCAAGACGTAATGCGCGAGCAAGTTGAAAAGCTAGCGTTCGAATTGGGTGTTCGTGGTCTGATGAACACGCAGTTTGCGGTTAAGAACAATGAAGTATACCTAATCGAAGTTAACCCTCGTGCAGCACGTACGGTTCCATTTGTGTCTAAAGCAACGGGCGCGCCAATCGCTAAGATTGCCGCTCGTGTAATGGCGGGTCAATCGCTAGAGTCTCAAGGTTTTACCAAAGAAATCATCCCACCTTACTACTCAGTGAAAGAAGTTGTACTTCCATTCAACAAGTTCCCTGGTGTTGACCCACTGTTAGGCCCAGAAATGCGCTCTACTGGTGAAGTTATGGGTGTTGGCGCGACATTCGCAGAAGCATACTCTAAAGCTGAATTGGGTTGTGGCAACATCTACCCAGAAGGCGGCCGTGCACTTCTTTCGGTTCGTGAAGGCGATAAAGAGCGTGTTGTTGACCTAGCATCTAAGCTATCTAAGCTTGGTTATCAGCTAGACGCAACACATGGTACTGCGGTTATCCTTGGCGAAGCCGGTATCAACCCACGTCTAGTAAACAAGGTACACGAAGGTCGTCCTCACATTCTTGACCGTATCAAGAACAACGAGTATACGTACATCGTGAACACTGCGGCTGGTCGTCAAGCGATTGAAGATTCTAAAGTACTTCGTCGTGGCGCATTGGCTGAAAAAGTTAACTACACGACTACGCTAAACGCTGCATTCGCGACTTGCATGGCGCACACTGCAGATGCGAAGACGTCAGTCATTTCAGTTCAAGAGCTACATGCTCAAGTAAAAGCGAACGAAGCTTAATCGACTAGATTAAACGAAAGTAGAGGCCCGCTCTGAAGAGCGGGCTTTTTTATGCTTGCCATCCTGTTTATACCTCTCGTAGTAAACAACTGTTCTCCCTAGTTTGTTAAAAGTCTCGATAATTTCCTTTTTATTCTCAAGTCTGTTCCCACTCGATTTATGAACACTCACTTATTGTGATTAGCATTAGACTAAATGATGAAAATTTGGAATAGGTTAAAATCTTGTGTTTCGTTATTGATCGCTTTCTTAGGGTGGTAAGTTGTCGTTATACGGAATTTTAAGGCACTGAGTATATGGAAATCACTCTAGAAATATTGGCTATTTTGTTTGTTGTCGCAACGGTGGCTGGCTTTATTGATGCGATGGCTGGCGGCGGTGGCTTATTAACTTTACCTGCATTACTCGCGGCGGGTGTCCCACCGACACAGGCCCTTGCTACTAATAAACTTCAAAGCTCTTTTGGTAGCTTCTCGGCGACTTGGTATTTCGTGCGCAATGGTATCGTCAGTATTAAAGAGATGCGTTTTGCGATCATCTGCACTTTTATTGGTTCGGCTATTGGGGCTGAATTAGTCCAATATATAGATGCAAGCTTACTGACGAGTGTTATCCCACTGTTGCTTATTGCTATCTCTCTCTATTTTCTGCTTGCACCTCCAACAACGGTTTCTAAAGGCAAGCAAAAGATCTCTGAGGCAATGTTTGCGCTGTGTATTGGCGGTGGTGTGGGTTTCTACGATGGGTTCTTTGGTCCAGGTACGGGGTCTATTTTTACGGTTTGCTTTGTCGTCATTGGGCATTTCTCTTTGGTTGATGCTACAGCTCGCACCAAGGTACTTAATTTCACCTCGAACATTGCTGCATTGATCTTCTTTATCTTGGCTGGCTTGCCTATTTGGGAGTTAGGATTAGTGATGGCGGTCGGTGGCTTTATGGGCGCTCAGTTCGGCGCTAAAGTGGTAGTGACAAAAGGGCAGAAGTGGATTCGCCCCCTTGTGATCGTAATGTCGATGCTAATGGCGTCTAAACTGCTTTGGGAACAGCATCAACAATCGATTCTATCACTGTTTTAACCCTTGGAGAGTGATAGCTATTTGGCCTCACACAGATATGAATTGGTCGAATTAAGCCTGCTAATTCTGGGAAACTATACAGGTATTGAGACTCAATATTGAGTGTTTTTACGATAGAGAGCGGGATTAAAGCCGGCCCCGCTCCACCTAATGCAAGTTGCGCTGCTGCGGTGTAGGCATCCATCTCCATTAAGGGCTTGATATCGAATTTTGCAAGCACAGATAACTGATAAGAGTTGGCAGGGTTCGTCATATCGTTGGTAATGACCAATGGAGGAAGTGCCGTGAGCGACTGCTTACTTACAATGTAAAACGGCTCATCAAACAGGTGGAAGGTCATCAATCCATGATGCGGCGGCAGTAAACCAGCACACAACCCCAAGGTTGCCTTGCCAGATTGTACTCGCTCTATGATTCTTGGGGTATGGTTGGTGGTGATGGTTATGTGTTTATCTTGTTTGATAAATTGCCCCATCATCTCACCTAGATAGCCCGCTATCAGAGACTTAGAGCTATCTAAAGTGATGAGAGTGGTATCTTCCAACTCTTGCTGTTCATAAATAAGGCCACGAAGCTCGTTGAATGCAGGGCCGATACTCTCGACTAGTGCAATTGCATCCGGCGTCAGTTTGATCTGTCGGCCACTCGGTTCAATGAGCTTTTTACCTAGCTTCCTTTCTAAATTCGCAATCCGTTTGCTGACCGCTGATTGGCTGATATAAAGCAAACTGCCTGTACGGCTCATGGTCTTTGCTTTACTCAATACCAGTAGAGTTTCGATTCCTTCGAGTAGCATTGGTTATATTCATGAAAGTTGGGAATGATTGTTTCAACTTACCTCAAACAGCATTCATTCTCTAGTCTTGAGACTTGGAGAGGTTAGCTTAAATAAGATAACGATATAAGGATTTGCGAGGCAGAAATAAAAAAAGCTCCCAGTGGATCTCTTTTCTATTGGGTAACGATAGCTTATTTGATGGCGAAGGTCGGCAATGATAAATGCCAACGAATGGCGCCAAGCCTGATCAATAACGTTGAGAACACGCCGGCCAGAAATGCAGTTTCTGAATCGTGCCCCATGCTGATCGCCATGGTATGGAAAGCGCCACCAATGATACAAGCGGTCGCGTAGACTTCACTTCTTAGAATCATTGGCACTTCACGGGCAAGCACGTCACGGATAATACCGCCACCGCAGCCGGTGATGACACCCATGATGATGGCCACTAGTGCTGAATCTTGATAGATAAGCGCTTTTTCTACACCAATGCCAACAAACACCGCTAAACCAATCGCATCACATACCGGCAATATCCACCAAGCCAGACGTTTTGGACGTCTTACAATAATCATGGTCAGCAAGCAGGTAGTGATGATGACCCAAAGGTATGTGGTATCAGTGATCCAAAAAACGGGAGTCGCACCCAATGCCATGTCACGAATAGTGCCGCCGCCAATTGCGGTCACGCTGCCTAGAACGGCGACGCCAAAGGGATCCATCTTAAGACGGCCTGCGACAAAAACGCCAGAAATAGCAAAGATGGCAGTGCCAAATAAATCGATAATATAAAGCAGCATGGAGTCCATGATACTGGTGCTCTTATTGGTTGAAATTATAGGTATTGACGTTGGTGGCGAATTGTACGAAAAAATGCAGCAAATAGTTAGCGATTTTGCCTAGCTCTATCGAAGAAATCGCACACTTGTTGAATCGCTTTTGAAGTTCTGGTTGTCGGGCGATTGATCCAGTCAGAATTGAGTGACCAAATCTGATCTTGAGCGACCGCCGGAATCTCCTCTTCCCAAGTTTGCCACATGGTTCCATTCTCGATGGCGTGCTGAGAGGTGAAGATCACCTCAGGTTTCTTTAGTACAACTTGTTCAATACCAACTTGCGGATAAGGAGAGGCGCTGTTTTCAAAAATATTGTGGCCACCACAAAACTCAAACACCTCACTTGGCCAATGCCCTTGAGCAACAGTGATGATCGGCTTTTCACTAAGCTGATAAAAGTAGTTTACAGGCTCGGCATCTTTATATTTTAGTTTCAACGCGTTGAGCTGCTCTCTGTACTGCTTAGCATTGTTCTCTCCAATACTCGGATCACTGGAGTATTGGCTTAGTTGTTCAATATTGGTCGCAATGCTGTCTAGGCTTTTGGTTTTAGAGTAGTAAATATTAAATCCAAACTGCTCTAGCTTTGCGAGTTCTCTGGGCGGGTTGCCAGAAGGCCACGCAAGAATCAGATCTGGCTGCAGTGCGATGATTTTCTCAACCTTAATACCTTGGTAGTTCGCCACTTTCTCAAGCTTGTCTGCTTGTGGTGGGTAATCACTTCGCTCACTTACCGCAACAAGCTTATTACCTAAACCTGCACTGTACGCGAGTTCAGTGGCGTGAGGAGCAAGGCTGACCACGCGTTGAGCTGGTTGTACTTTTTCTGGAGTCAGTGATGCTTCTTTTGCAAATGATAAAGGCAGCCATAAGCTGGAAGACAAAATAGTAAGGCTTGTAACAAGTGCTGAAGATTTCACTCTAAATCCCTTGGTGAATAAATAATAAGGCTAGGCTTTGTAAAAGTATCCAGATAGTGATACGACTAAATAGCAGTTTCTGAACCTGAGATAGATGCAGAGTTGACGGTGCGATTCTGCCGCCTAATTTTGCGCGAATGGCTTTGGTGTTGTTGTAAATCGCAGGACCACCCAATGATAGTTCAAGCTTGTTGCCAACGGCCGTGATTAACCAGGCAGGGCCGGGCAGTGGCCAAGAGCGACTTTGGACTAGCATCATCTTAAATGTGTGCGTTGCTTTATCACCACATACGATCATCAAAGCAAACAAACGCATCGGTATGAATTCGAGAATAGCGACTATCTTGATCGCCGTTGAGCCGAATGGAGAAAATTGCTTGCGACTTGGCGACCAAGCTCGAGCTAACTCGACCACAAGGCGATACATTAACGCAGCGATTCCACCACCAATGGCGTACCAGAACAACACACAAACTACGTTACGAGCGTAACCCATGATGA
Organism: Vibrio kanaloae; assembly: GCF_024347535.1. Taxonomy (NCBI): domain Bacteria; kingdom Pseudomonadati; phylum Pseudomonadota; class Gammaproteobacteria; order Vibrionales; family Vibrionaceae; genus Vibrio; species Vibrio kanaloae. The sequence continues at coordinate 2,613,213 of NZ_AP025497.1, read as the reverse complement.
TGGTTTCTGTGGCGGCTTTGCCGAGGCCAAGTGACGAAAGTGATTCGGTTTGACGATTGACAATCGAAGCCAGTAACTGACGAGCGGCCGCTTTATCTTCTCGGCCAAGTGCTTTGATCAGTTGGTTAGCCAGCTTTTCATTATTGCGCCAATCAATCGCGAGTAATAACAGTGCCAATTCAAACAGTTGAGCTTGCCAAACCAATGGTTGCAGTGCCAAGAGAATAACCAGAGTCGGCAGTACCATTAACCCCCAGGCTAATGTGCCTGAGATTAAGCTTTGGGAATAGTTGTGGTTGTTATTAACCTTGCTTGCTAAAAGCTCAGCAAACTTATGCCATAAGGTCGTGGGGTGTGCGGCATGGGGGATAGGTAAAATTAAATGAAAAAGCAGTGCTCCCCACATCACAAGGAGCACGCCATTTGCAAATACCTGATCAAACAGTGTTTGCATATCTAGTCGCTTACTTTAGTAGGGCAACCATCTTGATAACCATTTCAGAAGAGCTTTGCGCTGCTAGTGGTAGGAACTCTTCGAAGCTCATTGGTGATTCTTTGTCTGCAACGTCAGAGATTGCACGGACAACCACAAATGGTACTTGGAATTGGTGACAAGCTTGAGCGATAGCCGATGCTTCCATCTCTACAGCAACAACTGACGGGAAGTGCTTGCGAATGAACTCTTGGCGTTCTGCCGTGCAAACAAATGCGTCACCAGTACAAATAAGACCGCGAACGGCATGCTTATCTTCCATTTGTGCTAGTGCTTGTTCAGCAACAGCCATAAGTTTATCATCTGCTTTGAACGCAGCAGGTTGACCTGCCATTTGGCCGATTTCATAACCGAAAGCGGTTACGTCTGCATCGTGATGACGAACTTCAGTTGAGATAACGACATCGCCAAGGTTAAGTGTTGAGTCAAAACCGCCAGCTGAGCCTGTGTTTAGAACGACATCTGGTTGGTATTCGCTTAGAAGGATTGAAGTACCAACAGCTGCTGCTACTTTACCAATCCCTGATTGAAGCAAAACAACGTCAACACCATTTAGCTGACCAGAGAAAAAGGTACAACCGCCTTTATTCACTTCAGTGATATCTGAAATTGCTGCTTTTAGGATCGCAATTTCTTGCTCCATTGCGCCAATGATGCCGATTTTCATGTGTAGTCTCTTAATAAAAATATGTAAACAGTAGAACGAAATTGTAGCATGGAAGAGAAGCGTCGAGCGACTGCCCAGAAGCACTTCTCATCCTAATACCGACGATTTATCCACGTATTCTTTTATCTATTTGATTAGGCCTTCACTTTTTAGGCTTGTGCGAAGTTGTTCAGCACGTTTTCGGTTCACCCCAAAATCAGAGTAGCCAGTACGAGACTCGGAACGTACGATCAGCTTGCCACCAGTAACTCTGAGTTCTAAGTCATCGACAAAGCGCATGATGCGAGAAGTACATTCAATACGTAGGTAATTTTCGGTTCTGTTGGCTGTTTTCGAGCCCGGTAAGGTCAGCGCAACCTGTTCAATAGCATCGAGGTTTGCTGAATCTGATAATTCAAATGCGGCCAATGCATGCTGCTCACGATCATCTTGGGTCGATACACAGTTTGGTTTGTCGCCACAAGGTGATGAAGTTCTGTCTTCCATGTCAGTGATACCTTGGCTGCAAGCGGTTAAAGTCAAAAAAGAGAGAAAAAGGAGAGCTGTTTTTTCCATAGTGTTTCCTATGCGTTGTTTTAATTCTAATTCTAATTCTAATTCTAATTCTAATTCTAATTGTCGTTTTCGGTATTGGCCATTTAGTGATTGTTTTACTCTTTATCGTTACCTTTTAATAAAGCGTATTTAATTCAAAAAAGGATCCATCATTGGATCCTTTTTTTATAGTAACGAACTGAGTAATAAAGGAAACCTTAGATTAGTCACACTTCTAGGTAATCTAATATCCCTTCCGCGGCTTTACGGCCTTCATCGATAGCGGTCACCACCAAGTCTGAGCCTCGAACCGCATCACCACCTGCAAAAATCTTGCTGTTGGTGGTTTGGTATTGAAACTCTTGTTGTCCAGGAGCTTTGATGCGTCCCCATTGATCCAAATCAACACCGAAAGGTTCTAGCCATTCCATCGCATGAGGTTGGAAACCAAATGCCATGATAACGGCGTCTGCTTCAAGAATATGCTCACTGCCTTCAACGGGTTGAGGACGACGACGGCCAGCGTCATCAGGATCACCCAAAGCGGTTTTCACGACTTTGACGCCAACGACATGACCAGAGTTGTTAAGCTCTAAGCCAATAGGCTGAAGGTTGAACATGAACTTCACGCCTTCTTCTTTGGCATTCTTCACTTCGCGACGAGATCCTGGCATGTTGGCTTCATCTCGGCGATAAGCACAAACGACGTTAGCTGCGTGTTGACGAATCGAAGTTCGGACACAGTCCATCGCGGTATCCCCCCCACCAAGCACGACCACTTTTTTGCCTTTCATGTCGATGAATGGCGTTGGGTTATCCAGTTCCATGACCTTGTAGGTATTGGAAACAAGGAAGGGTAGAGCATCATAAACGCCCGGTGCTTCTTCGTTGTCTAACCCTGCTCGCATGTTTTTATAGGTACCGACCCCTAAGAAAACGGCATCATAGTCATCGACCAGTTGTTGTAGTTGAACGTCTTTACCGACTTCGGTATTCATCTTAAATTCGACACCCATTCCGCTAAAGATACGGCGACGGTTTTCCATGATGCCTTTCTCTAGTTTGAACGATGGGATACCAAACGTGAGCAGGCCACCGATCTCTGGGTAGCGGTCAAATACCACGGCTTTTACACCATTTCGAACTAAGATGTCAGCTGCTGCAAGACCAGCGGGGCCTGCGCCGATGATCGCGACTTTTTTGTCGGTCCATTCAACGTGGGACATGTCTGGTTTCCAGCCCATCTCAAACGCTTTGTCGGTAATGTATTTTTCAATATTACCTATTGTTACTGCGCCAAAATCATCATTGAGGGTACAAGAACCCTCGCACAGTCGGTCCTGAGGACAAACGCGTCCACACACCTCTGGCAAGCTGTTGGTTTGGTGAGCCAGTTCGGCTGCTTCGATAATGCGCCCTTCATTGGCGAGCTTAAGCCATTGAGGGATATAGTTATGGACAGGGCACTTCCATTCACAATATGGGTTACCACAGTCTAAACAGCGGTCAGCTTGCGCTTTAGCTTGTTGTTTCGTGAAAGGTTCGTAGATCTCTACAAACTCAATCTTACGTATTTTGATTGGCTTCTTCGCTGGGTCTACGCGATTCACATCAATAAATTGGTATACATTCTGGCTCATTATTGGCTCCTTCCAATTATTGCGCTTGAACACGAAGTTCAGCAGAGCTACGGCTTTGGTGACCGAGCAAGGTGTTAAGATCTGCCGTCTTCGGCTTCACTAAGTAGAACTTCGGAATCCATTCATCAAAGTTCGCCAGAATCGCTTCAGCGTGCACTGAGCCTGTCTCTTCTAAGTGCTCAGCAATCAAGCCGCGCAGATGTTCTTGGTGGATAAATAGGTCCGACAAAGAAAGTGCTTCTACCGATTCGTTGTTCACTCGGCCTTGGAAGTCTTCATTCTTATCCATCACATAAGCAAAACCGCCTGTCATACCGGCGCCGAAGTTCACTCCGGTTGCGCCAAGAATGGCCACAATACCGCCCGTCATGTATTCACAGGCATTGTCACCTGCGCCTTCAATCACAGCGACGGTACCTGAATTACGTACCCCAAATCGTTCACCTGCAGTGCCTGCAGCAAATAGTTTTCCTCCGGTTGCACCATACAAACAGGTGTTACCGATGATGGTCGCTTCGTTACAAACGAATGCAGTGCCTTGGTGAGGCTTGATAACCACCTTACCGCCCGCCATGCCTTTGCCGACATAGTCATTGGCGTCACCCGTCAGGTACAGCTCGACGCCACCGGCGTTCCAAACTGCAAATGATTGGCCTGCTGTACCATCGAGGTACAATTTAATCGGTGCCCCCGCCATACCTTGGTTGCCGTAGCGTTTCGCTATTTCACCTGAGATACGAGCGCCAATCGAACGGTCGGTGTTGATCACGTTGTAGTAGAGGCTGGTGGACTGTCGCTTCTCAATTGCATCGAGTGCATCATCAAGGATCTGCTGGTTGAGCTGAGCTTTATCAAACGGCGCGTTTGGCTCGGTCCAAAATAGCGGGTGACCTTCTGCAGATATCGGAGCTTCGAGTATTGAAGAAAGATCGAGCTTGCTCTGTTTCGCTGTGAGGCCTTGGACTGCTTCAAGTAAATCCGTGCGACCAATTAGGTCTGTTAGTTTTTCTACCCCAAGCTCTGCAAGGTATTGGCGTACTTCATCGGCTAGACCCGTAAAGTAGTTCATCACCATTTCAGGTAAGCCTTTGAAGTATTCACGGCGTAGTGTTTCATCCTGAGTTGCCACACCAGTAGCACAATTGTTGAGGTGACAAATTCGTAAGAACTTACAACCCATTGCGACCATTGGCGCTGTTCCAAAACCAAAGCTTTCCGCACCGAGAATTGCGCCTTTGATAACATCGAGGCCGGTTTTTAAACCACCATCGACTTGCAGACGGATCTTATGACGTAAGCCATTGGCAACCAGTGCTTGCTGAGTTTCCGCTAAGCCAAGCTCCCAAGGGCAACCAGCGTATTTAACCGAGGTTAACGGGCTTGCAGCTGTACCGCCATCGTAGCCAGAAATGGTAATTAGATCGGCATACGCTTTTGCTACGCCTGTTGCAATCGTGCCCACGCCCGGTTCCGATACTAATTTTACTGACACCAAAGCTTTAGGGTTAACTTGCTTAAGATCGAAAATCAGCTGAGCCAAATCTTCGATTGAGTAGATATCGTGGTGCGGAGGAGGGGATATCAGAGTGACACCCTGAACAGAATATCTCAGTTTGGCGATTTCTGCCGTGACTTTATGGCCTGGCAGCTGGCCGCCTTCTCCTGGCTTTGCCCCTTGTGCGACTTTAATTTGTAGAACATCCGCATTGGTTAAGTAATGTGGCGTTACACCAAAACGACCAGAAGCTATCTGTTTAATGCGCGAGTTACGATCAGTCCCAAAGCGTCGTGGATCTTCACCGCCCTCACCAGAGTTGGAGTAGCCTCCTAATCGGTTCATCGCCATGGCCAGCGCTTCATGAGCTTCGGGGCTCAAGGCACCAATCGACATTGCCGCAGAGTCGAAGCGTTTAAATAGATCGCTATTAGGCTCGACTTGCTCTAGTGGCAGAGGCTGGTCGGCTTTTTTGAGGCTCATCAAGTCACGTAGCATCGCCACAGGACGAGCATTAACTTGCTTCGCAAAAGATTGATAATCTGATGTTTCGCCTGTCTTTACGGCTGTTTGTAAAGTACTGACTACGTCTGGGTTGTAGGCGTGATATTCGCCGCCATGTACATACTTGAGTAACCCACCATGCTCGATTGGTTTGCGTTTCGTCCACGCTTTACGAGAGAGGTTATAAAGATCTTGTTGGAAATCGCTAAAGCTTGCACCTTGGATTCGTGTGGCTACGCCACGGAAGCAGAGCTCAACGACGTCAGTATGTAAGCCAACGGCTTCGAATAGTTGTGAACAACGATAAGATGCAATGGTTGATATACCCATTTTCGACATGATCTTATATAGACCTTTGTTTATGCCGTTCTGGTAGTTTTGCATCGCGGTGCGGTAGTCTTTATCTAAAGAGCCGTCATCGAGCATTTTTCCTAGCGTTTCATAAGCAAGGTATGGGTAAACGGCGGTCACACCGAAGCCAAGCAGTACTGCAAACTGGTGTGGGTCACGTGCTGTTGCCGTTTCAACCACGATGTTGGCATCACATCGTAGGTCCGTGTCCGCAAGTCTCGTTTGTACCGCACCAACAACCATAGCGGCTGGGATGGGCAGTTTGCCTTTCTCTAAACCTTTATCCGATAGAATAATTAAAACTGCACCTTTACGGACTTCTTGCTCTGCACTATCACATACCGTCTTGATCGCTTGTTCAAGGTCTTGATGACTAGGAGCGTAGTGCATGCTGAGAATGACATGGCGGTAATGTTTTTGGCTTAATTGCAGAAGCTGCTGCATGTCTGAGTAAAGTAATACGGGAGAATCGAAAGTGACACGATAGGCATGACCGTCGGTCTCACAGAACACATTCATCTCTTTACCAATACTAGTAGCTAGAGACATCACGTGTTTCTCACGCAGTGGGTCGATTGGTGGGTTGGTCACCTGAGCAAATTTTTGACGGAAATAATCGGTGATGAGACGCTCTTTAGAAGACAGCACGGCCATCGGTGTATCATCGCCCATCGAGCCGACCGCTTCTTGCCCCATATCACCGAGCACGCGCAGTACTTGGTCTGATTCCTCGTTACTCATCGCAAACTGTTTTTGGTAAGTCTTTAGAGTGTCATCGTCAAAGCTACGCTTACCGACTTGATCATCTGACAATTTGGAAAACGGTGTGAGTTTGTGAACGTTCTTTTCCATCCACTCTTTATAGGGGTGGCGGCCTTTGAGGTCATTGTCGATCTCGTTGGATTGCCACAGCTTGCCACGACGAGTATCAATTACCAGTAATTCACCAGGCCCAACTCGACCTTTTTTTGCAACTTCATCCGGAGCGTAATTCCAGATACCAACCTCAGATGCCAGAGTGATCAGGTTGTCTTTAGTTATGACATAACGCGCAGGGCGTAATCCGTTTCTATCTAGATTACACGCAGCGTAACGACCATCAGAAAGGACGATACCAGCTGGGCCATCCCACGGTTCCATGTGCTTGGAGTTGAAGTCGTAGAATGCACGCAGATCGGGATCCATATCAGGGTGATTTTGCCAAGCGGGCGGTACAAGCATACGCATCGCTCGGAACACATCCATACCACCGGCAAGGAACAGGTCAAGCATGTTATCTAAGCTTGATGAATCTGAGCCTGTCTCATTCACAAAGGGTGCTGCGGTTTGTAAGTCTGGCAGCAAAGGCGAAGAGAACTTATAGGCACGAGCCTTAGCCCACTGACGGTTACCTTCGATGGTATTGATCTCACCATTATGTGCCAAATAGCGGAATGGTTGAGCCAGTGGCCAGCGTGGCTGAGTATTAGTTGAAAAGCGCTGGTGGAACAGACATATCGCCGATTCCATGCGTAAGTCTGCAAGATCGAGGTAAAATCGCGGAAGATCGGCCGGCATACACAGACCTTTGTAAACCATGACTTGTGTTGAAAGGCTACAAATATAGAAATCTTTGTCTTCGGTGATCTGTTTTTCAATTCTACGACGCGCGATATAAAGGCGTCGTTCAATATCGCGTTCACGCCAGCCAGCAGGAGCTGAGATAAACACTTGCTGAATATTGGGAACAGAATCTTTGGCAATCGGACCTAATACGTCAGTGTTGGTCGGCACTACGCGCCAACCTGCAACAGTTAAGGTTTCTTGAGCGAGCTCTTTATTGACGATGTCTTGCGCGGATTGCGCTTTGATTGGATCTTGGCTGAAGAAAATCATGCCGACAGCGTATTGCTTGCCGAGCTTGAAGTTATTCTCTTCTGCAATAATTCTGAGATAAGAGTCTGGCTTCTGAAGCAATAAGCCACAGCCATCTCCTGTTTTACCATCCGCAGCAATACCACCACGGTGTGTCATGCGATCGAGGGCTGAAATAGCAGTTCGTACCAACTTATGACTCGGTTGGCCTTCCATTTGCGCTATTAAACCAAATCCACAGTTGTCTTTTTCAAGACTAGGATCATATAGAGCCATTGCAATTCTCCCTTTTGCTTCTCTGTCATCCAGACAGTAAATGACTAACTATTCATGTACTTGTTATTTTTTATAAACTTATTATTTTTTAGCTAGTTAAAACGTATTGGTTGTATGAACAATACCGTTCGGTTTTGTTTTCACCAGATTTACAACGTATAGCTAATTGTGTTTAAGGTCAAGTTCATGGTTAATTATCATGCATAAACGCGATTAGCCACTTAATAATCTAAAATAGTCGATGGATATCAATGAGATATAAGAGGCTGGGTATTAACGATATTTAACGTATGCAACAAGGTGAAATGGAAAGCTACGGGCGGATAGAAAAAAGGCTAGCATCAAGTGCTAGCCAAACATAAAAGTTAGGAAGGGTGTTGCCTTTCCTCTAAGCTAGCGTCATCAACGCTAGCCCGAGAAATATTATGCGGAAAGCATGAGTGAATCCGCTTTCGCTTCTAAGTTTGAGTTACCCATTAAGAAATCATCAATGGCAATGGCACATTCACGACCTTCATTAATACAACGTACAACCAGAGATTGACCAGTACGCATATCACCAGCAGCGAAAACGCCTTTCTGGTTCGTCGCAAAACCTTCAGAAGCGACGTTACCGCGCTCGTCCAGTTTAATGTCTAGTTGAGCAAGTACGCCTGTTGGCTCTGGGTGTAAGAAGCCCATTGCTAGAAATGCCATGTCACAAGGAATAACACGTTCAGAGTTCGCTACTTCGTCAAAACCTGGACGTTCACCTGGTTTTGCATCTTGCCAAACGATGTCAGCAATACGTAGACCCGTCACTTGACCTTGTTCGTTACCGATGAACTCTTTGGTTAAGATGTTCCAGTGACGTTCACAACCTTCTTCGTGAGAAGTGGTGGTTTTCATGATCATTGGGTATTGAGGCCAAGGCATGTTTGCAGGGCGCTTCTCTGGTGGGATCGGCATGATCTCAACCTGAGTAATGCTTGCTGCCTTATGACGGTTTGATGTGCCCACACAGTCAGAACCTGTATCACCACCACCGATAACCACAATGTGCTTATCTTTAGCGTGAATCTCTTCTGTCTTAAGATCTAATTCGTTAGCACGGCGGTTGTTTTGACCAAGGAATTCCATGGCAAAGTGAACGCCTTCCAGCTCACGACCTGGGATTGGTAAGTCGCGTGGCACCGTAGAACCACCCGTTAGCAATACTACATCAAACTCCTGGCGTAACTGTTGAGCATTAACATCAACACCGATGTGTTGGTTAACTTTAAATTCAACGCCAGCTTCAGCCATTAGGTTGATCTTACGATCAATCACGTCCATACCCAGTTTGAAATCTGGGATACCGAAGCGAAGTAGACCACCGACTTTCTCGTCACGTTCAAATACCGTCACCGAGTGACCAGCGCTGTTTAGCTGCTCAGCGGCGGCTAAACCAGCAGGGCCAGAACCGATAACTGCGACAGTTTTACCTGTGCGAGAGCGTGGTGTTTTAGGTTTTGCGTACCCTTCACGGTACGCAGTTTCTACAATCGTTTTCTCGATATTACATATAGTGATTGGGTCTTGGTTGATACCAAGAACACAGGCACTTTCACAAGGAGCAGGGCAAACACGACCTGTAAACTCAGGGAAGTTGTTGGTAGAGCTTAGGATATTCCAAGCCTCTTCCCAGCTGTCACGGTAAACCGCATCATTGAATTCTGGGATGATGTTACCAATCGGACAGCCGTTGTGACAGAAAGGTACGCCACAGTCCATACAGCGAGAGGCTTGAGTATTGATCTTGTTACCAAACTCTTCGTTGAGTACGAACTCTTTGTTGTCTTCAATTCGAACTGACGGGTCGAGCTTCTTTGGAAGCTCACGACCGTGTTCTAAAAATCCAGTAGGCTTACCCATTATACTGCCTCCACTTCTTCCGTTTGTGCTTGTTGTGCTTCAGCTTTACGCTTTTCAAGAACCGCTTTGTAGTCGCGTGGCATTACTTTAACTAGCGATGCAACACTTGCTTCAAAGTTGTCTAGGAAAGACTGAGCAACTTCACTTCCTGTGAATTCAACATGCTTAGTTAGCATATCCAGTAGAAGATCTTTATCTTCTTGTTCAATTGGATCTAGGTCTACCAGTTCAGGGTTAAGCTTGGTTTCGAAGTCACCCGCTTTATCCCAAACATAAGCCACACCGCCACTCATACCAGCAGCAAAGTTACGACCTGTTGAGCCGAGGATAATTGCAACACCGCCAGTCATGTATTCACAACCGTGGTCACCAACGCCTTCAACAACAACCTTCGCACCAGAGTTACGAACACAGAAACGTTCGCCAGCCATACCGCGAATGAAAGATTCACCTGAAGTCGCACCGTAGAAACATACGTTACCTACAACGATGTTGTCTTCAGCAACGATCGTAGATTTCGCATCTGGGTACAGTACCAACGTACCGCCAGATAGACCTTTACCCCAGTAATCGTTCGCGTCGCCTTCTACTTCGAACTTAACGCCTTTCGCCAGGAATGCACCGAAAGATTGGCCCGCGCTACCGTGGAACTTAACGTTCATTGGTTGTGGTAAACCTTGGTCTTTGTAAACCTTCGAGATTTCGTTCGACAGCATGGTACCCGTAGAGCGGTCTGTGTTGATGATAGGGAAGCTCGCATTCACGGCTTCGCCTTTCTCAAGCGCTGGAATCGCAGCTTGAATCAACTTACGGTCTAGAACGTTCTCTAGGTTGTGATTTTGTTGTGTCTGGTTGTAGATACCATCTTCTGCACGAGCATGCTCAATATGCAGAACTGGTGTTAGGTCTAGGTTCTTGTACTTCCAGTGACCGATGTCATCACGAACTTTCAGTTTGTGAGATTGCCCAACCATTTCATCGATAGAACGGAAGCCAAGTTCCGCCATGACTTCACGTAGACCTTCAGCCATGTATTGGAAGAAAGTGACTACGTCTTCTACGCGGCCGTCGAAACGTTCACGTAGAGTCTTGTTCTGTGTTGCGATACCAACAGGACATGTATTCTTGTGACACTTACGCATCATGATACAGCCTTCAACAACAAGTGCTGCTGTTGCTACGCCCCATTCTTCAGCGCCAAGTAACGTTGCTACTGCAAGGTCACGTGGTGTTTTCATCTGACCATCAGACTGAACAACGATACGGTTACGTAGGCCGTTTTTCAGTAGTGTTTGGTGCGTTTCCGCTAGACCCAGCTCCCAAGGCAGACCAGTGTGACGGATTGAAGACATCGGAGATGCACCCGTACCACCATCAAAACCTGCGATAAGTACTACGTCAGCTTTCGCCTTCGCTACACCCGATGCAATCGTACCAACGCCTGCTTCCGATACTAGCTTCACGTTGACACGGCCGTTACGGTTCGCATTTTTCAGATCGTAGATCAGCTGAGCCAAATCTTCGATTGAGTAGATATCGTGGTGTGGCGGTGGAGAAATAAGACCTACGCCCGGAGTCGAGTGACGCGTTGCGCCGATCCAGTCATCAACCTTATCACCAGGTAGTTGACCACCTTCGCCCGGTTTCGCACCTTGAGCCATCTTGATTTGTAGCTCATCAGCGTTAGATAGGTAGTAAGACGTTACACCAAAGCGACCAGAAGCCACCTGTTTGATTGCTGAACGTTCCCAGTCACCGTTTTCTTTGCGTTCGAAACGTACGGGATCTTCACCACCTTCACCTGAATTTGATTTAGCGCCAATGCGGTTCATTGCCACTGCCAGTGTTGAGTGAGCCTCATGCGAGATTGAACCAAAGCTCATTGCGCCTGTTGCGAAGCGCTTAAGGATGTTCTCGATGGGTTCTACTTCTGCAAGAGGAATAGAGCCAGCAGGGTTCTTGATGAAGTCCAGTTGGCTACGTAGCGTGGCTGCGTTGTCGCCTTGGTCATCAACGGCTTTTGCGTACTTCTTGAACTGACCGTAATCTTTATTACGCGTTGATTCTTGTAGTAGAGAAATCGTTTCTGGGTTGAATAAGTGTTTCTCACCACGCTGCTTCCACTGGTAAACACCGCCAACATCAAGAATTTGAGCTGGGATTTCACGAGCTGGGTAACCAACACGGTGGCGAACCAGAACTTCACGTGCGATATCGTCGATCGTTAGACCTTGGATACGAGACACAGTACCGGTGAAGTACTTTTCAACGACTGATTTACTAACACCAAGTGCTTCAAATATTTGTGCACCGTGGTAAGACTGCAGCGTAGAGATCCCCATCTTAGAGAAGATCTTCAGTAGACCGCCGTTAACGCCTTTACGGTAGTTCGCGAATAACTCACGTGGGTGTACGTTTGGATCGAGCTTCTTAGTACGTTGCAGATCAATAATCGTTTCGATAACTAGGTATGGGTTTACGGCGTTTGCACCGTACCCGATAAGCGTTGCAAAGTGGTGTGTCTCACGAGCATCGCCCGTTTCAACCACGATGTCACACTTAGCACGTAAACCTTTGCGGATTAGGTGGTGGTGAACCGCGCCAACTGCCAGCATCGCTGGGATAGCGGCGTGGTTTGAGTTAACCGCACGGTCTGTCAGTAGGATGATAGAGTAACCATCAATCACGGCATCTTCAGCATATTGGCAGATGCGTTTTAACGCACGTTCCAATTTCCCTTCACCACCGTTTGCCTGGAATACGATATCAAGTGTCTTTGATTGCAGGTGATCGTTATCGATTGCACGCAGTTTTTCTAACTCAGAGTTAGATAGAACTGGCGATTCAAGTTCTACTTTTTGACAGTGTTCTGGTGTTTCTGCAAGTAGGTTCTGATCTTTACCTAGGTAGGTGTTCAGAGACATAACCATACGCTCACGAATCGGGTCGATTGGCGGGTTAGTTACTTGAGCAAACAACTGTTTGAAGTAGTTTGAAAGGTGCTGCGATTGGTGAGAAAGAATCGCTAGCGGCCAGTCGGCACCCATTGCAGAAAGTGGCTCGTAGCCCGTTTTCGCAAGCGGTAGAATGATTTCGTTTACTTCTTCAGAGCTCACGCCAAACGATTGTTGTTTGTGCAGAAGTTTCTCTGGAGAAGGTTGGTTAGATTCGTTACTCGCATCTGGCAGCTTTTTCAAGCTCAGAAGGTTCTCTTCAACCCATTTCTCGTAAGGTTGCGCTTTCGCGATACCATCTTTTACTTCTTCATCAGAAATAATGCGGCCTTGCTCAAGGTCAGCAACAAAAATACGACCTGGTTGTAGACGACCGCGGTATTCAACGTTTTCTGGTGCGATTTCAACTACGCCAGATTCAGACGCCATTACTAGGAAGTCGTCTTTAGTTACTGTGTAGCGAGAAGGACGCAGACCATTACGGTCAAGCGTTGCACCAACTTGAACACCATCGGTGAAACATACTGATGCCGGGCCATCCCATGGTTCCATTACGTTCGCGTGGTACTGGTAGAACGCACGACGAGTTGGATCCATGTTTTTGTTTTCTTGCCATGCTTCAGGGATCATCATCATTAATGCATGCGGCAGAGTACGACCTGAAAGAACAAGTAGCTCAAGTGCCATATCGAAGTTTGACGAATCCGAGCTACCTTCCTGACAGATAGGCAGTAGCATGTCGATTTCAGCTTGTGTAAACAGATCCGATTCGAGGATTGCTTCACGTGCTTTCATCCAGTTTAGGTTGCCGCGTACCGTATTGATTTCGCCATTATGCGCGATATAACGGAAAGGTTGAGCCAGACGCCAACGTGGGAATGTATTGGTAGAGAAGCGAGAGTGTACTAGTGCTAGAGCTGTCACCATGGTTGGGTTTTGCAGATCTAGGAAGTACTGAGGAACTTGTTCTGTTGTTAGCTGACCTTTGTACACCAATGTTTTGTAAGACATTGAGTTGATGTAGAAGTCATCACCAATGTTTGACACGCTTTCTAGGCATACACGAACCGTGTAGTTACGTAGAACATACAGTTTGCGTTCAAGCTCTTCTGGTGTAGTACCAGGGCCGCCAGAGATAAATACGTGTTCAAATTGAGGTTCAGTGCTTAATGGGTCAGCACCAATCATTGAATTGTCCGTTGGAAGTTCACGGTAACCGATAACTTCTAACTCTAGGCGCTGTGCATTGCGTTCTAGAATGTCACGACACTGTGCACGTTTGTGTTCATCTTTCGGGAAAAGTACAACACCAACGCCATATTTTTCAAAAGATGGCAGTTTAATTCCAAGTTTTACGGCTTCTTCTAGTAAGAATTCGTGTGGCTTCTGTAGCAGGATACCTGCACCATCACCAGAACACGGATCACAGCCTTGGCCGCCACGGTGTTCCATACGTGCAAGCATATCGAGTGCTTGAGTTACTACATCATGAGATTTGCGATTCTTTAGATGCGCAACAAAACCGATACCACAAGCGTCATGCTCCAGTTCAGGAGTATACAGACCCTGTGAGTTCTGCTCTTGATCTACCATAGATACATCCTTCCAGTTAAATCTAGGCGCAACTTATTTGTATAAAGTCAGCCTTGTCCTTTTATATTTATGGGTCTAAACCTGCCTATGCTGGCGGTTTGAATCCTTTCCGTATCTCGCAGGAAAAGTATTGCGAGAAAAACAATCCTTAGTGATATCCGTTTATTTTTAGCCACAAACTAGTGGTTTATATAGGTGGGATATGGATATCACCGACTTATTAACAAGTTTTCGTTGTAAGTAAATACACAAAAATAGCCAATATGTGTAAGTATCCTACAATTTTGTCTAGGCGAATTGCAATGAAAGTTGACCCATGTAGACCATTTTTTTCGTTTTATTTTGAATTTAATGTCTAACAAATGTGCAACATTAGGCAAATAGAGCCGAATTTTTGCATGTTTATTGATATTTGATAGGTTGCTCGCAAAAGGCCTTGAGTAAACTAATTGGTTGAATTTTGCAGGGATGTAATTTTTTTTCAGAAATAGACTGATATTCATTCTTATTTACTTGAGCACTTTCAAAATATGCAATTACACGAGTTGGTTAACACTATCGGCCAAGACCTTCAGCGCCGTTATGGCGAAAAGGTTCACAAACTGACACTGCACGGTGGCTTTAGCTGCCCAAACCGCGACGGAACAATCGGCCGTGGTGGGTGTACTTTCTGTAATGTCGCTTCATTTGCCGACGAACAAACTCAAATTCAAAGTATTGCTGATCAGTTAAAAGATCGTGCGGGTGAAATTGCCCGAGCTAAGAAGTACCTTGCCTATTTTCAGGCTTACACCAGTACTTATGCTGAAGTACAAGTGCTCAAGAATATGTATGAGGAAGCCCTTAGAGCTCCGGGTGCTGACATTGTTGGTTTGTGTGTAGGAACAAGACCTGATTGTGTTCCAGATTCGGTGTTGGAACTGCTGGCGGATTATGTGGAGCAAGGCTATGAAATATGGCTTGAGCTAGGCTTACAAACCGCAAATGATAAAACATTGAAGCGGATTAATCGTGGTCATGATTTTGCGGTGTATGAAACGATCACCCAGCGTGCACGTGCTTTAGGGATCAAGGTGTGTACTCATCTGATTGTTGGTCTACCAAAAGAGACTAAAGCGGATAATCTTGAAACCTTGGATAAGGTATTGGCGGTGGGCACCGATGGTATCAAATTGCATGGCCTGCATATTGTCGAGGGCAGTACCATGGCTAAGGCGTGGAAAGCTGGCAAGCTCGAGGCGCCAACCTTGGAGGAGTACATTGATATTGCCTGCACAATTATCCAACGCACACCTGCTCATGTGGTCTATCATCGAGTTTCTTCTGCCGCACGACGTCCAACTTTGCTTTCTCCTTTATGGTGTGAAAACCGATGGCTAGCGATGACTGAAATTGGCCGCTCGTTAGACAAGACGGGTGCCCAAGGTATTGAGACGGGCGCTGCATTTGAATACAGATTACCGGTATTAAACAGCGGGAATTGATAGATTTGAACAGAAAGTAGGTAACAGCAGATAATCCCTATAATTAGTGGTAACATTTCCCCCTTACAGAATTGATGGTATAGATTGAGAGTAAATGGAACTGGTTATGACTTGGTTGTGGGATAGAGCATATGGCTACGGCATCTATATCGTTATCGTATTGCTGACTATCCTCATCTGCTGGCACCTTTATTCACGTTATCAGTTACATATAGAAAAACTTCTAGTTGCTACTCCATCACCCCTCTATTTTGTTGATGTTCGAAGTGGTGAGATTTTATATGCCAATCGCCAAGCCATGCAGTTGCTTGGCATCCGCCAGCTTGGCGTTAACTTTCGTTTCCCTACCGTAGAAAGTGAAAACAGCTTCCGTCATCACCTAGCCAATCACATAAACTCTCAATCATTTGAACAACTCTCAATTTGGACACTTTCTGAATTTGAGCATTTTAAGATCAACTTGGTTGGTCGCAGGATCCTTTTTAGAGGCAAAAGGGCTTGGATGATTCATGCCTCGCCTTATAACAATACCAATGAAGAACTATCCCAAGAGGTTCGTGAGCTTAATGTCGCACGCACTGCTTTGGACTCTTTATCTGAGTTGATCTATGTGAAAAATCAGAAGGGTGAGTTGGTCGCTAGTAATCGTTCGTTTAAAAAATTTTGGTATGGTCGCCCTGAAGAGGGCACTTTGAGTGTTTCCAATGATGCACTAAAAGGCCGAGTGAGTGAGCGAGCATGGACCACAGACCAAGATGGAAAGGGCTGTTTGCTGGAAACCTATCAAAGCGTTTTACTTTCTCAAGATGGGGAAGCGATTGGTACGCTTTCCATCAGTCATGATGTGACCGATTGGCATGATATGCAGCAAAAACTGCGTGGCGAAATGGAAAAGCGAAAAGACACTGAGGTTGCGCTTGCTCAACGTGACACCATTTTACAAAATATCTTAGAAGCAAGCCCTGACTCTATCGGTATCTTTAACGAAAATATGGTTTACCAAGCGTGTAACAAGCCGTTTGTTACAGCTCTTGGTATCTCTGAAGTGAGTGACTTAGTTGGTAAGCGCTTGCAAGATGTAGTGCCAAACAATATTTATATGCGCCTTTCTAATACTGATCACCAAGTGCTTCATCAAGGCAAATCATTACGCTATATCGATAAGGTTGTTTCTAGTGATGGTGAGTGCACTTGGTATGATGTGGTGAAATCACCGTTTAAGGATCCGGCATCGAGTACAAATGGTGTGTTGATTATGGCGCGTGATATTACCGAGCGCTATCTAGCAGAGCAAAAACTTGAAGAAGCCAACCTTGAGCTAGAACGTCTCAGTTTCATGGATAGCTTAACTTCGGTTTCGAACCGACGCCGTTTTGATGAGCAGCTGTCGGCATTGTGGTATTACCATGCTCGAGAAAAGTTGCCATTGACCATTATGCTGTGTGATATCGACTTTTTTAAGGGGTATAACGATTTTTACGGACATCAACAAGGTGATAATGCGTTGATTAAAGTTTCTCAGGCATTTAAGCAGGTACTCAATCGCTCTTCTGATTGCGTGGCTCGTTATGGTGGTGAAGAGTTCGGCTTTATTCTGCCAAACACGACAACCGAAGGTGCTCAGCTGGTGGCACAGCGTATCCATGATGAAGTCCTTAAATTGGAATTGGATCATGAGAAGTCGACAGTCTCTGAATTCATCACTGTCAGCATCGGTATCATCTCTTATATACCGATGCCCGGTGACGAAATGGAGTCGGCGGTTGCCTTAGCAGATAGTGCGCTTTACCAAGCTAAGTCTGAGGGTCGAAATCGTTCGATTGTGCACCCTTCTTCAACTCATTAACCCTATAAACTCTGTGATTTTGTTAACAGGTGCATTTGGGCTTAGTTAATATTTATATTGATTCATTAACCATGATATTGCGTTGGATCTCTTGCTGCATGTGATGTAGCTAGCTTACCTCCTACCTTCAAACAAGGTAGAATACTGCTAGTCTTATCGCATGGAGCGCTAAATGAAACCCATGAAAAATCTTGCTCAATATTACGTGGATCTACTCGTAAAATTGGGAATTGTCCGCTTTTCTATCTTGCTTGCCTTAGCGCTTGTTGCCCTCGCCGTAGTTGTGCAGGTCGGCATAACCCTCGCACTCAAAGGTAATGTTGATGATATCGACATTATTCGTTCTGCTTTCTTCGGTTTAGTCATTACACCATGGGCGGTTTATTTTCTTTCAGTGGTTGTTGATCAACTGGAAGAGTCTCGTCAAAGATTGGCGAAGCTGGTTTCTAAGCTTGGCGATATGCGTGAGCGAGACCAAGAGCTAAATAGCCAGTTACAACTTAATATCGAGAAGCTTAATCAAGAAATTGAAGAGCGAGAAAAAGCGGAAGAAGCACGTGCTGAAGCGATGCAGGATTTAGAAAATGAGGTGTTTCAGCGTGAACGAACTCAGCTTGAATTAGCAGAACGTACCGCACTCCTGCGCTCGTTTATCGACGCTTCACCCGACCTTATCTACTATCGTAATGAAGATGGTGTGTTTTCAGGTTGTAACCGCGCGGTTGAAGAACTCACTGGAAAAACAGAAAAAGATCTGGTTGGTTTGACACCTTGGGATGTATACAGCAAAGAGATCGCTCAACAAGTTGTTGAAACTGATAAGAAAGTGTTTGCTGATAATCAGGCCCTGACCTATGACCAATGGCTAGAATACCCTGATGGGCGAAAAAGCTATTTCGAGCTGCGTAAGGTGCCTTTTTACAGCAAAGATGGGCGTCACTTGGGCTTAGTGGGCTATGGCCGTGATATTACTGAACGTAGAGAGCATCAAAAGTCGCTAGAGAAAGCCAGTCGGGACAAGACCACGTTCATTTCAACCATTAGTCACGAGTTAAGAACGCCGCTCAACGGTATTATTGGCTTGAGCCGCATGCTATTAGATAGCCAGCTGACTACCGAGCAGCGCAAGCACATGCAAACCATCAAGGTGAGTGCGGTGACTCTGGGTAATATTTTTAACGACATTATTGATATGGACAAATTCGATCGTCGTAAGCTTGAGTTATTCCCAACGCCGATCAACTTTGAAGACTTTGTTGTCGAGATCGAAAGTATTTCTGCATTGATGGCGGAGCAAAAAGGGTTGAGGTTTGATTTAGAAAGATTATCCGACCTTCCTGCTGCGGTTGAAGTGGATGGTACTCGCCTGAGACAAGTGCTGTGGAATCTCGTCAGCAACGCGATGAAATTCACCAAAGATGGTGGTGTGGTAATGACAGTTAGCGCCGATATTGATGGCGACTTTGCTAACATTACTATGGAAGTGGAAGACACCGGCATTGGTATACCTGAAAGTGAAATCGAGAAGATCTTCGCGATGTATTATCAGGTGAAATCTGGAACGGATAATCTGCATGCGGTGGGTACAGGTATTGGCCTCGCGGTATCTCAGCAGCTGATCAACATGATGGATGGTCACATCGAAGTAACCAGTGAAGAAGGCTTTGGCAGTACCTTTACCGTTTCGATTCGAGTTCCTGTCAATTACGACACTCAAGCACTCATTAAAGCACCACGAAAGCAATCGCATCTTAAGATCTTCATGGTCGAAGATATTGAACTTAATATCACGGTGGCTCGCTCTCTACTTGAAAGCCTAGGTCACGAAGTGACAGTGGTGATGACAGGTAAAGAGGCTCAAATCGTATTCAACCCACAAGACTACGATCTGGTGTTGTTAGATATTCAATTACCTGACATGACAGGCTTTGATATCGCCCAGTATTACCGAGAGAAATACAGTCAGTTACCTCCTTTGGTCGCATTAACCGCGAATGTTTTAAATAACAAGCAAGAATACCTACAAAAAGGCATGGATGAAGCGATCAGTAAACCACTGTCTGTTCGTGCTATTCAAGATGTGATCAGCAAATTGATCGAAGGTGTTCCCGAGGTTATCGAGAAAGTAGCAGAGGATACGCCTACTATTTCATTGGTTGACACCGCTTTGCTTGATATTGATATGCTAGAGTCTTACGTTGATATTGTTGGGCCGAAACCGGTTTTAGATAGCATAGCGATGTTTGAAGATATGATGCCGGAGTATATGGAAATATTGAACTCCAACATGGTCGCGAAAGATCAAGCCAGCATCGTTTCTGAAGCGCATAAGATTAAAGGTGCGGCAGGTTCAATTGGCCTGAAACGCATACAGCAAGTCGCTCAGAAAGCGCAATCTCCCGATCTGCCTGCGTGGTGGGAGAATATTTCAGATTGGGTGGATGAAATTAATAATGAATATCAGAATGACATTGAAGTCCTAAAAAGTTGGTTAAACCAAAGGTAGAAGAATAATGAAAAAATTAGCATTTTCCGCATGTGTGTTGGCATTAGCGGGTTGTTCTACGCCACAAGTAGAATGGCAAAAAGGTACTCAGGTTGAAGTCTCAACCGCGATAGTCACAATGAAAAGCAACCTTTGGCTAAATAAAATGCCGATGATTGGAGAGGATCAAGATGAGACTTTGCATGGTGTTATTTATCTAGAGTCAACCTCTCAATTACCAGCAACGCTTGCTGTCGAGAGTGTTACAGTTAAGCAGGGGGCGGATACCTTACTGGTAACTGCCGACGATCTTGATTTGAGAATTCAAAGTGAAACTCAGTGGGAAGTCGCTTTTGTATGGCAGCTAGATATCGAAAGTGAGAAAGCTGTTGATGTTGCAGTACAACTTAGAGATGGCGAAATCGTAAAGTGGTTAGTGGAGAAAGATGTGAAGGTTGATACTGTCTACTAGACCTTTCGGATTCATGATCAATAAAAAAGGGAGGATGCGTTGGCATCTCCCTTTTTAATAACGATTGATTGTGCTTCTGATGTTAGAAGTGCTAACCGGTTAGAAGGACTAAACGGGCAGAAGCGTAATCAAATTAGTCTTCTAGGTCACCACAAAAGCGGTAGCCTTCACCGTGAATCGTTGCGATGATTTCTGGCGTACCAGAAATGGATTCAAAGTGCTTACGAATACGACGAATTGTCACGTCTACAGTACGATCGTGTGGCTTAAGCTCACGGCCAGTCATCTTCTTAAGAAGGTCTGCTCGTGTTTGGATCTTACCTGGGTTCTCACAGAAGTGAAGTAGAGCACGGAACTCTGAACGAGGTAGCTTGTAGCCTTCGCCATCTGGACTAACTAGAGAACGGCTATTGATATCTAGTACCCAACCGTTGAACTCGTACTTTTCAACGCTACGCTTTTCTTCTTGAATAGAGCTAGTGCTCATTGAACGGTTAAGAAGATTACGTGCACGAATAGTCAGTTCACGAGGGTTGAAAGGCTTAGTGATGTAATCATCTGCCCCTATCTCTAGGCCAAGAATTTTATCAACTTCGTTATCACGACCCGTTAAGAACATAAGTGCTACATTTGCTTGCTCACGTAGTTCACGCGCAAGTAGTAAGCCATTCTTACCTGGAAGGTTGATGTCCATAATTACAAGGTTAACTTGGTTGTCAGATAGCACTTGGTGCATCTCTTCACCGTCGCTAGCCTCAAAAACAGCATATCCCTCTGCTTCAAAAATACTCTTTAGAGTGTTACGAGTTACTTGCTCATCTTCAACGATCAGAATCTGCGGGGTTTGCATTTGGCGGTACCTAAATTTGTGACGAAACTGTGCTAATAGAATAAATTCTAGGCAAAAACATAACATACAGGTAATGTAATTTTGATGATAACTTAAAGTTTTCAAAAAAACACTTACTTCCAGTTATCTGCCTTCCTTGAAGTATTGCCCAATAACGTAGATCCAGTACGCCTTTTAATCATTCTCTTAGTGATTGTAGAGGATTCTATAATGTTAACAGCATGCTAACAACGTGAGAATGTTAATTCCATTCACTTTGTTGATTTACATCAATTGCCGAATCGCAACAAACTTTAATAGTATGGCTACAACTTAACCGATATTATGGTTAATTATTTAATAGCAAACCAGAATGGTTATTCGTGATTGTTCTCATATCTGACTTGTTTAAGACATGATAATGAACCAAGGAAGCCAAGCTGTTCTGATAGTCTAGTAGATAAATATGCTTAATCAAATTTTTATTCATTATTGAATTGAGCATAATATGATGAAAACAAAGGATTAAGTTCAATTACATATAAAAGCATAGAGGTTTACCTTGTTTTATAGGTAGTGCCTTACTCACGGAGGATATATGCACGATATAACACCAGACTTATGTGATGAGTTTGAAAGCAAAGTTACCCAACTGAACCTGCCGCTACAGAACTTTGGTCAACGTGGTGCGTTCTGGGGAAAAATTGTAACAGTTCGTTGTTATCACGATAATTCTAAGGTTCGTGAGGTTTTAGAAACCGACGGCAGCGGTAAAGTGCTGGTTGTTGACGGAAATGGCTCGTGCCAGAAAGCGCTGCTTGGTGACCAACTTGCTATTCTCGCGATAGAAAATGGCTGGGAAGGCGTGATTGTGAATGGTGCTGTGCGTGATGTTGGTATGATGTCGCAAATGGATTTGGGCGTTCAAGCTCTAGGTGCATCACCATTCAAAACTGAGAAGCGTGGTGTTGGCCAAGTGAACGTGACGCTGACAGTACATAACCAGTTGGTGCAGCCTGGTGATTACATTTATGCAGATTGGAATGGCGTGTTAATTTCGTCGGAGCTGTTGCTTGAATCATAACGGCGATTTGATTCGCAATTGTTAATGGGTAACAAGCTTATTGAATTAGAAGCGAAACCCTAATCCGACTTCAACACCTTGCTGCCACTCTTCATAATCAAGGGTGGCATGCAGATCTAAATTATCAGTCAGTTGTACTCGGCTTGAAATTTCTGCTGCTACCGAATTTTCGCTGTCCTCTTCTTCATCTTTATAGGTATGCAACGAACTGTTGAAAGAGACCTTTTCTGAGAATTGATAACTGACACCACTCAAGAATCCGCTTTCATATTTCAGTGAAGCACTGTTAATACGTGTACCGACATAAAGATCGACATCAGCAAACAAGCTATAAGAGTAGCCACTGTCGATCTTCCAAGTGTCAAAGCTTTCACTCGAGGCATTTTGAGTTGAAATAAAGAATTTATGAGAAGAGCGATCAACTTGAGCGGGTAGTAGAGGCAGATTGCTCAACAGAGGCAAGCTATTTGCTGAACAAACAACAGGCGCAGCAAAGGTTAAAAGAATAAGCAATCTCTTCACTTCCCCACTCCTGATATCATTATTGTTGTTTTAAAAACGTTATCGGTTAATTAAAGCACAAAACCTGTATGTTCGCTGCCCAAGTGATATGTAAATTTGTCATGACTTTATATGAGCCTAGTTACCTTTCTTGTTCTGAAGGGGAAACCCAGTATCTGAATTGAAGGTGTAAACGGGATGTTTTATCCCTTAAATGGCGGTTTGCTCTGAAAAGCGGTGTGAATGTAAAAAAAACGCAACTTTTCATTGACGTCTAGTGGTAAAAATTGATACACGTAGAGTAAAGCACAAGCAGAGAATTTGATATGCAGCACGTACGCCACCTAGTAATGACCACAACCATTATTATTACCGACATTAACATTGTTGGGGCAGGCTGCTAAGTAACGGATTTTAAAAAAAAGGCCTGTATCCAACAAGATACAGGCCTTTTTTTGTACCATTTTTATGACTTATGGAGAAAGGGATGCGCGTTTTAAAGTTTGGAGGTTCATCACTAGCTGATGCAGATCGTTTTTTACGAGCGGCTGATATCATCGCTAATAATGCCCAGCAAGAAGAGCTAGCTGTTGTACTGTCGGCTCCAGGAAAAACAACCAATAAGTTGGTCGCTGTTATTGAAGCAGCATTGAAACATGGTGAAGCCGATACGCAAATTGCAGAGATCGAATCATCATTTGTTGCACTGTTTGAAGAGATCAAAACCGCCGTTCCTTCTATCGATGGTTCGGCATTCCAAGAGCAGGTCGATACCTCTCTTGCTCAGTTAAAGCAGTTCGTGAACGGCATTAACCTACTGGGTATGTGTCCGAACCACGTCAATGCTCGCATCATCAGTAAAGGTGAGCGAATCTCAATCCAGTTGATGAAAGCGGTACTTGAAGCGAAAGGCCAACCAGCAAGCCTGATTGACCCAGTTCAATACCTATACGCTAAAGGTGATCACCTTGAAGCTATGGTGGATGTGGATGTGTCAACTCAGAACTTCCGTCAATCGCCACTTCCACAAGGTCACGTTAACATCATGCCGGGCTTCACTGCTGGTAATGATAAAGGCGAGTTAGTCACGCTTGGCCGTAATGGCTCTGACTATTCTGCAGCGGTATTGGCGGCGTGTCTTCGTGCCGATTACTGTGAGATTTGGACAGACGTAGACGGTGTTTACAATTGCGACCCGCGTTTAGTACACGATGCTCGTCTTCTTAAGTCATTAAGCTACCAAGAAGCGATGGAGCTTTCTTACTTTGGCGCTTCGGTTCTTCACCCGAAGACTATCGCGCCTATCGCACAGTTCCACATTCCTTGTCTGATCAAAAACAGCTTTAATCCTCAGGGTGCAGGTACTTTGATTGGCCAAGACACTGGCGAAGATAACTTAGCAATCAAAGGTATTACTACGCTAAGTGACCTAACGATGGTTAACGTATCAGGCCCTGGCATGAAGGGCATGGTAGGCATGGCGAGCCGTGTATTCGGCGCGATGTCTTCTGCTGGCGTTTCTATTGTCCTTATTACTCAATCTTCTTCTGAATACAGCATCAGCTTCTGTATTGAGTCAGCAGACAAAGTAAAAGCGAAGCAAGTACTGTCTGACGCATTTGAACTTGAACTCAAAGATGGCTTGTTAGAGCCGGTTGAATTCATGGACGACGTAGCGATTGTGACACTGGTGGGTGACGGTATGCGCACTTCACGCGGTGTTGCTTCTCAGTTTTTCTCTTCTTTAGCCGAAGTGAACGTTAACATTGTTGCTATTGCTCAAGGCTCTTCAGAGCGCGCTATCTCTGCGGTTATCCCTGAAGATAAAATCTCAGAAGCGATCAAAGCGTGTCACGAAAACCTATTTAACTCTAAGCACTTTCTTGACGTATTCGTTGTGGGTGTTGGCGGTGTTGGTGGCGAGCTGGTTGACCAAATCCAACGTCAACAAGGCAAACTGGCTGAAAAAGGCATCGTGATCCGCGTATGTGGCTTGGCAAATAGCAAAGGTTTGTTGCTAGACAGCGATGGCCTACCGCTAGAACAGTGGCGTGACCGCATGTCGAGCGCGACAGAAGAATTCAGCCTAGCGCGCTTAGCGGCTCTGGTTCAACGTAACCACATCATCAACCCTGTATTGGTTGACTGTACGTCTAGCGAAGGTATTGCTGCGCAATATGCAGACTTCCTAGCGGCTGGTTTCCACGTGGTAACACCAAATAAGAAAGCGAACACTGCAAGCATGGCTTACTACCATCAGCTTCGTGAAGTGGCACGTAACTCACGTCGTAAGCTGATGTACGAGACAACAGTAGGAGCAGGTCTGCCGGTAATCGAAAACCTACAGAACCTAATTTCTGCAGGTGATGAACTTGAGAAGTTCAACGGTATCCTTTCTGGTTCACTGTCTTACATCTTCGGTAAGCTTGATGAAGGCATGACGTTAAGCCAAGCAACCAACATTGCTAAAGATAACGGCTTTACTGAGCCGGATCCTCGTGATGATCTGTCTGGTATGGATGTCGCGCGTAAGCTGCTGATTCTTGCTCGTGAAGCTGGCATGGCACTTGAACTTGAAGACGTTGAAGTTGACCAAGCATTGCCACCAGGTTTCGATGATTCAGGTACGGTTGACGAGTTTATGGCTCGCTTGCCAGAAGCGGATGCTTATTTCAAAGAGCAGTCAGCTATCGCCGCAGAAGAAGGCAAAGTACTTCGTTATGTTGGTGAGATCACCGACGGTAAATGTAAGGTTCGTATCGCAGCTGTTGATGGCGACGACCCGATGTTCAAGATTAAAGATGGCGAGAACGCTCTGGCATTCTACAGCCGTTACTACCAGCCAATCCCACTCGTTCTACGTGGCTACGGTGCAGGTACTGAAGTTACAGCAGCAGGCGTATTCTCTGATGTGATGCGTACTCTTGGTTGGAAATTAGGAGTTTAGGAATGAGTTCAAGTGATATGGATGTTGTCGTTTATGCTCCGGCATCAATCGGTAATGTCAGTGTAGGGTTTGATGTGCTGGGGGCCGCTGTGTCTCCAGTGGATGGCACATTGCTTGGTGACCGAGTAATGGTTAAAGCTGGCGATCAACCATTCTCACTAAAAACAGCAGGCAGCTTTGTTTCTAAGCTGCCAACTGAAGCAAAAGAAAACATCGTCTACGACTGCTGGGTGGTGTTCTCTAGAGAGCTAGATAAAAAAGGTGTTACGCTTAAGCCTTTGGAAATGACACTCGAAAAGAACATGCCTATTGGTTCTGGTTTAGGTTCAAGTGCATGTTCAATCGTAGCGGCGCTTGATGCGCTAAACCGTTTTCACGGTCAGCCTCTGAATGAAACTGAACTGCTTGATCTGATGGGCGAAATGGAAGGTAAAATTTCAGGCGGTATTCACTACGATAATGTTGCGCCATGTTACCTTGGTGGTGTGCAGCTTATGCTTGAAGAGCTAGGCATTATTAGCCAAGAAGTCCCATGTTTTGATGACTGGTACTGGGTGATGGCTTATCCGGGCATTAAAGTATCTACGGCGGAAGCGAGAGAGATCCTACCATCTCAATATCGTCGTCAGGATATCATTGCTCATGGTCGCCACTTAGCGGGCTTTATCCACGCGTGTCACTCAGGTCAACCTGAACTGGCGGCGAAGATGATCAAAGACGTGATCGCTGAACCATATCGTGAGAGACTACTTCCAGGGTTTGCTGATGCTCGTAAATACGCGTTGTCGGCAGGTGCATTGGCTACTGGTATTTCCGGTAGTGGCCCAACTCTGTTTAGCATTTGCAAAGAACAAGATGTCGCCGAGCGTGTTGCACGTTGGTTAGAACAAAATTACGTACAAAATGAAGAAGGATTCGTCCACGTTTGTCGCTTAGATAAGCAGGGTTCGATCGTTACAGGAAGTGAGTTATGAAGCTGTACAACATCAAAGAAAACGATGAGCAAGTCTCTTTTGGCCAAGCCGTTCGTCAAGGTTTAGGTCGTAATCAAGGTCTATTTTTCCCATCAGAGCTGCCTAAGTTCGATGACATCGATGCACTACTTGCAGAGGACTTTGTCCCTCGTAGCTCAAAGATTTTGTCAGCGCTTATCGGTGATGAATTACCGAAAGAGACGATTGATCAACTAGTGGATGCGGCGTTCCAATTCCCAGCTCCGATCAACCAAGTGAAAGACGGTGTTTATGCACTTGAACTGTTTCACGGTCCAACGTTAGCATTTAAAGATTTCGGTGGCCGTTTTATGGCTCAATCTTTGGCAGCGGTTTCTGATGGCGGTCAAATCACTATCTTGACGGCAACATCAGGTGATACTGGTGCGGCGGTTGCACATGCTTTCTATGGCATGGAAGACATCAACGTTGTGATCCTTTACCCGAAAGGCAAGATCAGCCCACTGCAAGAAAAGCTGTTCTGTACACTAGGTAAGAATATCCACACTGTCGCGATTGATGGCGACTTTGATGCGTGTCAGGCATTGGTTAAAGACGCATTTGATGACGCTGAATTGCGTAAAGAGATTGGCTTAAACTCAGCAAACTCAATCAACATCAGCCGTTTAATGGCTCAAATCTGTTACTACTTTGAAGCGGCTTCTCAGCTGACTAAAGAGCAACGTGAAAATCTTGTTATCTCTGTGCCAAGTGGTAACTTTGGTAACCTAACGGCTGGTCTGTTAGCGAAAGCGCTTGGTCTACCAGTTAAGCGTTTCATTGCAGCAACCAACGAAAATGACACGGTTCCTCGTTACCTAGAAACAGGTCAATGGGATCCAAAACCGACCGTTGCAACAACATCGAACGCGATGGACGTAAGCCAACCGAACAACTGGCCTCGTATCGAAGAGCTTTGCCAACTGAAAGGTTGGGGCTTAGATACATTAGGCAAGGGTAAAGTATCTGACGAGCAGAGCGCTGAATCAGTACGCGACCTAAAAGCACAAGGTTACCTATGTGAACCACATGGTGCGATTGCGTACCGTCTATTGGAAGAGCAACTGCAAGAGAACGAAACTGGCTTGTTCCTATGTACAGCGCACCCAGCGAAGTTCAAAGAAGTGGTTGATGATATTTTAGGTACAGATATTGAACTGCCAGGCCCGCTAGCAAAACACGCGGCGATGGAGCTGTTGTCTGAAGATCTTGATAATGATTTTGAAGCGCTAAAAGCAGTACTTCGTCGAGTTCAACCGTAACGTTCATCGGAATTGTCGAACAAATGAAAACGGCGCTCAATGAGCGCCGTTTTTGTATTTTAATTCAAGCTCTAAAAAATTATAGAGACTCAGTGAACGTACGTGCGATAACGTCACGTTGCTGTTCAGTTGTTAGAGAGTTGAAACGTACAGCGTAACCCGATACACGGATTGTTAGCTGTGGGTAGTTCTCTGGGTGAGCAACTGCATCTTCTAGCGTTTCACGCTTAAGAACGTTAACGTTTAGGTGTTGACCACCTTCGATGCGTGGTGCTGCTTCGATTGCAACTTCACGGCTTTCGTACTCGCCTAGGTCTGCCGCTGAGATAACTTGGTCAGCTTCGAAACCTGCAGTAGCAACAACGCAACGAGCTTCATTCTTCTCACTATCTAGTAGCCAGATTGAGTTTAATAGGTCATCGTTTGCTGCTTTCGTAATTTGAATACCTTGGATCATAACTATCTCCTAGTCCACTAAATGTGGTTTGATTATGGTGTTAACTTTCGATTTTTGTTGAGTTGGCTAATATATACCTAATATTTGTAAGGTGTATATTGATTTAAGTCAAAAAACAACCAAAAACCACTCTTTTATGGTGGGTATTATATTGAGGTAAATCAATAAAACCTTTGAAAACAAAGTGATTACAAAATATTTTAAAGTATAAAAAATATTTAACAGCTCTACTTGGTGTAAATTTACTACATATATTGTGTTTTTATTGAACTACAACCGATATGAGCCCTGATTTATGATGCATTCTGAAAGTGTAAAGTGATTTAATGACAAACAAAAATTCATCCTCCAAAACTAAAACTGAAACCAATATTAAGTTTATTGGTGCTCATGTGTCGGCTGCGGGCGGTGTTGATCTAGCCCCAATGCGTGCGCAAGAGATCGGTGCTAATGCGTTTGCACTGTTTACTAAAAACCAGAGACAGTGGGCCGCGAAGCCACTAGAAGCCAAAACTATTAGTGCCTTCAAAGCCAATTGCAAAATGTTGGGCTTTGCTGCTGAACATATTCTTCCTCATGACTCCTATCTGATTAACCTAGGGGCGCCTGAAGAAGAGAAACTCGAGAAGTCACGTGCTGCTTTTATTGATGAAATGGAGCGTTGTAATCAACTTGGACTAACGCTACTGAATTTTCACCCGGGTAGTCATTTAAAGAAAATCTCAGAAAGCGAATGTTTGGCTAAGATCGCCGAATCGATCAACTTAGCTCATCAAGCTGTGCCAGATGTGGTCGCAGTGATCGAGAATACGTCTGGACAGGGCAGTAATCTTGGTTGGAAATTTGAGCACCTAGCGGAGATCATAGATCAAGTAGAAGATAAGTCGCGTGTTGGTGTGTGTTTAGACACTTGCCATACCTTTACTGCTGGTTATGACCTACGAACAAAAGCTGCGTGTGACCATACTTTTGCAGAGTTCGACCGCATTGTGGGCATGCACTATCTAAGAGCAATGCACATCAATGATTCAAAAGCTGAGTTCGCGAGCCGAGTCGATAGACACCATTCTTTAGGAAAAGGCAAAATTGGCTGGGATTGTTTTGAGTATATTGCCTCTGATTCTCGCTTTAATGGTATCCCTCTTATCTTGGAAACCATTGATTCGACGATCTGGAAAGAGGAAATTCAACAACTTAGAATGTTTCATCGCTCAGCAACGCTAGCGATCGAAGAAGCGTAATAATAGAGGGGTAAATTTATTTCCGTCTATTTCTAAAAATTGGCACCTTTTTTTCATAGTCTTAAAGTGAATATGTAGTTCACGAAGTCTTAGAGGAGGTGCCTTTATGTATTCAATCACCCAAACTTCAATTTTTGCTGTCGCAAGTCGTTTACCAACACCAAACCGTCACGTGCATAACCACGGCCACCACCGTACGCAGCAGAAAAGTGGTTAATCGAGTAAACACAACTTGAACTGATTATTATGATTCATCAACAAGTGAACCCTACACATCATGTTTATTGATAGCTGTATGAGGTATAACTAGAGCCTTATTTAGGACAGTTAGCCGATACAGCTATTTTTTTGTCTGGCGAAAGCCCCTAGAAACCTTGATGATTGGGAAGTAAACGATGAGCGCACCAAAGACTTGGGAATCCATTATTAATGATGAACGTGACAAAGAGTACTTTCAGAGTGTCCTCGCGTTTGTTGAGCAGCAACGTAATAGTGGGAAAACCATCTACCCGCCACAAGAGCAGGTATTCAATGCTTTTGATATGACGCCTTTCGAGTCCGTGCGAGTGGTTATTTTAGGTCAAGACCCTTACCACGGTGCCAACCAAGCTCATGGCTTAGCATTCTCAGTGCTTCCTGGTGTGAAAATTCCTCCTTCTCTGCGCAATATTTACAAAGAGCTTGCACAAGATATAGAGGGATTTGAGATCCCTAATCATGGTTATCTCGATTCTTGGGCATCGCAAGGGGTGTTGATGCTGAACACAGTCCTTACCGTAGAAGAGGCAAAAGCACACTCACATGCTAAGTGCGGTTGGGAAACGTTTACCGGTGCCATCATTACTGAGCTGAACCAGCGTTCTGAGCCAATCATCTTCTTACTGTGGGGCGCGCATGCCCAGAAGAAAGGCCAAGCTATTGATTCGGAAAGGCATCATGTATTGACAGCTCCGCATCCATCCCCATTATCAGCACGCCGCGGCTTCTTTGGCTGTAAGCATTTTTCAATGACTAATAAGATACTTTGCTCGATTGATCAAAACCCTATCGATTGGCGATTACCTACTGAAGTATAGATTGATTATTTTTCGAGCAGAGTCAAACCATAAATTGGCATCTTCGTATACACTGAGAAATAGTAGGTGTAATGGAGTCGATATTATGATGATTGAAAGGATAAGACGGGAGCATGGCTATATGGCTCGCTTGCTCGCGATTCTCAAAAATAAACTTGAGTTACTCAAGCAAGAGCGTGAAATCAACTACAGCCTTATCGCTGAAGTGGTTCATTATTTGATGAATCATTCTGATAAGGTGCATCACCCTAAAGAAGATATCATCTATCGTTATTACCTCAATAAGTATGGTAATGATCAAGCCATTGAAGATCTTGAACTAGAACATCAATTGCTTGCCGAGAAAACCGCTGACTTTTTAGGTGTGGTGGATATGATTCTTCAAGATGCCGTCGTACCTCAAGAAGTCTTTATTGAACAGCTTGAGGAGTTTGTTCATACCCAACGTAAGCATATGGAGTATGAAGAGAAATACGTTTTGCCCATGATCATCACACTATTTACGGTGAAAGACTGGCAAGAGGTGGAATCACAATGGTCTCAACCTGAAAATGACCCTGTATTCGGTGATACGATTGCAGATCAATATCGCCAGTTAGCTGACCGAGTTCGTCAAAATGAGCAAGAGTGCTTATAGCGCAAGCGAGCCCTAATATTTGATTGCTGAGTTTGCTATAAAAAAGCAGCGCTATTAAAAAAGGCGCTGCTCTAAACAATAAAAAGGCACCGTTAAGATGCCTATTGTGCTATCCACTTGTACTGCTCAAAGCTTTTTGTACTGGCTAAAGCTTTATATCGTCAAGGCTAAAATCGAGTCCTAAATTCATATCCATTAGTTCTTTTTGGAGTCGACGTCTGTCATTTATTTCTTCAATTTCGCGCCATTTACGCTTGAGCGGTTTAGAGCGTGTTTTTTGAGTTGCTCGACGCATTTCTAGTTCTGATACATCATCGAAGTGAAAGCTATCCATAAGTCATATCTCCTTCCGTGGGACTGGTTCCTACGAACCATTGAATATCATATTTAGGCTTACAATAACCTTGATTTATTTCTCATTTGTTTCAAGTATATGAAGATTTTGTTTTGATTTTTTATGTATGCTCACACATTGTGGTGACTTTTTTGTACAAAAAACAAGCAAACAAACTTAGGTAAACGATTAAATTAAGGGGGGAGGAATGTTAATTCATTGTGCGAAAGGAATAACACTCTAACCACAATGCATTCAGCTGCGTACAGTATTGTGTAGGATGGGTATCTCGTTGCCCGAGAAAAAAACGCAGATCTTCACTATACCTTGTAAAACCTAGGCTCGCGCATTTTTATAGGATGCTGTTCTCGTTTTGATTGAGCTGTGGTTTTTGTTGATATTATGTCCCGATAATGTGACTTTTGTTTGGCGAAATTGTTGAGGTTTGTGTTAACGAAAGGTGTATTATTAGTGAAATGTCATTCTTGTATGGGTTTAATTTCATATTGATTTTTAGCCCGTCTCGCTGCATTATCCGCCCGTCAAAAAATACACTGATACGTAAAATGGATGCATGAAGCGACATTTACAATCTAGATCGCAGCAAATAAATCAAAAACTAATGCCGACACAACTATTGACACTGGCATAGGTGATCTAGAGGAAGGCTCGGAAGCAAGATCAGTGCTTAAACTCAATTACGAGGTTCACGTGACAGACTTAATCAATTTGATGAACGATCTCCTTTGGGGATCTATCTTAGTTTACTTACTGGTTGGTGTGGGGATCTACTTCACGATACGACTAGGCTTCATTCAATTCCGCCATTTCGGCCACATGTTCTCTGTACTAAGAAACAGCCGTAAAGCAGACAGTGCTGGTATCTCTTCTTTCCAAGCTCTTTGTACTAGTCTCGCTGCTCGTGTTGGTACGGGTAATATGGCGGGTGTTGCTGTAGCGCTCACCGCTGGTGGCCCTGGTGCTATCTTCTGGATGTGGCTAATCGCAATGCTAGGTATGGCAACATCGTTTGCGGAAAGTACACTTGCACAGCTATACAAAACGCGTGATAACGACGGTAACTACCGCGGCGGACCTGCATACTACATGGAGAAAGGCCTAGGCATGCGTTGGATGGGGGTTCTATTCTCTATCTTCCTAATCATTGCATTTGGTCTTGTATTCAACGCGGTTCAAGCAAACGCGATTGCAAGCGCAATGAACACGGCATTCGACCTTGAGCGTAGTTACGTTGGTGTTGGTATCGTAATTATCTCGGCATTCGTTATCTTCGGTGGTATCCGTAAGATTGCGCGTACTGCAGAAATCATTGTTCCAATCATGGCATTGGCTTACCTATTGATCGCAATGTACGTGATGTTCGCGAACATCGAGAAACTGCCTGAAGTACTGGCTCTTATCTTCAAGAGTGCATTCGGTCTGCAAGAAGCTGCGGCGGGTGGCCTAGGTTACGCAATCGCACAAGCAATGATTAACGGCATCAAACGTGGTTTGTTTTCGAACGAAGCCGGTATGGGTTCTGCGCCAAACGCAGCAGCTTCTGCTACGCCTTACCCACCGCACCCTGCATCACAAGGTTATGTGCAAATGCTAGGTGTGTTTATGGATACTATTGTTATTTGTTCCGCAACCGTATCAATTATCTTAATGTCTGGTGAGTATGTACCACACGGTGAAGTTACGGGTATCGAGCTAACGCAACGTGCACTAACGGCGCAAGTTGGCGAATGGGGCGGTGTCTTTGTGGCGGTAGCGATTTTCTTCTTCGCTTTCACTTCAATCATTGCAAACTACTCGTACGCTGAAACGAACCTTATCTTCCTAGAGCACAACAACAAGAAAGGCCTAGTGCTGTTCCGTATTGTTGTATTAGGTATGGTTATGTTCGGTTCTCTCGCGACACTGCCAACGGTATGGGCACTGGCTGACGTATCGATGGGCCTAATGGCGATTGTTAACTTGGTGGCGATTATCCTGTTGTCAGGCATCGTGATTAAGCTAGCGAAAGACTACAACCGCCAACTCGACGCGGGTAAAGTACCGACATTCGATTCGAATGATTTCCCTGAGCTTAAATCTCAACTGGAAGACGGTATTTGGGATAACAACAAGAAATAATATTGTTGGGGCACTAAACCGCTCACCCTAAAATGATTAGAAAGGCTAAGGTTTCGACCTTAGCCTTTTTCTTTATCTGCCATTTGTCTCATTTTGTCTATCAAAGCTAATTCTCTCTATCGAAGTAATAGGAAGAGTCATAAAGACAAGTTGATGTTTTTTCTATACTCTAGCAGCATCCAGTTAGATAACCGATTAGGGTAAAGTTATGTTAGTTGTCGTTTCTCCAGCCAAAACACTTGATTACGAATCACCATTAGCGACGGAGCGCTTCAGCCAGCCAGAGTTTGTTGAACACTCTGCCGAGTTGATTGAAGAGTGCCGTAAGCTGACGCCAGCAGATATTTCAGCATTGATGAAAGTCAGCGATAAAATCGCAGGGTTGAACGTAGCGCGTTTTGAGCAGTGGAGTGAGACCTTTACCCAAGATAACGCACGCCAAGCAATCCTAGCCTTTAAGGGTGATGTATACACTGGCCTAGACGCTGAAACGCTATCGGATGAAGATTTTGACTACGCACAAAACCACCTGCGCATGCTTTCTGGGTTATATGGCTTGCTTAAGCCGCTCGATTTGATGCAGCCATACCGCCTAGAGATGGGGACACGCTTAGCGAATGCTCGTGGTACTAACTTGTACCAGTTCTGGGGAAATATCATCACAGACAAGCTGAATGAGGCGCTGAATGCTCAAGGCGACAATGTGTTGATCAACCTAGCGTCGAATGAATACTTTAAAGCCGTGAAGCCGAAGAACCTAGATGGCCAAGTGATTACACCGGTATTCAAAGACTGCAAGAACGGCCAATACAAGGTCATCAGTTTTTACGCAAAGAAAGCACGTGGCATGATGGCTCGCTACATTATCGAAAACAAAGTGGACTCAGTCGAAGCGCTGACCAAGTTCGATACCGCGGGTTACTATTTCGTTGAAGAAGAGTCGAACGCGAAAGAGCTTGTATTTAAGCGTGAAGAGCAAAACTAGACGTTATTGATTAAAGGCAGTCACGCTGTACGGCGAGATACCATCCAGATAGAGAAAAGCCCCATGCAGCGAACTGCATAGGGCTTTTTGTTGAATCATTTAGAAGTTAACAAATGCTCAGATTACTTGTTTTTTACCGCTTTCTTTTTCTTAGCGATTTTCTTCTTCTTCGCGATCTTCTGTTTCTCTACCGCTTTCTTATCTTCTTTCTTTGGTTTCTTTTTCTTCGTTACGGCTGCTTTCTTATGTGTTGGACGCATGCCTTCAACAAAGCGTTCCTTGATTGCTTCGTCAGTGTAACGAGCCACACGTTCAATCATCAGTTGATCGTGCGCTTCGATGATAGAAACCGCGTTGCCTTTCTTACCAGCACGAGCGGTACGGCCAATACGGTGAAGGTAGACGTCAGCCGTGCGAGGCATATCGTAATTGATTACGTGGCTTACGTCGGGAAGGTCGATACCACGAGCAGCAACGTCAGTCGCTAGCAGTACGTTGACAGAACCGTCACGGAAACGAGCAATCGCATTGTTACGACGGTCTTGAGGCATTTCGCCTTGGATCCATGCACATGGGATTTGCGCACTTTCAAGTTGAGCTCGTAGATCACCTAGGCGATCACGCGTCTTCAAGAACACGATGCTGCGTTCAGCTTCCTTGGTAATGATGTGTTTTAGCAATTCAAGTTTGTGTTCTGCTGTGTCAGCACGGTGATACCACTGAGTGATCTTCTTGCGCTCACGAAGTGATGATTTCGCATCGATCTCCGCTGGGTTCTTCAGTAGATCTTCAGTGAAGCCTTCAACACCTTTACCTTCTAGTGTTGCTGAGAAAAGTAAAGTTTGTTTACGCCAGCGACACTCTGCAGACAGACGGTCAACAACAGGACCAAAGCCCATATCTAACATGCGATCGGCTTCATCTAAGATTAGCCATTCGATAGCACGACAGTCAAAGCGCTCTGCTTCGATGTATTCCATCAGGCGACCTGGAGTTGCAACTACGATGTCTTGCGTTGTGCCAAGGATATCAGCGTGCTCTTGGTACATTACACCACCGGTGATGGTGAAGATGTTTAGTGCCGTATACTTTGCTAGCTCACGAGCTTGCTCAGTGATTTGCATTGCCAGTTCACGAGTTGGTGTCAGGATAAGCATACGGGCAGGACCCGCTTTTTTACGAGGGAAATCCTGTAAGTACTGTAGCGCAGGCAGAACAAATGATGCTGTTTTACCAGTGCCTGTTGGCGCAGAAGCCAAAACGTCTTTTCCATCTAACGCTTGTGGGATCGCTTCAGCTTGTATCTGTGTTGGGCGTTCGTAGCCCATTTCGTCAATTGCTTTTAGCAGCTCTTGGTTTAGATCGAGTTCTGCAAAGGTTCTGATCACTGTTGTTTCTCCACAAGCAATAAATGTTTCTGCCTCAAAAAGCAGACGATAAAAAAGAGTAGTCGGACATTATAGAAGCATTAGTGATTAGGATCACATGGTATTTGCTACATCTTGAGATAAAAATCTTTAGTAAGTGCAATAAATGCGGCGCTATAACCACCTTGATGATGAATTGTCAGCGATTCACGCTGCAAATCTTGCTCGCAAACAGGATCTTTAGATAACTCAAACAAGATTCGGCTCGCAGTTTTTTTGTCTGTTGTTTTCACATCAAGACGTTTTGCTAAGTGCCAGCCACATTGTTGGGCAAGTTTGATGAAGCCTTCCCCTTCTGGTGTTGGCAGGATAAAGCTGGCGGTTGCTGACTCTGTCGTTATATCGAAACAACGATTGGCCAGTTGAAGATGATCCAAGCTGTCACTGTGTCTAGCCGTGGCCCTTTGGCTTTGTTGTGCCTGTGCTCCAGAGTTGAAGTAGGGTGGGTTACATATGATGGCATCGAACTGTTGCGGAAAATCTGTCGTTAAAATACTGCCGTGATGAAGGCAAATACGATCTTGCCAAGGCGACTGTTCAATATTGATGGCCGCGGCATGGATCGCGTGCTGATCAATATCAATGGCTGAGATTGAGGCCTCTGGGAAACGTTGTGCAACCATTAAAGCCAATAACCCTGTCCCTGTCCCTATATCGAGTACGGATGTTTTTTTCGCAAGGTTAACCCATGCTCCGAGTAATACGCCATCGGTGCTGACAGGCATACCGCTTTGTCCACCGTAAATAGAGAATTGTTTAAAATTGAAGCTTTTGGTTTCTACTATTTTATCTTTCATGAATGTTCTGGCTATCGATATATTTTAAGTGATTGGCTCTGATGTTAGTCAATTGTATAAGTAAATGTTCTGTATGATTGAATGTTGTTAAAATTTATGGTTAGTTTATAATTATGTCTATTTTTCTATATCCAGTGGAATCCACTGCTTTTTGTTTGAATATGCAAATTTATATGGTGTTTTTTTATGGTGACTTGCAGCTAGCCAAGTGTTTCGTCATTATGCGCGACTATTTTATAGATTGATTGACAGCCTCAGGCTGTAACATTCATGTAAGCACAACACAAATTCATAAATATAATTAAGGATTATCTGTGAAACAGAGTCTTAAACTAACAGATGTATTAGCATTGGGCTTTATGCTTTTTGCGTTTTTCTTGGGTGCGGGTAACATCATCTTCCCACCTCTAGCTGGCCAATTAGCCGGTGATCACTTCCTTCCAGCGATGTCTGGTTTTCTGCTGACTGCCGTTGGTCTGCCGTTAATCACTATCGTTGCTGTTGCAGTGGCGGGTGGTTCTTGGGGGCACTTAACAAAAGATCTTCCTAAGCAAGCTGCGACTATCATGGCTGTGCTGATCTTTATTATTATTGGCCCAGCATTTGCTGCACCTCGTACCGGCCTTGTTGCCTATGAGATGGCGGTGAAACCGTTCTTCATCGATGCATCTCAAGCTCACCTTACTCTCTTTTCTATTGCATTTTTTGTCGTTACGATCTTCTTCTCATGGTCGCAAGGGAAGCTAATTGACGTGATTGGCAAGGTACTAACACCAGCGTTATTCGTTGGTTTGGTTATACTAGCCGTTGCTGTGTTTGTTAACCCTCAGGGTGATATTCTTGCTGCTCATGGTGAGTACATTACGCAGCCACTAACCAAAGGGTTCCTTGAAGGCTACAACACCATGGATACTTTTGCTTCTTTGATGTTTGGTATGTTGATTGTTGAGGCTATTCGTAGCAAAGGTATTACTGATCGTACGGCAACAACTAAGTATTTAATTAGCGCAGGTTGCATCGCGGCTGCTGGCCTAGCCTTTGTTTATATCTCTTTGTTTTTCTTGGGTGCCACAAGTGCAACAGTCGCTGCGGGTGTAGACAATGGCGGCGCTATCTTAAGCCTTTATGTTCAATCGTTGTTTGGTCCTTCTGGTCAGCTAGTGCTTTCTGTGATCGTACTATTGGCGTGTCTAACAACAGCGATTGGTCTTGTATCAGCATGTTCTGATTACTTCAGCTCGCTAACGCCTCTGCCTTATAAGACTTGGGTGATCATTAATGGTGTGGCTTGTGCAACGGTAGCGAATGTGGGTCTTTCTCAACTGATTTCCCTATCGGTACCTGTGCTATTTGCACTTTACCCAGTAGCCATTGCCTTGGTAGCGCTGACGTTCCTGCGTAGTCGCTTCCCTAACCCAAAAGTGGCTTACCGCGTAGTGGTATTAGTGTCACTGCTGTTCGCTCTTATCGATGGTGCTAAGGTTGCGGGTATCGATGTATCAGCACTAGACATAATGCCATTGTTCGATATCGGTATGGGTTGGTTGCTACCAACGACAGCGGCAATCATCTGTATGTTCTTCGTTGGCAAGTCAACAGAACAAGAAATGGCAGAAGAAACGGTTTAATCTTTCCGTTGAGATTATCGACATGACATAGAAAAGGCCTCATTACTTCGCAGTAATGAGGCCTTTTTGTATTCTGCTTCATCTTACATGAGCAGGTGTTTGAGAGCGTATGTGTGCTTATAGCTTTTCGCTGTACTCAACCAGAACTTGTTCTACCCAAGTTGCGATACGTTCGTCGCTCAGTTCGTACTGTGAATCTTCATCGAGAGCTAAGCCTACGAATTGTGATTGGTCTTCCGTTAACGCTTTAGACGCTTCGAATTCGTAGCTGTTATCGTTTGGCCAGAAGCCAACAAACTCTGCACCGGCGGTTTTCAGTTCGTCATGCAAGAGCCCCATCGCATCTAAGAACCATTCGCCGTAACCTTCTTGGTCACCCAAACCAAACAGTGCCACAACTTTGCCTTTAACTGGCGTTGTTGCTATGTCGTCCCACAGTTCATTCCAATCTTCTTGAATTTCACCGAAGTCCCACGTTGAAATACCGAGCAGCAGAAGGTCGTAGTCAGCCATCAATGAAAGTGGGCTTTCTTTCACGTTATGGATATCAACTAGGTCTTCACCAATAATGCCGCGAATCTTTTCTGCTGCCATTTCTGTGTAGCAGGTGGTTGAGCCGTAAAATAATCCAATTTTCATAGCAAACGTTCGATTTTAATTTCAGATGGCGAATTCTAACCATAAATCGACTTCGATTGCAGCGATTATCCGCCCAAGTCGTAATTTTTATGGCATTCATATTTGCTCTGGCATACTCTCAAAACAGTTTCCAACATTGTGAGTAACACTATGCAGTCGCCTCAAGGGCAGAGCGCAGACCACGGTCTCGTTGAGCAGTTTTTAGATGCTATGTGGATGGAGCGAGGGTTATCTGAGAATACGCTTGTTTCATATCGTACTGATTTGTCCAAACTACTGACCTGGATGGAAAAGAACAACTACCGCCTCGATTTTATTAGCCTTTCAGGGTTGCAGGATTATCAAGGCTGGTTAGCCGACGCTGATTTTAAGCAGACTTCTCGTGCACGTATGTTGTCGGCAATTCGTCGCCTGTTTCAATACTTACACCGCGAGAAAATCAGAGCGGATGACCCAAGCGCCTTGTTGATCAGTCCTAAGCTGCCACAGCGCTTACCAAAAGATTTGAGCGAAGAACAAGTGGATGCCTTACTCGATGCGCCGGATCCGAACGATCCTATCGAGCTTCGCGATAAAGCCATGCTTGAGTTACTCTATGCCACTGGTTTACGTGTGACGGAACTTGTTAGCTTGACGATGGAAAACATCAGCCTAAGACAAGGCGTGGTACGTGTTATTGGTAAGGGCGGTAAAGAGCGCTTGGTGCCAATGGGCGAAAATGCAGTGGATTGGATCGAGACGTTTATTGAACAAGGTCGCTCTCAGCTGCTTGGTGAAAAGAGCTCCGACGTCGTTTTTCCGAGTAAGCGTGCTAAGCAAATGACCCGACAAACGTTCTGGTATCGTATTAAGCATTATTCGGTTATCGCTGGTATCGATACTGACTTGTTGTCACCGCACGTGTTAAGACACGCTTTTGCGACGCATTTACTGAACTATGGTGCCGATCTCAGGGTCGTACAGATGTTGCTTGGGCATAGTGACTTATCGACAACCCAAATTTATACTCACGTGGCGACCGAAAGGCTGAAGCAAATTCACGCTCAGCATCATCCACGTGCTTAAATCCATTTATTTTTAAGGTGAACTTAATGAGCGTATTACGCCGTCTTCCTCTATTAGCGCTTCCTCTTATGATTACTGCATGTAATGCATCAGAAGCGAAAGTAGAACCAACATCAACAGTCGTAGAAGCTGCTTCAGCTCAAGCTATTGATACTGCTGCGTTAACGAAGCGCTTTGAAAAAATCGGTATTAAGGTCGATAAGATTGTTCCTTCGGATATCGATGGCCTGTTAGAAGTTCAAACCAATAGCGGCGTTATCTTCTCTTCTCCAGAGGGCGATCACTTTCTAGCCGGCACACTTTACTCTTTGGATGACAACGGTAAG
This sequence comes from Vibrio kanaloae, assembly GCF_024347535.1. Taxonomy (NCBI): domain Bacteria; kingdom Pseudomonadati; phylum Pseudomonadota; class Gammaproteobacteria; order Vibrionales; family Vibrionaceae; genus Vibrio; species Vibrio kanaloae. The sequence goes on along the minus strand of NZ_AP025497.1, from coordinate 2,572,306 downwards.
TTCAGCGATGTTTTGGCTGAGCGTCAAGCGCCGCTGAATGCTGAAAAAGTCGCGGCGATGTCGGATACGGTTATCGAATATAAAGCGGATAACGAAAAGCACGTTGTGACTGTGTTTACTGATATTACGTGTGGCTACTGTGTTCGTCTACACAGCCAAATTCAGGGCTACAACGATCTGGGTATCACTGTTCGTTACATGGCTTACCCACGCCAAGGTGCGACAGGACAAGTTGCCGATCAAATGGCAGCAATTTGGGCTTCAGATGATCCAAAAACAGCGATGCATGACGCTAAAGTAAACCGTCAAATGCCTGCATCTGGTAAAGATCTAGCAGAGCAAAAGCAGATCATCGTGAAACAATACCAACTAGGCCGTGAGCTTGGTATCAATGGTACGCCAGCTATCGTATTAGAAAGCGGTGAGTTGGTGAGTGGTTACTTACCGCCAGCACAACTTCTTCAGCGTTTAGAGCAATAATCTCGTTTTTTGTATCGCCAATTTATCTTCCATGTTTTTGATTTAAGGAGTGGCCTGATTGATATCGGGCCCATTTTTATATGATAGAGATCCAACGCCGCCCTGAGGTCGACATTTCAGTCTTACCTGCTCACTTACCTGACTTGTTAAAGCGCATTTATGTGAGTCGCGGAATCGACAGTGCCGACCAACTAGAGACAGCAGCGAAAGGCTTGCACTCTTATCAAAAACTGGGCGGCATTGATGCTGCGGTTGAGCTGTTGTTCAACGCTATTCAGCAGCAAAAACGCATCATCATTGTCGGTGACTTTGATGCCGATGGCGCGACGAGTTCTGCGTTATCAGTGCTTGCTCTTCGTATGTTGGGCAGCTCTAACGTCGATTATCTGGTACCAAACCGTTTTGAAGATGGTTATGGCTTGAGCCCTGAGGTTGTCGAACAGGCAATCGAGCTTGGCGCTGAAGTGATCATGACGGTCGATAACGGTGTCTCTTCGATTGAAGGTGTGCGTTTTGCCAAAGAGAAAGGACTAGAAGTTCTGGTTACCGATCACCACTTGCCGGGCAATGAACTGCCAATGGTCGATGCGATGGTTAACCCAAACCTTGAGAGTTGTGCTTTTCCTTCGAAAGCCCTAGCGGGTGTTGGCGTCGCTTTTTACCTGATGATGGCACTGTGTGTTCACATGCGTAAGCTGAATTGGTTTGCAGAGCGTGGCATGACCGAGCCTAAGCTGATGGAGTTGATTGACCTTGTGGCGCTAGGCACCGTAGCCGACGTGGTGCCACTCGATGAGAACAACCGAATCTTGGTCCATCAAGGTTTGCAACGTATTCGTGCGGGTAAAGCTCGTCCGGGCATTCAAGCCTTGATCGAAATTGCCAAGCGAGACGCTAAGCGATTAGTCGCCTCTGATTTTGGTTTTGCACTCGGCCCTCGTATTAACGCAGCTGGCCGGTTGGATGATATGTCTTTTGGTGTTGAGCTGCTAATGAGCAACAACATCCATGCGGCGCGCCGAATGGCGAGTGAGTTAGATGGCTTGAACCAAACCCGTAAAGAGATCGAAGAGGGTATGAAGCAAGAAGCGATGGCTTTTTGTGAGCGCCTTGAATTTGGTAAAGACGACCTGCCTTCTGGTTTAGCCCTGTTCCAACGTGATTGGCACCAAGGTGTGATTGGTATCTTGGCTTCGCGTATCAAAGACAAATACCACCGCCCTGTGATTGCGTTTGCAGATGGCGGCGAAGGGAGTATTAAAGGCTCTTGTCGTTCAATTCCGGGATTGCACATGCGTGATGCTTTGGACCGTATCGACACTCAAAACCCAGGCTTGATTCTTAAGTTTGGTGGCCACGCAATGGCGGCTGGCTTAACCATCATGGAAAAGGACTTTGAACGCTTCAGTCAGCTGTTTAACGATGTCGTGAAGAATGAGCTTGGAGAAACAGCCCTTAAAGGTATTATCTTGTCTGATGGTGAGTTGTTACCTGAAGAGTTTTCTATGCACACCGCTGAAACACTGCGTGCTGGTGGCCCGTGGGGACAAGCGTTCCCTGAGCCAATCTTTGATGGCGAGTTTAAAGTGCTGCACCAAAAGCTGGTGGGTGAGAAGCACCTTAAATTGATGTTAGAACCGTTGTACAAAGGCCACCCAACCAACGTAATGATCGATGGTATTGCTTTCAATGTTGATTTACGTCGCTGGCCCGATGCTTCGGTGAAAACCGTTCACCTTGCATTTAAGCTCGATATTAACGAATTTCGTGGCAACCAATCGTTGCAGCTGATGATTGATCATATCGAAGCCAAATAGTTCTTTTTAGGCTCAACAATTCTCATCATATAGCGCCAAATTCAACAAGCTCTATTCAAAAACAGGGCTTGTTCTCTTTCCTTCCCTTACAAATTTTACGTGTTTTTTCTGCCTGTCAATTTTATATCCCATTAAGTTATTGAATCTTGGTTCACCGCTCTAAAAAATTCTGTATCTCCGTCACACTTTTGAGTACAATTCTTCGGTTAAATTCTACTCATAAATGATGAGCTAAAATGTTTGAAATCAATCCTATAAAAAACCGTCTGCAGGATGTGTCTGAGCGCACAAATATCCTGAGGGGGTATCTTTGACTATGACGCTAAGAAAGAGCGTCTAGAAGAAGTAAACGCAGAATTAGAACAACCGGATGTATGGAACGAACCTGAGCGTGCTCAAGCGCTAGGTAAAGAACGTTCTGCATTGGAAGCGGTAGTAGAAACGATCGACCAACTTGACCAAGGTGTTGAGGATGTTGATGGCCTATTAGAGCTTGCGGTTGAAGAAGAAGATCAAGAAACGTTCGATGAGATTGAACCAGAACTGGCCGAGCTAGAAGCTAAGCTAGAGAAGCTGGAATTCCGTCGTATGTTCTCTGGTGATCACGATGCATCAGATTGCTACATCGATCTGCAGTCAGGCTCGGGCGGTACAGAAGCTCAAGACTGGACTTCAATGATGTTGCGTATGTACTTACGTTGGGCAGATTCGAAAGGCTTCAAGACTGAAGTTATCGAAGTGTCGGATGGTGATGTTGCTGGCCTTAAAGGCGCAACGGTACGTATTTCTGGTGAGTATGCTTACGGTTGGTTACGCACAGAGACTGGTGTTCACCGTCTAGTTCGTAAGTCACCATTTGATTCAAGTGGTCGTCGTCATACTTCATTTGCCTCTGCGTTTATCTATCCTGAGATTGATGACAACATTACGATCGACATTAATCCTTCTGACCTACGTATTGACGTATACCGTGCCTCTGGCGCTGGTGGTCAGCACGTAAACACCACGGAATCGGCGGTACGTATTACTCACGTTCCGACCAACACAGTGGTTCAGTGTCAGAATGACCGTTCGCAGCATAAGAACAAAGATCAAGCGATGAAGCAGCTACGTGCTAAGCTTTTTGAGCTTGAGATTCAAAAACAAAATGCTGAAAAACAAGCGAGCGAAGAGACGAAATCAGACATCGGTTGGGGCAGTCAGATCCGCTCTTACGTACTGGATGATTCTCGTATCAAAGATTTACGCACCGGCATCGAAAACCGTAATACTCAAGCGGTTCTTGACGGTGACTTAGACAAATTTATTGAAGCTAGCCTGAAATCAGGCCTGTAAACTTACCAAGTATATTTGTAAAAATGCCTATATTTGCAAAAGATATAGCGGTCCAAATTTTAAAAGCAAGGTACATCTCTAATGACTGATGCTGTTCAAAACGAAAACGTACAAGAAGCTTCTTCACCTGAAGAAAATAAACTCATTGCTGAGCGCCGTAGCAAGCTGGATCATATCCGCCAAAACTGCAAAGCAAATGGTCACCCAAATGATTTCCGTCGTGAGCACCTAGCTGGCGATCTTCAAGTGGAATTCGGTGAGAAGACTAAGGAAGAGCTAGAAGAGCTTAACCACATCGTTGCGATCGCTGGTCGTGTTATGGCGAAGCGTGGTCCATTCCTTGCGATTCAAGAAACTTCTGGTCGTATCCAAGCATACGCAGCGAAAGACGTACAAAAAGTACTGAAAGAGAAGTACCAAGGCCTAGATATCGGTGACATCATCGGTGTTAAAGGGGCGCTTCACAAATCGGGTAAAGGCGACCTTTACGTAAACATGGAAGAGTTTGAGCTGCTGACTAAAGCACTTCGCCCTCTACCAGAGAAGTTCCACGGTCTAACTGACCAAGAGATGCGTTACCGTCAGCGTTACGTTGACCTAATCGTGAACGAAGATTCTCGCAATGCATTCATCGTGCGTTCTAAGCTTGTATCTTCAATCCGTAACTTCATGAGTGCTAAAGGCTACCTAGAAGTTGAAACGCCAATGATGCATGTGATCCCGGGTGGCGCAACTGCACGTCCATTTATTACTCACCACAATGCACTAGACATCGACATGTACCTACGTGTTGCACCAGAGCTTTACCTTAAGCGTCTAGTCGTTGGTGGTTTTGACCGCGTATTCGAGATCAACCGCAACTTCCGTAACGAAGGTCTGTCTCCACGTCACAACCCAGAATTCACAATGATGGAATTCTACCAAGCTTACTCTGACTACAAAGATCTAATGGATCTAACTGAAGAGATGTTAAGCACGGCAGCAATGGATGTTCTTGGTTCTACTTCTATGCCTTACGGTGACGAAACGGTTGAGTTCGGTGGCACTTACGCTCGCATGAGCATGTTCGATGCAATCAAACACTACAACCCTGAGCACGCTGAGATTCAAGCGCTAACAGAAGCAGATCTACAAGACCGTGAGAAGATGGTCGCTATCGCTAAATCTGTACACGTAGACGTAGAAACGTTCTGGACATGTGGTCAGCTTCTTGAAGAAATCTTTGGTGAAACGGCTGAGCCTCAGTTAATTCAACCAACGTTCATCACTGGCTACCCAGCGGACATCTCTCCTCTAGCACGTCGTAGCGATGACAACCCATTCTTCACAGACCGCTTTGAGTTCTTCATCGGTGGCCGTGAAGTAGCGAACGGTTTCTCTGAACTTAACGATGCACAAGATCAAGACGAACGTTTCAAAGCGCAAGTTAACGCGAAAGACGCGGGTGATGACGAAGCTATGTACTACGATGCAGACTACATTACTGCACTAGAGCACGGTCTACCGCCAACAGCGGGTCAAGGTATCGGTATCGACCGTCTAGCAATGCTATTTACAAACACGCACACAATCCGTGACGTGATCTTGTTCCCGGCAATGCGTCCACAAGCGTAATTTTTGCTTACTGGCCGTAGCAGCCCATCCCATTAAAAAGCCACCTTCGGGTGGCTTTTTCTGTTTTTGGGCTTCAAAACCTAGCCTGTACCGCACTCTTGATTCGAATAATCATTATTTCTTGCGTAGTCTTACTATTGAGACGAAAAATCTAAGATAGTTCTCACTACTATACATATCGGCGCTGAATATGATCTCGTGGCACTTCGTAGAATTAAGAATCATGGAACTCGTATTAGCCAAACTTAAATAAAATAGAATAAGGAAGAAGGATGGGAACTCAATTTAAGATGGATTCCTTACCAGGTTCTCTTATCGTTGTTGGTGGTGCATACGAACCTTGGTTATCTGTATTAGAACAAGTGGGTTGGCAATGCACTCAGTGTGCGGATTTACGAAAAGCCGATGCCTTGATTGCTGACATTGGCCCATGCATTGGTATTGTGGATCTTAGCCACGATGAGTTCAGTCTTAACGGTATTGCTAACCTTGTGAGTAATAACAAACAGGTGAGGTGGCTCGCTTTTATTCGTGAATCACAATTAAGCTCTGATACGATCTGCCAATTTATCGTTAACTTCTGTATCGACTTTTTCACGGCGCCAATCCCTGATGCTCAGCTATTGAGTACCATTGGCCACCAATTAGGAATGCTCAAACTTGAGCAGAAAGTATGGCCAAACTACGGTATTAACAACAATATGGGCTTGCTAGGCGACTCTGTGGCGGTGAAGCGATTGAGAGACCAAGTAAAGCGCATTGGGCCGACTGATGTCAGTATCTTAATTTATGGCGAGAGTGGGGCTGGTAAAGAGACGATTGCTCGTTCTATTCACCAAAACTCGTCGCGCGCGCAGAAACCATTTTTAGCGGTTAACTGTCGTGCCTTGTCTGAAATGAGAATAGAAGCCGAGGTGTTTGGTATTTCAACACAGCCAGCGACAACGCCATGCATGCTAGAAGAAGCCGATGGCGGAACCATCTTACTTAATGATGTTATAGCGATGCCACGCAATCAACAATTGAACCTGCTGCGCTTTCTACAAGAAGGTAAGATAGAAACCGCGAACGGACCAAAATCTGTCGATGTACGCATTCTTGCTGCGAACTCTTCTGATATCGAAAAAGCGTTAATTGAAGGGGACTTTAATGAAGAACTCTATCATTACATTAATGTTCTGCGGATCCATGTTCCGAGCCTGAAAGAGCGTATGAGTGATATTGCTGTACTGGCGAATCATTTCTTACGTGAGTACTCGAAAGAATTTAATGCTCAGGCGAAGAGCTTTTCTGAGGATGCGGTGCGCTCCATGAGTCGCTACCACTGGCCTGGTAACGTTCGCGAATTGATGAATCAGATAAAGCGTGTTGTTCTGATGTCAGATGCGGTGATCATTGAAGATCACCATCTTGATTTACCTAAACAAAATGATGAACGCCGCAGCTTGAAAAGCATTCGTGAGCGTTCAGAGCGTGATGCATTGCTGATTGTATTGGAGTCTTATGGTGGACAAGTTTCGTTGGCGGCTAAGGAGCTTGGAGTATCACGAGCGACGATGTACCGCTTGCTGAACAAACACAGCCTAATTTCTGAAGGGGTTGCTTAGACTCTGTTCTAAATGATTTTATTCAGTCAACGTAAATTAAAGGCCACGTATCTACGTGGCTTTTTTGTTTCTGAAGAATAGTCCGTTGTTTTCTAGTTCGACCCTAAGAGAGATATGCTGTGATTTTATATAATCATAGTGAATATGTTATATGTAAATAAATATGCAACTGATATTTCAGGCGAATACATTGTTTTAAAAATGTTAACCAATTAGCGGTTGAATAATATACTCACTTGGTTAGACTTTAACCGTCAAAGCAACGATTTAACAAAGACTTGTCTGCTTTTACTATCCCATTTCTTTTTGGATTTTTTAGTTAGTTTGGAGGCGCAAATGAAACATTTCGATTTTATACAGCATATTTGCGCATCGTTTGATCCGTGTACTGACATGGTGACTGATATGTCACACACATCAGCCATGGCCGATCGAAACACCCAAGATAAACCTAACTAATAGATCCGTACCCTTATTTGGCTGCGGAAAAATAGCAGCTAAGTGAGAAGCCCTCATACGATCTAACACGCTATTTTTCCTCAGTTGATCCAACAACTGGAGAGTTATTATGCGTCACTCAGTATATTTAAAATTAGCAACAATCCTTATCCGTGCCGATCTTCGTCGTGAAGAACGCGAATGGCAACGAAAAGTTCGCCGTAGTTCATATGAGCTACCTTGGAACAATACTCATTTATTAAGAGATATTGGTCTTGAAGCTGACGGTCGACCGATTGGTTTTTCTGAACCAGAAGTTGTCACTATTGAACGTCGAGTACGTCACCTTCGTCGTGTCCTAAGTGCGCGAATACCGACGTAATCTTAGGGGTTGATAGCACCGTTCAACCCCTAAGATAACTTACAGTGATAGTTATGGCGTCGAAAATGCAAACTTTTGAACTAGAACTGGACAAAAAAGAGAAGCACTTGCTTCTCTTTTTTGCTTTTTTAAGCCGTTATCTAGTAAAGGAAAAGAGTTCAACTACGCTTTATAGAGCAGGGGGAGAACGTTTATGCAAAAGCATCAATTAGACATGTGGTTACATGGAGAGCACAAAGACTCTTATCAAACACCCAAAGTGTACGTTATTGGCTGTTCTGATATCTCAGAATATCTATTAGCGGTGGAGTACAAACATAAGCTGGAACCGGTAAAACAAGACGGTGTGCCACTTCATTTTGGATCTTTAGATCAAGTAAAAGAGGAGTTACTTCGGCTTGGTTTTGAAAAGGCCTATCTTCGTTTACACAATGCGTATGATGAATTTGGTAATGAGCCAAGTCACAGCTACTGTGATATTGAACTGGCACTCAAACCTCATTAGAGGGCGTATATAAGGTATTTATAAACAGAGCTTGTTATTACGATCATGCGTAGTGTGTTGTCAGCAATTTATGTGTGAATTGAGTTCGCAGGTAGAAACCACGTGGTTTGGTCTTGATGGGTTTGCCACTTGCACCGTAAGCTTCAGTTAACACTCGACTGTTAGCGGCTTTTGGTCGAAGATGCAATGCTTCACCGTGCCTTGCTGTTATCTGTCCAACATTACCTAACACGATCAATTCCATCAGTTCTTCCCAGTCCCTTTTTAGAAGCTCATCTTCAGCTTCGTTTGGTGTCCAGAGTAAGGGAGAGCCAACATGCCTTTCTGCCAATGGAATTTCCCTTTCACCTTCTACAGGGATCCACAATACTTTAGATAGTTTGTTTCGGACGTGGCTGGTTTCCCATGTTAATCCCTGCACCCCCATCAGTGGGGCGACACAAACAAAGGTAGTTTCGAGTGGCTTTCCAGAATAGCCAATTGGAATGCTTTTAAGCTCGATACCTAATTTAGCAAAATCTTGTTCTGGCTTACTGCCTGCTGGCGCGCCTAAGTGCCATTCCAGTAATTGTCCAACCCAGCCTTTATCACGCTTAAGGTCGTTTGGCATCACCATCTCGGCTTCATCCGCGAGCTCTTTAAAAGTCATTCCGGCAATCGCATACGCTCTGTCTAATAACTCTTGTTGTGTTTGTGGTTCTGGTTTCATAATAAAAGGTATGATCAAAAAAACGATTTTATCAGAAGTTATCACTAAATGCCGAGTGGTTAATAAATGATCTCCTTGTTATAAAAGAGATCAAACTCATGGTTATCCACAGGACATAAACGTAATTAATTGAAATATTAATTTAGTGGATAAATAAACAGGGTTTAGTGGGGGATAAAATGCTTGCTAAATGATGTTTAAAATGAATCTTTCACTTACTAGTGTGGATAAACTGCTGGGTGATTGATCTTTAACCATATTGAATTTTTGAAAGATCTTCTGCTGTTTTTTAATTCTAAAATACACAGCATTATGCTTTATGTTACTGATATTTAATGTTTTTATTTTTAATTTTGGATTTTGTTATTTATGGTTCTGATGAGTTTATGGATTAAAAAAAACGATTTCTGGTAATTCTTCACATAGTTATTCACAGAAAAGGTGAATAAATGTGGTCTATGTCTCACTCTTGTGTGGGTAACTAAGATTTGAGCAAAACTTATCCATATTCTTAGTTAATATTCATAAATATAGCGCTTGTCACGTCACTAAGTTTGCTCCAATTGGGGATATGTGGAAAAATCAGTGTAATTAAAAATTTAGATAGAGGTTGGCCAGTGATAGATGGCGATGGTTACCGATTAAATGTTGGTATTGTAATCTGTAACAACCATGGTCAGGTCTTCTGGGCTAAACGATACGGACAACATTCATGGCAATTTCCTCAAGGGGGAATAGATGAAGGTGAAACTCCGGAACAGGCAATGTACCGCGAGTTGTATGAAGAGGTTGGCCTTACAAAAAAGGATGTAAAAATCGTCGCGACAAGTCGTCATTGGTTACGCTATAAGCTACCCAAACGACTGGTTCGGTGGGATTCGAAACCTGTCTGTATTGGACAAAAACAGAAGTGGTTCCTTTTACGCTTAGATTGCGATGAATCGTGTATCAATATGCAGCGTGGAAGTACACCTGAGTTTGATGGTTGGCGTTGGGTGAGTTACTGGTACCCAGTTCGACAAGTTGTTTCTTTTAAGCGAGATGTTTATCGTCGAGCGATGAAAGAATTCGCATCTTTGGCAATGCCGTTTAAAGAGCGAAAAACAAAAGGAAAACGCAAATTGCGTAGAGGTTAAGCATGCTCAGTCAACTAAGGGAAATAGTTGAACACGTATCAAGAGTTGAAGATGTGTCGACGGCTCTGGATATTTTAGTTAAAGAGACATGCAGTGCGATGCAGACTGAATGCTGCACCGTTTATTTAGCAAATAATGATATGCAGCGCCTTGAGTTGATGGCAACTCAAGGCCTGATCTTCAAAGGCAATAGTATTCACATTGGTTTTGACGAAGGCCTGGTTGGCCTTGTCAAAAGAAGTGCAGAGCCAATCAACCTCGCACAAGCCTCTGCTCACCCCGATTATAAGTTTTTTCCAGAGCTGGGAGAGAAGGTTTATCACTCTTTTCTTGGCACTCCCATCATCTATCGCAAGCAAGTGCTTGGCGTTTTGGTTATTCAACAGAAGTCCCCCCGTTTATTCAGTGAAATGGAAGAGTCTTTTCTTGTCACGCTCTCAGCACAACTTGCCGTTATTGTTGCGCATGCTCAAACCCAAGGTCATTGGTTATTAGAGCAGCAAAAGTTGCCTGCGACTAAAGGTGTCGCTGCGTCATCGGGTGTGGCGATTGGTGATTTGTGGTGGGATAACACGCAGCCTGAATTAACCGATGTTTACCCTGCGTCGACGCTTAATGTCGAAAGGGAGCATGAGTTGTTGGCGGTTGCGGTTGAAAATGCCCTCAATGATTTTAAGCGTATGCGCAAGCGCTTGGATAGTGATATTAATAAAGATGCGCTGGCGATCTTTGACCTGTTTACGCACTTACTGAATGATCCTATGTTACGTAAGGATCTGAAAAACCAAATTCAGAAAGGCGATAAGGCCGATTGGGCATTAAGACAAGTTGTTGAGAGTTACTCTAACCGTTTTGCTCGTATGTCTGATGTTTACCTTCGAGAAAGGGCACAAGATATTCGTGAGCTTGGTCAAAGGTTACTCTATTTTCTCCATAATTCAGAACAAGAGTTACGTACGTTCGATAAGCCGATTATTTTGGTTGTGCGTGAGTTGACGGCATCAGTATTAGCTTCAATACCGAAAGAGAAGCTGTTGGCTGTTATTTCTTTAGAAGGGGCGGCAAACTCGCATGCGGCGATTTTATCTCGTGCGCTTGGCATTCCTTCGGTAATGGGCATTAATCTCAACCTAGCTCAAGTGAATGGCAAACAAGCCATTGTTGATGGGTACAGCGGTGAGATATTTATTGAGCCGACTCAGAGTCTACTGATTGAATACCAAGGGTTTATTTTAGAGGAGAGTGAGCTCTCTTCTATGGTTAGCCGAGAGCTCTATTTACCTGCGAAGACACAAGATAACAAGCAAATTGAAATCCTACTTAATGCGGGATTAAGTGCTGATACCAACATAGCTATCAACCAAGGTGTTGATGGGGTTGGTCTGTATCGAACCGAAATTTCTTTCTTGCTTCAGCAAAGGTTCCCGTCAGAAGACGAACAGTTCAAGCAGTATCGCTCTGTCCTCGCGAGTTACCCTGAAAAGCAAGTTGTGATGCGAACTTTGGATATTGGTGGCGATAAGGCATTACCTTACTTCCCAATAGAAGAAGATAACCCATTTCTTGGCTGGCGTGGTATTCGCTTTACGCTCGATCACCCCGATATATTTATTATCCAGTTGCGTGCGATGTTACGTGCGAGTTGTGATAGCCAGAATTTGAGTATCTTGTTGCCAATGATCTCTAGCACTCAAGAACTGGATGATACTGTTCAACTCATCGAGCAAGCCTACGATGAAGTACATGAGCTCGACAGTCGAGTTCGGATGCCACGTATCGGTATCATGATTGAAGTGCCATCAATGCTTTACCTTCTTCCGCTTATTGCGGATAAAGTTGATTTCGTTTCGGTGGGCACCAATGACTTAACCCAATATTTATTGGCGGTTGATCGGAACAATTCCCGCGTCTCTGATGTCTATGAATCCATGCACCCTGCAGTGATCATGGCATTGAAACACATTCATGATACTTGTAAGCAATATCAATTGCCTGTGTGTATATGTGGAGAGTTGGCGGGTGATCCAATGGGCGCTTTGCTCTTGATTGGATTAGGATATGAGACGTTAAGTATGAATACCTCAAATGTCGCAAGGACTAAATATTTAATTCGTCAATCTAAGCTTAGTGAACTGCAAGATCTGGCAAATAAGGCACTTTCAAAACCGTATGGTTGTGACATCTATAGTATGATGCTCAACTATTTCGAAGAGCGTGAATTTACAGGCTTCATTCGAGCAGGTAAAAAATAGGATTTAACGTGTCATATGAACTAATAGGCTTGTTAGCAGGCCTTGGGGCTGTTGTTGGTGTTTTAGCGGGGTTGCTAGGCATTGGCGGTGGCTTGCTGGTGGTTCCTGCCTTACTGTTTTTGCTTCCTAAAGCGGGTATCCCTCAAGAGTTTGCAATGCAAATGGCATTGGCGACCTCATTATCGACCATTATTGTTACGTCAGGATCGTCTGCGATTAACCACTTAAAATTGGGTAATGTAGAGATGTTTGTCGTTAAATGGTTGATGCCAGGTGTGGTAGTGGGTGGTTTTCTAGGTTCTTTTGTAGCCGACGTAATTCCAGCTCAATACCTACCGAAAGTCTTTGGTGTGATTGTATTGGTATTAGCATTACAAATGCTGTTATCGATTCGTTCTACGAGTCAGAAAGCGATGCCAGGTTCTGCAAAAACTATATTATGCGGTGGTGGTATTGGCTTAGTCTCAAGCTTAGCGGGCATTGGTGGTGGATCTTTATCTGTGCCTTTTCTTAACCATCATGGTGTAGAAATGCGCAAGGCGGTAGGGTCATCTTCGGTGTGCGGCTTTGTTATCGCTATCTCAGGAATGCTCGGGTTTATTTGGCATGGCTCGTCTGTCGATGATCTTCCAGCGTTTAGTCTGGGCTATGTTTACCTGCCTGCTTTGGTCGCAATTTCTTGTACTTCAGTGCTGACTACGCGAGTTGGTGCGAAACTGGCCACTCAATTGCCAACCCCTGTGCTAAAGAAATTCTTTGCGGTATTTTTAATGTTTATAGCAGCCACAATGCTGCTGTAGTGTCTTTTCTGTTAGCTGCTGAGCTGACCGTTATTCAATTTAGATAGAGAGCCAAATATGTCTCAGGGTTTTATCGAATTCCCAAATATCGATCCTGTTCTTATTGAACTAGGACCAATTTCAGTTCGCTGGTATGGCTTAATGTACCTAGTCGGTTTTATGTTTGCTCTTTGGCTAGCAAATCGACGAGCTGATCAACCTGATAGTGGATGGACTCGAGAGCAAGTATCAGATTTACTGTTTGCAGGATTTCTAGGTGTAGTGCTTGGTGGTCGTATTGGCTACGTACTTTTCTATAACTTTGACCTTTTCCTTGCAGACCCTCTTTACTTATTCAAGGTATGGACCGGTGGTATGTCTTTCCACGGTGGTTTGCTTGGTGTTATCACAGCCATGTTTTGGTATGCCAAAAAGAACGGTCGCACCTTCTTTGGTGTAGCTGACATGATTGCACCATTGGTTCCGTTTGGTTTAGGTATGGGTCGTTTAGGCAACTTCATGAACAGCGAGCTTTGGGGCCGTGTGACTGATGTGCCATGGGCGATTGTGTTCCCTAACGGTGGTCCACTTCCTCGTCACCCATCTCAACTTTACGAGATGGCGCTTGAAGGTATTTTGCTGTTCTTCATCTTGAACTGGTTTATCAAAAAACCGCGCCCTCTTGGGTCGGTATCAGGGTTATTCCTAGCTGGATATGGTACATTCCGCTTCTTAGTAGAATACGTACGTGAACCTGATGCTCACCTAGGTTTGTTCGGTGGATTTATCTCTATGGGACAAATTTTGTCACTGCCAATGGTTGTCATCGGTGTGCTGATGATGGTGTGGGCATACAAGCGTGGTCACTACAAAGATGAATTACCACAACAAACGAAGTAAGGAATTGGTGTGAAACAGTATTTAGATCTCTGTCAGCGTATCGTTGATGACGGTACTTGGATTGAAAATGAACGCACGGGCAAGCGCTGCCTAACTGTGATCAATGCTGACCTTGAATATGATGTTGGTAATAACCAATTCCCACTGGTAACAACGCGTAAGAGCTTTTGGAAAGCGGCAGTTGCTGAACTGCTTGGCTATATCCGTGGTTACGATAATGCTGAAGACTTCCGCAAGCTAGGGACTAAAACCTGGGATGCAAACTCGAACCTGAACGAAGCATGGCTGAATAACCCTTACCGCAAGGGGGAAGATGACATGGGCCGTGTTTATGGCGTTCAAGGACGTGCATGGGCAAAACCTGACGGCGGTCATATCGACCAACTGAAGAAGATTGTTGATGATCTAACAAACGGTATTGATGACCGTGGCGAGATCTTAAACTTCTATAACCCAGGTGAGTTCCACATGGGTTGTTTGCGTCCGTGTATGTACAGCCATCACTTCTCTCTACTTGGTGATACTCTGTACCTAAACAGCACTCAGCGCTCTTGTGATGTACCGCTAGGCCTGAACTTCAACATGGTTCAAGTGTATGTCTTCCTAGCTATCATGGCGCAAATCACGGGTAAGAAAGCTGGCGTGGCTTACCATAAGCTTGTGAATGCTCATATTTACGAAGATCAACTCGCACCAATGCGTGATATCCAGTTAAAGCGTGAGCCGTTAGCTGGCCCAACATTCCATATCAACCCTGAGATTAAGTCTTTAGAAGATTTGGAAACGTGGGTAACGATGGATGACTTCTGGGTTGAAGGTTACGAATGCCACGAAGCGATTAAGTACCCATTCTCGGTTTAATATCATCCGCTTTGTTTGATTGAAAGGCTGCCTCTGTGCAGCCTTTTTTGTATCTATGGTTCGGTAACGATATACGATATATGGATAGTTTATTCATGTAGGAGTGGTGCTTTTCCTATCTAAAGAGATGTCTTTCGTTACTCCGGCTTCTAAAAAGAAAAACCCCGCAACCTAGTAGGTGGCGGGGTTTACTGTAAGCGATGGAATGGTGTTTAAGCAGTAAGAGCTAACACGGTACCAGGCAGTACAAGAAATACTGCAACAAGGTAACCCGCGACTACAGCTTTGTTCTTCACAGCCATGTCTGAAATTATGTCTGCTGCTTTAACGGGTATTTCACGTAGGAACGGAATGCCGAAGATGAATACCGTTGCCATGATGTTGAATACCAAGTGTACTAGAGCAATCTGCAGTGCAAATACAGCGAACTCACCAGATACTGCTGTTGCTGCAAGTAGAGCGGTAATACAGGTACCGATATTTGCGCCCAGAGTGAATGGGTAAACGTCACGCACTTTAAGAACACCTGAGCCTACGAGCGGAACCATCAAGCTTGTCGTCGTTGAAGAAGACTGAACAAGGATAGTAACGATAGAGCCAGAAGCGATACCGTGAAGTGGACCACGACCGATTGCGTTCTTTAGAATCTCACGAGCTCGGCCAACCATTAGGCTCTTCATTAGCTTACCCATTACTGTGATCGCTACGAAGATAGTCGCGATACCAAGAACGATAAGCATGATGCCGCCAATGGTGTCGCCAAATGTTGATAGTGGCTCTTTAATCGCGCTTACTACAGGTTTAGTGATTGGCTTTATGAAGTTAAGACCCTTCATGCTCATATCACCTGTTGCTAGCATTGGAGATACTAACCAGTGAGAAATTTTCTCTAGAATACCAAATGCCATCTCTAGTGGTAGGAAGATAGCAACGGCTAATAGGTTAAAGAAGTCGTGAATGGTCGCGCTTGCGAATGCTCTTTTGAACTCATCTTTACAACGAACATGACCAAGGCTCACTAGCGTATTGGTTACCGTAGTACCAATGTTTGCACCCATGATCATCGGGATGGCTAGCTCAACAGGCAAACCACCTGCTACAAGGCCAACAATAATTGAAGTAACGGTACTTGATGACTGAATAAGTGCTGTTGCCACTAAACCAATCATTAAGCCTGCAACTGGGTGTGAAGCAAATTCAAAAAGAACCTTTGCTTGCTCGCCTGTTGCCCATTTGAAGCCTGTACCAACCATTGAAACTGAAAGTAATAGTAGGTAAAGCATGAATGCCAAGTTAGCCCAGCGTAGCCAACGAGTGGTACTCGAAATAGGCGCTGCTGCAGTAGTAGCTTGGTTCATAATGTTTTCTCCATTGGACCGTTTAAGTCTGAGTGTGGTCTGTTTGTTTAATCTGAGCGAGATGTTAGAGATTAAATATGTCAGTAATATTACATTTTGATTTCGGTGAGGCTTTTTTGCGTCAATTTACTATTTAAATATTTTTCCTATAAAAAACGTTTATTTAAGTCTTTGTTTATTAGTTTTTTTTTGAGTTTGTGATGATGGGGGATATGGTTTTTGATTGGTAAGGAAAATGGAAAATAATCATTTTCATATTACATTGTTCAATCTTACTCTTCGGAAAAACAAATATTTACTGGTGTTTCTTTAGGTTTTTCCGAGTTTGTTGAGTGGGAAGGGGATATTTGATATAACAAGGTATCTACTCTCTATTACGGCACATTTATGTCGCACCTCAACTATAACCATGTCTACTATTTCTGGATGGTCTGCAAGCAAGGCTCTGTTACTAAAGCGGCGGAAGCTCTATTTTTAACGCCACAAACAGTAACTGGTCAAATTAAAGCGTTAGAAGAACGTATGGATGGCAAGCTGACTAAGCGTAATGGGCGCAGCGTTGAGCCTACTGAGCTTGGTCAACTGGTCTTTAAATATGCCGATCGTATGTTTGGTCTGAGTTATGAAATGCTCGATATTGTGAATTACAGCCAGCACTCAAATATTTTGTTTGATGTAGGTGTCGCGGATGCGCTATCTAAAAGATTAGTCAGCAAGATATTGATGTCGACAATTCCGTCAGACAACAGTATTCACTTACGTTGCTTTGAATCTACCCACGAAATGCTGCTTGAACAGCTCTCTCAGCATAAGCTGGATATGATCTTGTCTG
Organism: Vibrio kanaloae; assembly: GCF_024347535.1. NCBI lineage: Bacteria > Pseudomonadati > Pseudomonadota > Gammaproteobacteria > Vibrionales > Vibrionaceae > Vibrio > Vibrio kanaloae. Next base: position 2,555,301 of record NZ_AP025497.1, on the reverse strand, counting down.
ATTGTCCGGTTGACTCTAGCCAAAGCCCTGGCTTGTTCAGCAAGAAGTTGGGCGAAAGCAGTCTGAGTTTTTTCTGTTCAGGTAATGTTAAAGAGGTAAGTTTCCCCGCTGTATTAGAGCAAAGAAAATTGTTGATCCCAGGTAGCCGTACCTCAATGGGTCGTAAAGTGCTGCAATGGTTCGATAGGCAAGGACTTAAACCTGATATCTTGGGGGAGTTTGATGATGCAGCATTGATGAAAGCTTTTGCTCGTTATCACCATGATGCTATTTTCTTAGCTCCCACACTCTATATGTCTGAGGTTGAGCAAGACACATCGCTGCAGTTGCTGGGTGACATTGAAGAGTTAAAAGAGGAGTACTATGTCATATTCGCTGAGAGGATGATCCAACATCCAGCAGTAAAAAACGTATGTGACGCAGATTTTAGCAAATTGTTCGAGTGAGGTAGTTTGTTAATGAATTGATATCGATTATTATGATCACTCAATGTACCGGAAATACTGATAGCCCGTAGTTGGCGTAGAGGTGGTAGGGAGCCAAACTATGAACTTAAAAGAGATGGAGAAGAACTCAGCAAAAGCTGTGATTCTACTCAAAGCCATGGCCAACGAACGTCGTTTACAGATCTTGTGCCTATTGCATGGTACTGAGCTGTCGGTTGGAGAGTTGTGTGGTAAGTTGGAACTGAGCCAATCGGCTTTATCTCAACATCTTGCTTGGTTGAGAAGAGATGGTTTAGTCGAAACTCGCAAAGAAGCTCAAACCGTGTATTACACATTGAGCAGTGAAGAAATTAAAGCAATGATTAACCTACTGCATGGCCTATATTGCAAGTAGCTTATTGTTGGTGAGGAAGGTGATTTCTTATCAGGAATAAGGTCGACACAAGGAAGTGTCAGTATTTCACGTCGAACGTTTATGCCTATCTGTGATCTTTTATAAATCCACTCTCTTTTATTGATCTGTTAGCCGTTTATCTATTTGCTTATTTGTCTATCGGGAAACGAAATAATTTTTAGTAAACAAACTATTTTTCAATAAGCCCATAGCTGTCAATAAGAAAAAATAACGTTCAGCAAGAAACTAAATCAAAGCGTTACTCAAAATTTAGATATAAAAAAACCGGCCTAGGCCGGTTTTTTTCGTTTTGCGTTGTAATCAAATTTCTATTAAAGAGCTTTGATTGCAGCCGCGAAACGAGACTTATGACGTGCAGCTTTATTCTTATGAATAAGGCCTTTAGTCGCCATACGGTCAAGAAGTGGTGTAACTTCTACAAGAGCAGCAGTTGCAGCTTCTTTATCACCAGCTGTGATAGCTGAGATAGTCTTTTTCATGTAAGTGCGCATCATAGAACGACGGCTAGCATTGTGCTGGCGACGTTTCTCAGCTTGGATAGCGCGCTTCTTAGCAGATTTACTGTTTGCCAAGGGTCTAACTCCCAAAAACTTAGTTCGGTGACAATTTAAGGGCGAGGACTATCCCTCATTAGCGCTTAATTGTCAAATGATTTGTGCAAAAACCAGTCGTAGCCAAACAAACTTTGGTATAGAAAGGTCATCGCGGTTAAGATGGCGGGGATTCTAACAGCATTTTTATACCAATGCTAATAATTATGCTTCTTAGGACTGGATAGTATTTATCCCCCCGCTTAAAAGTAATCAACTAGTGTCAGAGGTTTCTGTGAGTAAACGACTATTAAAGTCAGGCCTGATTGTCAGTGCAATGACTTTTGTTTCCCGTGTGTTGGGGCTAGTACGTGATGTAGTAGTAGCAAATTTGATGGGGGCAGGAGCAAGTGCCGATGTATTTTTCTTCGCTAATAAAATTCCTAATTTCTTACGTCGACTTTTTGCAGAAGGTGCATTTTCTCAAGCGTTTGTTCCTGTATTAACGGAATATCACGCTGCTGGTGATAAAGATAAAACTCGAGATTTAATCGCTAAAGTTTCGGGTACGCTCGGAGTATTAGTCTCGATCGTAACGATTGCCGGGGTTCTGGGGTCTGGAGTCATCACCGCGATGTTTGGCGCAGGTTGGTTTATCGACTGGCTTAACGACGGCCCTGCGGCACCAAAATTTGAGTTGGCGAGCTTTATACTAAAAATTACCTTTCCTTATTTATGGTTTATCACCTTTGTGGCTTTGTCTGGTGCGATCCTCAATACCTTAGGTAAGTTTGCTGTCTCTTCTTTTACGCCTGTGTTCTTGAACGTAATGATCATTGGTGCTGCATGGTTTATTTCCCCTAACCTAGAGCAACCTGAAATTGGCTTGGCAATTGGTGTGTTTCTTGGAGGTCTCGTTCAGTTCCTTTTCCAAATGCCATTCTTAATCAAAGCGGGTGTGTTGGTTAAGCCTAAGTGGGGATGGAGAGATCCGGGGGTGGTTAAGATCCGCACATTAATGATCCCTGCGTTGTTTGGCGTGTCTGTTAGCCAAATTAACTTACTGTTTGATACCTTCATTGCAAGTTTCCTTGCGACGGGCTCTATCAGTTGGTTGTACTACTCAGACCGACTACTTGAATTTCCACTAGGTTTATTCGGTATCGCGATTGCGACTGTGATTCTGCCCGCTTTATCCCGTAAACATGTAGACGCTCAAGGTGAAGGATTCGCACATACGATGGACTGGGGCGTACGCATGGTTTTGCTTCTCGGCATTCCGGCGATGTTAGGCCTGATTGTTTTGGCTAAACCTATGCTGATGGTGCTCTTCATGCGTGGTGAGTTTTCTCCACACGATGTGCAGCAGGCGTCGATGTCATTGGTCGCTTACGCGTCAGGTTTGCTTAACTTCATGTTGATTAAAGTGTTAGCCCCTGGCTATTACTCTCGCCAAGATACCAAAACGCCGGTTAAGTACGGCATTATCGCTATGGTGACCAACATGGTGTTTAACGCGATCTTTGCTTATTTCTATGGTTATGTTGGTTTAGCGATTGCGACAGCCTTATCTGCTTTTGTGAATATGGCCTTGTTATATCGTGGATTACATCTTGCGGGTGTATATCAATTAACGAAGACAACCTTATTGTTCAGTGCCAAATTGATTATCTCTGGTGTGGTGATGGTAGCGGCTATTTTGTGGCAGTTGGATAGTATGCAAAAGTGGCTTGAATGGGGATTCAGTCAGAGAGCGATGGCATTAACAGGCTTGATTGGACTTGGTGGCTTTGTTTATATTGTTTCTGTATTGATTTTAGGTGTCCGAGTAAAACATTTAAAAGCAGCGACAGATTAATACTGATTAGTATATAATCCGTCGGTTTCACACAATAAATGATGCAAATAGCAGGTTTTAGTTGATCATAATGGAACTGATCCGAGGTATACACAATATAAAAGCGCAGCATCGTGGCTGTGTATTAACCATAGGTAACTTCGATGGTGTTCATTTAGGACATCAAGAGGTTCTAAGTCAGGTTTCTAAACAAGCGGCAGTATTAGGGCTCCCTTCTGTTGTCATGACGTTTGAACCACAGCCTATGGAGCTGTTTGCCCGAGATAGAGCGCCAGCACGTTTAACTCGCTTGCGAGATAAATACGTGCAACTGAGTAAGCTAGATATCAGTCGTTTACTGTGTGTTAATTTTAACCAGTATTTTGCAAGTTTATCTGCGGAAGCATTCATTAAAGATCTTCTGGTTGATAAGCTTGGTGTTAAGTTTTTGGTGGTTGGTGACGATTTTTGTTTTGGCAAAGGCCGTACGGGTAATTTCGCTATGCTTAAAGAAGCTGGCGAAAAATATGGTTTTGAGGTGGTAAGCACACAGAGCTATTGCTTAAACCAATTACGAGTAAGCAGCACCGAGATACGAAATGCATTAGCGGCTGATGACTTGACTGCAAGTGCAACCATGTTAGGGCGTGATTACAGTATTAGTGGTCGTGTTTCTCATGGTCGAAAATTAGGGAGAACCATAGGTTTCCCTACCGCTAACATTCCATTAAAGCGTTGCGTTTCTCCTGTTTCGGGAGTCTATGTTGTTGAAGCTTTGGATATTGACGGTGTTCCTGTCGGTGGCGTGGCTAACATTGGACAACGACCAACGGTTAATGGCGTAAGGCAGCAATTAGAAGTGCACTTTTTTGACTTTAAAGCCAATTTATATGGTAAACAGTTAGAAGTACGACTTTTACACAAACTGCGCGACGAGATAAAATTTGAATCGTTCGACGCATTAAAGAATCAAATAGAATTGGATGCTGAAGCCGCAAGGGTGTGGCTGCTTCAGCTAAAGAATTAATCGGATGATTCCACCGGTTAACATAATGTCTAACTTCGCCCAATATAACGGAATTAAGAATCGATGAGTGATTATAAAACTACCCTGAACTTACCAGAAACAGGGTTCCCAATGCGTGGCAATCTGGCAAATCGTGAGCCAGAAATGCTTAAGCGTTGGTATAAAGAAGATCTTTACGGCGAAATCCGTAAGGCAAAGAAAGGTAAAAAATCTTTCGTATTGCATGATGGCCCTCCATACGCGAACGGCGACATTCACATTGGTCACGCGCTGAATAAGATTCTTAAAGACATTATTATTAAATCTAAGACCCTTTCTGGTTTTGATGCACCGTACATCCCAGGTTGGGACTGTCACGGTCTTCCAATCGAGCTAATGGTTGAGAAGAAGAAAGGTAAGCCTGGTCAGAAGATTTCGGCTGCTGAATTCCGCGAAGAGTGCCGTAAGTACGCGGCGGGCCAAGTTGAAGGTCAGAAAGAGAGCTTCAAACGTCTTGGTATCATGGGCGAGTGGGACAAACCTTACCGCACTATGGATTTCGGCACAGAAGCGAACATCATTCGTTCTCTAGGCAAAATCGCAGATAAAGGTCACCTTCTTAAAGGTTTCAAACCAGTCCACTGGTGTACTGACTGTGGTTCTGCTCTGGCTGAAGCTGAAGTTGAATACAAAGATAAAGTTTCTCCATCTATCGATGTGAAATTTACAGCAGCTGACGAAGCGGCGCTTCTAGAGAAATTTACTCTAGCGGAAGGTCATGCGGGTCAAGGCGAAATTTCTATCGTTATCTGGACGACAACACCTTGGACTCTGCCGGCTAACCGCGCAGTATGTCTACGTGATGATCTTGAATACGTGCTTATCCAAGTTGAAGCGAATGGTGAACAGCCAGCTCAACGTATCGTTGTTGCTTCTGAACTAGCAAAAGACGTAATGGATCGTGCTGGTATCGAGCACTTCCATAACCTTGGTTTTGCGACTGGCGCTGATCTTGAGCTTTCTCTGTTCAACCACCCGTTCTATGACTTTACGGTTCCTGCTGTTCTTGGCGACCACGTGACAACGGATTCAGGTACTGGTGTGGTTCACACTGCGCCTGGTCACGGTCAAGAGGATTTCGTGGTTGGTAAGAAATACGACCTAGAAATCGCTAACCCAGTCGGTTCAAACGGCGTTTACCTGCCAGATACTGAGCTATTCGCTGGTCAGCACGTATTCAAAGCGAACGACTCTGTTTTAGACGTTCTAAAAGAGAAAGGTGCACTTCTGCATCACCACGCTTACGAGCACAGCTACCCACATTGTTGGAGACACAAAACTCCAATCATCTTCCGTGCAACACCACAATGGTTCATCTCTATGGATCAAGCTGGCCTACGTGCTAGAGCACTAGAGTCAATCAAGAGTGTTGAGTGGTTGCCTGAATGGGGTCAAAGCCGTATCGAAGGCATGGTTGAAGGTCGCCCTGAGTGGTGTATCTCTCGTCAACGTACTTGGGGTGTGCCAATTGCTCTGTTCGTTCATAAAGAAACAGCAGAACTTCACCCAGAAAGCCCAGCACTTATTGAAAAAGTAGCGAAGCTCGTTGAAGAGAAAGGCATTCAAGCTTGGTGGGATGTAGACGCTGCTGAACTTATGGGCGCAGAAGACGCTGATAAGTACGAAAAAGTAATGGATACGCTAGACGTATGGTTCGACTCAGGTGTGACGCACTTCTCTGTGGTTGATTCTCGTGAAGAGTACAACTTCCCGAACGAAGAGCGTACTCATAGTGCTGATCTTTACCTTGAAGGTTCAGACCAACACCGCGGCTGGTTCCAGTCTTCTCTAATTTCATCTATCGCGATGAAAGACGAAGCACCATACAAGCAAGTACTAACACACGGTTTCGTGGTTGATGGTAAAGGCCGTAAGATGTCTAAATCTATCGGCAACGTTGTTGCTCCTAAAGATGTAACCAACAAGCTAGGTGCTGATATCCTGCGTCTATGGGTTGCTTCCACAGACTATACCGGTGAAGTGGCGGTTTCTGATGAAATCCTGAAGCGTTCAGCTGATGCTTACCGTCGTATTCGTAACACGGCTCGTTTCTTCTTAGCGAACTTGAACGGTTTCAACCCTGAAACGGACCTAGTACCTGCTGAAGAGATGGTTGCACTTGATCGCTGGGCTGTTGGCCGTGCTCAAGCTGCACAAGAAGAGATTGTTAAAGCATACGGCGAGTACAACACTCATGGTGTGACTCAACGTTTAATGCAGTTCTGTTCTATCGAAATGGGTTCTTTCTACCTAGATGTAATTAAAGATCGTCAGTACACAGCGAAGCAGGGCAGCCATGCTCAACGTAGCTGCCAAACGGCGCTTTACTACATCGTAGAAGCTCTAGTTCGTTGGATGGCACCTATCATGTCGTTCACTGCAGATGAGATCTGGAACGAAATGCCTGCTTCTCTTCCAACAGGTGAAAAACGTGACAAGTTCGTATTCACAGGCGAGTGGTTCGAAGGTCTATTTGGTCTTGCTGAAGGCGAAGAGCTAAGCAACGAATTCTGGACTGAAATCCAGTCTGTTCGTGGTGCAGTGAACAAGCTTCTTGAAGATGCTCGTAAAGATAAAACGATCGGTGGAGCACTGCAAGCTGAAGTAACTCTATACGCTGACGACGCACTCGCGGCTAAGATCAACAAGTTAGAAGATGAGCTACGTTTCGTACTTATCACTTCTGCAGCTGTTGTTAAGCCACTGAGCGAGAAGTCTGATGCAGCTCAAGCGACAGACGTTGAAGGTCTATTCGTTGAAGTAGCGGCGACTGAAGCTGAGAAGTGTGACCGTTGTTGGCACCACACTCCAGATGTAGGCACTATCGAAGGTCACGAGAAAGTTTGTGGTCGTTGTGTGTCGAACATTGACGGTGAAGGCGAAGTGCGTAAGTTCGCATAACCGCTCAGAGAAAGACTGAACTTTTTGTAAAAATCATAGCCCCAGTATCAACTGGGGTTATTTTTAGTTATAGGAAATGTGTTTAACCAAGTCGAGTGCTTGTTACCTTTAAACGGGGTGACGAAATGGGTGCTGGTTTAGTAAATACTAGGAATAGAAATGAGTGAAGTTTCGTTAAAACAATCTGGTGTGCGTTGGTTATGGTTGGCTCTGCTGGTTTTCGCTGCAGATATCGGCATCAAACTTTTCGTCATGGACAACATGGGTTATGGCTGGGCAAATCGTATTGAGGTGCTGCCGTTCTTTAACTTTTTGTATGTTCATAACTACGGTGCAGCATTTAGCTTCTTGAGCGACCAAAGTGGTTGGCAACGTTGGTTATTTACTGGTATCGCATTTGCAGTAACAGGCATGCTGACGTACTGGATGAGCAAACTACCAGCGACAGAAAAGTGGAACAACATTGCTTACGCCATCATCATTGGTGGTGCAGTTGGTAACGTATTTGACCGAGTAGTACACGGCTTTGTTGTCGATTACTTAGACTTTTACTGGGGCACTTACCATTGGCCTGCCTTCAACTTAGCGGATATGGGAATCTGTATCGGTGCTGCGATGATCATCCTCGATGGCTTCCGCAAGAAAGATGAGAGCAAATAGGCGAATAAGCCTTAGGTAAAAGAGCCTTGAAATAGATTGCCCTAAAGTCAGTCTATGACTCACAGAATAGAATAGCCCTAAGCGCTGTCGGTTGATTCCGGTGGCGCTTTTTTTTATGCTTCAGTCAACAAGGAAGCAAAGCACCATGCGTCCTCCAAATAATAAAGAAGTCTAAGGAAAGTAACGTGGCAGCAATTAAAAATGATTCAGCAGTAACTCTACATTTTACGATTAAAATGAAGGATGGTTCAGTTGCCGATAGTACGGAGAACATGGGCAAACCAGCGAAGTTCGTCATGGGTGATGGCAGCCTAAGTGAGAACTTTGAAGCGTGCTTACTTGGACTTGAAGCCGGCACTGAAAAGTCTATCGAATTGAAAGCGGAAGACGCGTTTGGTATGCCAAACCCAGATCATATTCACTATATGGATCGTGCTAAGTTTGTTGGCGACTCTGAAGTTGAAGTGGGCACTATCATGGCATTCTCAGGTCCTGACGGTATGGAAATTCCAGGTATTATTACTGAGATCGCAGGTGATTCAGTGACGGTTGATTTTAATCACCCACTCGCTGGTCAAGATGTTACCTTTGACGTCAATATCTTAACGGTAGAATAACTCTCTTAACGTTAGAATAGCACTGCCTTACAGCTGTGACACACAACCCAGAGCTTCACTGTCTAGGCGCTTCACTGTAGAATGCGAACCTCGCTGACGGCGAACTCTAGAGAAACAACCTTAGTACCGCGGTAAATGATGAGCAATGAAATGAAAATAATGTTAGCTAACCCTCGTGGCTTCTGTGCCGGTGTTGATCGTGCGATCAGCATCGTAGAGCGCGCACTTGAAATGTATCAGCCACCGATCTATGTTCGCCATGAAGTGGTGCATAACCGCTTTGTTGTTGAAGGGCTTAAGCAACGTGGTGCTATTTTTGTCGAAGAGCTGAGTGAAGTGCCAGACGATAACATCGTGATCTTTTCTGCTCACGGTGTATCTCAAGCTGTTCGTAAAGAAGCGAAAGAGCGCGATCTCACCGTATTTGATGCGACGTGTCCATTGGTCACTAAAGTACATATGGAAGTTGCTCGTGCGAGTCGCAAACATATGGAAGTGGTACTGATTGGTCACGCAGGTCACCCTGAAGTGGAAGGGACTATGGGTCAGTACGCTAGCAAAACCGGTGGAATGTATTTGGTTGAAAGACCAGAGGACGTACAAAACCTAGTAGTGAACGACCCAACTAACTTACATTACGTTAGCCAAACAACCTTGTCAGTTGATGAGACGGCGGATGTAATTGAAGAGCTACGTCGCGTGTTCCCACAGATCCAAGGCCCTCGTAAAGACGACATCTGTTACGCGACTCAAAACCGTCAAGACGCAGTACGTGATATGGCAAATGATGTAGACGTAGTGATTGTGGTTGGTTCTAAGAACTCATCGAACTCAACACGTTTGAAAGAGCTGGCTGAGAAGCTAGGCACACCCGGTTACCTTACGGATTGCCCTGAAGACATTCAAACAGAATGGGTTGAAGGCAAGAAGAAAATTGGTGTAACGGCGGGGGCTTCGGCTCCAGAAGAGCTAGTAAACCAAATCTTGGACCGCATTCGTGAGTTGGGTGCGACTGACGTTGAAGAGATTCAAGGTCGTGAAGAGAACATGTTCTTCGAAGTGCCAAAAGAGCTGCAGATCAAGCAAGTCGACTAATCTCTATTGATTCGTGACACTAGCGACTAGTAAACAGCCAACGTTGATGCGTTGGCTTTTTTGATCATGCTATGTCTTGACCTGAAGTATGTTTACTGAAGGCCGAGTTGCTCTTTTAACGTCTTGAGGTAGCGACGGCTGACTGGCACTTCAAAGCCCGTCAGTGTGACTATCTCGGCTAATCCATTTTCTAATAGCTTGATCTCTTGGATCGATTTTATGTTGATCAAATATTGGCGATGACAGCGGATCAAATCGGTCTTTTCTTCTAAGGTCTTCAAGGTTAATTGTGAAGTTGCTGTTTGCGATGAACTACGAACATGTACCCCACTAATGTCTGAATAGGCGCACTCGACCGTTTGGCTTGCCATGATCACTATACGGTTATGGCCAATACACGGAATCTGCTCTAAATGAGAGGGGGCGATGACTGATATGTCTTGTTCTGGCGCTTTGTGGTTCTGTTTGATGATCTTATTCAGGCGACAAACGCTCTTGTTTAATCGACAAGGCTCGACTGGCTTAAGTAGGTAGTCAAAGGCATTGTCTTCAAAGGCTTGAATCGCATATTGATCGTAGGCGGTCACAAATACCACGTAGGGCATAGTGTCTGGGTCAAGCATGCTCAGCAGTTCAATCCCGGTAACTTGCGGCATTTGAATATCTAAATACACTACATCAGGCTTGAGCTGGTTGATCTGCTTCAGGCCTTCGATCGCGTTGCTTGCTTGACCGATGACTTCCACTTCTCCAGTTTCAGTCAGTAGTTCAATCAGTTCTTCACGAGCAAAAAGCTCATCATCGACAACTAATGCTTTTAACATCCTACAATCTTCATCTTGATTCTATCCCTGTTTGATTCACGCTTGGCTTCTAAATAATACGGTTACCGAGAGGCTATCATCTACGAAAGCACCGTTATTTTAGTATAGGTATGATAAAGCTCATTCGAGTAAATTGCTGTGGTTGAGATTCTATTTTTAGTGCTGAGTCTTGTCCAAAGAAATTCGCGAGTCGTTTATCAACAATTTCCATTCCTAAACCCACATGGTCTTGAGACGGCTTCTGATAGTTGCCTGCATTGTCTTCCACGGTCAGCTTGAATCCACCCTTGAAAGCCTCACTATAAATCTTCACTTTGCCGCCTTCTAGCATGTTTGAAATACCATGCTTTATGGCATTTTCAACCAGTGGCTGCAGGGTAAAGCTCGGCAGTTGAGAGTTATACAGTAGCGGGTCGATATCCAATTCCACTTCTAAGCGGTCGGTAAAGCGTGCCTTCTCTATGGTCAGGTAAGCATTGACGTGTGCCAGTTCGTCTTTGAGTTTCACAGTGTTGATGTTCTGCTTAAGGTTGCTTCTAAAGAAGTGAGATAGGTGCTGAATAAGCTCTCGTGCTTTATCTGGGTCACGACGTGTAACGGCACTGATGGTATTCAGCGCATTAAACAAGAAGTGCGGGTTAACCTGAGCGTGCAACAGTTTGATTTCAGCTTGGGTGAGCAGGGTCTGCTGCTGCTGATAGTTGCTGAATAGGATCTGGCTTGAAAGCAGTTGAGCGATACCTTCTGCCATCGACATGTTAATGGTCGAGAATAGCTTCAGCTTAGGCTCATACAGTTTGATGGTACCGACGACTTCGTTACCGGCACGCAGTGGGATAATAAGCGCAGAACCTAACTTGCAATCTTGAGATAGAGAACATTGGTATGGGTTCTCTTTACCATCAAGGTAGATGATGTCGTTTTGTTCCATCGAGGTGAGGGTGCTCTGCGATGAAATAGGGGTGTTCGGAATATGGTGTTCATCGCCAATGCCGACGAACGCGAGGATTTTTTCTCGGTCGGTAATCGCCACCGCACCGACGTTGGTTTCTTCGTAAACGATACGCACGATTTTTTGTGCGTTATCGGAATTGAAGCCACCATGCAGAATACCCACAGAACGCTCGGCGATGGTTAATGCGCGGCGCGAGAAAGTAGCCGAGTACTTTTCGAAGATGGTTTTCCTGTCTTGGATGATGCTCATGAACAGCGCCGCACCCACTGAGTTTGCAATGATCATTGGCGCAGCAATATCAGAAACCAGAGCGTAGGATTGCTCAAACGGTTTGGCGACCGCCAGTAGAATCAGCATTTGAATGATCTCTGCAAACAGGGTGACAGAGAACACTACCAGCGGATTAAACAGCTGGCTGGCTTTATTCTTTCTGACTAAGTAAACGTGCAATAGGCCACCAATCAAACCTTCTGCTGTGGTGGAAATGGCACAAGCTAAGTCCGTAAAACCACCTAATGAGTAACGATGAATACCGCCAGTAAAGCCGACCGCAAAGCCAACGACAGGGCCACCAAACAGACCGCCCATTACTGCGCCCATCGCTCGAGTGTTGGCTATCGCGTCATTAATCTGCAGTCCAAAATAGGTGCCCATAATACAGAACAGAGAAAACAGAACATAACAGCTGACTTTATGACTTAAGCGTGAAGAGATGCTCAACAAAGGGAGAATCAATGGAGTTTTACTTAACATGTAAGCAATCACTAAGTAGACACAGGTTTGTTGCAGCAGAGAGAGAATGAGTTCCATATTTTCACCTATTGAGACGCTTGTTAAGTGTAAAGCTCATTGCGTGGTAACGGTAGCTTTGCTTGTGTTTTCGTTGGTTATATCCAGTGACGATTGCTTCTCAATGCTGAGATACAGTAAAGCCCATCACAGAGGACGGGCTTTAGTCTTAATTTCCACGAATCACTGGGTGATTACCGGAGCAAGTGAAGTGTGTTTGGCTGTTCTTTTGTCTCTCTATGAAGACGTGTCTCTTTTATCAAGAGTCTGAAAGAACTAGGCAGTTTTGGTTACGCCTTTTGCTTCTTTCTCTTGTTCTTCATCAGCTAGGTCGATATCGCCTTTGCCTTTTGAAATCTTGATCACGTAAGCCGTAATCAGTAGAGATGACACCACGCCTACGATTGTTGATATTTGCATAGGTAGCCCAAAACCCAGTTGGCTATTGTTTAAGATGAATGTGATACACACAGACGTCATGAAGATAGCTGGAACTGTTGTTACCCAGTGCAGTTTGTTGTGACGAAGTAGGTAAGCTGAAGCTGTCCACAGCATCATTACTGCTGTTGATTGGTTAGCAAAACCGAAGTAACGCCAGATGATACCGAAATCAACTTGAGTCAGGATGCCGCCGATAACGAACAGTGGTAAAGCCATCAGTAGGCGGTTACGCAGTGTTTTCTGTTCCATGTTGAAGTATTCAGCAAGGATAAGACGGCTTGAACGGAATGCAGTGTCACCAGAAGTGATTGGTAGGATAACCACGCCAAGGAAAGCAAGGATACCGCCAAATACACCCAGTAGGCCAAATGAAGCGCTGTATACCACGTTACCAGGGCCGCCGTTTGCAATCGCGTCAGACAAAGACTCAACTGAACCAAAGAAAGACAGAGCAAGGGCACACCAGATTAGAGCGATAATGCCTTCACCAATCATTGCGCCGTAGAATACAAAGCGACCGTTCTTCTCATTTTCCATACAACGCGCCATCAAAGGAGACTGAGTTGCGTGGAAGCCAGAGATAGCGCCACATGCGATGGTGATGAATAGAGCAGGCCAAAGTGGTAGGTCATTCGGGTTCATGTTGGTGAACATGTCGCTCATCTCAAAGCCACCCATAATTTGGTGTTCGTCAGATAGACCAATCGCCGTGATTAAGCCAACAGACATAAAGATAAGCAGTGCACCGAACAGTGGGTAGAAGCGACCAATGATTTTATCGACAGGGACAATCGTTGCGATGATGTAGTAAGCAAAGATGATAACAACCATCGTTGTTGCAGACATCGCGAAATCAGTTTGGTCGTTCACTAGGTTAGTGATCATGCCTGCGGGAGCAGATACGAATACCACACCAACAAGAAGCAGTAGAACAATGGCAAAGATGTTCATAAAGTGTTTTGCGCCATTGCCTAGGTAACGTCCAGTGATGGTTGGAACCGAAGCGCCGCCATTACGGATAGATAACATACCTGAGAAGTAGTCGTGTACTGCACCTGCGAAGATACAACCTAGCACGATCCAAAGCATTGCTGCTGGGCCGTAAAGGGCACCCATGATAGGGCCGAAGATTGGACCTACACCTGCAATGTTAAGCAGCTGAACTAGGTAAACCTTTGGTGTTGACATTGGAACGTAGTCCACGCCATCTTGCTTGGTATGAGCGGGTGTTTGGCGCTTTTCATTGATACCGAAAATCTTCTCGATAAAGGTACCGTAAATAAAGTAGCCACCAATGAGTGCTGCAACACAGGTAAGAAACCACATCATAATTTGTTATCCCTGAATGTATTAATTAAGTCAGGGTGTATATTAAAGGAGTCGATGAAAAGAAACTTCCGCTACGGGAGTGAGTGGTCGAATAGTCAATTTAACGGTGCTATGAATGATTGAGTGGTTTGCTACGTTTGTAGAGCGGTTGGTTATTCGTGTTGAGAAGTGTCTTGCTTCTGGCAAGTGGCGGCTTATCAGCTTTAAGCGGTAGCCAATAGATATCAGTGGCAGATAACAGACATAAGTGGACATCAGCCAGTGTTCAGCGGAGAATCACCACAAAGGCAACGCTTGGTCAGGAAGTGGCTAGGTAAATATAAAGGACTGAAATGAAAAAAATAATCGCATTATTCGCCGTGGCATTTAGCCTTACAGGATGCAGCGCCAATATTCAAGATTTAGCGGCAGAAGGTAACTGGCAAGAGATTGGTTACCGTGACGGTATTAAAGGCCACACTCAGCGTTCGTATTCGGAGATGAGTGAGCTTGGCGCAGTCGATCAAGCGAGTTACACAGAAGGTTATCACCTAGGTGTGACTGAATATTGTAATCCGAACCATGCTTATCAGATTGGTTTATCTGGTCAGGTGTATGAAGGCGTGTGTTCTGGTACGGAAGACGCTCAACGTTTCCGCATGGAATGGCAACGTGGCTGGGATGAGTTCTCAAATGACTATTAAGCCCAAGCTAGCGATAAAAAATTAAAACTAAAAAAGACCAGTACCGCGTGTGTACTGGTCTTTTTGTATGTCGCGAGCGTGACGCTCACAACAGTATAATACCAATCGTAGTAAATAACTGTTCATCCTAGCTGGTTAAAACACTCGATAACATCGTTAGAAATTTTGATTGTAGAATAACTACTTATCGAAAATTTCTGCCTTGTTCTCAAGCATTTTTCCTGCGCTATTTATGATCACTTACTTACTGTGATTGGTATCAGCAGATTACTGATTATTCTCGACTGCTTTTCTCAAGAAGCCATTTTGCTTATCAAGTTGTGCTTTGGCTAACTCTAAATCTAGCCCTGTTAGAATCATCAAAATAGATAACTTCACATCGTAATCAGTCGTTTTAAGTGTCGACACTGCCAGTGCTTTGTCACACTCCGTCGCTTGGATAACGATACGAGCAGCGCGGGCAACCAACTTTTCATTGGTCGCTTTTACGTCGACCATCAGATTTTGGTAGATCTTACCGATACGAATCATGCTCGCAGTCGTCAGCATATTAAGTACCAGCTTTTGTGCTGTACCTGATTTGAGTCGTGTTGAACCAGTCAATGCTTCTGGGCCAACGACTGGGCTAATTGCGATCTGTGCGATCTCGGCAATTGGAGAGCTAGGGTTACAAGACAATGCAACCGTCACCGCACCGATTTGATTGGCATAATTAAGGGCACCAATCACGTAAGGTGTACGGCCACTGGCTGCGATACCGACCACAACATCGTTTTCTGAAAATTGAATCGCTTTCAGATCTTCAATACCAAGAGTCAGCGAGTCTTCCGCGCCTTCTTTGGCTTTTAAAATGGCTTCTGGGCCGCCAGCGATTAGGCCGATAACCATTTTGTCTGAAACACCAAAAGTAGGCGGGCACTCTGACGCATCTAACACACCCAATCGACCACTGGTGCCTGCGCCCATATAAATCAGTCGACCACCGTTTTGAAAGGCATGAGCAATTTTATCGACCGCTTTCGCGATCTGTGGCAGTTCTGCTTCAATCGCCAGTGGGACTTGTTTGTCTTGTTGGTTAATCTTTTCAACCACTTCGAGAGAGGTGAGCAGATCAATATCCATAGTATCAGGGTTTCTCCCCTCCGAAACGAGGTGCGAGAGCGCTGATATGAGAGCGTTGTTACTCATAATGATCCTTAAATGGTGATTCCAAAATGATGGTTCTAAAGTTGTTTAGCCAGCACGATAAAGAACGCCTAGAGAGGCCGCCCTGCTTGCGCCAGTCACTTCTGGTAAGTTGCTTGGCAGTTGATGAACATGACGCTGAGCAAGCCACGCAAAGGCCATGGCTTCCATATAATCGGCATCAACACCTTTACTGGTGGTCGACGCTACTT